>JAPPNP010000031.1:0-66534 GCA_028873795.1 Chloroflexota bacterium
CGGCACTACACACCGCTCGCGGCTTGACACCTTACGCACCTGGGGTGTCTTGTGGATCGTTAGTAGAACTAATGCGTATTAGTTCTACTAATGCCAAACAGAAACGGCAGTCTGCCCGCCGTCTTCGCCCATAGTCAACCGCAGCGACGTCCCGGCCCGTGGACGCCGGTTGATCCGGGCGCCACGAGAGTTGCGGCAGGCCCGTCGGGAAAGCCACGAACGCCGCGCCATGACCGTGGTGATTCCTGGCGAGGTCGAAGAGTATTTCGAGACGAGCGTCCGCATCGCCCCGCGGCGGTCAAACGCGAGATCTCACCGCTAGGACCTGGGCCGACGAATGGCTTGACACCTTGTGCGTTATGTAAAACCAGCGCCCCGTGTCTAGGACGCGCCAACCAGGCAGCCCGCGGCCTCGATCGATCGGAAGCGTTGGTCGAAGGCCACGCTGCCGTCGTCCTCACTCGTGGTCAGCGTCACGCCGCGCTCGAAGACGGGCTGGTTGCCGGCCATGAAATCGGGCTCGTAGACGTCGCGGTCCACGTACTCGGCGGTGCGCCCGTCGGCCCAGCGGACCGTATAGATGGTGCGCGGTAGCTCGAACGGGCTGGCGTCGGGTCGCCGCAGGCGATGGACGAGGTCTTCGTCCACGGTCACGCCGAGCCCGGGCGCCTGGGGCACCGGCACGTAGCCATGCTCGACCGACAGCGGTTCGGTGAGAAGGTGGTGGGCGTAGGTGTTGAGGCAGGTGATGGCCGGCCAGCGCGCCGCCGGCAGCACCGCGCCCAGGTGCATCGCGAACGCCGTCGTGATCCCGGTGCCGACGAGTTGCAGCCACAGCGGCATGTTGGCGGCGGCGGCTTGCGCTCCCTGGTGCAGGCACGCCGCGGCGCCGCCGCTAACCACAAAGCCGTCGCACACGTCCTCTTTGACCGCCGTCAAGAACGGCGGTGAGTCGAAGTGCATGGCAATCGGTCGCGGCACGGCCGACCGCAGGGCGCGATTCCCACCCACGTCGGTCTGGGGGATCGGTGTTTCGAAGATCGCGACCTTGGGATAGCCGGCCAATGCGGTCAGCACCGGCTTGGCGTGCCCGGCGTCGACCAGCAGTGCGTTGAAGTCCAGGTCCAGCTTGGCGTGCGGGGGCGTGGCGGCGCTGACGGCCTCCACCTGCTCGACGATGTCGAACCACGGCCGCGCTTTCAGCTTGAACGCGGAATACCCCGCCTCGATGCCGGCGCGCGCCTCCGCCGCCCAGTCGTGCGGCGGCATGTCGTAGCACCACCAGGCCAGGGGGCAGCGCGCGCGCACGGCGGAACCCAAGAGCCGGTGCACGGGCACGCCGAGCGACTGCCCAACCAGGTCGAAGAGCGCCTGCTGCAGCCCGGCGCCGAGCGCGTCGTCCCAGAGCAGGTCGGCCGGGTTCGCGCCCATGGCGCGCTCCACGCCGGCGTCGGTGACGACGCCCCAGGTGTAATGCGGCAGGGTCTCGCCCCAGCCGACGAGACCGGTGTCGGTGGTAACTTTGCATAGCTCGGAGAGGGCCCAGTCGGCCAGCCCTCGCCGCATGTGGCGTCCCGCCGTGGGCGTGTGACCAGCGTCGACGACGATTCGCTCGATGCGCGTAATCCGCATCCTGGTACCTGATGACTGTGGCGCGCCACAGTCTCGCACGCTTGTTCGGCGCGCCGCCGACGGCGGCGGCGCTGGCCTTAGCGGGGAGAGATCACGCCGTCATGCCTCAGCCCGTGTCGCTGGTCGGCCGACGGCGAGTCTTGGCCTATGTCGCCGGACTTGGATTGGCGACCGTCGCTCCGGTGACCGCGCGCCCGGCGCCTGCCGTGGAAGCGTTGTCGCTGCCGGTCCCCGGTGAATCGTCGCCCCGAACGTGGTGGCTGGACCAGTGGTACGGCAACACCACGTTTGCCTACCGCATGCGCCGCAGCATCTACTTCGCGGGCCAGGGGCTGCACTTTGGCGTCGACTTTGGCATGGCCTGCGGCGGCGACATCCTGGCCGCGGCCGACGGCATCGTGCGCGAGATCGGCGGCGTGCGACGCGCGTGGCCGCTCCATGTGGCCATCGACCATCCGCAGCTCGGCATCACGACGATATATGGGCATCTGTCGCGGAGCGTGGTGACAAACATTGGCGCCGAGGTCCGCCGCGGCGAGGTGATCGCCGAGAGCGGTGACTCGGTGACCCACGCCTGCAGCGGCTCGCCGCACCTGCACTTCGAGGTGCGGTACGACGCCATGCGCGCCAGCACGAACCCGGTGCCCTGGGTCGCCGCCGATTGGCCCGCGATTTACGCGCCGCGCGGCGGGCTCCCGTTCGAGATCGACCTCGAGAATCCCGCGCGCTGGCAGTCGATCTACGACCAGCCGGACGTACGCTTCGGCGGGCCCTACCTCAACGAGTTCGAGCAGGCGTGGCCACCGGCATAGACCCCGCCACCGTGCGGCTGCGGGAGGTGGTCTCCCGCACGGTGCTCCCCGGATGGATTTGGTCGCCCGATGGCGGCGAGGTCTGGATGCTGGATGTGGGTGAGGACGGGCTTCCATATACCCGCGCGGTGAACATTGAGACTGGCGACGAGCGGGTCGTGATGCACGTGTGGGGCCGGTTCTCGAGGTCGCGGCGGTACGTCCTGACCGCGGGCCAACAGCGCGAGGCCATCCGCGTGCACGACCGCAGCACGCTGGCCACCTGGGAAGTGCCGCGGATCGGCAGCCGGCCGCTGCCCAATCCCGCGGAGACGCACCTGGCGGGGAGCCTCTGGCACCCGGGCGCCCAACAGCCGTTTACCACGCCGGCCGACGTGGTTCGCACCCGGTTGGACGGCGGGGACCGCCGCGTCGTGGCCCGAGTGTTGGGCGGCGTTGCCGGATGGCGTGCCGACGGCATGCTCCTGGTGATCGGACGTGATGGCTTGGACGCGGCCACCACGCTGCGAGTTGTCGGTCCCCTCGGCGAGCTCGAGCACGAATGGACCCTCGGTCGGCGCGTGCGGACGGCGCAGGTATCGCCATCCGGTCGGCACATGACCTTCGCGGTGGTGCTGGACGAGCGTGGCCGCAATGGGCAGTTCGCCATCGACCTGTTCAGCGGCCGCCGGTGGACGCTGCCGTCCCGCATGAGTCTGCGCTGGATGCCGGACGAGACTGGCCTGTTGGCTGTGTCGCTCAGACGAAGTCCCGGCCGCCCGTTCCGCCTGTGGCGGCTGGCCGCTCCCAAGTTCCATTTGGAGGGCGCGCTGACCGACCCGGACCTCCACAACGTCGACATGGAGGTGCTGGATTGGCGGATCAGTCCCGCGGGCACCGCCCTGGCGTTCCGCACGCCGCGCGAGGCGCATTTGCACGTCGTCACCTGGGAGCGCTTCCAAGCCGGCTGAGCGTTCGGTGCTAGTCGGCGTTGATCCAGTTCACGTCCGGGGAGCGGTTGGCCGTCACTTCGTCCAGCCGGCGAACGGGCGCCGCGCTCGGCGCGGCGTGCAGCAGGTCCGGAGCGGTCTTGGCCTCGTGGGCCACGCTGATCATGGCCTCCGCGAACTGGTCGAGAGACTCGATCGATTCGGTCTCGGTGGGCTCGATCATCAGCGCCTCGTCGACGATGAGCGGGAAATAGACCGTGGGCGGATGGACGCCGTAGTCGATGAGACGCTTGGCGATGTCGGTGGTGCGGACGCCCAGCGATCGCTGCCGCGTCCCCGCCAGGACCACCTCGTGCATGCAGATGCGGTCGTAGGGAATGTCGTAGTGCGGCGCCAGTCGCGCCCGCAGGTAGTTGGCGTGCAGCACCGCGTCATCGGCGACTTCGCGCATGCCGTCGCGTCCCAGGCTGCGAATGTAGGTGTAGCCCCGGACCAAGTTTCCGACGTTGCCGACGTGCGAATGCACCCGGCCGATGCTGTCGGGACCCGCCGGCTCCAGCGCATAGCCCGAGCCGTTCTTGACGATATTCGGACCCGGCAGGAACGGCGCCAAATGGGCCTGAACGCCGAGCGCTCCGGCGCCGGGACCCCCACCGCCGTGGGGTGTGGTGAATGTTTTATGTAAATTCAGGTGCATCACGTCGATGCCCAAATCGCCCGGACGCACGCGGCCCAGCATCGCGTTCATGTTGGCGCCGTCGCCATACACCTGCCCACCGGCCGCATGCACGCGCCGCGTGACCTCGAGGATCCGCTGCTCGAACAGGCCAAGCGTGGTCGGCAGGGTGAGCATGAGCGCGGCCACGTCGTCGTTGAGCTTGGCGTCCAGCTCGGCCAGGTCGATGTTGCCGTCCGCCGCCGTGCCCAAGGGCTCAACGCGCATGCCGGTCATCGTGGCCGTGGCGGGATTGGTGCCATGCGCCGAGTCAGGCACCAGCACGGTGGTGCGCCGCTCGCCGCGGCTGCGCAGCCAGGCCTGAATGCACAGCAGGCCCACCATCTCGCCCTGCGATCCGGCCGCCGGCTGCGTGGTGACCGTGGCGAAGCCCGCGATCTCGCCCAGCACGGCTTCCAGGTCGTGAATCAGCGCCAGCAACCCTTGCACCGAGGTCTCGGGCTGGTACGGATGCGGCTCCAAAAGCCCCGGCAGCCGCGCCGTCACTTCGTTGATCTTGGGGTTGTATTTCATCGTGCAGGAGCCGAGCGGATAGATGGCCGTGTCGATGCTGTGGTTGCGCTGCGAGAGGCGCACGAAGTGGCGCATCACGTCGATTTCCGAAACCTCCGGCAGGTCGAGCGACTCGCGGATCTGGCCCTCGGGCAGCACCGATGCCGGCTCCACGTCGTCAAACTGCGCCAGCGGCGGCCGCACGCCGGGGCGGCCGGGACTGGCGAGCTCGAAGATCAACGGCTCGCTAGCCACGATGGATCGCCTGCCAGGCATTCGTAAGCGCCTCGACGTCGGCACGTGTGGTGAGGTCCGTCGCGCACACCAAGAGGGCGTCATCGAGGGCAGGTTCGACGCGGCCCAGCGGATAGCCGCCGAACACCCCATGGGCGGCCAGCGCTTCGACCGTTGCTTCGCCGCCGCGAGGCGCATGCAGGATGAACTCGTGAAAGTACGGCGCGGCGTCGAAGACCGTCGCCCCGACGCCCTTGAGCGCCGCTGCGCAGCGATGGGCCGCGCTCAGACTGCGCGTCGCCAGACCGCGCACGCCACCGGGTCCAAGAGCGCTGATCGAAATGGCGGCGCCGAGCGCCACCAAGGCCTGATTGGTCGTGATATTGGACGTGGCGCGTTCGCGCCGGATGTGCTGCTCACGGGTCTGCAGCGTCAGGACGAATCCCTGCTGTCCATCAAGGTCGGTGGTGCGACCGGCAATGCGCCCCGGGAGCCGGCGAATGAACGCCTTCCGTGTCGCGAGCATCCCCGCGCCGGGTCCGCCGTAGGCCGGCGGGCCGACCAACGACCGCAACTCTCCCGCCACCACGTCGGCGCCCAGGTCGCCCGGGGGCGTCAGCAGGCCAAGCGAGATTGGGTCGGTGACGACGTAGACGACCTTGGCTCCGTGGCGCTCGGCCGCCTCCACCACGGGCGTCGGATCGACCACCCAGCCGAAGAAGTCCGGGCGCTGCAGCACCACGCAGGCCGTCGTGTCGTCGATGGCCGCGGCGACGGCCGCGACGTCCGGCGCCACGCCGGCGTCCGACCGCGACCAACCGTTGACGGTGCGGATGTCCACGCCGACTGCCTGGGTGTAGGTGGCCGCGACTTCCCGGTAGGCCGGATGCACCGTGCCGGCCATGACGACGCCGGGCCGGCGAGTGATAGCCCGGCACATGAGCACCGCTTCCGCCAACGCGGTCGCGCCGTCGTAGAGCGAGGCATTGGCCACCTCCATGCCCGTGAGGCGGCAGACGAGGCTTTGAAACTCATACATGCTTTGCAGCGTGCCCTGCGTCATCTCCGCCTGATAGGGCGTATATCCCGTGTACCACTCGGAGCGCAGTAGCTGCTGATCCACGAGCGCCGGCACGAAGTGGCGGTAGAAGCCGGCCCCAAGGAAGCTGGGAACGCCCTCGGGGACTTGGTTTTGGTCCGCCAACCCACGGACCAGGCGCAGCACGTCGACCTCGGGGAGGGCCTCGGGCAAGTCGAGCGCGGGATCGCGATGGGCGTCTGGGATATCGACGAACAAGTCGTCGATGGAGTCAACGCCAATCGTCCGCAGCATGCGGGCGCGGTCGGCGTCGGTGCTAGGCGAGTAGCTCATCCACGAATGCGTCGTAAGCCTCGGCGTCCAGCAAGTCCTCAATGGCCGTGGCGGCGTCGTCCGGGCGCACGCGGATCAGCCAGCCCTCGAGAAAGGGCGAGCTGTTGATCAGCTCGGGCGCGCCGTCGAGCGCGGCATTGACCGCGATTATTTCTCCGGCCACTGGCGCGTAGAGCGGCGACACGGCCTTCACGGACTCAACCGTGCCAAATTCGTCCATCACTTCGACGTGGAGGCCTTCCGCGGGAAGCTCCACATACACCACGTCGCCTAGCTCGTCGGCGGCATAGCGCGTGATGCCCACGACGACGTCGTCGCCGTCAAATCGAGCCCATTCGTGCTCGCGCGAATACCGCGCGTCGGTTGGGACCGCCATGAGACCACGCCTAGCTGGTGTCGCGCGCGTGGGCCCGCGTCGTTGACGGAACGCGCCACGATGCGCGGCAAGACCGACGCCTAGAATAGCCCAGCCTCGTCGGTCGCGTTTGTGAAGCGAATGACATTACCTCGATCGTGCACGGTCGTCTTCGTGGGCGTCGGCAACCCCGCCGCGCTTGCGCCACAAGCTCGGCTGGCGACTCGAGAAGCCGACACGCTCCTCAGTTGGATTGATCCGCCCGAGGGCTTGGTGGGTCGGCCGGTGGTGCGGCTGTGCCCGCCATCGCGAGAATCGTGGGAAGCAACGCTGCGTGGCCTGGGGACGGGCGCGCTGACCTACCTGGCCCCGGGCTACGGACCCGACGACGATCCGGGGGCGGCCATCGTTCGCGAGGTGATGGCGGATGCGGGCGTCAAAGTTGTGATCGTCGGGCTGGACGGACCTCAGGCGCTTGGACCGGCGATGATCGGCCCCGCGGCAGAGTCTTGGCGACCCGACCCGGCGATGGCGGCGGTGGTGCGGGGGATTCGCGATGCGGCCGAGCTTGAACGCTGGCGCCGAACGATGGCGCAGGAGTTTGGCCAGGACGTTCACCTGCGCGCGCGCCCGTGGCGCTCGACCACCTGGCATGACGTCGGCGATCGACCGACAGAGTTCCCATTGTCCCTGCGCGCGGAGCCCACGGAGGCTTCGCTCGATCGGTCGATCGCCCGTCTCCGCAAAGTCTTCGAAACTCTCCGGGGACCCGAGGGCTGCCCGTGGGACCGCGCGCAGACGCACGCATCGCTGCGAAAATACGTCCTGGAAGAGGCGGCGGAGGTCGTCGACGCCGTTGACGAGGGCGAGCCCGACGATCTTGCCGGCGAGCTTGGCGACCTCCTGGCCAACATCGTGCTCCACGCCGAAATCGCGCGCCAGGCCGAGACGTTCGCCTGGCCGGACGTCGTCGAGGGCATCACCGCCAAGATGGTGCGCCGTCACCCGCACGTGTTCGGCGAGCAGACCGCGCGCCATGTATCCGAGGCGGCGGCCATTTGGCGGGACGCCAAACGCGCCGAAGCCGCGCGCAACGGCCAGGCGAACCCGGATGGGGCGCTGCCGGCCCTGGCGCAGGCGGCCAAACTTGCCGGAACCCTGGATCAGCGTGCGGCGTCCGATGGACTGACGCCGAGCGCCGTCGACGCGCAGACTTGGTATCGCGGTGCCGGACTCGACGCAGACGATGCCCGCGCTGGCGATGCGCTTCTGGGCCTGGCGCTGGCCGCCAAGGATGCCGGAATCGACCCAGAGCTGGCGCTTCGCGACGCGCTGCGGCGCATTCGAGTGCGGCTATCGGAGACCGCCCACACCGCTGCCGACGGTTCGACTGCAAGGTAGCGTTATGTCAACGAGGTATTGGCGTCTCCGATTGTTTGGCTCACCACGGCCGGCGAGCGCCATCCCTGCCACCATGGGCGGCATGTACTTGCCGGTAAACGTGGGCTAATGCAGCGGCTCGTCGCCCTGATCAGCGACTTCGGGACAAGCGACCCATACGCCGGCCAGATGGAAGCCGCCGTGCTGGCCCAGGCGCCGGAGGCTCGCGTGGTGTCGATCACGCACGGCGTTCCCCCGCAGGACATCGCCTTTGGTTCGGTCGTCGTGGCGGCCTCGCTGGAGCGACTGCCGGCGGGCGCGATCCTCGTCGCGGTCGTCGATCCGGGCGTGGGTGGCCAGCGGCGCGGGTTGATCGTGCGTGCGGCGTCGCGGTGGCTGGTCGGTCCCGACAACGGGCTCCTGATGGGCGCCCCCGCGGTCGAGGGCGCGTGGCATCTCGACCGGCCGGAATTCTGGCAGCCCGATCCCCAGCCCACGTTTCACGGGCGCGACGTGTTCGCCCCAGTCGCGGGGCATCTGGCGTGTTACGTGCGACCGGACGCCATGGCGTCGCCCATCGAAGATGCCCTCCCCGCCCCCGACACTCTGGCGCAGCCGTCGGGCGGCATCGTGGAGGGACGGATCGTGCACGTCGATCGATTCGGCAATCTAATTACCAACATTCCGGGCGCCGCCGTCCGGGCCATCGCGCACGGTGTCGTGGAGCTCCGCGATCTGCGAATCGACGGCGTGCAACCAACCTACGGGTCGGGACCGGATCCGGTCGCCGTGGTCAGCAGCCTGGGGCTGTTGGAGATCGCGGTGCCCGGCGGCAGCGCCGAAGCGTCCCTTGGCGCGAAACGCGGCGACCCGGTTCGGCTGCGGCCGGAATGATGTCAGTGTTGAGCATTATGTCAACTACAGGCTCTAGGACCGCGCCATGTTGCTGAGGTACGCCTCCGACCCGGAGTTCCTCATCATGGTGATCGTCGCGTTCGTCGTGGCGATCACCATTCACGAGGCCGCGCACGCGCTGGCCGCCACGTGGCTGGGCGACGACATTCCGCGGCTCCAAGGGCGCTTGACGCTCAACCCCATGCGTCACCTCGATCCCCTGGGCACGCTCATGATTGCCATCGCTCCTTTCGGGTGGGGGCGGCCGGTGCTGGTCAATCCCTACCGGCTCCGCTTCGGCCTCAACCGCGGGATGGCGCTGGTGGCGCTCGCCGGCCCGGCATCCAACGTTGCGCTCGCATTGGCGCTGACACCAGTCACGCGCCAGCTTCTAGGCTCGTTGACGGACCTGATTGGATCAACGCCCGATGTCCTGGCGGCGAGGGCGTTGCTAGTGGCGATAGAACTCAACATCGTGCTTGCAGTGTTCAACCTGCTGCCGATCCCGCCGTTGGATGGATTCAGCGTGCTCGTCGGAGTCGTTCCGCAGCCGCTCGCCGACCGGCTGAACGAGATGCGACGGTACGGCCCCTACCTTCTCATCGGGATCTTTCTGCTCATTTGGCTGATTCCGCAGGGAACGATCATCATCAGCGGCCCGGCACAATGGGTCTTCGAGCTGCTCCTTGGCGCTTAAGTACCGCGTGCGCCAGTTCGCGCGGACCTTCATTCGCACGGTGCCGCACGAGCAACTGGCCGAGGCCCTGGAGCATCTGACCGCCAACGAGCGCCGGCTGTTCGCGCGGCTGCAACCAGTCGATCAGCGACACTCGTTGGCGGTGTACGCGGCCGCCCGCGAAGCCACACCCGACGACCGCGTGCTCTGGGTGGCGGCGCTGCTGCATGATGTGGGCAAGGGCCGCCCGGGACGCATCGATCGCGTGCTGTTGACATTGCTGGAAACCTCCGCGCCGTGGCTTCTCATCCTCTGGCGACGGCATGCGGCGAGCAGCCGTCGCGGCCGGGTGGCGCGCCTGGTGGAACATACCGAGGCCAGCGCGCAACTGGCGGAGCTGGCCGGATCGGCGCCGGACGTCGTGGCGACCATTCGCGCCTACGGCCACCGCGATCACGCCCGCGGCTGGCTGCTGGCGGAGTTGGACGCGGCACGATGAGAGTCCCGTGGCGCGCGGTCGGCCAGCACTCGGCGCTCACCGGTTTCGAGGTCAGGGTCGAGGGTTTCGACGGGCCGCTCGATCTGCTGCTGGAACTCATCGAGCGCCAGGGGTTGGACATCACCGGCCTCTCGGTGCTGGCGGTCACAGACCAGTTTCTCGCCTACGCGCAGGACATCGAGGCCCAATACGCCGACGCCGCCTCGGAGTTCCTGCTCGTCGGCTCCCAGCTGCTGCTGCTCAAGTCACGCGCGCTCTTGCCAGCCCATCCCGACGACCCGGAGGAAGAAACGGCCGAGGATCTGGCCGCCCGGTTGCGGGTGTACGCGGCGTTCAAGGCCGTCGCCGCCGAGCTTGGCGATCGTTGGGAGTCGGGCGCGTCGTCGTTCATTCGCGTCGCCACCCCACTGGTCGCCCAGCCGCCGCTGGAGTCCGGGGGCGGCGATCTGGACGTGCTCATGGCCGCCATGCACTCGCTCACGGCCCGCGCC
Source organism: Chloroflexota bacterium (assembly GCA_028873795.1). Lineage (GTDB taxonomy): Bacteria > Chloroflexota > UBA11872 > UBA11872 > UBA11872 > JAJECS01. The sequence continues at coordinate 10,503 of JAPPNP010000031.1, forward strand.
CAGGAGGTAGACGCGGGTCCGCCGGTGCCGCACCGGCGCGTCACCGTGGATGAGCGCGTGCGCGTCGTTCGCGAGCGAATGGCTCGCGGCGGTGAGCTGACGTTCTCGGCGCTTGCCGCGGAGTGCAGCGGGCGCGACGAGCTTGTTGCGACATTCATGGCATTGCTGCACCTGGTGATCGAGCGCAGCGTGCAGGTTGTGCAGGCGCGGCCGTTTGGCGAGATGACATTGCGGTGGACGCCCCCAACCCCGGCTGGCGGCGATGGGGAGGCGGCGTGACCGAAACACCCAACGACGACCCGTTGGCCGCCGAGGACCGGGCACTCGCCGACGGGTTGGTCGACGACCTCGGCCTGAGCGTCGTCATCGAGGCTCTGCTGTTTGTCGCCGATCGTCCGCTGACCGTTGACGAGATTGCCGAAATCACCGGCGCACCGGCGGCGGACGTTTCCGACTCGATGTCACGGCTCGAGGGCGCCTACACCGACCGCGGCATCGTGCTGCTGCAGCATGCCGACGGCTATCGGATGGTCTCGTCGCCGCGGGCGGCGACGTTTTGCCGCCGGTTGCTTGGCCTCGAGACGCGCGCCCGCCTATCACGCGCCGCGCTCGAGACCCTGGGGATCATCGCCTATCGCCAGCCGGTCACACGCTCGGAGATCGAGAACATCAGGGGCGTGGACGCCGACAGCGCCTTGGCCACCTTGCTCGCCCGCGGGTTGGTGGAAGAAGTCGGCCGGCTCGATACGCCCGGCCGCCCGGTGCAATTCGGCACGTCGGACCTGTTTCTCGCGTACTTTGGCATTGCGTCGCTGCGGGCGCTGCCGGAACTCGATCTGCCGGACCCGCGGCACGGCGAAACTACGTCAAGCGCAACGAACGACGAGTGAGCGGAGCTAGCGCTTCGTAAACTGCTTGGCCTTGCGCGCGCCGACCAGGCCGGGCTTCTTGCGCTCCTTCACGCGCGCGTCGCGCGTCAGCATGCCGGCGCGCTTGAGCGGCGGTCGAAACTCGCGGTCCATCTCGCAGAGCGCCCGCGCCAACCCCAGACGGATCGCGCCGGCTTGACCGCGCTGCCCGCCGCCCTTCACCAGAACCGAGATTCCCACGTTGGCCTCTTCGAGCACGCGCAGCGGCTCCAGCGCGTGATATCGGTCAAAGGCCAGGGGCAAGAACTGCTCGATGGGCTTGCCGTTCACGATGAACGGTCCGCCGCCCGGAAAGACCCGCACTTGGGCAATGGCAGATTTTCGCCGGCCCAGGCCGTAGTAGTAGTTGCCTTCGAGCATGGTGCTAGGTTACCGCCTTCGGCTGTTGGCCGGCGTGGGGATGCTCCGCGCCCGCATAGACCCGCAGGCGGCGAAAGCAGGCCCGTCCCAGCGAGTTCTTGGGCAGCATGCCGCGGACCGCAAGCTCGATCACGCGCTCCGGGCGCTGCTCGAGCATTCGGTCGAGCCGCGTCTGCCGCAGTCCCCCCGGATATCCCGAGTGGCGGTAGTAGTACTTCTGGGTCGGCTTGTTTCCCGTCACCCGCACCTCCGAGGCGTTGATGACGATCACGCCATCGCCGCAATCGAGATTGGGCGCGAACTCGGGCTTGTGCTTGCCCCGCAGCAGCTGCGCAACCTCGGTTGCCAGGCGGCCGAGCACACGTTCGCGTGCGTCGACCACCCGCCAGTCGCGGACGCCGGGCGATTGGGCGCTCATGCCATCACCTCCAGAGCTGGAGCCGATTGGTCGGATGGGTGCCCGACGCCGCGGTATTGCACGCCGATGAGCGTCAAGCCCTGCGCGGGCGCCGTGGCGCCCACGGAGGCGCGATCGCCTGACTGCAGCAATCGCCGCACGTCCCCGGCCGTCAGCTCGCCGCGTCCGACCCGCGCCAGCGCAGCCACCATTCGCCGCACCATCCGGTGCAGAAAGGCGTTGCCGGACACGCGGACGGTGACCGCGGTCCCCTCGCGCCACACGGCGATATTCGTGATGTCACGGCGGGTGCGCGTCTCGGGTCCGATCGTAAACGCCCGAAAGTCATGCGTGCCGACGAACTCGCTGGCGGCCGCTTGCATGCGGGCAATGTCGAGGGGCTCTCGGACGTGCCACGCGCGGCCGCGGTCCAAGGCCGGACGCTGGGGAGTCTGGACGATGCGGTACTCGTAGGTGCGTTCGACTGCGTCCCGTCGCGCGTGGAATCCGTCGGCAGCCGTCGTCAGGCTGTGGGTAACGAGATCCTCGGGCAATCGAGCGTTCCAAGCGCGCCAAAGGGTGGCGTCATCGAGTCGCGTCTCCACGCGCGCGCTGACGACCTGACCGGTTGCATGCGTGCCTGCGTCCGTGCGACCGGCGCCGATGACGTGCACCGGGTGGCCGATGACGGATGCCAGCGCGACTTCCAACTCTTGCTGCACCGCGCGTGCGGCGGCCTGGCGCTGGAATCCGGCAAAACCGGCGCCGTCGTACTCGACCGTGGCGCGGATGGTGCGGGATTGAGTCACAGGAGCTCCACGCGCGCCATGGGCGCGCCGTCGCCCAGGCGTCGGCCGAGGCGATAGATCGTGGTGAAGCCGCTCGTGCGATCGACAAACCGCTCGGGCACGGTGTCGAAGAGATCTCTTACGACCTCGCGGTCGGGCAGCCGCGCCAACGCCTGGCGCCGGGCGTGAAGGTCGCCGCGCTTGGCCAGCGTCACCAGGCGGTCCACCTCAGGTCGGATGGCCTTGGCCCGCGCCTCGGTCGTCTGGACGTGGCCGTGCATGAGCAGCGACCGCACCAGGCCCCGCACCAGAGACTTGCGGCGGGCCGGGTCACATCCAAGGTGTCGACCCTTGCGGCGGTGGCGCATGGCTAGCTCGATTCCTCCGGAGCATCGCCGTCGGCCAGCGCGAGACCGCGTTGGGCCAGCCCGGCGCGAATCTCGTCGACGAGACGCACACCCATCCCACGGAGAGCAAAGAGGTCGTCTTCGGTCATTGCCGCGACTTCCTCGATGGTCTCGACCCCATGTCGCTTCAGGCAGTTCACCGCTCGATTCGAGAGCTTGAGGTCCTCGAGCGGCTCGCCCGGCGCCACGCCCTGGTCGGTCAGCAAGTCGACCGGCGGTCCGGCCGCGACTTCGTCGCCGCCGATCATGCCGAAAGATTTCACCAGTTGCTGCGCCGCGGCGCGCAGGGCGTCGTGCGGCCCGGTGGTGCCGTCGGTCCACACCTGCAGCACGAGCCGGTCATGCTCGGTGTCCTGCCCGACCTGGGCGTGCTCAACGTGGTATTCAACCTTGGTCACCGGCGTGAACACGCGATCAAGTGGGATGACACCGATGGGCAACGACTTGGTGCCCTCGGATGGGACATATCCCACGCCCTGCTCCACCGTGAATTCGCAGCGCAGCAGGCCCTCGCCGGGCAATTCGCACAGGTAGTGGTCGGGATTGACGATCTCGACCCCGCTCGGCAGCTCGATGTGGCTCGCGGTGATGATTCCGGGCCCGGTCTGCTCGAGCATGCACAGCGAGGGCTCCCGATTGAATGACCGCAGCCGCACGCGCTTGACGTTGAGCAGAAACTCGACAACGTCCTCCCGCATGAATTCAAGGGTGCTGAACTCATGCAAGGCGCCGTCGATTCGGGCCGTGGCGATGGCGGCGCCAGGCAGCGACGACAGCAAGGCCCGGCGAAGCGGCGTGCCAAGGGTGTGCGCGAATCCGGGCCGCAGCGGCTCTATGTGAAACACGCCGTAGTCGTCGCCAAGCTCCTTGGGCTCGACGGCGATTGGCGCGGGCTCAACCGGACTGGCGGCTTCCAACGATTCTAGTAACACAGGCGTCCTCTCGTGTGCGGCCGGCGCATATCGCGCATGCGCCGCCGCACGAATCCCCTACCGGGAATAGAACTCAACGATGAGTTGCTCGTTCACAGTGGCGTCAATGTGGTCGCGTTCAGGCAGCGACGTCACCACGCCGCTGAACTCATCGGGGGTCACGCGCAGCCATTCCGGACGCCCCATGGCGTCGGCCCGGCTCAGCGCGCTTGCAATCGCCTCGATCCGGCGGCTCTTTTCGCGCACTTGCACCTGGTCGCCGACCTTCAGCGTGGCTGAAGGAATGGTGTGCTTGCGACCGTTCAGCACCATGTGGCCGTGGGAGATGAGCTGGCGGGCCTGCGCCCGGCTGAGCGCGAAGCCCATCCGATACACGACGTTGTCGGCGCGCAATTCCAACTCCTGCAGCAGGCGCTCGCCACGCGACCCGGCGCCCCGGCCGGCGCGCTTGAAATAGCGGCGGAACTGTCGCTCGAGCACCCCATAGAGCCGCCGGGCCTTTTGCTTCTCCCGCAGCTGCACCGCGAACTCGGTTGCCCGACGGCGAGAAAGCCCGCGTGCCCCAGGTCCGCCGCGATCGCCGCGCCGCTCGATCGCGCACTTCGGCGTATGACAGCGGTCGCCCTTCAGGAAGAGCTTTTCGCCTTCGCGGCGGCAGAGCCGACAGACTGGACCGGTGTAACGTGCCATTGGCGCTTGGTTCCTCGAATTCGGCCTAGACGCGCCGGCGCTTCGGTGGCCGCGGTCCATTGTGGGGAATCGGCGTCACGTCGGAAATGCTCGTGATGTTGAGGCCGGATCCTTGCAACGCGCGAATGGCCGCGTCGCGCCCGGACCCCGGACCGCGAACGTACACGTCCAGGTCGCGCATGCCCATATCCATGGCCTGACGCGCTGCCTGATCGGCGGCCTGCTGGGCCGCAAACGGCGTGCTCTTGCGGGATCCGCGGATGCCAACCGTGCCGCCGCTCACGCTGGTCAGAGTCTCGCCTTGGAGGTCCGTGATCGTGATGATCGTGTTGTTGAAGGTCGCGTGCACGTGCGCGGCGCCCTTGGGTACCGGGGTGCGATCTCGACGTCGGGTGCGACTGGAGCGTTCGGCCATGCTAGCCCCTCTTAATCACGCGCTTGCGGATTCCGACCGAACGGCGTGGTCCCTTGCGTGACCTGGCATTGGTCCGCGTGCGCTGACCGCGCGCCGGCAGACCAAGGCGATGCCGCAGGCCGCGATAGCACCCAATCTCACGCAGGCGCGCGAGATTGGTCTGCACCTCGCGCCGCTTCTCGCCCTCGACGCGCAGATGGCGGTCGATCTGGTCTCGAATGCGCCCAAGATCATCGTTCGTCAAGTCGATGACCCGCGTGGATCCGGTCACACCTGCGTCGGCCAGAATGCGCTGGCTGCTCGTGCGCCCGATCCCGTAGATATAGGTCAGGGCGATCTCGACGGGCTTTTCCCGCGGAATATCGACGCCGGCGATACGTGCCATAACGCTTCTCCGCCTAGCCCTGTCGCTGCTTGTGCTTCGGGTTCTCGCAGATCACGAGGACCCGGCCGCGGCGGCGAATGATGCGGCACTTGTCGCAACGCGGCTTCACGGATGCACTGACTTTCATGGGGCGGCGCTACTCCACGCGCTCGTTGCGCAGCCGCCAAGTGATGCGTCCACGCGTGAGGTCGTAGGGTGAGAGTTCCAGCTTCACGCGGTCGCCCACGCCGACGCGAATGAACCGCAGCCGCATGCGACCGGACAAGTGGGCCAAAATCGCCGGCGGCTCGTCCTCGTCCGAACCGGTCACCAGACGCAACGGCTTGCCGTTCGGCCCGATTGGACGCACGAGGAACATGGTGTTGGGCAGGGTGTCGACGACCTCGCCTTCGACCTCGATCATCGGCGATTTGCTCTTGCCGTTGGAGTCGGCGGTCCGGGCCTCGCGTGCTGAGCGTTGAGCCATCAGCTAGCCGCCCGATTGGTGAGCACGATCGGACCCGATGCACCGACCACGACCGTGTGCTCGAAGTGCGCCGACAGGCTGCCGTCGGCGCTGCGGGCCGTCCAGCCGTCGGCGTCGAAGCGCACGTCGGGTCCCCCCACGTTCACCATCGGTTCAATGGCAAGCGCCGTGCCCACCGCGAGGACGGCGCCTGTTCCCACGGTGCCGAAGTTCGGCACTTGCGGCGGTTCGTGCATGGCCCTTCCGATTCCGTGTCCCACAAATCTCCTGACGACCGAGAACCCGGCGCGTTCAACGAGGCCTTGCACGGCCGCGCCAACATCACCGAGCCGATTTCCCGGTTGTGCGGCTGCGACTGCCGCGTCTAGTGCGTCGCGCGTGACGGCGACTAGACGCTCCGCCTCGTCGTCGACTTCGCCGACGGCAACGGTTACCGCCGAGTCGGAGTGCCATCCGTCAAGGATCACTCCGCAATCAACGCCAATGATATCGCCTTCCTGCAGCGCATTTCCACTGGGGATTCCATGCACGATCACATCGTTGATGGAGGCGCAGATGCTGCCGGGAAAGGGCGCAACCCCGGGCGAGCCCGCGGGCACGCCCAGGAACGACGGCGTGCCGCCGTGATCGCGAATGAACTCGTCCGCCACCGTGTTGAGGGCGCTGGTCGTGACGCCAGGCTCTACCTCATCCATGACCAAGGCCAACGCCCGCGCGAGCAGGCGGCCCGATGCCTGCATGCCCTCGATCTGTTCGGGCGTTTTTGCGATCACGTTCCCCGCGTTCATGCGGCCAGCGCTTTCAGAGCGTCGTCGATCCGCCGGGCCACGGTGTTGATATCGGCGTTGCCGTCGACGCGGGCCATCAGACCTCGCTCCGTGTAATACCGAATGAGCGGCGCCGTCGTGGTTTGATAGACCTCCAGCCGATACCGCGCCGTCGCGTAGTCGTCGTCTTCTCGGCCTCGGCTCATCAGTCGATTGAGCGCAACTTCGTCGGGCAGGTCGAGCGCGAGCACCACGTCCACGCCCGCCGAATGGCCGGTTAGCACGCAGTCCAGCGCCTCTGCCTGCGCCAGGGTGCGAGGAAATCCGTCAAAGCAAATCCCGCGGCCCTCCTGGCCGGCGACGAGTCCCTCAACGAGTTGCATGACCAGATGGTCGGGCACGAGACGACCGGAGTCGACGTACTCCCGAACTTCGGCTCCGGCGGGCGTGCCTTCCTCGATCGCCTGGCGAAAGAGCCCGCCCGTCGATACGTGCGTGATCTTCAGGCGTTCGACCAGCATTTCCGCCTGGGTGCCCTTGCCGGCGCCCGGCGGTCCGAGAAATACCATGATCAGCGGTGAATGACTCGTCAAACCTAGCGAATGAATCCTTCGTAGTTGCGCATCAATAGCTGCGCCTCGAGCTGGCGCATGGTATCGAGCACGACGCCGACTACGATCAGCAATCCCGTGCTGCTCAGCGCCACTGCGTTGACGTTGGTCACGAGCTGCGCCAAGAACGGAAGCACGGCGACGAATCCGAGAAACAGCGACCCCGCCACCGTCAGGCGATTCACGACGCGCATCAGGTACTCGTGCGTGGGACGGCCCGGTCGTATTCCCGGAATGAAGCCGCCGTTTTTCTGGAGGTTCTCCGCGAGGTTTTGCTGTTGAAATATGACCAGCGTGTAGAAATAGGTGAAAGCGATGACCAAGAAAAAGGTCGCCACCCAATAGATGAAATTCCCCGGACTCATGGCGTTGGCGATACCGCTGGCCAGGCTGGCCAGCCAGGTGATGTCCGTGCCCTCGAAGTAGCTGGCGATCGTTCCCGGCAGCAGCATGAACGAAAAGGCGAAGATCAGGGGGATCATTCCCGCCGAGTTGACCTTGAGCGGGATGTGGGTGCTCTGGCCGCCGTACATGCGGTTGCCCCGCACGCGCTTGGCGTAGTGCACGGGAATGCGTCGCTGCGCCTCCTGCACGAACACGATCGCGCTGATCATGGCCAGGCCGATCACGACCACCGCGAGAAAACCGCCGATGTTCTCGCCGGCAAACAGGGCTTGCCCGACGGCCTGGGGGGCTCCGGCCACGATGCCCGCGAAGATGATGATGGAAACGCCGTTGCCGACGCCGTTTTCCGTGATCAGCTCCCCAAGCCACAAGAGGAACATCGAGCCGGCCGCCATGACAATCAACATGGCCACAATCTCGGGGGCCCCAAGTGACGGCGAGATCAAATCGGCCTGCGAGCTGCGCAGCAGCGTGATCTGGCCGAATCCTTGCAGCATGGCAAACGGGACCGTGGCGATTCGCGTGTACTGCGCGATCTTCTTGCGCCCGGTATCACCCTCCTTGGAGAGCTCCTGCAACCGGGGAATCAGCGGCGTCAGGACCTGAAACGCGATCATCGCGGTGACGTAGGGATAGACGCCCAGGGCCACGATGGAGAAGTTCTCGAGCGCGCCGCCCGACAATAGGTTCAGAAACCCGAGGAGCTGATTGCCCTCAAAGAACTCCTGCAGCCGATCCGTCGCCACCCCAGGCATTGGAATGTGCGCCACGAGGCGAAAGATCACCAAGAGGCCGATCGTGAACAGGATCTTCCGGCGCACATCCGGCAAGCGGAATGCGGTGATGGCGGTCTGGATCACGCAGGCGTTTCCTCGGCGGTGCCGCCGGCCTCCTCGATCTTCTTCTTGGCCGCAGCCGAGAACTTGGGTGCGCGGATCGTCAGCGGATGCGGCAGATCGCCGTCCGCCAGAATCTTGAACAAGCCGGCATCGATGATGCCCCGCGCGCGCAATTCTTCCGCGCCCACCACCGACCCTTCGTCAAATTGCGCCAGGCGGCCGAGGTTGACCGGCTGGTAATCCGTTCGGAATCGGTCGTTGGTGAATCCGCGGCGAGCGGGAAAGCGCCGCAGCAGCGGCGTTTGGCCACCCTCGAATCCCGGCGTCGGCCCGGGTCCGCTTCGCGCGCCCTGGCCCAGCATGCCGCGCCCGGACGTCTTGCCGCGCCCGCTGCCCTCGCCACGACCGACTCTGCGTCGGCGGCGACGCCGCTGTGAGGTTCGAACCAGTTCGTGCGGTTTCACGAACCGACTACTCCGCGGCCTCGCGGCGGCACTCGACAAGGTGTCCGACGACCACCAGCATGCCGTCGATCGCGGGCGACGAGTCGTGCTCGGCGGTCTTGCCGATCCGGCCGAGACCCAGCGCACGCAGCGTCTCCTGCTGGCGGCGCGTCGCGCCGATCGTGCTCCGCACCTGGCGCAGATGCAGCTTCTCGCTACCCATCGCTGGGTGAGTCAATCTGGGCCAGCCGCAGGGCCCGCTGCTCGCTCGGATCGCTCAACGCCTGCAGCGCCTCAACGGTCGCCTGGACCACGTTGATGGCATTCGACGAGCCGATGATCTTGGTCAGCACGTTTCGTACGCCGGCCAACTCCAGCACGGCGCGCACGGCGCCGCCGGCGATCACGCCCGTTCCCGAACCGGCGGGACGCAGGATGACCTTGGACGCTCGAAATCGAGCTTCCACGTAGTGGGGGATGGACCCGTCCTCAGTCAACGGAACCTGGAACATGGCGCGTCGCGCTCGCTCTTGACCCTTTTGAATAGCGTCGGCCACCTCGCGGGCGCGGCCCACGCTGACGCCAACGCGACCGTTGCGATCGCCCACGACCACAATGGCGTTGAAGCCAAAGCGACGCCCGCCCCGGACGACCTTCGATACACGCTTGATGCGCACGACGCGATCTTCAAACCGCTGGCGCTCGCCATCGGCGTCGAGAAAGCTGGGCTGTCCGCGCCCGCGACCGTCAAACTGCATGGCTAAAACTCCAACCCGTCGGCGCGCGCGGCGTCCGCCACGGCCTTCACGCGACCGGCGTAGGCAAACCCGCCGCGATCGAAAACGACCTGCGACAGCTTCAGCGCCTTGGCGCGCTCGGCGATGGCCCGGCCAACGCCACTCGCCTGCTCGCGCCTCGAGCCCCCGCCGATGTCCGCCTCGAGCGTCGACGCGGCGGCCAGCGTCACCCCACGCGCATCGTCAATGACCTGGGCATAGGTGTGCTGCAGGCTTCGAAACACGGCGAGGCGCGGACGCTCCGCAGTGCCGCGAATTCGCGTTCGCAAGCGGCGGTGTCGCCGCAGCCGACTTGCGCGCCGTGCGTGCGCGGCCATCAGGCGGTCGCCAATCCAGCCGCGGTCTTGCCGGGCTTCTGCCGCACGTACTCGCCCGCATAGCGGACGCCCTTGCCTTTGTAGGGATCGGCCGGACGCACCGCGCGAATTACGGCGGCGATCTGCCCCACGGCCTCTTTGTCGATCCCCTCGACGACGATATGCGTCGGGTCCGGGACTTGAATATCCACGCCTTCCGGCGCTCGGATCACCTGGGGATGCGAGAAGCCCAGTTGCAGATCGAGGGCCCCGCCCTGAATCGAGGCGCGATAGCCAGTGCCCTGGATTTCGAGCCGCTTCTGGAAGCCATCGGTGACTCCCGTCACCATGTTCGCCAGCAGTTGGCGCGTCAGGCCGTGAAGGGCGCGTTGCTTGCGATCGTCGTTTGGTCGGTCCACCTGAATCATGCCCTCGGCGGCGGTGATAGACATCGACGCCGGCAGCGTGCGCGCCAGCGACCCGCGCGGCCCCTTGACCTCGATCGCGTTGCCGTCGCCGACGTTCACCGTGACTCCGGCGGGAATTGGTACTGGAAGCTGGCCGATGCGTGACATGACGTTGGCTACCAGACGAAGGCGAGCACTTCGCCGCCGAGTCGGCGCCGACGCGCCTCGCTTCCGGTCATCAATCCGCTGGATGTCGAGACCAAGGCCACACCGATGCCCCCCATCACCCGCGGGATCTCGCGGGCACGGGTATAGACGCGCAGACCGGGACGGCTCACGCGCTTCGAGCCTCGCAACAGCGGCGCGTCGTCGGCGTCGTATCGCAGGTCGATCTCAATCGACGCCCGCGGCGATCCGTCAACGACGGCAAAGCCGGCGATGAAGCCTTCGTCGCGCAGCAACTCGGCGATGCGTTCCTTGAGCCCCGAGTGGGGCACTTGCACCTTGCGGTGGCGTGCCGTCACGGCGTTGCGCAGCCGCGCCAGCATGTCGGCAATGGGATCTGTCATCGCGCCCTACCAGCTCGACTTCGTCACGCCGGGAATCTCGCCCTGCGCCGCGAGGGTGCGGAAGCAAATGCGGCAAAGGTCAAACCGGCGCATATAGGCCCGTGGCCGACCACAGAGCACGCAGCGGTTGCGGTAGCGAACCTTGTATCGAAGCTTGCGGCCGCGTAGCGAGCGCTCCTCGAAGTTCGGCGAGTTGAAGGCGCTGCGCTCCCGTTCCCATTTGACGACTTTGCATTTCTTGGCCATCTGGACTCCTAGATTGTCTCTTCGCGTTCGAATGGCAGGCCGATAGCCTCCAGCAAACGCCGCGCATGCGCGTCGGTTTCGGCGCTGGTGACCAGCGTGACTTCCAATCCGCGGATCTGGTCGATCGAGTCGTAGTCGATTTCGGGAAAGACTAGCTGCTCCGGCAGGCCGATCGAATAGTTGCCGCGCCCGTCGAAGGCTCGCAACGACAGCCCGCGAAAGTCGCGCAGGCGCGGCAGCGCGAGGTTTATCAAGCGATCGACGAATTCATACATCCGCCGGCCGCGCAACGTGGTCTTCACGCCCACTCGCTGGCCGGCGCGCAGGCGAAACGCCGCCACGCTGCGCCGGGCGCGCGTCACGATGGGCCGCTGGCCCGTGGCCGCGGCGATATCGCGCACGGTGTGGTCCACGATGGCGTCGTTGGAGAGCGCCGCGCCAATGCCGACGTTCACCACGACCTTCTCGAGCCGCGGCACCTCATGGAGGTTGCGCAGCCCGAGATCCCGTTGCAATTCGGGGCGGATTGATTCTCGATATCGATCCAGAAGGCGTGCCATCACTCGTCCAGTGGTTCGTTGCAGCTCTTGCAGTAACGGGTACGCACCCCGCGACGGCTCACACGGATTCCGATGCGGGACCGCGCGCCGCAATGCTGGCAGACCAGCATCACGTTCGAGGCGTCAAGCGGGGCGTTGAACTCAATGATACCGGCCCGCTGACCCATGGCCCGCGGCTTGGTGTGCCGCTTTCGCACGTTGATGCCCTCGACCACCAGGTGGCCCGTCTCCGGCACCACGCGATCGATCACGCCCTGGCGGCCCCTGTCGCGCCCGGTGAGCACCTCGACGGTGTCGCCCTTGCGCAGCCGAAATGGATGGGTGCGCGCCATGACTAGAGCACTTCCGGCGCGAGCGACACGATGCGCATGAAGCGCCGTTCGCGGAGCTCGCGCGCCACGGGACCGAAGATTCGGGTCCCGCGCGGCGCCGTGCCGTCCAGGACGACGGCCGCGTTGTCGTCAAAGCGAATTCTCGAGCCGTCGACGCGTCGGTACTCCTTTGCGACGCGCACGACCACGGCCTGCACCACGCTGCCCTTCGGCACCGCGCTGTTCGGGGCGGCCTGCTTGACGCTGGCCACCACGACGTCGCCCACGCCGGCGTACTTGCGTCCGGAACCGCCCAGCACGCGGATGCACATGATCTCGCGCGCTCCGCTATTGTCGGCGACCTTGAGTCGACTTTGCTGTTGAACCATGGCGCTAGCGAGTCTCGTTTTCCGACGCATCCGCCTCGACGTCAGCGTCGGCCGACGCGACCGCCGTCTCGTCGGCGGTCTCCTCGGCAGTCTCCTCGACCTCTTCTAATTCAGGCTCGGCGTCGGCCACGTTCGCCGCCTCGCTGGCGACCGCGACGGCTGCCTGCTCTTCTTCGGTGAGCGTGGCGCGATTCACGATGCGCGTGAGCCGCCAGCGCTTGCGGCGGCTGTAGGGCCGCGACGCCACAATCTCCACCACGTCGCCAACCTCGCACGCATTCTCAGCGTCGTGCGCCAGGACTTTGCGTCTAATGCGGACGGGTTTGCGATAGAGCGGGTGGCGACGCACGGCCTCCACCCGAACCGCAATGGTCTTGTCCGAGCGATTGCTCACCACCGTCCCGACGCGCCGCTGGCGTCGTTCGCTATCGGCCGCCATTACTCGTCCTCGCCCACTGCAACGCTCCCCACGAGCTCGCGCTCGCGTTGCACGGTCATGATTTGCGCGATGTCGCGCCGCAGTTCTCGCAAGCGCGATGTCGCGGTGAGCTGAAGCGTGGCGTGTTGCACGCGCAGGCGGAACAGCTCTTCCTTCGCCTCGCGGCGTCGCGTTTCCAATGCCTCGGCGTCGAGCGCCCGAATCTCTGCCAGATCAGCCAACGACCACCTCGCGATTTCGGGTGATGACGCGAGTGGCCACTGAGATCTTGTGCGACGCGAGCCGCATCGCCTCGCGGCCCAACTCGTCCTCGATGCCGGCGATTTCGAACAGCACGCGGCCTGGCTTCACCACCGCCACCCAATGGTCCACGTTGCCTTTGCCGCTGCCCATGCGCGTCTCGGCGGGCTTGGCGCTGACCGGCTTGTCCGGAAAGAATCGAATCCACACCTGCCCGCCGCGGTGGATGGCGTGCGTGATGGCGCGCCGCGCTGCTTCGATCTCGCGGCTGTCGACCCAACCGGCGCTGAGCGCCTGCAGCCCGACTTCGCCGAACTGCAGCGTGTTGCCGCGCGCGGCGCGGCCCCGACGGCGGCCTCGGTGAGCCTTGCGGAATTTGGTGCGCTTGGGCATCAACATGGCGCTAGTTCCCTCTAGGCGCGCGTCGGCCGCCCATCCCTGTCCGGCCCACGCGGCCGGCCAGCATATCCGCGGTGTCGCTCAGGGTGTCGCGGCGATGGATCCACGCCTTGACCCCGATGCGCCCTTGCGCCGTTCGGGCTTCGGTGAACCCATAGTCGATGTCGGCATCGAGCGTCTGCAGCGGAACCGTGCCGCTCAGCTCGAACTCAGTGCGCGCCATCTCACGCCCACCCAGGCGTCCGCTCACCATGACTTTCACTCCCAGGGCTCCGGCGCGCATGCTGCGCTCCGCGGTGACTTTCATGGCCCGCCGGAACGAGACGCGACGCTCCAGCTGCTCGGCCACGTTGCGCGCCACCAGGAATGCGTCGAGTTCGGGCTGGCCGATCTCCTGGACGTCCACGACGGTGCGCTTTTTGGTGTGCAGCTCGAGCAGGCGTTGGATTTCCTCGCGGTTGCTACCCCCGCGGCCAATCACGATGCCCGGTCTCGCCGTGTGGATGATCACCCGCAGTTGGCTGACCTGCCGCTCAATCTCGATGCGCGACACGCCGGCCCCGAATCCACGCCGCCGTCCACCGCGGCGTTGATCGCGTCGCCCCGGCGGGTTGTCGAGAAACTTTCGCACGATCTTGCGAATCTGAAAGTCCTCGGCCAGCAACGCGGTGTAGTCGCGATCGGCGTACCACGTGCTGAGCCAGCGCTTCGTGTATCCAAGGCGATAGGCGATTGGGTGAACCTTGCGCCCCATGCCTATTCGCTTTCGTCGTCCACGACGACGGTGATGTGGGCGGACCGCTTGCGATAGAACCCCGGGCGCCCGCGAGCTTTGGCGCGATAGCGCTTCAGCGAGGGCCCTTGATCAATGCGTACGTCCCGCACGACCAGGCTTTCCCGCTCCAGCCCATAGTTGTGCTCGGCATTCGCCAACGCGGACTTCAGCACCTTGGCGATTTCGTACGCCGCGCGCTGCGGCAGGTGCGCCAGCGTTGCCAGGGCGATCTCCGGGCGCGACCCCCGAATCTCGTTGGCCACCAGGCGCGCGCGACGCGGCGCCATGCGAACGTATTTGGCCGTTGCCCAGACTTGCATGTGCCTAGCGTGCTCCCTGCTGCTGCGCCGCTGCCGCCGCCACGCGCGAGCCGGCCTGGCTGTGGCTGCGATAGGTGCGCGTGGGGGCAAATTCGCCCAGGCGATGGCCCACCATGTTTTCCGTGATGTACACCGGCACGTGGCGGCGACCGTCATGCACGGCGATCGTGAGGCCAACCATTTCCGGATGGATCACGCTTGCGCGGCTCCAGGTGCGAATGACCTGTTTCTGACGACTGCGACTGGCTTCGGCCACACGCTTCTCGAGCTTGGGGTCGATGTACCAGCCTTTCTTAGAGCTTCGTGACATGCTGCCCTATCTCCTGCGGCGTCGAATGATATAGCGGTCGCTGCGGCGCCGCCCGAGGCGAGTACGGCGACCCTGGGCCGGCTTGCCCCACGGCGTCTTGGGTCCGGGGAGACCCACGGGAGCCTTCCCTTCCCCGCCGCCGTGCGGGTGATCGCGCGGCGTCATGGCCGAGCCGCGGACTTGCGGTCGGCGGCGGCGCCAGCGGATTCGTCCGGCCTTGCCGGCGGATTGGTTGCTGTGATCCTGGTTTCCAACGCGACCCACGGTCGCCATTCCCGCCAGGGGGACCTGGCGCATTTCGCCGGACGGGAGCCGCAGCGTGGCCAGTCCGCGATCCTTGGCCATCAGCTGCCCGCTCATGCCGGCACTGCGAATCAGCTTGGCGCCGCCGCCGGGCACGAGCTCGACCGCGTGCACCTCGGTTCCGGGGGGCATGTCCGCCAAGCGCATGGCGTTGCCGACGCGCGGCTCGGCCGTTGGACCGGAGACGACCTCCGCGCCGACGCGAAGACCCTGGGGCGCGAGGATGTAGCGCTTCTCGCCATCGGCATACACCAGCAGCGCGATGTGGGCCGAGCGATTCGGGTCGTATTCAATGCTCGCGATGGTAGCTGGCACGCCCGGCTTGTTGCGCCGCCAGTCAATGACCCGGTAGCGACGCTTGGCGCCGCCGCCTCGATGGCGCACGGTGATGCGGCCCTGGTTGTTGCGCCCGGCTCGTTCGGTGAGCGGTCGCAAGAGGGCCTTGTGCGGCTTGGACTCAGTCACCTCTTCGTGATCGACCGACACGTAGCCCCGGCGCCCCGGCGACGTTGGATCGTAGGTGCGAAGTCCCATGCCTAGGTCCCCGGATAGATGTCGATGGCGTGACCCTCGGCGAGGGTCACGATGGCCTTGCGCTTGGACGAGCGATGGCCCGTGAACCGTCCGAAGCGCCGCGGCTTGCCGCGCAGATTCATGACGTTGACGTCGGTGACGTCCACACGGAACAAGGCTTCGACGGCTTCGCGAATCATGTGCTTGGACGCGGTGGGATGAACCTCGAACACGTACTTGCGATCTTCCACAAGCACGGTCGACTTCTCGGTCACTACGGGCCGGATCACGACGTCCCCCGGATCAGTCACGGCTGACTCCCCGCAGAAGGTCGAGCGCGGCGTCGGTGGCCACGACGTGATCGGCCGCGGCCACTTCCATGAAGCCCACGGCGTCGGCGCGCTGCACGGTCACGCCTGGGATATTGCGTGAAGACCGCCGCAACGACTCGGGGGGCTCGGCATCCAACAACAGCAATCGCCCGGCCAGTCCGGCGTCCGCCAACCACGCGGCCCGTTCCTTGGTCTTGGCCGAGTCTCCCCATTCCTCGACGCGATGCACGCAGTCGGCCTGCGCCATCTGCGCCAGGAGGCTGCGCAGCGCCTCGCGCCGCTCGCGCCGGGCGAGGCGTCGGCGCACCGTGCGCGGGCGCGGCCCGAATGTGACCGCGCCGCCGCGCCGTTGGCCGGCCGAGGCGCTGCCGGCGCGCGCGCGGCCCACGCCCTTCTGGCGGTACAGCTTTTGCGCGCTCGCCGTTACTTCGCCGCGTGACTGGGTGCTGCTCGTGCTTTGCCGACGGCGCTGCGCGCCGACGATGGCCGCCCGGCGCAACAGTTCCGCGCTTGCCGCGGGCTCGCCAAACGCGTCGGACCCGACGGGCGTGACCGGCGCGGTGTCGTTGGCAGCCATCAATCCCGGCTCCCATGCCGCGAGGTCGGACGAACCACGAGAATGCCGTTGCGCGGACCGGGGACGGCGCCACGCAGGGCGATGTAGTTCTTCTCGGCGTCCACGTGCTCCACGCGGAGGCGCTTGGCGGTCACGCGCTTGCCGCCCATGCGGCCGGCCATGCGGACGCCCTTGAACACGCGGCTCGGCGTGGTACCCGCGCCCACGGATCCTGGGGCCCGCTCTCGGTCGGACTGGCCATGCGTGCGCGGTCCGCCGCGGAAATTGTGCCGGCGCACGACGCCGGCGAAGCCCTTGCCCTTGGATATGCCGGTCACGTCAACCAGGTCGCCGGGGGCGAACATGTCGGCCCGCACTTCGGCGCCGACCTCGAGATCGGGGGCGCGCTCCAGGCGAAACTCGCGCAGCACGCGGTAGGCGGGCGCATCCTGCAGGTGCCCTCGCTCCGCCCGCGACAGCCTTGAGTCGCGGGTCTCGTCGAAGCCCAGCTGCAGCGCGGCATAGCCGTCGCGCTCCACCGTGCGCACGTCGGTGACGGTGCACGGGCCGGCCTCGATGAGGGTTACGCCAAAAGCGTGTCCGGCGTCGTCGAAGCTCTGCGTCATGCCGAGCTTGCGCCCCAGGATTCCCGTGGCCACGGCGCTAGGACTTCAACTCGATGTCGACGCCTGCCGCCAGCTGCAGCCGCAAGAGCTCGTCCATGGTCTGCTGCGTCGGATCGATAACGTCGATGAGGCGCTTGTGCGTGCGCATCTCAAACTGCTCACGCGAATCCTTGTCGATGAAGGGCGATCGGATGACCGTCCACTTCTTCTTCTGGGTTGGCAGCGGAATTGGGCCGCGAACATCCGCGCCGGTGCGGTCCGCCGCCTCGATAATGCGGCGGGCGGCGTCGTCCAGGACCTTGTGATCGTAGGCCTTGAGGCGAATGCGAATGCGCTGCCGCGGGGCCTGTCGCCGGGCGCGCCCACTGGCCGGCCGCCCGGCCGACGGTTCGGACGGAGTGTCGGCGGTTGCGCGTGCCTCGGCCATCGCCGCTAGTTGACGATCTTCGTCACGACGCCGGCGCCAACCGTCACGCCGCCTTCGCGAATGGCAAAGTGCACGCCATCCTCGAGGGCCACCGGCGCGCCGAGCGACACCCTCATCTCGATGTTGTCGCCGGGCACGCACATCTCGGTGCCCTCCGGCAGATTGACCTCACCCGTGACGTCGGTGGTGTGGATGTAGAACTGGGGCCGATAGCCATTGAAGAACGGGGTGTGGCGGCCGCCCTCGTCCTTGGTCAGGACGTAGACGTTCGCCATGAACTCCGTGTGTGGCGTGATGGAGCCGGGGGCGGCAAGGACCATGCCACGCTCGACCTCGTGCCGCTCGATGCCGCGGAGCAGGCAGCCGACGTTGTCGCCGGCGACGCCTGAATCAAGCGTCTTGCGGAACATTTCGACGCCGGTGCACACGCGGCGGTCCACCAGGTCGCGCATGCCGACGATGTCGACTTCCTCACCAGGCGTGATGACGCCACGCTCGACACGGCCTGTGACCACGGTTCCGCGACCCTTGATGCCGAATACGTCTTCAATGGGCATCAGGAACGGCTCGTCGACCGGGCGCTGCGGCTCCTCAAAGTAGGTGTCGATGGTGTCGACCAACTCGAGAATCGGCGCGAACTCCGGGGAGTCCGGATCGGTGCTCTCGGACTCCAGCGCGTGAAGGGCGCTGCCGCGCACGATCGGCACGTCGTCGCCCGGGAACTCGTACTTGTTCAAGAGGTCCCGCAGCTCCAGCTCCACCAGCTCCAGCAGCTCTTCGTCGTCCACCATGTCGACCTTGTTCAGGTAGACGACGATGGCGCCGACTTCAACCTGGCGTGCCAGCAGCACGTGCTCGAAGGTCTGCGGCATGGGGCCGTCGGGGGCGCTCACCACAAGGATGGCGCCGTCCATCTGTGCGGCTCCGGTGATCATGTTCTTGATGTAGTCGCGGTGGCCCGGCGCGTCGATGTGCGCGTAGTGCCGGCTCTCGCTCTCGTACTCGACGTGAGCGATCGAAATCGTGATGCCACGCTCGCGCTCTTCGGGCGCCTTGTCGATGGCGTCGAACGCCTCAAACTGCGCCAAGTTCTTCAACGACAGCACTTTGGTGATGGCTGCCGTGAGCGTGGTCTTGCCATGGTCGACATGGCCGATGGTGCCGACGTTGACATGCGGCTTCGTGCGTTCGAACTTGACTCGTCCCATTCGCTGCGTGCTCCTGATGCGCTGGCCGAACGGCCCCGCGCCTAAACTCCTGAGAGAACTTCCTGTCCCGTCCCGGCCCCCGGCCGGACGGCGTAGTGTGAAAACTCCATCGAAAACGTGCCCCGGCCCTGAGTGGCCGAACGCAACGCACTAGCGTACCCAAACATTGTGGCCAGCGGTACCTCTGCGCGAATAATGCTCGATCCGCCGCGCGGCTCGGTCCCTTGAACCTCGCCGCGCTTGGCCAGCAAGCCCGCCAGCACGTCGCCGACATAATCGTCGGGAATCACCACGTCCACGGCCATCACGGGCTCGAGAACCGCGGTTCCCGATCGCCGCAAGGCTTCCTCCACCGCCCATGCCCCCGCGATTTCGAAGGCGATCTCGGAGGAGTCGACCTCATGTGACGATCCATCGACGATCCGGATGCGCACGTCAATGACCTGAAAACCCTGGAGCCCACCGGTCAGCGCGCGTCGCACCCCACGCTCAGCCGCGGGAATGAAGCCGAGAGGGATGGCGCCGCCGACGATCCGCGTTTCGATCTCAACGCCCGCACCAGGTTCGAGTGGCTCGAGCTCGACGACCACGTGGCCGTATTGGCCGCGTCCGCCCGTCTGGCGGATAAAGCGACCGGGCGCCTGCACGGCTCGCAATGGACGCTCGCGATAGGCCACCTGCGGGCGGCCCACGTTGGCGCCGACGCGGAATTCGCGCAGCAGGCGATCCACGATGACCTCGAGGTGCAATTCGCCCATGCCGGCGATCAGCGTCTGGCCGGTCTCCTCGTCGTTTCGAACCTGGAACGTCGGGTCTTCCTCGCCGAGCTTGCCCAGCGCCGTGATGATGCGGTCCTGGTCGGCGCGGCTCTTGGGCTCGATGGCAATCGTCACCACGGGGTCGGGGAATGTGATCGACTCCAGCAGCACGGGATGCGCCGGGTCGGCCAACGTGTCCCCGGTGCTTACGTCGCGCATGCCAACCGCCGCGACGATATCTCCGGGAACGATCGGATCCTTGATCTCCTCGCGCTTGTCGGCGTGCATGCGCAGCACGCGGCTCAAGCGCTGCCGCTTGCCGGTGCCGACGTTGAGCAGCGTCGTCCCGGGGTCGATGCGACCGGAATAGACCCGGAAATAGGCGAGCTTGCCCGAATGCGGGTCGGCCACCATCTTGAACGCCAGCGCCGCAAACGGCGCGTCTTCCGACGCCCCGCGCTCGACCGCTTCGTCAGTGGCGGGATCCATGCCGCGCACGGGCGGCACGTCCAGCGGCGAGGGAAGGTAGTGCGTCACCGCATCCAGCACCGGCTCGATGCCCCGGTTGCGCAACGCGCTGCCGAACAGGACCGGCACAAGCTCCAACTGAATGGTGCCGCGTCGCAGCGCGGCAATCATCGTCGCGGAGTCCACCTCGTCATCGTTGAGGTAGAGCTCCGCAATGTGGTCGTCAAATTCACTCAGCGCTTCCAGCAGCTGCAGACGGGCAACGACGGCCACCTCCGCCAGATCGTCCGGGATAGCCTCGACCGACGGTTGGGTCACCCCATCGCCGGCCCACACGATGGCCTGCATGTCGACCAGGTCGATCACGCCTTGGAACTCCTGCTCGCGGCCAATGGGGAGCTGAATCGGCACCGGGTTCGCTCCGAGGCGCTCGCGAATGGAGCGGACTGCCGCGTCGGGATCGGCCCCGACGCGATCCATTTTGTTGATGAAGGCCACGCGCGGCACGTCGTACTTGTCGGCCTGGCGCCAGACGGTCTCGGACTGCGGCTCCACGCCGTGCACGGCGTCGAAGACCACCAGCCCGCCATCCAGGACGCGCAGCGATCGCTCGACCTCGGCCGTGAAGTCCACGTGCCCGGGCGTGTCGATGATGTTGATGCGGCGGTCCCGCCAGTAGCACGTGGTGGCCGCCGCCACGATGGTGATGCCGCGCTCGCGCTCCTGCGCCATCCAGTCCATCTGCGTCGTGCCATCGTCAATGACGCCAATGCGATGGATGCGCCCGGTATAGAAGAGGATGCGTTCGGTAGTCGTCGTCTTGCCGGCATCGATGTGGGCGATGATGCCGATGTTGCGAGTTTGCGCGATGTCAGATTCGGACATGATTGAAAGGGCTCGGGCTAAAACGCGTAGATGGCGAACGCGCGATTCGCCTCGGCCATGCGATGCATCTCTTCACGCCGGCGCACCGCACCGCCCTGACCGGTGGATGCATCGAGAAGCTCAAAGGCCAGGCGCTCATGCATCGAGCGACCGGGACGCGCCCGCGCCGAACTGATCAGCCAGCGCACGGCCAGGGAATAGCGCCGGTCGCCGCGAATCTCGACCGGCACCTGATAGGTTGCGCCGCCGACGCGGCGCGGCTTGACTTCGATTTGCGGCATGACGTTGCGAATGGCCTCTTCGAACGCGTCAAGCGCCGGCGTGCCGCTGCGCTCTTCCACGAGGTCGAAGGCGCCATACACGATTGCTTGCGCCTTGGCCTTGTAGCCGTGACGCATCAGCTTGTTGATAAAGCGCTCCACCGTCCGGTTGTTGTATTTCGGATCGGGCGCGGTCATTCGCCGCTCGGGGCGCTTCCGGCGTGGCATGTGTGCTGAATCTCCTAGTTAGTGTGCGGGGCCGCGGGTTCGAGTAGTCCGTACGCCATCAAGGGCTACCGACTGCTCCACGGGAGAGCTAAACCTATGCGCCGCGCCGGGTGCCGTACTTTGACCGCCCCTGCTTGCGATTCTCGACGCCCGTGGCATCCAGCGGTCCTCGTACGACGTGATAGCGCACGCCGGGGAGATCCTTGACGCGTCCGCCGCGAATCAGAACGACGGAGTGCTCCTGGAGCTGGTGCCCTTCACCCGGAATGTAGGCCGTGACCTCCATGCCGTTCGACAATCGAACCCGCGCCACCTTGCGCAGCGCGGAGTTCGGCTTTCGCGGGGTGACGGTACGCACCAGCGTGCAAACGCCGCGTTTCTGCGGCGCGCCGCGCGTGCGGACCATGCGCCGCCGCAGGCCGTTGTAGGCAAAGTGCAGCGCAGGCGCCGTCACTTTGCGCCGTGACTTGCGCCGACCCTTGCGAACGAGCTGATTTATTGTTGGCACACGACCACCACAGTCTGTCGAATTAGGGGCACGACAAAACAGGACGCACGAAGGCGCCCGCCAGGCACGCTATCACTGCGCCCGGTCGCCGTCAACGTCTGCGTCCCCGTTGTCGGCTTCCGCCACGGGCGTGTCTTGGACATTGGCCTCCTCGATCGGCTCGTCGGCGCCCGGACTCAGGAACGCCGCAAACTGGTCGGCGGCGCCGCCGGGCCGCTCGGGAATCCCGGCGAGCAGCGTTCGGTCGTCGTCGCTTTCGCCGGCCAGGGCCTGCATCAGCGTGTCGATCGCTCGACCATCGCCGCCGTCCGCCCCCTCGGCTCCGGGAGCCACGGCCGCCAGCACACCCTCGCCGTCCACGTCTTCCGCCGCCAATGCGTCGACGTCGCCTTCACCAACCGCAAGCACCGCGCCTTCGTGGTACCGCTTCCAGCCGGTGCCGGCCGGAATCAGCTTGCCGATAATTACGTTCTCCTTGAGACCATGGAGATGGTCGGTCTTGCCCTCGACGACGGCCTCGGTGAGCACTCGCGTCGTGTCTTGGAACGACGCCGCGGCCAGGAAGCTCTCGTTGTTGAGCGAGGCCTTGGTGACGCCGAGAAGCACCCAGCGAGCGGTCGCCGGGCGGAGGCCTTCGGCAACGGCCTTTTCGTTGACCTCGTCGAACACGTGCCGATCGATCAGGGTGCCGGGAAGCATGTCGGTGTCGCCGGGCATCTCGATGTGGACGCGCCGCAGCATCTGCCGCACGATCACTTCGATGTGCTTGTCGTTCACGGCCACACCCACGATGCGATAGACCGACTGGACTTGCTGCACGACATAGCGCTGCAGCGCCTCGCGACCACGCAGCCGCAAGATGTCCTGTGGGTTCAGCGGGCCGGCGGTGAGTTGCTGCCCCTTGGAAACGAGCTGTCCGCTCCGAACCTGAAGCTCCGCCGTCGGCGATACCGGATATTCGTCGGTATCCTCGGTCTGCGACCGCAGGACGATTTCTCTGTCGCGCACGCTGACCACGCCGTCGCTCGTGGCGCGAGGTCCCGCGCCCGCGACGGTGGCGAGCGCCCGCTTGCTGATGGTTTTGGACTTGCTCTTGGCTTTGCGAGCCAGCAAGTCCTCCGCTTGCTCCCGCGGCAACGCCAGCGTGGCGTCTTTCGCAACCTCGTCGCCGTCCTCCACGATCGGCACGAGGTCATCGGCCAGCTCATAGACCTGTTCGTGGATGTGCGCCGAGACGACGCGAACCACCTTGCGATCCTCTTCTTCGATGATTTCAGCCGTTCCGTCGAGGGCGCTCATCTGGGCCACGCCCTTTGGCACGCGGGCTTCGAAGAGCTCCTCGACCCGCGGCAGCCCTTGCACGCGGTCCGTGATGTCGGTGCCCATGACCACGCCGCCGAGGTGGAAGGTGCGCATGGTGAGCTGCGTCGCCGGCTCGCCCATGGATTGAGCGGCGATGATGCCGACGGCGGCGCCTTCCTCCACCAGCTCGTGTCGGGCGAGATCCATGCCGTAGCACCGCTGGCAGACGCCGCGCGCATTGCGGCAGTGCATCACTGAACGGGCGAAGACTTCGCCTACGCCGGCGTCGTCGACGGCCTTGCTGAGATGGCGATCGATCATCACGTCGGCCGGCACGATGATTTCGCCGGTTTCGGGGTCGGCGACCGGCGCCAGGGTGAAGCGGCCAAAGGCGCGATCGCCCACCGAACCCTCGACCTGATCCGGGTCCGCCGTCACGATGTGGTCGCCTTCGGTCGCCCCGCAGTCCTCGCCCATCACGATGACGTCCTGCGCCACGTCGACGAGGCGGCGTGTGAGATAGCCGCTGTCGGCGGTTCGCAGGGCCGTGTCGGCCAAGCCCTTGCGCGCGCCGTGGGTCGAAATGAAGTACTCCAGCACGGTCAGGCCTTCGCGGAAATTCCCACGCACCGGCACCTCGTAAATCTTGCCGGTTGGGTCGGACATGAGGCCGCGCATGCCGGAAACCTGACGGATCTGATCGAAGTTCCCCTTGGCGGCGCCGGAGTTGCCCATCATGAAGACGGGTCCATGCGGATCGAGGTCCTGGGGCACCGCGGCCGTCACCTTCTCGGTGGCCTCGGTCCACTTCTGCACCGTCAGCTTGTAGCGCTCACGGTCCGTGATGAACCCGTCGGTGTAGCTGCGCTCGATCTCCGCCACGTCTGCGTCGGCGCCTGCGAGCACGTTGTCCTTCACGGCCGGGATTTCCAGATCGAACACGCCCATCGTCACGCCCGAGCGGGTGGCCCAGTACATGCCGATGTCCTTCACGCGGTCGGCAACCTCGGCGGTCGCCTCGATGCCGCTGGAGAAGAAGGCCCCGGCCAACACGCGGCGCAGCCCGCCCTTGTCGAGCCGCTCGTTGACGAATCGCAACTCGCGCGGCAGCGCCGTGTTGAAAATGATCCGACCAACGGTGGTTTCAATGAAGGCCGGCGACGGCGGCTGGTCCTCGGGGATCGGGAAGTCCTTGGCGGTGACCCGGAGCTTGATCTTGGCGTGCAGATGGGCCGTGCCGTGCTCGAACGCCAGCAGGGCATCGGAGAAGTCGGCAAACGTCTTGTCTTCGCCCACGGCGCCGTCGACCATCTCCGTCAGGTAGTAGGCGCCAAGCGCCATGTCCTTGGTGGGCGCGATGATGGGCGCGCCGTCTGCCGGCGACAGCACGTTGAGCGTGCTCTTCATGATGTAGCGCGCTTCGTCTTGCGCAGCCCGGCTCAGCGGCACGTGAACAGCCATCTGGTCGCCGTCAAAGTCGGCGTTGAAAGCCGTGCACACCAGCGGATGGATTTGGATCGCGCTGCCGGTCACCAGCACGATGTCGAACGCCTGAATGCCGAGCCGGTGCAGCGTCGGCGCGCGGTTCAGCAGCACCGGGTGGTCCTGCGTGACTTCCGCGAGCGCATCCCACACCACGGGCTCGGGGTGCTCGACCATGCGCTTGGCGCTCTTGATGTTGCTGGCATGCCCGTAATCAACGAGCTTGCGCATGACAAACGGCTTGAAAAGCTCCAACGCCATCTTGGTGGGCAGGCCGCACTGATTCAGCTTCAAGTGCGGACCGACCACGATCACCGAGCGGCCCGAGTAATCGACCCGTTTCCCCAGCAGGTTCTGGCGAAATCGCCCTTGCTTGCCGCGGAGCTGATCGCTCAGCGACTTGTAGGGGTGGTTGGACGAGCCGGTAACCGCGCGACCGCGTCGACCGTTGTCGATCAACGCATCCACGGCCTCCTGCAGCATCCGCTTCTCGTTGCGCACGATGATCTCGGGCGCGCCGAGTTCCACCAGCCGCTTGAGCCGGTTGTTGCGGTTGATCACGCGGCGGTAGAGGTCATTGAGGTCGCTGGTCGCGAATCTGCCGCCATCGAGCTGCACCATGGGCCGAATGTCCGGCGGCAGCACGGGCAGCACCGAGAGGATCATCCACTCGGGGCGGTTGCCCGAGCGGCGAAACGCTTCGACGACCTTGAGGCGCTTGGTGGCCTTCTTTCGCCGTTGGATCGACGGCGACTCGATCTCCTCGCGCAACTCGGCGGCCAGGGTGTCGAGATCGACATTGCCGATGAGCTCGACGACGGCCTCGGCGCCGATGCCGGCGCGGAAGACCTCGCCGCAAGTGTGGCTCAACTGCTGATAGCGCGGCTCGCTCAGGAGCTGGTGCAGCTCAAGCGTGGTCAAGTCGTCCGCGCGCTGCTGGAAATGCTCACGGGCGCCGGCAACTTGCGACGCGCGCTCTTCTTCCAGCCCCATGGCTTCTTGGTCGGCTTCCCGCCGACGCGCCAGCTTGGTGGCGCCGAACCGGTCGTTGGCGGAGGCAACGGCCGTCGCGGCCGCGGCCTCGATGGCCGCCAGCGACTCGGCATTGATCGCATCGCCGGCGGCGATGATCGGGGCGTCGAGCCAGCTGAGCCGGATCTCGTCCTCCGCCTGGCTGCCGCTTTCGGCAACGGGCGTCAGCCGGGCCACGGTGGTTTCCGCCTCTTCCTGGAGCCGCGCGACTTCGCCCTCGAGTTGCTCGTCGAGCTTGGCGATCTGGTCGGCGGTCTCGGCCTCGAGGTATTCGGCCCGCTGCGCCATGTCGGCTTCGATCTCGGCCACGCGCGCCGCCATGTCGTCATCGATGCGAGCCAGTGCCGCATCGCGCTCCGCCTCGTCAAATTCCGTGACGATGAACGACGCGAAGTAGACGATCTTCTCCAGATCGCGCGGGGTGATATCCAGGATCTGGCCAATCCGGCTTGGAGTGCCCTTGAGGAACCAGATATGGGTCACGGGGGCGGCGAGCTCGATGTGGCCCATGCGCTCGCGCCGCACGCGCGAACGGGTGACCTCCACGCCGCACTTGTCGCAGATGATGCCGCGATAGCGGATCTTCTTGTACTTGCCGCAGGAGCACTCCCAGTCCTTGGTGGGACCGAAAATGCGCTCGCAGAACAGCCCGTCGCGCTCCGGTTTCAGCGTTCGATAGTTGATGGTCTCCGGCTTGATGACCTCACCGTAAGACCACGACCGAACTTGCTCCGGCGACGCGAGGCGGATGCGGATTGCGTTGAACTTGTTGACCTCAAGCACGCTCGTTTTGCCTCCTACAGCCGGTATTCACGGCCCTGAATGTTGATGCCGTCCAGGTCCGGCAACATGTCATGTGAGTGCTCCACCACCAGCGGGACTTCTTCTTCGTACTCGTCGAGAATGTCGACCGCCACGCCCAAGCTCTGGAGCTCTTTGACGAGCACGCGGAACGACTCGGGAATGCCGGGCTCCAGGATTGTCTCGCCCTTCACGATGGCCTCGTAGGTCTTGACCCGACCGAGGATGTCGTCGGACTTCACGGTGAGCATTTCCTGCAGCGTGTGGGCGGCGCCGTAGGCCTCGAGCGCCCACACTTCCATCTCGCCGAAGCGCTGACCGCCCATCTGCGCCTTGCCGCCGAGCGGCTGCTGCGTAATGAGCGAGTAGGGCCCGGTGGACCGGGCGTGAATCTTGTCGTCCACCATGTGCCCGAGCTTCATCATGTAGATCACGCCCACGACGACCTCCTGGTCGAACGGTTCGCCCGTGCGACCGTCGATCAGGCGCGCCTTGCCGTGCTCGGGCAGGTCGGCCTCCGCGAGCGCCGCGATGATGTCGGCCTCGTCGGCGCTGTCGAAGACGGGCGTAATGGCCCGGAAGTCCATCTTGGCCGCCGCGCGGCCCAGGTGGCTCTCCAGCGACTGCCCCACGTTCATCCGCGAGGCCACCCCCAGGGGATTGAGGATGAGGTCGATGGGCGTGCCGTCCTCGAGATGCGGCATGTCCTCGTCGGCCAGGATCATCGAGACCACGCCCTTGTTGCCGTGGCGCCCGGCCATCTTGTCGCCGACCATCAGCTTGCGCTTGGACGCCACGCTCACCCGCACCATTTCGGTCACGCCGGCCTGGAGGTCGGCGGCGTCGTCCGCGGTGAACCGCTTCACGTCGATCACCCGCCCGGATTCACCCGTCGGCAGATGCTTGGAGGTGTCCTTGACCTCGCGCGCATCGCGGCCAAAGATCGCCCGCAACAGGCGGTCCTCGCCGCTAAGCTCGGTTTCGCCCTTGGGCGTGATCTTGCCGACCAGGATGTCGTCGGGCCCAACCTCGGCGCCCACATAGACGACACCGGTGTCGTCCAGGTTGCGCAGGCCCTCCTCGCTCTGATTGGGAATGTCCCGGGTGATCTCCTCGGGACCCAGCTTGGTGTCGCGAGCCTCGACCTCGTACTGCTCGATGTGGATCGAGGTAAAGACGTCGTCCTTGACCAACCGCTCGCTGACGACGATGGCGTCCTCGTAGTTGCCGCCTTCCCAGAACATGAAGGCCACGAGGATGTTTTGCCCGAGCGAGAGCATGGTGTCGCTGGTCGCCATGCTCTCCGCGATGACCTCGCCGGCCTGGACGTCGTCCCCGACCCGCACCACCGGCCGCTGGCTGATGCACGTGGCCGTGTTGGAGCGCTCGAACTTGCGCAGGCGGTAGGTGTGCTCGCCGTCTTCGGGATGCTCCACGACGATCTCGCGAGCGGTGACCTGGCTCACGCTGCCGTCGGCGACGGCGCTCACCATGTGCCCGGAGTCTCGCGCGGCGCGCGTCTCCATGCCCGTGGCCACCAGCGGCGCCTCGGGCGTGATCAGCGGCACGGCCTGCCGCTGCATGTTGGCCCCCATCAGGGCGCGGTTCGCGTCGTCATGCTCCAGGAACGGAATCATGGCGGCCGGCACGCTCACGATCTGCTGCGGCGAGGCGTCGATGAACTCGACATCCGTCACCGGCGATTCGTGAATCTGCGCGCCGTGGCGCACCGACACGCGGTCGGCCGCGAATTCGCCGTTTGGCTTCAGCGCCGCGTTGGCCTGGGCGATGATGAACTGCTCTTCGGCGTCGGCGGTCATGTATTCGATCTCGTCGGTAACCCATGGACGCACCGCGATCTCGACATTGCCGTCCGCGGCAGCCAGAACCGCGGCGGCCTCGGGCGTGATCGCCTCACCCGCCGCTACCAATTCCCCATCGCCGTCCGGCGATTGAACCGGCGCGGCGGCGATTCGACCCTCGAGCGCCGCCGCATCGGACGCTGGCACGCTTTGGGCCACCCGCCGATAGGGCGTCTCGATGAATCCGTAGGGATTCACCTTGGCGAAGGTTGCCAGCGTATTGATCAGGCCGATGCTCGGTCCTTCCGGCGTCTCGATCGGACACACGCGGCCGTAGTGGCTGTAGTGCACGTCCCGGACGTCGAATCCGGCGCGTTCGCGCGAGAGTCCGCCGGGACCCATGGCGCTCAGGCGGCGCTTGTGCCCCAGCTCGGCCAGAGGATTGGCCTGGTCCATGAACTGTGAGAGCTGGCTGCCGCCGAAGAACTCCTTGATCGCCGCCGTGACCGGCCGGGTGTTGATCAGCCCCGAGGGCGTGGCTTCGGCCGCGTCCTGGATGCTCATGCGCTCCTTGATCACCCGCTCCATCCGGAGCAGGCCGATCCGGAATTGCTCGGCCAAAAGCTCGCCAACCGCGCGCACGCGCCGGTTGCCGAGGTGGTCGATGTGGTCGGGCTGTCCCTGCTCGACATTGAGACGGACGATCTCGCGCACGATCGCCAGCAGGTCCTCCGGCCGCAGCGTGCGCGTCTCGTCGTCCGGATCGGCGCTCAGCCGCTTATTGAGCTTGTATCGCCCAACCGGGCCGAGGTCGTATCGGCGAATTGTGAAGAACGTCTGCTCGATGAGCGTGCGGGCGTTGTCCACCGTCGCCGGGTCGCCGGGCCGCAGGCGGTGGTAGAGCTCGATGAGCCCGTCTTCGTGGCTGACGGCCGAGTCGCGCCGCGTGGTGGCGTCACCGATCGTGGACCGAATGAACTGGTGGTCCGGGTCGGTGTCGATGTCGGCGAACAGATCGAGTAGCACCTCGTCCGAGCCCCACTCTTTCGAAATGGCGCGCAGAAAGGTCGTCACGGGAAGACGCCGCTTGCGGTCGATCTTCACGCCGATCAGATTCTGGTTGGCCGTTTCGAACTCGAGCCACGCACCGCGCTTCGGAATGAGCTTGGCGCCGAACCGACGCCGCCCCGTGGCCGGATCGTCTTCGGCCGAAAAGTAAACCCCGGGCGAGCGGACGAGCTGGCTGACCACCACGCGCTCGGCCCCGTTGTAGATGAACGTGCCCTGACTCGTCATGAGCGGGAAGTCGCCCATGTAGACGGTCATTTCCTTGATCTCGTCGGTCTGCTTGTTGTGCAGCCGCGCCTTGACGCGGAGCGGCGCCTGATACGTGCGATCCGCCTCGCGGCATTGCTCTTCCGAGAAGGCCGGCGCGTCGAACGGCTCGTCGGGCACTTCGAAGTGCAACTCGAGGTTACGTCCGGTGAAATCCTGGATCGGCGAAATCTCGGCGAAGAGCTCGCGCAGGTATTCCTCTTTGAACCGATTGAACGACTCGACCTGCAGATCGATGAGGTTCGGCGGGTCAATGAGACTGCGGGTCTTGCCGTAGTACCGGGCTTCTACCTGCGATGCCGCACCGTTGTTAGCCATGGAGCCTCAGCTTCTCAGGTCCGGCGAACGTGCCGGACAAACGCCGTCGCGGAAACGACAGGCCATGTTTCGTGACGAACAAGCGCGTGCCGGGACTTGGTGCACGCTTGGGGGCCGGGAACGCCACCCGGGTCACGTCAGACGTGATCGGCCAGCTTGCGCTAATAGCCCCGCCTTATCAGTCGCAAATCCAACACCTCGAACAAGCGGTTTTCCAAAGACAGCACAAAACACCCAGAGCGGTCCAAGAACCGCCTGGGTGATCGACCTATTCGATTCGCCCTAGCTCAAGCTGGGCGCAAAATCCCCGCACGTCGCCTCTAGCCTAGCATGCGCCCAAACGCGGTCAAGCGTGGCGGGCTCGATGGGCATGGCCGGTGCGACGCGCTTGCCGGTTTAGCCAAGCTCCCCGCGCAGTTGTCGACCACCGAGCACGTGCAGGTGGACGTGACCCACCGACTGCGCTCCGTGCCGCCCGTGATTCACGGCCACGCGATAGCCGGCCTCGTCCACGCCCTCGAGCCGCGCCACCTTGGCGGCGGCCGCAAGCAGGCGTCCGGACAGCGCGGGCTCGTCCCGCAGGTCGTCGATTCCCGACAGGTGCCGGCGCGGCACGACAAGCACGTGCACCGGGGCCTGGGGCGCGATATCTCGAAACGCGACGACCGCATCGTCCGCGTAAACCTGGTCCGAAGGTATGGCCCCCGCCACGATCTTGCAGAAGAGACAGTCCGGATCTACGGCGTTCGAGGTGGCTCGGCTGGTCATTCGCCGGCAGCTCCCGCGATGGCTGGCGCGCCGAGGTTAAGGCATTCCCATCCGTCCCGGCACAACGCGCCTTCGAGCTTCAATCCCCGGTCGGCGGCGGCCACCCGCACCTCAGCGCCGCGGGTCTCGATAATGCCGCCAAGGATCACGCGGCCACCGCGGCGCACCGCCTCTAGGTAAAGGTCGAAATCGCGCAAATGCGTATCCGCCACGATGTTGGCCACCAGGAGGTCGCACGGGTCCAAACTGGATAAGGGCAGCTGCCCATGGATCACGGAGACGCGGTCGTCGCAGCCGTTTCGTTCCACGTTCTCGCGCGCCGCCCGCACCGCGTCGGCGTCCGAGTCGATGGCACACACCCGGCGTGCGCCCCGCAGCGCGGCCACTATCGCCAGGATGCCGGAGCCCGTGCCCACGTCGAGCATGGCCTGTCCGGTTGCCAGCGCGCGCTCGAGCATCTCGACCGCAAGCTGCGTGGTCGGATGCAAGCCCGTACCAAAGGCCATTCCCGGATCGAGGCGAATGACGCGGCGGTTGCCGTCCGGGACGTCCGACCACGACGGCGCAACGATGAAGCCTCGCCCGATAGGAAACGGGCGGTAGAACTCTCGCCATTCGTTGAGGTAGTCCTCCGGTCGCACCCATCGGGCTTGTGGCTCGCGCAGCGTCGAGGCGCCGGTTGCGCCCAGGTGCCAGAGGGCGCGTTCGACGGCCTGGCGAGTCGAGGCGCACTTCTCACCGTCGGCGATGTAGGCCCGCACGGTTACCCGACCGCGCGCATGGTCGCCCGGATGCTCGACGGCCAGCGCGGATCCGACGTAGCGGCCAAGTTCCGCCCGCAGGTCATCGACGTCCGACGGGTCCACCTGGACCGAAATCTCGAGCCAGCGTTGGCTCACCGGAACGCGGCGCGCGCCTTTTCGACGAAGCTCTGGCCCTTGGCGTCACTGCCGGCAGGCAACGAATCCCGCAGTTGCTCGAGCAATTCCCGCTGATCCGACGACAGCTTCTTAGGAACGACGACGTTGACCGTTATGCGTTGATCGCCCCGTCCCGACCCGCGATACCGAGGCACGCCGCGTCCGCGCAGCTTGAGCACGGTGCCCGGCTGTGTGCCGGGCGGCACGGTGACGGATTCCTCGCCATCGACGGTGGGGATGTCGACCACGGCGCCGAGGGCCGCCTCGGCAACGTTGAGCGCAAGATCGCTCACGATGTCGTCCCCGTCGCGCTCGAGCAGCGGGTGGGGCTCCACCTCGATCGCCACGTACAGGTCGCCCGGCGTGCCGCGGTTTCGCCCGTGATCGCCCGCGCCCGAGAGACGCATCTCCGTTCCGGGCGGCAATCCGGCGGGAATCTCGATTTCACGACTCAGCGCGCGGCGTTCGAGGCCCATGGCGTTGCAGGTCGGGCACGGCTCGGTGATCTCGCGACCCTCACCGTGGCAGCGCGGACACGTGGCCACGTTCACAAACTGGCCGAAGAGCGACCGCTCGGCCCGCTGCACTTGGCCGGCCCCCTGGCACATCCGGCAGGTCGAGGGCTTGGTGCCGGGCGCGGCTCCGTCGCCCCCACAGGTACCGCACGGTTCGAGCCGCTCGTACTCGACGGTTTTGGCCGCGCCGAAAACCGACTCGACAAAGTCCATCGGCAGCACAACGCGCCGATCGGCTCCGCGCTGCTCGGTTCGGCGGGTGCGCGCCGTCCCACGCCCGAAAAACGCGTCGAAGATGTCGCCAACGCCGGCAAAGTCGTCGACACCGGCACCGAATCCGCCACGCGCGTCGGCGTGTCCAAAGCGATCGTACATTTGCCGCTTTTCGGTGTCGCGCAAGACCTCGTAGGCCTCGTTGATCTGCTTGAACTTGGCGTCGGCGTCGGGCGCTTTGCTGACATCCGGGTGGTATTCGCGCGCCAGCTTGCGGAAGGCACGGCGAATATCCGCTTCGGAGGCGTTCCGGCCAACCCCCAGCACGTCGTAGTAGTCGGGCTTGCTGCTCACTGTCGCGTCACTGCCTGCGGCTAGCCTGCGCCGCTCGCGGCAGGCGTCGCGTCGTCGGAGCCCGTCCCGTCGGACTCGGAGGCGAGACTGGCCGCCGGCGCCGCCTTGACGAGCGTCGGTCGCAACACCCGGTCATGCATGCGATAGCCGCGCTGCAGCTGCTCCGCCACCGCCATTGGGCCTTCGCCGTCGTCCGACATCACCACTTCGTGAATCGAGGTGTCGATGGGGTCGCCGCGCGTGCATTCGATCGGCTTGACGCCGTGCGCCTCGAGCGCGCCCAAGAGCTGTGCCTGCGTGAGCGCGATGCCATCCACCCAGCTCAAGAGCCGCAACTCGCCGGGCAGCGTCTCGAATGCGCGTTCGAACCCATCGATGACCCGCAAGATGTCGAACGCGATCGCCATGTTGGCGAACAGGGTTCGTTCCCGCGCTTCGGCCTCGGTGCGCCGCCGGTAGTTGGCAAAGTCCGCTTGGGACCGGGTGAGCCGGTTGAGCACGTCCCGATGCCGCCGCTCGAGATCGGTCTCCGATTCGCCGGACTCGGATTGACTGGCCTCCGCTGCTGGCTGGTCGTCGGAGCTTGATGCCGCACGGCGATCCGTGACGCGAATCGTCGGCCGGTTGTTCTCGTCGTCGGCCTGCGGCGCCGGATCGCCCGGCGTCTCCGGTTCACGAGGATCGGCTTCCGCCATGCTTGTCCCTACTCCTCTAGCTGCGGTGGGCTGCGGCGTCCGGCGTGGATCCGGCTGCCGAGGCATTATCCATGCCCGCGCCGACCGACCCGGCGCACGTGAGTCTGTTCATCCGGCGCCGTTCGCGGCTAGCCACCGTCGCGTTGAACTCGGACTTCGCCCGGCACGACCACGAAGTCCGCTCGGCTCACGGCTTGGGCGCCCACGAGGACCTCGACGCTCCACTGCCCCGCGGCGGCGGTCGGCGGAAGGAAGAACCAGAAGCCGTAGGTGGCCCGTGGCGACGCGCCCACCGGGTCGGTCAGGAATCTGCCGATCTCCCGATCCCCGGCATTCCAGCGAATCCCAAGGCGTGTGCCCTGGACGATGTCGGTGAATTCGACGGAAACATTGACCCGCTCGCCCGGATGGAACTGCAGCGTCGGCTCGACCGGGTTCTGGGCCGAGTCGAGATCGAGCGCCAGCGTCACCGCCTCGATGTTGGCCGACTCGTTCACGGCTGGGGGAATGGTCGGCGTTGGCGACGCTTCCGCCGTGGCCTCGGGGGTGGATTCCGCCGTGCCCTCTGGTGTGGCCTCGGGCGTGGCTTCCGTCGCGACGGCCGGCGTAGGCGCGGGCTCGGCGGGTAGCGGCTGGCCGGGTGGGGCGATGCGCCACACGATGCCGCGTCCTTCGAGCAGGAAGACGCTGCCGTCATGGGCGATCGCCATGTCGATGGCGGTGAACAGCGGAATCTCGCCGGCCGGGCCCCCTGGCTGTCCTGAACCCGTCGGGTCGCCGGCGATCACGCGCGCGGCGCCGCCGCTGACGGCTGTGATCGTTCCCGCGCCGCTTTCGACCACGTAGAACCCGCCGGCGGCGTCAGTCGCCAGCCCAATGGGAGCTTCGATGCGGACTGACGCCGCCGGCCCCTCATCGGGCGCCGCGGTGTCCGGCGAGCCCGCGGCAAGCTCGATGCTCCCGTCGCCGCGCACCCGGCGCACCACTCCCGCTTGCAATTGCGAAATGAGGACGCCGCCGGACGCGTCCACCGCCACGCGCTGGGGAAAACCCACCGCCGCGGCGGCGGCGGGCCCGCCGTCGCCGCCCGAGCCGAAATTGCCGGTGCCGGCAAACGAGACGATGGTTCCGTCACGCTCCACGCGGCGAACCCGATGATCCGGCGCGTCGACGACGTACAAGCGCCCAGAGGAATCCAGGGCCACGCCAACCGGCTCGGTGAGTGAGGCGTACGTTGCCGGCCCGCCGTCGCCGGTTGAGCCCGGAGCGCTGCCGCCGACCATGGTGCTGATCACGCCCTCCGGCGAAACCCGCCGCACCCGGAAGTTGCCCGCGTCGGCGATGTAGAGAGCGCCCTGTGCATCGACGGTGACGTGGTGGGGCCGATTCAACTGCGCCGCCGTGGCCAGGCCGCCGTCACCCGAGAATCCTGGGTTGCCCGTCCCGGCCACGGTGCGCACGGTGCCGTCGAGTTCGATCCGGCGAACCCGGTGGTTGCCGGTGTCGGCAATCAACACGCGCCCGAAGCCGTCAACCGCGATACCCCGCGGCGTCGTGAACTGGGCGTCCTGCCGCAAGCCGCCCTCACCGTCATAGCCCGGTTCGCCGCGGCCGGCGAACGCGTCGGCAATCAAATCCCCCGCAACCGGCGGCGGCAGCGCCTGCGCGGGAGCCGGTGGACGATAGGGCGGGGCGGCCGGCGCCTCGGGCTCGGCGGGAATCTGCGCAATGGGCACCAGCGCCCGCAAGCGACGCGTCCCCTGTTCGACGACCAGCAACTCCCCGCGCGTGGTGACCGTCACGTCGACCGGGAGCTCCAGCCGCGTATCGACGGCGAGGCGGCCGGATGCCGATGGCTGTTGCAGGTCGCCGGCGATGGTCGTGATGCCGCCATTGGGATCGATGCGGCGGATGCGTCGATTGTTCCAGTCCGCGACAAAGACGTTGCCGTCGGTGTCCACGGCCACGGCCTGGGGCCCGTGCAGCTGGGCGCTCACCGCCGAACCGCCATCCCCGCCGATACCGGGCGCTCCGGTTCCCGCGAGCGTGTGAATGGCCGCAACGCTGCTCTGGCCGGATACCCGGCGGATGCGGTTTCCACCAAGCTCGGCGATCAATACGTTGGCAAACGCGTCGACGTCCACGTCGACCGGTTGATTCAATTGCGCGCTCGTGGCGGCGCCGCCATCGCCCGCGCTTCCGGCGACGCCGGTGCCCGCCATGGTCGTCACGATGCCGTCAGGGCCGATGCGCCGCACGCGATTCGCGGCGCGCTCGGCGACAAATAGGGTGCCCTCGCCGTCCAGCGCCATGCCGGCATTTGCCGCCAGGCGGGCCAGGCTCGCCGGCCCGCCATCGCCCTCGATCCCCGGCTGCCCATCGCCAATGACCGTCGTGATCGTGCCGTCGAGCGCTACGCGGCGTACCCGATGCAACTCCCCAATCAGAAGAACGCCGGCTCCGTCGACCAGCAATCGGGTGGGCTCCGTGAGCTCGGCCTGCGTTGCAGGCCCGCCATCACCGGCGGAGCCGCGAATGTCCGTGCCGGCCACGGTTTGAATCACGCCGTCGGCGCCGATGCGCCGGACGCGATTGGCTTGGGGATCCGAGATGTAGACCCGGCCCTGCGGGTCGACTGCCACGCCGCCGATACTTCGAAACTGCGCCAGCGCCGCAGCCTGTCCGTCGCCGGAGTCGCCGAATTCGCCGCTGCCCGCCAGATCGATCACCACCAGCGGGAGTTGAACCGCCGGCGGCAAGCTCGACACGACAAGCGGCAGGTAGGGCCTCGCGACGGCCGCGACAGTCGATGCAGTCTCGGTGGGCTGCGCTGGGCCTTGATCATCGCCCGGTACGCCAATGTCGCATCCCGTGGCCGCAATGGCGGCCAGTGCGCCCACGAGCATCTGCCGCCGAGTCATTGGCCGCATGCGCCGGTATCTAGGCCACATCGCCCCGCATCACAATTCGCAGCGTGCGCATCAGAATTCGAAGGTCAAACAGCAAGGACCAGTTTTCCACGTAGTAGAGGTCGTAGCGCGTGCGCTCATCGATCGACGAGTTTCCGCGCAACCCGTTGACCTGTGCCCAGCCGGTCATCCCGGCACGCTCTCGATGGCGAACCATATAGCGAGAGTACTCGCGCTCGAATTGGCGAACGTAGGAGGTCCGCTCGGGCCTTGGCCCAACCAGGCTCATGTCCCCTCGAATCACATTGATGAGTTGCGGCAGTTCGTCGATCCAGTAGCGCCGGAGCCAGCGGCCCACGCGAGTGATCCGTGGATCGTTCGAAATCGTCCAGGTCTGTCCGCTGCTCTCGGCATCGCGGTGCATCGTCCGGAACTTGATGATCGGAAATCGCCGCTGGTCGCGGCCGACGCGCTGCTGCAC
The DNA here is from genome assembly GCA_028873795.1 of Chloroflexota bacterium. Classification (GTDB taxonomy): domain Bacteria; phylum Chloroflexota; class UBA11872; order UBA11872; family UBA11872; genus JAJECS01. The sequence goes on from JAPPNP010000031.1 coordinate 47,394, forward strand.
GTAAAACACCGGCCCAGCGGAGTCCAGGCGGATGGCCAGTGCGACCACCACCATGGGAATCGACAAGACCACCATCCCAAATATAGCGCCCACGAGGTCCAGCGAGCGCTTGGTGAGCCGGCTGAGTCCTTGCAGCCGCACCTCGTTGACGGCCATGAGCGGCAGCCCGCGAATCCCGCCCGTCGTCACCGGCGACACCATCAACTGAAAGAGGTCCGGCAGCAGCCACACGTCGGTGAAGGACGCTTCGGTCTGCTCGAGGATTCCCAGCAGCGCGTCGTGCGAGAGCGACGGGATGGCCACCACGACGTTGTCGACCTGATGCTCACTGAGCACATCCGCGAGCGAGTCCACGCGACCAAGCACCGGCACTCGGTTGCCGCGGGCTGTCACCGAGGTTGCGAAGTCGTCCACAAAACCAATGACTTGGAAGCGACGCGTGCGTTCATCGACCAGTCGCGCCAGCACCTCGGTTCCCTCGGTGCCGGCCCCAACGATGATCACGCGCGTGATACCAATGCCGTAGCGATTGAGCGCCTGGCGCACGACTATCAGGAGCGTTCGTCCCAGGACGATCAACACGGTGCCTACGAGCCACATGTAGGTGACCAGCAGGCGCACGAATTCAAGCCGGTCCTGAATCACGAAGAACGTGGCGGCGACCGTTAGCAGCGCGCCCACCGTGACGGCGCCGGTGACTCGCACGACCCGGTCCAGCGGTCCTGCCGTCCGATGGCGCGTATAGAGACCGAGGGCCAATCCGGCCAACACACTCGCGGCGATAAACGTGATGTTCACTGGAACGAAGAAGAGATATCGGTTCGACGCCAGATCAGGCCCCCAGCCCAACCGGAATCGCACGATATAGGCAATGCCGGTGGCTGCAATCAACGCCGCGACATCGAGTGCCACCGTTCCCGTAATCTCGAGACTCGCCCAATTGCGCCGAAACCAGGTCAGCTCATGCCCCCTTGCGACGACCCAGCGTCAACACCCGGAGGGCGACTTGGCGCGCAACCGCGCCAAGCGCCAGGACCACTACCGCGACCGTGACGACCGCCCGCAGCCACGGGCCGTCATGTCGCCGGTGCTTGCGATAGTAAAGCCAAATTGCCCGATAGAATTCCACCCGCGCCCGAACGGCGCGCTGCCGCGTGGACTGCCGCTTGAGGTGGCGTACGACCACCGTCGGGACGAAGAGGGTCGTCCAGCCGGCCTGTCGAATCCGATAGCCCAGGTCGAGGTCTTCGCCGTAGGTGAAGAACTGCGGATCGAAGCCGCCGACACGACGAAGGGCCTCGGCGCGCACCAGCATGCACGCGCCGGAAACGGCGTCTACCTCCGCCTCGCGTCCGGTGGACGGGGCGACGTTATAGGGTTGCACGCCGCGCGGCGAGAAGCCGCGCGGCCAACGCAGCAGGCGCAGGGCCGCGGAGGCAGGCGTGGGAAAGCTGCGGCACGCAGCCGGATCCAGCGAGCCATCGGCCAATTCCAGGCGCGGCCCGAGAACTCCCACCGCGGGATCCGCGTCGCCGCGTTCCATCAGACGCCGAACGCCGAGCGGCGGTAGTTCCGTATCGGGATTGAGGAACAGCACCCAGCGCCCGGTGGCCCGAGCGGCGGCGAGGTTGTTGCCCCGGCCAAACCCCAGCTCACGGCTGCCGCGAATCGCCTGCACGTCCGCCCGGGACACGATGTCGTCCCAGGTGCCGTCGCCAGAGCCGTTGTCCACGACAAAGACTTCGGCCGAGAGCCCGTCAAGCGCGGACGGGATCGTCGCGAGGCATCGCCGCAACAGGTCGGGCACGTTGTACGTGACGATGATGATCGAGATGTCCGCGGTCATCGTCCTAGCCTCTCAGCCGACGCCAACAACCCGCCGCATATCCCGACATCTTGGCCACGTCGCCAACCACGCGTACGAGCGGAACGAGCGCCGGGGCGGCCGGTCCGCTTCCGGGCAACCCCCGCGCCCGCTCGATAGGGCGCCGAACGTAGCGATATCCGAGGAACATCAGGAGCGCGGTGCGAGCCCACGACGGCCGCCGCGCGAGCGCCAGACCAACGGTGTAGGCCGCGAAGCGCGCGGCATGGCGCTTCCCGAGCATGCCGGCGCGTCCATCGCCCCAGGCGTAGTGGTAGTACTGCCGGAAGAAGGCCGGCAGGCTCGATCGCGGGCGATTCCGGACATCGGCGCCTGGGGCGTGGACGAACCAGCCGCCCATGGCCCACACCCGTCGATCGAGCCAGAGGTCCTCGCCGTAGTCGAGCCACTCGGGAAAGCCGCCGACGCGCTCGAACCACTGGCGTCGCAGCAGCACCGATCCGCCGCTCGGCGGATAGTGCGCCGGATCGATTTCGCTGGCGGATGGAAGACCGACCGCGCCGATTGCCGACTCGACCGTGTTCCCGGGCGCCGCGAGGATGTATCCGAATGCGCCGGCGGCGCTCGACGCCTGGTCGGCCGCGTCGATCAGCGCACCAAGCCACTCCGGCGACCGCATGATCCCGGCGTCGGTGAAGGCAATGAACTCAGCCTGGGTCGCGCGCACCGCAAGATTTCGACCTGCGGAGATGTTTGCGCCGGGGGCGTCGATCACCTGGGCGCCCGGCATGCCGACGAGGGCTTCTCGCAGTATTTCGGCAGTCCCGTCACTCGATCCACCGTCGACGATGACTAGCTCGTCCGGCGCTCGGAGCTGCGACCGAAGGCTGTCGACGAGGGCGCCGGCATCCCGAGATTCATTGAGCACGGTCGCGCACACGGCCACCCTCATTCGCCGCCTCCGTCGCCCTGCCGGCATCTGAGGCCATGATGCACAGCCAGAAGCTCTTTCCCCACGACCGACGGCGCGTGGTGCGCGAAGACGTAGGCATGCCCTTGGCGCCCCATCTCGTGTCGCCGCGCATGGTCTTGCAGAAGACTTGAGAGCGCGTCGGCGAAGGACTCAGCCGAGTCCGTCGCCGCAATGCCCCCAAGAGAGGGCGGCAACCCGGCAAGCCCGGCGGCTCGCACCACCACCGGGCGCGCCTGGGCCAGGGACTGCAGCACCTTCAGTGGCGCCCCCGAACCCACGGGCGCGGGCGAGGTGCTCAGCCAGGCCGCGCGCTGCTCCGCCCCAAAGTCATCCACCAGCCCGCCCAGGCTGCACCGCGCGGGGACAATCGCGCGCAGGCCGAGGGATCCCGGACCCACCACGCGCAATTCAGCCTCCGGTACGCGTCGCAGCACCGCCGGCCACACGCTGCCAAAGAGCCATTCGGCGCCAAGAATGTTGGGCCGGTAGTCGAAATTGGCGGCTAACAGCACGCGCGGTTGGTCGGCTTCCTCGTCGGCGCCCGGTGGGTCCGGTGGAACCGGAACCGGATGGACAATCGCCGAGACGAAGCGATTGCCGAGCGTCGCGAGAGATTCGGCGTCGGCTTCCGACGAGGCGACCACCGCGTCAGCCGCGCCCACGACCCACCGCTCGACCTCGTACAGAAGCGCCGCCTGCCGACCCGAGTGCCAGGCGCGCGCCCACCGCGCGAGGTTCGCAAGCTGGCTTTGCAGACGCCATTCCACGTTGTGCGCGTCATAGACGACCGAAGGGCGTACACCCTCACCTTCGGTGCAGGTCGCCACGTCATGCACGATGTGGGCCAACTGCAAGCCTTCCACCTGTACCACCTCGATGCCGCCCGCGCCGAGGCGCTGCTGCACGGCGGCGCGAAGCTCGGGCGTGCGGTGTCGAAACACAAGATCCGGCGTGGGCCCCACGGCGGCGTTGGCCAGACGCCGCCACCACGGCGCCCGCCGCAGACGGACGGCGGTTGTGCTGCGAGCGTCCGGATGCGGGCGCACCCGCTCACGCGGGCCGGCAAGGGTGAGCACGTCGACGTCGTAGTGTTCGGCCAGCGCCGTGATGAAGGCGCTGTTGCGCACCGCCGCCCCGTGCGTCGGCGGCCACGGGACCGAAGGCGTGACGACGAGGACGCTCACGCGAGGCGGTCGTAGACCGACAGGGTGGCCGCGGCGGCGCGCGCCCAGGAAAACTCGGCGGCTCGCGCACGACCGGCCGAACGGAGTCGCGCGGCAAGCGCCGGATCTTCCCCAACCGCGTCAATCGCGTCCGTCAGCGCCTCGGCATCTCTGGGATCGACGAACAGCGCCGCGTCGGCCGCCACCTCCCGCAGCGCGCCAATGTCGGAAACCACGCATGGCGCTCCGGCTCGCATCGCCTCGAGCACCGGCAACCCAAATCCTTCGTCAAGCGATGGCTGCAGCATGAGGCTCGCATGGCGTAGCAGCCGCCCCAGCATGGCGTCCGTCACGGAGCCGATGAACCGCACGCGTGCCTGGGGATCCAGCGTCCGCACGGTTCGCACAATCTCCACGCCTCGATACCCAAGCGCGCCCGCGACCAGCAGGGGCATCCGGCGCGCGGCCGTGGACCGCACCCACGCTCGCGCAGCGTGGACGTGATTCTTGCGTGGTTGCAGGGTGCCAACCATGAGGGCGTATTCGCCCTGTATTGGCGTGGAGTCCGCCTCCACATCCAGCGAGGCCGAGGGCGCCTCATGAATCACGCTGATCCGGTCGCCGGGCACGAGCTCCCGCTCCACGAGTTGATCGCGGACGTGGGCGGACACGGTAATCACCTGTGTCGCCCGCGACAGCCGCCGGCTGGCGGCGCGGTAGAAATCGAGGCCGCGCGGCTCGTATGCCGACGGGTGCGTCAGGAACGACACGTCGTGCACCGTCACCACGCTTGGCACGCGCACGCCCGGCGGCAGGGCATGGTCGGGAAAGTGCGCCGCCCCAAAGGGTCGCAGTCCCCATCCCAACGTGACCCGCTCCAAGCGATGTCGTGCCGGGGCCGGCGCGGGTCGGACCGCCAGCGCCGCGCCGCCGTGCCGCCGGTCGCGCGGATCGAGGAGGAGGGTGACGTCGTGCCTGGGATCGCCCAAGTCGGCGATGGCCTGCTGGAGTTCCCAGATATAGCGGCCGATGCCGGCGCGGTCGCGATGCAGCATCCGGCCGTCGAGAGCAACGCGCACGTCAGGCGCTGCGCCGAACGACCACCAGCGTGGCGCCCAGCAGAGCGCCGCCCAGCACGGCCAGGTGCTGGAAGCTCGCCACGTGGTGGTCGACCATGGAGGTCGCCAGCAGCGCCGCCAGTCCCGCCACGCAGGCGCGCGCCAGCGGGTCGCGGACGATGGACCGAGCCGCCCGCAGCACCGTTGCCACAACGACGCCCAATGCGGTCGCGGCCGCCAGCACGCCGGCACGCTCGGCGATCCACAGCCACGTGTTCGAGACGCCGACGAACATGTCCACGTCGGGCGATGCGCCATAGCCGACGCCAAACCAGGGATAGCGCCCAATCACACGGACCGCCTCCCGCAGTTCGCCCAAACGCAGGGCGTCGGACAGGTCGCGCTGCACGACCGCCGCACGAATCGAATCCCCCAGGCCGCCCGGCCATGGAACGACCAGCCCAAGAACGCCGGCCACCGCGAGCCCGGCGCCCAAACGCGGGCGCGTGCTTGCCACGACGACGAGGGCCGCGGCCGCGGCGCCGACCCATGCGCCCCGCGACAGCGAGAGCATGAGCGCCGCCACGATCAGACCAACGGCGGTCGCCTGCAGCGCAAACCGACGCGCGGATCCGGTGGAACCCACCATCGCGAACGGCAGCACCATCGCCAGCGTGACGCCCAGGACGTTTGGGTCGACGAGCAGCCCCGTCGCGCGCGGCGTGACCTCGTCGGGCAGGAACCGCTGAATGTCGGCTGCGGGATAGCCGGCCGGGGACATCGCCGCGAGAAACCGGATGCCGGCGTCACCCGCCAGGTGCAATCCCACAGCGAGCGCGGCCTGGAGCGCCCCGGCGCCGACGATCACGAGTTGCCCATGGCGGGCGATTGCCGACCGCGGCAGCCACATCACGACCAGGAGCGGGACCGCCGCGGCCATCGCCAGCTTCAGGCCCGTCTGCAGGGCTTCGACATCCCGGCTCACGGGCCAGGCGATCCCCGTGGCCAGGAGAATGAGCAGCAGGTAGACGCCCTGGACGATCAGGATGCGGTCCCGGAAAAGGGCGTGGCTCCGCCTGACAACGGCCACCGCCGAAGCGCCGATGAGGAGGGCCAAAAGCAGCGCAATGACGGGCGGCTGGGCGCCGACGCGCACCGGCACGATCAGAAACGGCGCCAGAATGGCGAGAGCGATCAGGCCACCCAGCCCGAGTGCGGGCCGCCGAGCCGCCGCGAGGGCGCCGACGACAAGAACACCGCCGGCAATCGCGGCAGCCGGTTGCATGCGCGCGGCCATCCACCCGGCAAGTCCGGCGGCAAGCGCAACTGCCGCGGCCCACGCCCAGGTCGCCGACGCCCGTCGGGAAACCGTGGCTAGTCCAGCAGCGACCAAATGTATGCCTCGTTGACCGTGCGCTTTCGCTGGCGGCGTCGACGTTTGCGCAACGCTCGGCTCAACTGCGGAATCGCCGCCAACTGGCCATTCAGCGTCGCGCGTGCGGCGCGTCCCTGGAAATTGCGCAGCGCATCCAGCGCGATTTGCCCCTGGGCCCGCAGCATGACCCACCAGCGACGACGCACCACGTATCCCGGAACGTTCATCACGGCGACCAGCGGTCGGTTTCGCCCCACCAGAAAGCTCTCGAACTCGCTGGTGGCGCTGGCGCCGCGGCGATGCCGCACGCGGGCCGTCGGGACGTAGCGACACCGATGCCCGGCGAGCTGCGCCCGCCAGCTCAGGTCCACGTCTTCGCAATACATCATCAGGTCTTCATCCAGCGCGCCCACCGCATCGAACAACGACTTCCGGTAGCCCGCGGCGGCGGCACAGGCGCCAAAGACCTCCCGCGGTTCATCGAATTCGGCGCCGTCCCGCTGCCACACGCCGCGATTTCCGGGCAACCCGCTGGCGGTGAAGAAGTCGCCGGCGGCGTGCAGTCGGTCCGGCGTCGCGTAGAGCAGAATTCGCGAGGCCAGCATGCTGGCTTCCGGATGCTCATCGAAGGCTCGATCCAGCTCGGCGAGCCACTCGGGCTCGGGCACGGCGTCATTGTTGAGAAACGCGATGCGTTCACCGTGCGCTACGGCCAGTCCCTGGTTGATCGCGTGTGCCAGCCCGCGGCGCTGAGCGAGCTCGACGGCGACCACATCAGGTTTGTTCTGGCGCAGCCACAGCCGCGTGTCGTCGTCGGACGCGTCGTCAACCACGATGGTTTCGAAATCCTGGAGTGTTTGCCCGCTCAGCCCGTCCAGCGCCTCGGCCAGAAGGTGGCGTCCGTTCCACGTCGGAATAACGACGCTCCAGCGCGGCGCCTCAGCCACGATCCGCCACCCACCGCCGCACGAACTCCTCGAGGGCATCGTGCCAAGGCCTGAGCGTGATCCCGACGGCCCGCGCCATCTCGTTGGCCAGCTCGCTATTCGCCGGAATCGGCGCCTCGCGCGGGAATTCCTCCGCCGAGATCTCTTCGACGGCCACGTCCTCGCGTCCGGCGGCGCGCAGCACCGCGGTCGCCCAGCCGTACCAGCTGGACGCCCCCTCATTCACGAGGTGGTGCACGCCGTAAGCCCGTGTGTCGATCAGGCGCAGGATGGCCGCCGCCAGATCGCCCGCGAAGGTCGGGTTGGCAACCTGGTCGCCCACGTAGCGCAGCTCCCTGGCGTCGTCCGCCAGCTCGAGGAGGCGAGCCACGAATCCCCGATTCCACCGGCTGTAAACCCAGCCTGAGCGCACAACATAGAGGCGATCCAGGGCCTGTCGGGCGGCCCGTTCGCCACCAAGCTTGCTCACGCCGTAGGCGTTGATTGGACCGGGCTCGTCGTATTCGCGGTATGGCCCCAGCTTGTCGCCGGTGAAGACGTAGCTGGTGCTCAGGTACACCATTTCGGCACCGGCGCGGGCGACCGCGCGCGCCACGTTCCAGGCGCCCACGACATTGACCCGCTGGGCGGCGCCCCGGTCTCGCTCGCAGGCCTCGGGATCGGTCATGGCCGCGGCATGAATCACGACCGTGGGCTTGATCTCGGCCAGCGCGCGATCCATGGCCGCGCCGCTGGTGACGTCGAGGGCGCTGCGCCCCAAGGCCCACACGTTGGCCTCGTCGAGCCGGTGCGCCAGCTCGATGCCAATCTGGCCGCTCCCGCCCGTGATGAGGATGCGCGGCGAACCGCTAGCCATCGAACTCGGGATCGTCACTCCGGCTGAACGTGAGGGCCACGCTGAGTCCCGCAATGGCAACCGCGACGGCGCTCAGACCGAGGTATTGCCAGGCGTCGAGTTCGCGACCCAGCGACACGATGAGCACCAGGGCGACAAAGACAGCGGAGAGGACAACCCACGCCGCAAGACGCGGGCGCCGCGACAACTGGCTGGGGAGCTTCATGGGCTGATCTCGGCAATCATCACGGGCTGACCACCCTGTCAGCGTATGATGCAGGATGAGTTGGGGCGACGGTTTGTCGCAACATTCTCTCCCAGGTCATCTATGCCTTCCACCACGACCGGCCATCGGTTCTTCGTCTGGACGATCGGTTGCCAGATGAACAAAGCGGACGGCGAGCGGATGTCGCGCGACCTGATGAGCGCCGGGCATGTCCCCGTCGAGAACCTCGCGGACGCCACTGCCGTGGTCGTGAACGGCTGTGCGGTGCGCGAGAATGCCGACCGAAAGGTCTGGGGAATGCTGGGATTGCTTCAGGGCGCCAAGAAGCGGCGTCCGGAGCTGCTGGTGGGGCTCACCGGATGCACGGTGCACGCCGATCGAACCGAGCTCGAGCCGCATCTGCGGCCCGTCGACGTGCTGTTCGACTCGCTGAATATAGAGCCGATGCTCGCGCGCATGGCGCGGCAGATTCCCGGCACGGATGCGTACGAAGACGTCGAGGCCGCGCCGCTCCCCGGCGAAGGGTCGGTTTCGCGTTATGTCAACATCATCTACGGCTGCGACAAGCACTGCACCTACTGCATCGTGCCGTTTCGACGCGGCGCCCAGCGCAGTCGTCCGTTGGATGAGATCGTCGCCGAGGCGCGGCAGTTCGTCGACGAGGGGGCTCGCGAGATCGTCCTCGTCGGTCAGATCGTCAATGCCTATGGGTTCGACCTCGATGGCCATCGCCTGCCCGATGCCCTGGCGGCGGTCGACGCCCTTCCCGGCGTTGAGCGGGTGCGATTCGTCACCGCCCATCCGCAGTTCATGACCGAGCCGCTGGCTTTGGCCATGCGCGATCTGCCCAGCGTCTGCGAGGAGATCAACTTGCCGGTGCAGGCCGGCGACGACACCGTGCTGCGCCGCATGGCGCGCGGCTACAGCGTGGCGCACTACCGCGACATGATCGATATGTTGCGGTCGATCGTGCCCGGAGTCGCCGTGACCACCGACGTCATCGTCGGCTTTTGCGGGGAGACCGAGGCTGAGTTTGCGAACTCGCGCGACCTCGTTGCCGATTTGAGGTTCGACCAGGTCCATGTCGCGGCATTCAGCCCGCGCAAGGGGACGGCGGCCGACCAATGGGTCGACGATGTGTCCCAAGACGAAAAGCTGCGGCGCCTGCACGAAATCGAACGCGTGCAAACGCCGATTGCACGGGAGATCAACAGCGCCCTGGTCGGGTCGGTTGAGGACGTGCTGCTGGAATCGCTGGAGAGCGGCAAGGCGCCGGGACGCCCGCCCACCTGGCGCGGCCGAACCCGCTCGAACAAGCTGGTGTTCACCCCCGACCACGCGGATTTGGCGGCAGGCGAAACCGTGCCCATCCAGGTGACGGATGCGACTCCTTGGTCGCTCCGGGGTGTCGCGCAGCCGGCCGCGGTGCCCGTCTAGGGGCCGGTGGGCGCTCCGGCCGGGCGTCACGCCATGACGCGGCGGCGAGTGCTGGCGGCTCTCGCGATCGGCGGCGCTGCCGTCGCCTGCGGCGAGGCGCAGCCGACGCCGCTCGCCGTGCGCCTGCGCCCCTATTGGGAGCCGGCGATCGAGGTTGCCACCGGGTCGCTCGAGGTGCTGCGGGCCATTTCCATCAACACCGGCGCCTTCGCCCGCGGTTCCCTTTCGACGGACCAGTTCCTGCTCAGCGTGGAAGCCCAGCTTCCCTCGATCGCCGCCCTCTCGCATCGCGTCATTCCACTGGTCCCGGATCCAGACATCCAGGCGACGCATGCAGCCCTGGTGGCCGTGATCGATGCCCTGGTCGAAATTGGCCCCACCGTCCGGGTCTACCGCGAGACCGGGCAACCGGAGCAGTTGATGCACGTCGTGACCCTGCAGCAATCGGCGCGCGATCAGCTCGAAGCATTTATCGAGGGCATCGGCCCCGGACTTGCCCAGGACGGGTTGGGGGCGCGGCTGGACGCCATCGGCGAGTCAACGATCGACGCCTGGCGCGTGCGCAAGCGGGCGGTTTTGGTTGGACCCTACGACGGGGAGGCCGCGGCCCGAGCCGCCCTGGCGCACCTCGTCGACGACGTGCGGCTCTCGCGCAGCAATCCCGGATGGGTTGAAATCGGCCGCTATGCCGATCCCGCCGCCGCCGACGCGGCGGCCGGGCGGTGGCTGGCTGGCGGCTTTCAGGTCCAAGTGGAAGACGTCACCGATCTCAGCTTCAACGTCACCACGCTCCGCGCTCCTGAACGCCAGTCGTGGCGCGAGCTTCTATGGCTGGAACGGCTCGATTTCGACGCGACCGACCTGGCCGCGTCCGAGCGTGGCGAGCAGGTCGCGGCGGTGGCGCGCGCCGGCAACGTGGCCTCGTTTGGGGCGGACGGCGGCCTGCGATGGACCCGCGACATGCGCATGCCGCTGGCGCGGGTGTCCATGCAGCGGCACGGTGAGCTCTTGGCGATTCACGGATTCGACGTGCAGCTGCTCGATGCCGTTGGCAATCAGGTGTGGCCGTCCCCATTCCGTCCGGACAATCAACTGCTCGAACAAGCCCTCTTTGACGACGACGGCGCCCGGCTCGTGGTCCGCAGCACCAACGCCAGCGGCGTCGGCAGGGTCTTCGCCTTCAATCGGCAGGGCCAAGTGTGGGGCCCGACCAAGAGCTACATCTCGGCGGCATGGGTCGATCTCGACAAGCGGAGCGGCACCGTGGCCGTCGGTTCGTCCAATCGTGGCGAGAATCAGGTGGTGCTGATCCGACCCGACGGCAATCTCGAGCAGCGATTCGGCGTCGACGGCGACATCCTGCAGGTCATCTTTACGCAGGAAGGCGACCAGGTCATCGCCCTCACGAGCGCCGGCCTCCAGGTTTTCGAAGCCGAGAGCGCCAATCTCCGGTCGCAGCTTCGCTTTCCGGCCACCGACGCCGCCCGGGCCCCTCGCGATGACATCCTGATTCTCGCCGGCGAAGCCGGCGTGGGCTCGTTCACGCTTGACGGCACCGAGGTGTGGTTCGCGCCGCGCGTCCGCGCCCGCGCCGTCTATCCCATGGACGACTACGTGGCGGCGCTGGTGGATGACATGACCATCACTATCATCCGCTCCGATGGCGCCGTGCTCGGCGACGCCACGACGCTCGCGCCGATTCGCGGAATCGCGGTTGCGCCGGGACTCAACCGGCTATTCACCGTGAGCGCCGAGCGCCAGCTTCAAGCCTGGCAGCTGCCGCCGGTCGCAATCCCGCCACAAGGCTAGGCCCCGGACGACCGCCGGAAGCGGCGGACTCAACCGGACCGCAGGCGGGGCAGCGTTTAGCCGTCGGAGTCGCCGGACACCTTGCCTCCGAGCGCACCGAGCATCCGGGTGAACTCCAGCGGGAATATGAATTTCGAGGACGGACTCGCGCCGAGCGACTTGAGCGTGTCCAGGTACTGGAGACTCATGGTGTTCGGGTCCACCTGTTGCGCGATCACGAAAATCCGCTCGAGCGCCTCGCTGAATCCCTGCGCGCGGAGCACGGCGGCCTGCTGGTCGCCCTCGGCGGACAGAATTTCAGCCTGCCGGGCGCCTTCAGCCTTGAGGATCGCCGCCTGCTTCTCACCTTCGGCGACGGTGATGTTCGACTGCCGCGTCCCGTCGGCTTCCAGAATCACGGCGCGGCGCAGCCGCTCCGCCGACATCTGGCGATTCATGGCTTCCTGGATCTCTCGCGGCGGGTCGATCTCGCGAATCTCGACATTGGTGACCTTGATGCCCCATCGCGCCGTCTCGGAGTCGAGCTTCACCCGAATCGATTCGTTGATGCGCTCGCGCTGCGAGAGGACGTCGTCCAGGTCGATATCGCCAACCACCGCCCGCAGCGTTGTGGTGGCAAGTCCGACGACCGCCGAGCGGTAGTCCTCGACCTCCAGCACGGCCCGCTGGGCCTCGTTGATGTCCACGCGCATGTAGACGAGGAAATCGATGTCGATCGAGGCGTTGTCCTTGGTGATGTTGGTCTGTCGCGGAATGTCCAGCACCTCGGTGCGCGTTTCGACGCGGCGAATCTGATGCAGGATCGGGATCGCAAAGACGATGCCGGGCCCCAACATGCCCTCGAACCGCCCGAAGCGAAACCGCGCTATCCGTTGGTAGTCACGCACGAAATTGATGATGGCCATGGTGAAACTCCCTTCAGCCGGTCACCGTCGGCGCCTCTGACGCTGACTCTTGCACGATATCGACCCTCAGTCGCAAACCTTCGACATCTCGCACCATAACGCGCTCGCCCACCCTTGCGCGCCCCCCGGGCGGCAACTCGGCTTCCCAACGCTCGCCGGCAAGCCGCACTTCGCCGCGAGGATTGAGCGTGCGCGTCACTTCCGCCAGCTGGCCGACGAGCGCGGCCTCCGAGGTCGGGCTCACGTACGACGAGCCGGCTCGCCGGCGATCGGATCGCAACGCCCAGGCAATGACCGCGAGTGCCGCCGCAAACACCCCGCCGAGCACGCCGATCAACCACGGGTTCACGCCGATCTCGATCTCCGGGATGTCGATCTCCGGTACACGAAACGCATCGCCAACGAGCAGAAACGCCCCAGCGATGAACGCCGCGACGGCACTGGCTCCGAATAGGCCAAAGCCGACCGCCTGAACCTCCAGCGCCGCCAGCCCCAAGGCGCCGAGAATCAGCACCACGCCCAGCCAGTTCACCGGAAGCTGGCCCAGCCCGGTGAACGCCAGGGCGAGGGCCACCACTCCCACGATTCCAGGCACGCCGAGCCCGGGCGCCGAAAACTCCACCAGCAGGCCGAATCCCCCGATGAACAAGAGCACCAGCGCCAAGGCGGGATTCGCCAGCACGGACAGAAAACGCTCCACGCCGGTCGGATCGAGCTCGCGCACCTCGAGTCCGGCCACGTTGACCTGTTGCGGGCCCCTCGCCGTCTCGACCTCCGCGCCGTCCACCTGCCGCAGAAGAGCGTCGAGGTCGTCGGCGATGAAGTCGATGATGCCGGCGTCTTCAGCCTCGCCCGCGGAGTATGACTTCGCCTGCGTCACGGTGGCTTCGAGCGCCGCCGCGTCGCGACCGCGCCGCTCGGCAATGCTGCGAATGAAGGCTTGCGTGTCCTCGCTCACCTTGTCCGCCAGAGTTGCCGGCACGTCCTCCCCACTGGCCGTGACCGGCGAGGCGGCGCCGATGTTGGTGCCGGGCGCCATCACGGCGAAGTGCGCGGCAGCCGCGACAAAAGTGCCGGCGGACGCCGCCTGCGAGCCGGCTGGGGACACGTAGACCGCCACCGGCACGCGCGATTCGAGCAGCAGTCCCACGATGTCCCGGGTGCTGTCGGCAAGTCCGCCCGGCGTGTTGAGTCGAACCACGAGCAAGGCGGCGTCGGTGTCCCACGCCTCTTCGAGCACCCGCTCGAGATACCGCGTGGCGACAATGTCGATGGGCCCGTCGATGGTCGCGACCGCGACGTACGACGACTGCGCGCGTGCCGCTGGATAGATGTTCGCCAGCGCCAGCCACGCCACGCCGAGCACCAGCAGCGCGACGCTGCACCAGCGTCTGAGCCGCTGCTGTCGAGCCATTCGGCACCCTCCGCGCCGCCGGCGCGGTTCCGGCCGCGCCGTACCCCAGCGTCGACTCAAGTATGCGCTATTCGCCCAAGCCGCTCTGGTCGAATCGCTCCAATTCGGGCAGCGTCCGGCCGCCCGGGCCGTAGATGCGAAACGTGTCGGGACCGTAGGGCGCCGGAGCGAAGTCGTCGTTCCGTGCCAGCTGGGTGTACGTCCCGTCGAGCACTGGCAGCGCGATCTCGGGCACCAGGCCGACGAACGCCTTCGGCGTGCGCCGAAGGTCATCGGCGTCGAACACGCGCACCTCGTCGGCCTCCGGCGAGACCGCCCGAGGCTCGCCGCTCAGGTGCCGCATTTCAAAGATCACGAAGGTGTTCAACTCGGCGGGATCGACGCGGTGGCGCACGGCCACGATGCCCAGCGGCTCGGCTTCGATCCCCGCTTCCTCCCGCACTTCCCGGACCAGCGCCGCCTCGAGCGATTCGCCGGGATCGACTTTGCCGCCGGGGAACATGAACTTGCCGCGGTGCCGGCTGTAGGTCAGCCGCACCAGCACGATGCCTTCGCCAAGGCGTACTACGCCGCCGACGGCAATTACTGAGCGATGGCCGGAGGGTCGAGCCATAGAGGACCAGCGTAACCACCGATTCGCACGGCGGTTTGTCCAGGCATGGCCCGTGGCGACGAGTGGGGTCGTTGGTGGGCAAGGCTCGCGTGGGCAACAATCGGCCTGCTCCCCGACCTTGGTATTCGCCAATGTCCGACGCCACGCCGCCGTTCCAAGGCTCCCATCGCGCCTACGACTCCATCGTTCGTCCAAACGTCCTCATTCCCGCCCGCGACGGCGTGCTGCTGGCCGCCGACATCTACCTTCCCGCGCGCAACGGCGAGGTGGTGGATGGACCCTTCCCGGCCATCGTCGAGCGCACGCCGTATCTCAAGGACGGCACGAACTACGCCCGTCGCGGTCATTGGTACGCCCGACGGGGCTACGCCACGGTTATCAATGACGTCCGTGGGCGCGGTCAATCGAACGGCGAGTGGTATCCGTTCGCTCTCGAGGCGCCCGACGGATTCGACGTGGTGGAGTGGGTGGCCGCGCAGCCTTGGTGCAACGGGCGCGTGGGCACCATGGGCGCCAGCTACGCGGGCTCGGACCAGAGCGCGCTGGCTACCCTCGATCCGCCGCACCTCGCCTGCCAGGTCGTCGGGCAGGGCACCAGCAACTATCACGTGTCGTCGCTGCGACAGGGCGGCGCGCTGGAGCAGCGGTTCATTCGCTACGCCTTTCGCATGGCGCGCACCAGCCGGGAGGCGCTCGCCGATCCCGACCTGAAGCGCACATTCGACGCAGCCGATCTCCAGATCCCGGAGCTGTTCGGCCCGCCGCTGCGATTCCGCCCCGGCCGCACGGCGCTGCGCCTGCTGCCCACCTACGAGCAATGGGCGTGGGACATCCTGACCCACGGCGTCTACGACGAGTACTGGATGCAGCGCGGCTACACCATTGACCGCTACTGGGACGAGCACTCCGACGTGCCGGTGCTGTTCCAGAGCGGCTGGTACGACACCTATCCGCGGGGAGCGATTGCCAATTTCCTCGCGCTCAGCGAGCGCAAGTCCAGCCCCATGCGACTCGTGATGGGTCCGTGGCGGCATGGCGAGGGAACGGTTGAGGAAAGCACGGCCGGTGACGTAGAGCTTGGCATCGACACCGCCGCGCCCGCCTACGACGACATGCGCCTGCGCTTCTTCGATGAGCATCTGAAAGGCTTCGACACGGGGCTGCGCGGTGAGCCGCCGGTTCGCTATTTCGTGATGGGCGGACGTGAAGGACGTCCTCCGGCCGATCTCGACGCCACGCTTTGGCACGGCGGTCGGTGGGAGCGCGCGCCCACGTGGCCGCCGCCGGAATATGCAGAGTCGTCGCTGTTCCTTCATGCCGACGGCTCGCTCCGGCCGCAAGCGCCGACCGACCGGCACGAGCCGACTCGGTACACCTACGACCCGCGTGATCCGGTGCCGACGGCCGGCGGGTCGATTAGCGCGTCGGAGGACATCCTGCCGTCCGGTGGATTCGACCAGCGGGGCCAGCCCGGTCGCTTCTTCGGGCATCGCGACACACTGTCGCTGGCGTCACGCCCGGATGTCGTGTCGTTCGAGACGCCGCCGCTGGAGACCGACCTGGAGATCACCGGTCCCGTGGAGGTGCGGCTGTTCGCCGCCAGCAGCGCGGTCGACACGGACTTCACCGCCAAGCTGCTGGACGTCTATCCCCACGATCGCGACGCGCCGGGCAGCACCCCCGGCGGCTACGAGTTGAACCTCTGCGACAGCATCATCCGGGCACGGTTTCGGAACGGGTTCGAGTCGGAGCAGTTCCTCACGCCGGGCGAGATCTGCGAGTTCCGAATCATCCTGTACCCCACGGCCAACCGATTCTCTCGCGGGCATCGCATTCGGGTGGACATCTCGTCGAGCAACTACCCGCGTTTCGACGCCAATCCCAATACCGGCGAGCCGCTGGGGCACGCCCGCCGCGTCAGGACGGCCGACCAGACGATCTTCCACGACGTCGATTGGCCGAGCCGGTTGCTCATCCACGCGCGCGCCGACGCCGGCGATTCCGGAGGCTGAGGCGTGAATCGGACATTCGGCGGCGCCACCGTCTCGTGCGTCCGCGGCGACATCACAGAGCAACGCGTCGACGCGATAGTCAATGCGGCGAACGCCCGATTGGCCGGTGGCGGAGGCGTGGACGGCGCCATTCATCGCGCCGGCGGACCGTCCATCATGGAGGAGTGCCGCACGATCGGCGGCTGCCCAACAGGCCAAGCCGTGCGCACCGGGGCCGGCGACCTGCCGGCCGACCACGTCATCCACGCCGTGGGACCGATCTGGCGGGGCGGCGAGCACGGCGAGGCCGACCTGCTTGCCTCGGCCTACGAGTCGAGCCTCGCGACTGCCGCGGATGCCGGCGCGCGCACGATTGCCTTCCCATCGATCAGCACCGGCGCCTACGGCTACCCGACGTCAGATGCCGCGGCCATCGCGATGTCCACCGTGGCCGCGCTCGCGCCAACGCTCGGATTCGACAAAGTCCGATTCGTGCTCTTCAGCGAGGCCGACCTGCAGATCTATCAGCAGGCGCTGGGTCGTGTCGCGGCGTCCGACGCGGGTGGCCCTTAGGACAGCGTCGGCGGCCCCATGCGTCGCGGGTCTCTGGTTGGCGGCGCCAAGATCCGTTGCTGCGCTTCGGTCAGACCCTCCACCCCGGCGCCGTCGGGATATGGCATCCACCAGGCGAGCGGGCGCGGGCTGTATTTGTAGAAGATCGTGCGGCGTTCGGCCGCGCCGTGCCACGGCAACGGTCCGTGCGTCAGCGCCTCGGTGAAAAACACCGCCGTCCCCGCGGGTCCAATCACCCGCTCGACGAATGGCTGAGCCTTTTCGAGGTCCTTCCAGTCGTCGGGGAAGGGCAGATTGCTCTTGTGGCTGCCGGGCACGCAGGCAAAGCCGCCGTCGCCGGGGTTGACGTCCATGAGGTTGATGGCCACCACGCACAGGCCGTTGTAGAAGCGGTTGTCGGCAAACTCGAAGTACTGCGCCGAGTCGTACGGCACCCGTCCGCCGTGCAGCGTGGCGCCGATGGGGCTGAGCCCTCCGCGAATTATGTCAAGGTAGGTGTGATCCAAACGTACGTGCGGCCCCACCATGTCCACGACGTACGGCAGCAGTATCGGGTGATCGATGAGGTCGCGGTACGGCGCGCCCCACGTCAGCAACTCCAAGAAGCGATGGTTGGACCAATCGGGGTCGGGCAGCGCCGCGATCTGCTCGTCGAGAACCTCGTTGAGCGCTTCAACTTCGGCGGCATCCAGCGCGTTCGGAACCGCCAGATAGCCCTGCAGGTCGAAGAGATACCGCTCGTGCTCAGTCATTGGACCATCCACTCGGCGTCTGCCGCCGCCCATGCTGGCACATTCGGCTTCCGAGGGGACAGATTGCGACCGCCGGACTCCCGACGGATCGGGCGCGCGGCGCTAGGAGCCCGTCGTTTCGAGACGCACTCGCGGATCGATATACGTATACAGCACGTCGACGAGCAGGTTGGCCACGGCATAGATGACCGCGGATAGCAGGACCAGGCCCTGCACCACCGGATAGTCGCGGTCGATGATGGCGTCGATCAACCGCAGTCCCAGGCCCTGGCGGTGGAACACGGCCTCGATGATCACGGCGCCGGCCAGCAGACCGCCGAACTCGAGACCGATGACCGTGACCACGGGAATCAAGGCGTTGCGCAAGGCGTGTCCCGTCACGACCACGCGCTCCCGCAGTCCTTTCGACCGCGCGGTGCGCACGTAGTCGCGCGAAAGCACGTCGAGCATCGACGAGCGGGTGAGCCGCGCCAGGATGGCGGACGCGGCGGTGCCCAAGGTGAGCGCCGGCAGGATCAGCTCCTTGCCATAGCCGTTGGAAACCGCCGGCAACATGCCCACGCCGTCGTCCGTCTGCCATTTGATGGCAAACACCAGAATCAGGAGCAAGCCAACAAAGAACGGTGGGAACGAGATGCCCAGGATGGCGAACATCTGCGCGCCGTAGTCGACGAACGTGTGGCGCTTGATGGCCGAGATCACGCCCGCTCCGACGCCGATGGTGATGGCCACGGCCATGCTCGCCATCGTGAGCGCAAAGGTCGCAGGCCAGTGACTCGCGATCATGTCCACGACCGGGCGTCGGTAGGCAATTGACGTCCCCAGGTCGCCGCGCAACACGTCCCACACGTAAAGGACGAACTGGTGCGGGGGCGACTTATCGAGGTTGTAGCTCTCGCGTAGCTTCTCGAGAGCCTTGCGGCTGACTTCACCGCCCTCGCGGCTGGTGGCGCCCGAGCCGCCGATCTCGCCCGACTGGAAGAAGATCTCGATGGGATCGCCGGGAATCAGCCGCATCAGCACGAAAACCACGATCAGCACCCCAAAGAGGACGGGGATCATGTAGAGGATGCGACGGATGATGTATCCAGCCATGGCTAGGTCATTCTAACGGTGAAATCGGACGGCAGGCGCCCCCCCCCCCCCACCAGGGGGGGGGGGGGGGGGCGGTAGGGGGGGGGGGGCCGGGGGGGGGGATAAAAAAAAGTGGCGGGGGGGGGGGGGTTATAAAAAAACAGGCGACCC
>JAPPNP010000031.1:66544-146015 GCA_028873795.1 Chloroflexota bacterium
CGGACGGGTATCATTTAGAGGATGCGCCGTATTATTAATCCACCCAGGGCTTGTTCTTTAAACCGTTCAAATCGCACGGCTGGCGCCCGACCGCCACATGCGGGGGGGGCGCCTGCTGCATTCCGAGAGTCGCTACTCCTGGGTGCTGTAGAACTGCCCGTAGCTGGGCAGGTAGTCAATACCCAAGTGCAGCACGCCGCCGATGCGGTCCGGGTTGGACAGCCACGGCAGGTAGTCGTGAACCAACGGGATGGCGACCGCGTTCTCCATGAGGTAGAGCTCGGCTTCTTCCCAAATGGCTCGCTGCTCGTCCGGATCGAAGCTGGCCCGCGCGGCGTCCAGCAGACCGTCGATCTTCGCGCCTTCCGTCGCGGTGGCCGGAACGCCGTCCCACTCGAAGAATGAGTAGGCGCGGCCCGGTCGACCGTAGAAGGACGTGTGGAAGCGGTCGTACAGCACGTCGCCGTTCGGCCCCGCCACGCCGATCCACGTGGTGTGGAAGGCGCCGTCCTGGGCCTGCTCGCGGTGCGTGGCCTCGTCCATCTTCGGGATGTTCACCTGGATGCCCAGGCTCCGCTCGACGTCAAGCTTGAACAGCTCCACCACGGGGTCGCCGCGGTCCGGGTAGCTGATCTCGAGCTTGCGGCCGTCCGGCGCGTAGCGGAAGCCGTCCTCGCCCAAGGCGTAGCCGGCCTCGTCCAGAAGCGCGGAGCCCTTGGCGGGGTCGTAGGTGTAGAGCTGACCGGCTGCGTCGCTGCGGCCCACGGTGCCCGGCACCAGCAGGTTGCTGATGTTGGTCGGAGCCGTGCCGCCGTTCGCGCGCACCGTCACGGTTCGCCGGTCGACGCCGAACAGCAGCGCCTTGCGCACTGCCAGGTCGTCCAGCGGCCAGAGCTGCGTGTGCAGAGGCATGTACTGACCCATGCCCGGCGCGGCAAAGCCGATGACGTGGTACTTCGGGTTCTCGGACACCCGCTTGTAGTCGGCGAACGACCAGTTCAGCAGGATGTCGACCTCGCCCGCCTCGAAGGCCTGGGCGTTGTCGGTCATGTTGAAGCCGAAGATCTGCGACCGCATGCGGTCGGGGTACGCCGGACCCTGGTTCGGCAGGTACGACGGGCCCCAGGCCCAGTTGTCGAACCGCTCGCCGACGATCTTCACGTCGTCTTCCCACTCGAGGAACTTGTAGGGACCGGTGCCGACCGCGTGGCGGTCGAGATCCTCGCCCATCTCCGTGATGGCCTTCGGCGAGGCGAACACCACGTGCTGGTGAGCGATGAACTTCAGGAAGAACGCCTGCGGCTGGTCCGTGTGGAACCGAAGCGTGAAGTCGTTGACCTTCTCGATGCCCGTAATGCCGGCGATGTCGCGAACGACGTGGCCGCGCGGCAACTCTTCGTCGAGGAATCGGTCGAAGTTGAAGATCGCGGCGTCCGCGTCGAACGGCGTGTCGTCGTGGAAGGACACGTCGTTCCGCAGCGGGACCGTCCAGCTCAGCTTGTCGTCCGAGACCTCGGGCAGGTCGGAGGCCAGCGTCGGCAGGATCGCGTTGCCCGGGCCGTAGTTGTACAGCAGCTCATAGAACATGTTCGCCGGCTCGGCGGTGCGTCCGCCCCACGTCGCCGGGTCGAAGTTCGTCGGGTTGCCGAAGGTCATGTAGCTGACCTCGCCGCCGACCTTGGGGTCCCACGGCTTCAGGCCGATGTTTACCGCCGAGTCGAGGTTGTGGATGTCGATGCCCGGCGCGCGCTCGGCGGCCTGCTCGACGATCTTCTCGACCACTCGCTCGACGACCTTCTGGACTTCAACCTCACGGATGACTTCCTGGGTGACGACCTTCTCGACCTGGACCTCTTTGATGGTCTCGACCGGGACTTCCTTGATCACCTCTTTGGTGACGACCGTCTCGACCGGGACTTCCTTCACCACTTCCTTGGTGACGACCGTCTCGACCGGAACTTCCTTCACCACCTCTTTGACTTCGGTGACCGTGACCGTGACCGTCTTCTCGACGACCTCGGCCTCGCCGCACGCGGCCAGAGCGGCTACTCCAACACCGCCCGCCAGCGCCGCCGCCCCACCACGGAGCAGCTTGCGACGACTCAATGACTTACTCGGACCCATAGACATTCCCCTCCCATTGGGGTGTTCGTGCATGCACGCGGCGCGCATACTACACGACTCTGTAGAAACAGGTACACGTTTTCCTGTTACCGATACGAATTCGGCGCGATCAGTGCGACCACGCTCCCGCTTGTGGATCGAGCGCCTCGCGGAGGCCGTCTCCCAGCAGGTTGATCGATAGCACCGTGATGGCGATGGCCAGGCCGTTGAACGTCGAAATCCACCACGACGACCGCAGCAAGTGCCGGCTGGACGACAGCTCCAGGCCCCACTCGGGCGACGGGCGCTCGGCGCCCAGCCCCAGGAAGCTCAAGCCCGCGGCGGCCAGGATGGCCCCGCCCAGCCCCAGCGTGGCCATGATGAGGATCGGGCTCACGATGTTCGGCAGGATGTGGCGCAGCATGATGCGGGCGTCGGACATGCCCACGGCACGCGCCGCGCGCACGTACACCAGCTCCCGAGCGGCGAGCGTCGTCGAACGCACCACGCGCGCATAGAAGGGAATACCGGCCACTCCTAGCGCGATCATGGCGTTGTTGAGCCCTGATCCAAGCGCGGCGACCACCGTCATCGCCAGCAGTAATCCCGGGAACGCCAGCATCACGTCGATGATCCGACTGATGACCATGTCCACCCAGCGCCCGAAATAGCCCGCCGACAACCCGATGAACGTGCCGACGATGGCTGAAATCGTCACCGCGGAAAACCCGACGCGAAGCGAAATCCGGGAGCCGCGCACAATGCGGCTGAAGACATCGCGCCCGATGTCGTCCGTGCCGAGTGGATGGCCTTCCGAGCCCGGAGGCAGTTCGGCCGCCATGATGTCGAAGTGATTCTCCGGTTCGGTCGCAATGAAATCGGCAAAGATCGCCGCAAGCGAAATGACGATCAGAACGCCCAGCCCCGCCAGGGCCGCCTTGTTCCGTCGCAGCCGCCGCCACGCCATCGTCCACTCGCTGCGCGGTTTCGGCGCAGCGGCGGCCTCGAGCCCGGAATCGCCCTCAGCGAGCGTGTCAGTGGCCAACGTCACTCCTTACGCAATTCGGAACCGGTGTAGTTTAGGAATGGCTGCGACCGCACGATCCGGTCGCCCGCCAACGCTACCACTTCGGTCCGGCAAGGCCGGACAAAGAATGCGGTCCATGCGTTCGACCAGCTGCGGCGCCGGATTCCCGTCGCCCTGGCCTGTCGGCCGTGGAACTCACAAACCGGCGTAGCGTCCCAGATCGCGCGCCAACCGCGCAAGCGCGCCGCTTGCCAGATTGACACGACGGCGCGTCGCGGCTTACGTTCCACCTTGAGGTGATGGCTCGCCCACGGCGAGTCGATCGGGTGCATTTCAGATATCGGGGCATCCGTGGCATTGCTCGACCGGGGCCAATTGGATCCGCTGACGGTATCCGGGGCAATCCCCGCCTCACCTAGTCCGGCGGGAGAGCGGGCATGTCGACAAAAGCCGTAGCGGAGTCGGCCGGCGCGACAGCGCAAGACCCCATCGAACTGCGTCCGCCGCGCAGCGAGTTGCAGATGTCCTATCGCCGCTTTTGGCGCCACAAGGCGGCCGTCCTCGGGCTGACGATCCTCATCATCATCAGCATCGGCGCGATATTCGCGGATGTCATCGCCATCGAGCCCGAAGAGACGTTTTACAGCTTCGATGAGCTCCAGACCAAGAAATGGCTGCCTCCGCTGACCGACGGTCACCTCATGGGCACCGACGACATCGGGCGTGACGTGTTCAGCCGCGTCGTCCGCGGCTCACGCGTGTCGCTGCGCGTCGGATTCTTCGCCGTGGGCATCGCCAGCATCGCCGGCACACTCTTCGGCCTCGCCGCCGGCTATTTCGGCGGGTGGGTCGACCAGGTGGTCAGCCGAGCCATCGACGTGATGCTGGCCTTCCCCGACTTGCTGCTGGCGATTGCGATCTTGGCGGCGCTCGGCCCCAGTCTCGTGAACGCCATGGTGGCGCTGGGCCTGGCGGGGATTCCCGGCTATGCGCGCGTTGTGCGCGGCGCCACGCTGGCCGCGCGCGAGCTGGTCTACGTGCACGCCGCGCGTGCCGTGGGCATGTCCGACACGCGCATCATGCTCCGCCACATCCTGCCGAACGTGCTCAGTCCGATCTTGATCATGATGACCCTGGGCCTCGGCGGCGCGATCCTCGCCGCCTCCGCGCTCGGATTTCTCGGCCTGGCCGCCGACCCGCCGACTCCGGAGTGGGGCAGCGAGCTCAACCTCTCGCGCGCCTACCTGCGCACCGCCTGGTGGGTGTCCACGTTCAACGGCGCGGCCATCGCCGTCACGGTCCTTTCGGTCAACATGGTCGGTGACGGTCTGCGCGAGGCGCTCGACCCGCAGGCCAGCTCGTGGGCGCGCTAAAATGCCGCCACCAAGACCGTTTTTTCCTGAAGCACATTTTCAGCCGGTAGTTGACGTGTCGTTCGAGGGGGAGGTGTTGGATGGGGAGTAAAGGACTAGTAACCCGGCGCAAGGTTATGCGCGGGGGGTTGGCCGCCTTGGCCGGCGGTGTCGGCGCGGCCGCGCTGGCCGCGTGCGGCGAAGCCGAGGTCGTCGAGAAGACGGTCACGGTCACGGTCACCGAAGTCAAAGAGGTGATCAAGGAAGTCCCGGTCGAAGTCCCGGTCACCAAGGAAGTCGAAGTCGAGAAGGTCGTCATCAAGGAAGTCCCGGTCGAAACCATCAAGGAAGTGCCGGTCGAGACGATCAAAGAGGTCCAGGTCGAAAAGGTCGTCGAGAAGGAAGTCGTCAAAGAAGTCTTCGTCGAGAAGGTCGTCGTCGAGGAGAAGTTGGTCGAGCGCGCCAAGGAGCTGGTGCCCGGCATCAACATCTTCAGCTACCCCGACGTCATTCCGCTGGGGCCCTACAACCCAACCGTCGGCGGCGAGGTGAGCTACCCGACGTTCGGCAACGCGAACAGCTATCACCCGCTGCGCGCGGCCAGCCGGGCGTCGGTTGAGATCGGCAACATGATCCACGAGCCGCTCTACGTGCTGGGCGCGGGCAATGACTTTGCCCCGCTCCTGGCCGCGGGCTCCGAGGTTCAGGACGACCGCACGCAGTGGCGCATTCGCCTGCGCAACGACGTGGTCTTCCACAACGACGAGCCGTTCAACGCCGACACGGTGATCTCGAACTTCGAAGAAATCTTCGACGAGAGCATCGTGCGCGGCGGGATCGTCGGCTTCGCCAATGAGCTCAACAAGGTCGAGAAGGTCGACGACTTCACGGTCGACTTCTTCACCAAGATCCCGAACGCGCTATTCCACAAGCCACTCACCCGCGGCTACCGGCCGTGGCCGATAGTGGCCAAGGAGATGGGCGAGGACTTCGACTTCAACCCGATCGGGACCGGTCCCTTCAAGTTCGAGAGTTGGACCGACAACGTCGAGCTCGTCGGCACGCGGTTCGACAAGTACGCCTGGGCCCCGTGGTACTCCGCGAATCAGGGCCCCGCATACGCCGATCGAGCCGTCGGCAAGGTGCTGTCCAACGACAGCACGGCGCGGATCAACGCGATGGAGGCGGGCGAGGTCAGCTTCCTGCTCCACTTCGTGTTCCCGCACGTGCAGCGCATCTCGACCAACCCGAGCTTCCGGGTGCTGGGGATCCTGAACGAGGGCATGCCGCAATACATGCCGATCAACACGCAGCTCTTCCCGACGGATGACGTCGAGGTTCGCCGCGCGATGATCGAAGGCATCGACCGCCGCACGGTCACCGTGCGCGCCAACGGCGGTGTGCCGCCGGTGGTCGTCAGCAACTGCCTCACGTCGGAGGCGGTCAAGGGCTACAACCCGGAGGTCAACAACCTCTACACCTTCGACGTGCAGAAGGCGCAGGCGCGGCTTGACGCCGCCGGCTGGACGCTCGGCGACGACGGCTTCCGTTACAACTCGGACGGCGAGTTGCTCGAGATCGTGTTCCCGGACACCGGCTTCCCGGTGCGCGAGCTGTTCAAGCTCGACGTCGAGAAGTCGCTCGGCATCTCCGTGCAGATTCCGAAGATGGAAGGCAGCACGTTTAACGAGCAGATGCAGAACGGCGCCTTCCACGCGGCGTACGTGGGTGTCGGCGGGCCGGACGGCGACGTGCTGTGGGACCGCTTCCACACCTCCGTCTACGGGCTGCCGGGCCGCGCCTACTCGCGTTGGATGTACACGGACCCGCCCGGAGAGGCCACGCCAGGCGTGGAGCTGGACGCGCTGCTCGACGGCGCCCGGGTCGAGTTCGACGAGTCCAAGCGGATCGACCTGTGGCAGCGTGCGAGCCACATCATCATGGACAACGCCTTGATGATTCCGTTCGTCACCGAGTTCCTCAGCTGGATCGCCAACACCGACATCGTCGGCGGGAACCTCTACGTCGGTAACTTCGCGCTGCCGATCTGGAGCGACTGGTACGACAAGCGGGTCGGCTAGCCGAAAGGACTTGGCGCACGCAACTGGGTAGCTAAAAGGGATCAGGCGTAGGCATGGGTGGTTACATCGTCCGGCGCCTCCTCTACACGATTCCGGTCGTGTTGGGAGTGCTGGTGACGACGTTTATCCTCCTGCGCCTGATCCCGGGCGACCCGGTTGATCTGTTTTATCTCGGCGGCCAGGACCCGTCCGGCACCGTGTCGTTCGTCGTCACGCCCTCGCAACAGAGCGCCTACGACGCCCTGCGCAGGGAATTCAATCTCGACAAGCACATCGTGCACCAGTTCTTCATCTACCTCTGGGACTTCGTCCGCTTCGACTTCGGCAAGTCGATTCGGTCACAGCGTCCGATCAACGAGATCATCGGAGACCACTGGCCGGCCACGATTCAACTGACCTTGGCCGGGATGGGCCTCGCGCTGTTCATTGGCATTGGCGCCGGCGTGATCTCCGCCATACGTCACCACACGTGGGTCGACTACGCCTCGCAGAGCTTCGCCGTCTTCGGCGTCTCTATCCCAAGCTTTTTCCTCGGAGTCATTCTGGTCATGATCTTCAGCGTCGGACTCGGGTGGCTCCCGGCGATCTCCAACGGACACGGCAAGGAGCTCATCTTGCCGGGGATCACCCTGGGTACGGCCGCGTCGGCCATTCTGGCCCGGCTGATGCGCTCCTCCATGCTGGACGTGCTATCGCGCGACTACATCCGCACGGCGCGCGCCAAGGGGCTGCGCGAGCGCGCCGTGATCTGGCTGCATGCGCTGCGCAACGCCCTGATCCCCGTGGTTACGGTCGCCGGCCTGGCCTTCGGCGGCCTGCTCACGGGCACCGTCATCATCGAGTCGGTCTTTACCCGGCAGGGACTTGGGCTCCAGCTCATCGCCGCCATCACCCAGCGTGACTATCCGGTCGTTCAGGGGCTGGTAATGCTCGCGGCGCTTCTCTACGCGGGCATGAACCTCGTTGTCGACATCCTCTACACATACATCGACCCACGCGTCCGCCTCGTCCGCGCGTCCGTCTAGAGGGCAAACCGCCGAAGCGTCCGCCTGGCTAGAAGTTCGTGTATGAGCCGTCGCGGCGGTGGAGCAGCGTCGAGTTCCAGGGGCGAAGCTCCTGGCTCGCGGCGATAGCCTCGTCGACCTCGATCCCCAATCCCGGTTCCGTTGGCAGCGGATACCAGGTCCCGTCCAGCTCGATCTGCTTCGGATAGATCGCACGGCGCTCGGGCGTCGTGTCGGAATTGTCGTTCTCCCCGGCCCCTCGCGGCGGCGTGCGCACCTCCAGCCAGGCGCAGTTGGGAATGGCCGCCAGAAAGTGCACCGACGCGGCCGTGCACAGCGGGCCGACCGGGTTATGCGGCATGAGATCGATGTAGTGCGCCTCGCACCAGGCGGCGATCTTCATCGCTTCCGTGAATCCACCGACGTTGCAGATGTCGATGCGCATGAAGTTCGCCAGCCCGCGCTCGATATAGGGCAGGGACTGCCACTTGCTCTCAAACTCCTCGCCGATGGCGAAGGGCACCTCGGTCATCGAGCGCAGCGATTCGTAGGCCTCGGGCGTCTGATCGCGGATCGGCTCCTCCAGGAAATCGAGGGCGGCGCGGGGCAACCGCTGGCAGAACGACGCCGCTTCGGCCACCGTCAATCGGTGGTGATAGTCGATGCCCAGCACCGGCGGCTGCCCCAGTGCCTCGCGCACGCGAGTCACCCACTCCGCGGTCAGAGCGATTGACTCGCGCGGCTCGAACAGCCGCCCATCCTCGCCGGCATCGGCCGTGCCGAGGCCCAGCCGGATGGCCGGCCAGCCTTCCCCGTGCAAGTGCAACACTTCCTCGACCAGCTCGGGGCCGTAGGGCGCGGCGGCGGTGGCGAAACCGGGGACGAAATCGCGATGCTTTCCGCCCAGGAGCTCATAGACGGGCACGCCCAGCGCCTTGCCCTTGAGGTCGTACAGGGCGATGTCGATCGCCGAAATCGCCGCGGTGAGCACCCGGCCGCCCTCGAAGTATTGGCTGCGATAGAGCTCCTGCCACAGGGCGCCGATCTGCATCGGGTCGCGCCCGACCAGGAAGTCGCGGTAGTGCCGCACGGCGCCCTCGACCGCCCACTCGCGCGCCGACAGGCCGGAGCAACCCCAACCTTCGAGGCCCGCATCGGTCTCGACCTTGACGATGGTCTCGGCGCGCGGGCCGCCCCAGGGCAGATAGGTCTTGACGTCGGTGATGGTCATGGCACGCTCGCTTTCCTACGGACTGGCGGCAATGCCCTGCCGCCAGCAGTCGGGGAGGGAATCTCCGACGTTGATCGCGTCGTATGTACTCCGCCGTCGCATGACCGAACCCAGGTATACGCCCCGCGACCAGCCATGGCACGAGAGGAAATCCGTGGGGACCGGCTGGTTGTCCGCGTATCCCGCCAGGTCTTCTTGCAGACGGAAACAGGTCTCCGATTCCTCCTCGGGCGAAATGCGATAGCTCACGCAGCCCAGGTCCTCATCGTCGGGATGAATGCGCTTGGCCGTCACGACGTATTCGGACCGCGACCCGAAGATGTTCTGATACCAGCCGCGCCCCCAGATGGTGCGCTCCGGGCGGTCGGTGTCTATGGTCACGAAAAAGGCCAGTGGCAGCGCCACACCAATGGCTGCGCCCATGAAGCCCATCACCACGTGGAGCGGCCATGAGGCTCGCAGGCGCCTCGCCACGCCCACAACCAGAATCATCCCAACCAGCCCGGTCACGATCAGGAAGATGGGCACCACCCACCCGGCCGACCGCACGCCAAACGTCAGCAGCACGGCGATCGCCGCGGCTACGAACCCCCAGGCGATCCAGACGAACCGCTCGCTGGTCACGAGTTCGTCAGCGCCGGAGCCGGCTCAGCCGTCCGAGCTGGTGATCTGAAACGAGTAGAGCTGCGCGTCGTGCATGTAGAACCGCAGGTGCCGGTGCGGGATGAAGGTCGAATACACCGTCCCCGAGTCGATCCCCTCCGGCAGCGGCAGGGTCGCATCGCCGCCCCAGGTCACGACGTGGGAGATGGAGTCTCCCGTGAAGACGTCGCAGTCATCCGCGGACCGACCGTCCATCACCCGGTAGGCCACGTCCGACGCCTCCACCTTGATATAGCCCTCCGGCCCGCAGGACGCGTTGATCACCAACCGATCGCCCGGCGCGATGAACGCCTCCGTCAGCAGCATTCCCACATGCTTGTCGTTCGTCCCGACCGACACGAAGCCGTGCCGCCGCAGCTTGCCCAGTCCTAACCCGTAGGGTTGGCGCTGCTTCGCGGATACGGCGCCGGCGCCCCCGAAGTAGAACCACGACTCATCGCCCACGTCCACCATGTGCGGGGCCGCCACCACCAGCTCGTCGTACGAGCCGGGCCCTCCGCCGGGAATCCACGTGTGACTCGGCCGCAGGCGGTCCCAGTTGCGCGCGTCCCGGCTAAAGGCCAGCTGCGGATGCAGCTTGTACTCCGTCATGGCGAGCACGCCCAAGAACGCCACCCAATGGCTGCCCAGCCGGTAGGGCCGCATGCTGTAGAACGAGTCGTCCAGGTTGTCGAGCTCCGGGTCCGGCGCCAGCGCCAGCCGCGGCTCGCTCCAGTGGTGAAAGTCCCGGCTCTGCGACTGGAAGATGCGGCGCATTCCGCGCCGGTTAGACAATCCGTGCGCCGGGTCCGTGGTCGAGCCGCCGGCGATGGCCTTCTCCACCAGGCCGACCCGCGGCCGCGGCGCCATTTCCATCCACGGGTGCCGCGTCAGGATGTTGTAGGTGCGTGTCTCGGGGTCGAAGAAGGGATAGATGCTGTCGCCCTGCTTCGCGCCCAAGCCCTCGAACATGGGCGGCTCGTCATAGGTCGTCCAGTGGATGCTGTCCGCCGAATAGGCCCGCCGCACATTCGCCCCGGGCAGCTCGTCCGCCACCCGAAAGCCCGGCGGCCCAATCTCGTAGATCGCCTTGTAGCGGCGCGCCGGATCAGTCTCCAGCGGGTCGTCCAGCGGCGCCAGTCCCCACACGTTGCCGTGGGTTCGGTCGCCCAGCACGATGTTGGTGTCGTGCCCGTCCTCGTGCACGATCCCCATCGGCGGCTTTTCCCAGGTGTAGCCGTCCGCCGAGCGCGCATAGCAGACGCGAAAGCGGGAGATGTCGTAGTCGATCAGCGTGCCTCCCGTGCGGGCGGCCTTCTCCTGGTCGATGTCGAAGTCGGAGTAGAGAAGGTGAAAGACCCCGTCGTCGTCACGCCACACCTTGTAGTCGTCGGCGTGCATGTTGACGTGGTGCTCCCACGGCTTGTCCTGGACCACGATCGGGTTGCCCTCGTGCATCTCCGGCGTATGCACCGTCCGGGAGATGTTCTGGATCTCCTCGATCATGCCCGTGTCGAAGAAGTACTGTGGCGTGTCGCGGATGTGCAGCTCGGTCGAGTCGAGGTCGGCCATGGGTGTGCTCCCGTGACTCAGACCTAGCGACCGTAGCACCTTGAGGGACAACCCAAGGTGCGGGGCGACATGAGGCTCCACGGCCAGGCGCGCTCGGCACCTGGCGTCGCGGGCGGTCCTTGCGAATTGCGCGCCCATCTATAGTGGCCGCCAGGCGCCGGGGCCGGCTGGCGCCAAGAGAACGGCACGCGAGATATCAATGCCCGACTACAAGTCGCGCGTACCCAGGTACACCTTCCCGACCTCGCTCGAGGCCCAGGAAGCGGCGCTCGCCACAAATCCGCTCATGCAGCGCCTGCACGCGTCGCGGGCGGCGCTCGCAGACGACCCGTACCGCCCGACCTATCATTATGTCAACCCAGGGTCCACGCTCAACGATCCCAACGGCCTCTGCTTCTGGCAGGGAAACTGGCACCTCTTCTACCAGGCCTATCCGCCGGAAGATCCGCGCCAACATTGGGGCCACGCCGTGTCCAGGGACCTCGTGCATTGGCGCGACCTTCCCTATTGCATCTATCCCGACCCCGAGGAGAAGTGCTTCTCCGGCTCGACGCTGGTCGAGGACGACCGGGTCATCGCCATGTACTTCGGCACGCAGGTCGGCAACATGGTGGCCACGTCGAGCGATCCGCTGCTGCTCAACTGGACCAAGGTCGCCAACCGGGCGGTGATCCCGATTGCCGCGCCCGACGAATCACCGCTGCCATACACCGTCTACGACCCGTGCATCTGGAAGAAGGACGGCGTCTACTACTCCCTCTCGGGTTGGGCCAGGCCCGGCGGTCCCGCGGGCAAGCCAATTCGCGCAAATTTTCTGTTTCGCTCCACCGACCTGGAGCATTGGGAATACCTGCACCCCTTCGTCGAGGACGACCGGTATACCTTGGTCGGCGACGACGGCTCGGTGCCCTATTTCTGGCCGATCGGCGACCGGCACATTCTGCTCTTCGCCAGCCACATGACGGGCGCCCAATACTTGCTGGGGGACTACGACACGGCGCGGGACAAGTTCGTGGTCACCCACGGGGGACGATTCAACTTCGGCGCCATGAGGCCCGCCGGCATCCATGCGCCCTCCGCCACGCCGGACGGCCGGGGCGGCGTCGTCACCATCTTCAACATGAACGAGGGCAAGCCAACCCAGGGTTGGAACCAGATCATGTCGCTGCCGCGGCGCCTGACGCTCGACGGTGACGACCTGTTCATGGAACCGGTGCCGGCGCTCGCGGCGCTGCGGGGCGCGCACACGCGAGTGGACAGGACGCTGCTGCCCGCGAACGAGGAGCGCGTGTTCGAGCCGGTGCAAGGCCGCGCGCTCGAGCTCGTCGCCGTGCTCGATCCCCAGGGCGCACCCATGGTCGAGCTGAACGTCCTGCGCTCGCCGGGCAAGGAGGAGTTCACACGCATCGCCTTCTACAAGAACCGCGGCCATTTCGAGCGCGTCTTGGGCACTGGGCGGCATTTCAGCGTGGTCACCATCGACACGTCGTACGCGTCGGAGGCGGCGGACGTCCTGTCACGAGCTCCGGAATCGGCGCCGGTCAACATCGAGCCGGACGAGCCCGTCGAGCTGCGGGTTTTCGTCGACCACAGCGTCGTCGAGGTGTTCGTCAACTCCAAGCAATGCGCGGCGGTTCGCGTCTATCCGCAGCGGGCCGACAGCGTCGGGGTATCGATGCGAGCGCAAGGGGCCGACGCCCTGCTCAGATCGCTCGATGCATGGACGATGCGCTCGATCTGGAGTTGACGCCGCTTGAACCGGCCCCGACCCGGTCTTTGTCTCACAGCCTCCAGGGCGCCGAGATGCGTCGCCCCCTGCGAATGGTGTCGTTGCCGTTGGCCCAGCCATCCTGGCCGTTCTCCCAGCCTGGTCAGCCGGGCGAACTCGTGATTTGAAAGGAATAGAGCTGCGCGTCGTGCATGTAGAACCGCAGGTGCCGGTGCGGGATGAAGGTCGAATACACCGTCCCCGAGTCGATCCCCTCCGGCAGCGGCAGGGTCGCATCGCCGCCCCAGGTCACGACGTGGGAAATCGAGTCTCCCGTGAACACGTCGCAGTCGTCCGCGGACCGACCCTCCATCACCCGGTAGGTCACGTCCGACGCCTCCACCTTGATATACCCCTGCGGCCCGCAGGACGCGTTGATCACCAGCCGGTCGCCCGGCGCGATGAAGGCCTCCGTCAGCAGCATGCCCACGTGCTTGTCGTTCGTCCCGACCGACACGAAGCCATGCCGCCGCAGTTTGCCCAGTCCTAACGCGTAGGGGCTGCGATCCCGCGCGGATAGGGCGCCGGCGCCCCCGAAGTAGAACCACGACTCATCGCCCACGTCCACCAGGTGCGGCGCCGCTACGATGGACTCGCCGAACGAGCCCTTCCCCCCGCTCCCGATCCACGCGTGCGTCGGCCGCAGGCGGTCCCATTTGCGCGCGTCCCGGCTGTAGGCCAGTTGCGGGAACATCGTGCGCGTGGTCATGTTGAGCACGCCCAGAAACCCGACCCAATGGCTGCCCAGCCGGTAGGGCCGCATGCAGTAGAACGAGTCGTCCAGGTTGTCCAGCTCCGGGTCCGGCGCCAGCGCCAGCCGCGGCTCGCTCCAGTGGTGGAAGTCTCGGCTCTGGGCAAAGAAGATGCGCCGCATCCCCCTCCGGTTCGACAGCCCGTGCGCCGGGTCGGTGGTCGAG
Source organism: Chloroflexota bacterium (assembly GCA_028873795.1). Lineage (GTDB taxonomy): Bacteria > Chloroflexota > UBA11872 > UBA11872 > UBA11872 > JAJECS01. Next base: position 80,242 of record JAPPNP010000031.1, read on the forward strand.
CCGCCCGCGACGGCCTGTTCGACCAGACCCACCCGCGGCCGCGGCGCCATCTCCAACAACGGATGGCGCGTGAGGATGCAGTACGTGCGCGTCTCGGGGTCGAAGAACGGGAAGATGCCGTCGCCCTGCTTGGCGCCCAGCCCCTCGAACATGGGCGGCTCGTCATAGGTCGTCCAGTGGATGCTGTCGGCGGAATATGCGCGCCGCACGTTCGCCCCGGGCAGCTCGTCCGCCACCCGAAAGCCCGGCGGTCCGATCTCGTAAAACGCCTTGTACCGACGCGCCGGATCCGTCTCCAGCGGGTCGTCCAGCGGCGCCAGGCCCCACACATTCCCGTGCGTGCGGTCGCCCATCACGATGTTGGTGTTGTGCCCGTCCTCGTGCACGATCCCCATCGGCAGCTTTACCCAGGTGTATCCGTCCTCCGAACGCGCGTAGCAGACGCGAAAACGGGCAATGTCGTAGTCGATCAAGGTGCCGCCCGTGCGGCGCGACTTCTCGTGGTCGATGTCGAAGTCGTTATAGAGGAGGTGGAAGACGCCGTCGTCGTCACGCCAGACCTTGTAGTCGTCGGCATGCAAATTGACGTGGTGCTCCCACGGCTTGTCCTGGACCAGGATCGGGTTGCCCTCGAACATCTCCGGGCTGTGTACGGTGCGGGAGATGTTCTGGATCTCCTCGATCATGCCGGTGTCGAAGAAGTACTGCGGCGTGTCGCGGATGTGCAGCTCGGTGGAGTCGAGGTCAGCCATGAAACGGCCCCTGGAGTCCTGATTGGGTCACGCTAGCACCGGCGTCTCCCGCCTCCGTCCCGCAGCGCATCCAGCCTCCGGCTACGTCGCCGTCGATCCCTCCAGCCGCACCCGCGGATCGATGTAGGTGTAGAGCACGTCGACGACCAGGTTCATGAACGCGTAGATCACCGCCGCCAGGACCACCAGACCTTGAACGATCGGATAGTCGCGCTGGGTGATCGCGTTGATGAGTTGAAATCCCAGTCCCTGGCGGGTAAAGACCGCCTCGATCACCACCGCGCCGCCCAAAAGTCCGCCGAATTCGAGCCCGATCACCGTCACCACGGGAATCAGCGCATTTCGCAGCGCGTGGAGCCAGATCACCGCGCGCTCGCGGAGGCCCTTGGCCCGCGCCGTGCGGATGTAGTCCCGCGACATCACGTCCAGCATCGACGACCGGGTCAGCCGAGCCAGGATGGCGGAAGCCGCCAAGCCCAAGGTGATCGACGGCAAGATCAGCTCCTTGCCGTGACCATTGGAAATGGCCGGCAGCCAGCCGAGCGTAATGCTGAAGATGAAGATCAAAACCAACCCGAGCAGGAACTGCGGCACCGACACGCCGATAATCGCGAACATCTGGGCCGCGTAGTCGATGATGGTGTGATGCTTGATCGCGGATAGGATGCCGGCGGTCAGCCCCACGACAATGGCGACCGACATGCCCACCAGCGTGATCTGCATGGTCGCGGGCCAATGGTCGCCAATGATGTGCAGGACCGGCCGCTTCTTGCGGATCGAGATTCCCAGGTCGCCGCGCACCAGATCGGCCACATAGAGCACATATTGGTGGGGCATCGATTTGTCGAGGTTGTAGGCCTCGCGCAGGCGCTGAAGCGTCGCCTCTGACTCCAGGCCGGCGGCCGACGCGCTGGCCTGCCCCGGCTGATCCTGGCCGAAGTAGTAGAGCGTGATCGGGTCTCCCGGCACCAGCCGCAGCAGCACGAACGCCACCGTGACCACCCCGAGGGTGACCGGGACGATGTAGAGCACTCGCCGAATGATGTAGGCGCCCATGGCTATGCCAAGCGGGCGCGGCGCCTTGCGACGCCGCGCCCAGCTTCAAGCCGACCGATGCCGCTTGGCGGCATTTTGGCTACCGAGGCTGTCCTCATCGGCAACGATCTTGCAGGCGCTCCTAGTCCTTGCTGTAGAGGTCGCCGAAGTAGGGGTGCGACGCGCCGCTGCCGATGAACATGCGCCCACCGACCGTTTGCGGATTCGTGAGCCACGCCAGCAGCGACTGCACCAGCGGGACGCCCACCGCGTTCTGCATCAGGAGATACTCGGCATCCTTCCACATCTGCACTCGCTTCTCGGCGTCGAACTCGGTGCGCGCACCGTCCAACAGCGGGTCGATGCGAGAGTCGGGGTTGGGCACGCCGGGCTCGCCGGAGTACTCGAAGAACGTCCACGCGCGACCGGGCTTGCCCAGCAGCGACGTGTGGAATCTCGTGTACAGCGCGTCGCCGTTGCGACCGCCCACACCGTTCCACGCGTGGTGGTAGAGCCCCTGGCTCATCCCCTCGGCAAACGTCGGGAAGTCGATGTTTGGCACGTCCACGAAGATGCCAATGTTGGACTCGATGTCGAGCTTGAACAGCTCGCAAATCGGATTCGGGGTGTTCGGGAAGATCACCTCGAGCCGCTTGCCCTCCGAGTCGTAGCGGAAGCCATCCTCGCCTCGTGCGTAGCCGGCCTCATCCAGAATCTGATTCGCCTTGGGGACGTTCCAGTCATAGAGCTTCGACGCCTCTTCGCTGAAGCCAATGGTGCCCGGGGCAAGCAGATTGCTCACCAGGGTCGGCGCGAGCCCGCCGTTCTGCCGCACGGTCGCGGTCCGGCGGTCCAGCGCGTGAATCAGCGCCTTGCGCACGTTGATGTCAGTCAAGGGCCACTTGATCACGTTCATCGGCACGTACTGGATGTCGTTGAACAGCAGCCCGATGACGTGGAACGCCGGGTTCTCCGACACTCGTTGCACGTCCGGGAACGTGAACTGCAGCGAGATGTCGATCTCGCCGGCCTCGAACGCCTGCGCCCGGGCGGCGAAGTCCATCGACAACTGCAGGATCCTGGCCGTGTCGGCCAGGCCCGGCCCCTTGTTCGTGGCAAACGGCGGGCCCCAGTTGTAATCGTCGAATCGCTCATACAAGAGGTCGACGTCATCCGTCCAGCTCACGAAGCTGTAAGGGCCCGTTCCAACCGGATTGCGTTCGAAGTCCTGCCCCATCTCCGTGATGGCCTTCGGTGAACCCATCACGAGCGAGGCGGTTGTCAGGAACTCCGGCAGCAACGGCTGCGGTCCGTTCGTGTTGAACCGGACGGTGAAGTCGTCGATCTTTTCGACGTTGGCGAATGCGCCGACCTCGCCCGCGACCGAGCCGCGCACGGCGCTGTCATCGAGATAGCGCTCGAAGTTGAAGACCACGGCGTCGGCATTGAACGGGGTGCCGTCGTGAAACTTCACGTCGTTACGCAGCGGCAGCGTCCATGACATGTGATCGTCGGCGACCTGGGGAAGATCCGCCGCCAGGTGCGGCTGGAGAACGTTGTCTTCCCCGAACACCACGAGGCGCTCGAACATCGGCGAGGTCGCCTCGGGTCCACGCGTAATCCAGGACAGCGGGTCGAGTGAGTTCGGGTTGGTGAACGTGAAGTAGCTCACCTCGCCGCCCACGATGGGATCCCAGGGCTCGCCGCCGATATCCACGATCTTGCTGAGCAGGTGCGCGTCGACGCCGGGCGCTCGCTCGCGAGCCTTCTCGACGATCTTCTCGACGATGACCTCGCGAATGACTTCCTTCTCGACGATCTGCTGGACCGGGACTTCCTTGATGACCTCTTGGGTCACGATCGTCGCGACCTCGACCTCTTTGATCACTTCCTGGGTGACGATGGTCTGGACCGGGACTTCCTTGATGACTTCCTTGGTGACGACCTTCTCTTCGCCGCACGCGGCGAGAGCGGCCGCTCCGACACCGCCAGCTAAGGCAAGGGCTCCACCGCGCAACGCTTGACGGCGCGAGAGCGAAGATTTCATACCCATGTCTCTACCTCCCCCAGACATTCGGATACCGGACATGTTCTACAGCAAAGCATCCTACTCGCTGCCTCGCACCCACGGCAATGTGGCAGCGGCGCTGCGCGGCGACTAGCCGGCCCAGGCCGATGCCTGTGGATCGAGCGCCTCACGCAGGCCGTCGCCAAAGAGATTGATGGCGAAGACGGTGATCGCCAGCGCCAGTCCGTTGAACGTCGGAATCCACCAGGCCGTGCGGAAGTAGTTGCGATTCAACGACAGCTCGAGCCCCCATTCCGGCTCGGGCGGACCGGCCCCCAGTCCGAGGAAGCTCAGGCCGGCCGCCGACAGCATGTTGGTCCCCAGCCCGAGCGTCGCCAGGATCAGAATGGGGCTGACCACGTTGGGAAGAATGTGACGAAAGATGATCCGCCCGTCGCGCATGCCGACGGCGCGGGCTGCCCGCACATAGGTGAACTCACGCGCCGAAAGCGTGGTGCCGCGCACGACGCGGGCGTATCCCGGAATCCCGGCGATCCCCAGCGCGATCATGGCGTTGTTCAGGCCGGGACCCAGACCCGCGACGATGGTGATGGCCAGCAGCAAACTGGGAAACGCCAGCATGACGTCCAGCACGCGGCTGATCAGCATGTCCGGCCAGCGGCCGAAGTAGCCGGCGACCAATCCCAGGATGGACCCAAAAAACGCCCCAATCGCCACCGCCGTGAATCCGATGCGCAAGGAAATGCGCGCCCCTCGCACCACGCGGCTGAACACGTCGCGTCCGATGTCGTCGGTGCCGAAGAGACGGCCGTCGGTTCCGGGCGGCAATAGCGCCTCGGGCACGTTGTAGTAGTCCAGCCCTTCAGTGGCGATCACGTCGGCAAAGATCGCCCCGCTGGCCATCACGATGAGCACCGCGCCGCCCACCAGGGCGCCCTTGTTCCGGTAGAGACGTCGCCACGCCAGCGACCATTCGCTGCGCGGCTTGGCCTGCGCGGCGCCCTGGAGGGACGCCTCGCCCACCACTCGTGACTCCAAGCTCAACGGCCGCTCCCTGTCCCGATACCGATGCGCATCGCACCGCGGATATCCAGGCCGACGGACAGCAGGGCCGGATCCGGAGCAAGCAGTCTGCCGGGCGGCCGCGGCTGTCGTTTGGAAACTAAACTGATCGACCAAGAAGCGTCAATCCCGTGGAGTCATGGCGGCTGGCGGATTTTCGGCAATCCGCGCCGACGTGCGACATAATGTCGACGCCGTCACCTGTTGGCTGGCGGCGAACCGCGGCCCAGCCGCCGGAGGTGCAGTGATCGCCACCCACAAGCACCCGAATCCATCGTGAAGCTCTGCATTTCCATCGCGTGCTACCGCTGGGCGTTCCAGCCCTCGATTCGGCGCGACGGCCCCGAATATCGCGCGGGCGGCGGGCCGCTGGCCTACTTGCAGTCGTTCACCGCCCCACCGCCGGAAGACAACCGCTTCTTCTGGATGGTCGACAAGACCGCCGAGCTCGGACTCCAGGGTCTCTACGCGCACCCGGGTGAATACGTCGACGACCGGGCCGGGGCCGAAGCGATGCGCCGCAAGGTCGAGGACCGCGGACTGATCTGGAACGGCGGCCTCACCGTCAACATGGCCGCCACCGACGAGGAGTGGGAGAGTTTCGAGTACGACAACGCCGTGCGCCAACTCGAACTCAACCATTGGGCCGGCCTCACGATCGGCACCATGACCCACCGGCTGCCGAACGTGCACAACCACTTCTCGACCGATCCGCCGATCGAGGAGCAGATGGCGCGCGCCGCCAGGCACCTCCCCACGCTCACGCCGGTAGCGGAAGACCTTGGCGTGATCATGGCCTGGGAAAACCACATGGACTACCGCGTCTCCGAGGTGGCCGGGGTCGTCAACGAGATCAACTCACCCTGGCTGCGAATCACCCTCGATACCTCCAACCCGTTTCCGAGTCTCGAGGACCCGCTGGAGGGCGCGCGCCTCGCCGCCCGAAACGTCGTGGCGGTTCACTTCAAGGACTTTCGCGCCCAGCCGCTCCGCGACACCTGGGAGCCGCACTTTCACTATTCGCCCGTGGGTCACGGGGACTCCCCCATCGGCGAGATTCTGGCGGTGCTCCAGGCTGAGGCGCCCGACCCGGCCAACCTGCTGGCCAACATCGAGATCTCCCCACCGCCGCAGCACGACCCGGAAACCTGGGTGCTCGAGAGCAAGCGCTGGCTGCTCGAAGAGCAAGGCCAGTATTTCGAGCCCCACCTGTCCGCCCAATGAAGCTCGGCCTTTCCCACGAGACCTACCGCTGGGTCGCCTTCCCCTGGATGCGATCCGACGACCCCGAGTTCGTCGGCGAGATGCAGGCGCCCATCTACCTGCGCGGCATCGACCCGCCGCCGCCCGGGGAATTGCCGATCGACTGGATGGTCGACCGCGTGGCGGCGCATAGTCTCTCGTCGCTGGCCATGGAATGCGGTTGGTTCCAGGACACGGACCGCGCCCGCTCGTTCGGCGACCGAATGGCCGAACGCAGGCTCACCTATCTCGCCTCCGTATCCGTCGATCTGGCCGCGCCGCCCCCAGAATGGGGCAACGGGAGCTACGACCCGTCGTGGAGCAGCCGCCCGACGCCGACGTTTGACATGTCGCGGGCAACCGCCGTGCGGACCGGCTGGACCGGCGGCACGCCCTTCGACATCGCGGTGAGGGCCATGGAGCTGGCGCAGGCCGCCGGCGCGCGCGTCCTCAGCCTCGTCCACGGACAACCCGGACGGCCGAACCACTACACCAAGGATCCATCCATTGACGAGCAGATCGACCGGATCATCGACAACCTCGGCACGCTGCTGCCCATCGCCGAGGGCATGGGCTTGACGCTCGCGACCGAAAACCACATGGACTACCGCTGCTCGGAGTTCGCCCTGGTCCATCAGGGCCTGGGCGCGGCGAACGTGCGCCACGTGTTCGACTTCGCCGACTCCATGGCCGTCAACGAAGACCCGCTCGACGGCGTCCGCCACGTGGCTCGCCACACCGTAGCCACACACCTGCGGGACATGCGGGCGCAGCCCATCACTCAGGTGGCGACCGGCGCCTTTTATCACGCGCCGATCGGCCACGGCAGCGTTCCTATTCGGGCGATGCTCGACATCTTGCGAGCGGAGGCGCCGGACCCCGACAACCTCTGCCACTACGTCGAGGTGGTCCCACGACCCGACTACGACACTGAGCACTGGCTGACCGCCAGCCTGGACTGGCTGCGCACCGAGTGCGCGGACTACTGGGGCTAGCCGTTTGGTCATTCTGGCGGAGGCTGGAATCTAGAGGCCGCGGGGCGCCCGCCCTGTCATTTCGAGCGCAGCGAGAAATCTAGGGGGCACGAAGAAGGCGCAGCGTCCTTAGATTCCTCACTGCGTTCGGAATGACTCTTCTATCATTTCCGTCGCTTGCGCCTCGCCCGTCATTCCGGCGGAGGCCGGAATCCAGTCCGGTCCATCCCGAGGGCGCGCCGGATTCCTGGCCTCGGGCGGGACTAAGACCCGCCCCGACGTCTCTATTCGCGAGTCTCCCTGGCGAGTACGCTCTACTGGCACACGCCGCCGCCACCGAACGTGCGAATGGACTACGACGCGATCATCATCGGCTGCGGGCACAACGGGCTCGTGGCGGCGTTCTACCTGGCGCGGGCCGGGCTGCGCGTGCTGGCATTGGAGCAAGGCCCCAAGGTCGGCGGTGCGGCCACCACGGACGAGCTTTTCCCCGGCTATCGCTTCTCCACCTGCGCCCACAGCTTCGTGCTGTTCCATCCGCAAATCCTGGACGACATGCGACTCGTCGACCTCGGCCTGCGCGTGTTTCGCCGCGATCCGCCGCAATTCCACCCATTCGCCGACGGCGAGTACCTGCTGGCCTGGAACGACCTCGAGCGAACCAAGGAATCGATCGCGCACATTTCGCGGCGCGACGCCGAGGCCTACGATGATTATGTCAAGTTTTGGAAGCGCGCGGCCGAGCTCTTCGACCCCTATCTCCTGACCCCGCCGCCGACGCTCGGTGAATTCCTGCGCACCGCCGAGGACGGGCCGCACGCCTCCATCGCGCACACCCTCGTCACCGGCACCAAGCGCCAGCTCCTCGACGACTATTTCGAATCGCCTCGCGTCAAGGCGTCGCTGGGCACCACCTTCGACGTCGGGTACACCGACAACGCCGGCGGGCTGCTCTATTTCGCCTTCGCCGCGGCTCTCTCGTCGCGACTGGGGCAGCGCGGGCTGGTGGGATTTCCCCAGGGCGGGATGGGCGCCGTCACCCGGCTGCTGCAGCAGGCTGCCGAGAGCGCCGGGGCGGAAGTGCGCACCTCCTCTCCCGTCGCCAGCGTGCACGTGGCTGACGGGCGCGCCGCGGGCGTCGTTCTCCACGACGGCACCATCATCACGGCCCGGACCGTCCTTTCCAACGCCGACCCGCAACGCACGCTCGCTCACCTGGTCCCGTCGGAGCACTTGCCGGACCCATTCGTGCGATCCGTGCGCCGCCTGCGCATGAACGCGGGCTACCTGAAGCTCCACTGCGCCACCACGGGACTGCCGGACTGGCGTGCCCTGCCGGGCGACGGTCCGCAGCACGGCGCCAACGTACGGATCTGCGAATCGCTCGACCACATCGACCGGACCTGGAGCGAGGCGCGCGCCGGCCGGATGCCCTCCGAGCCGGTCCTCGGGCTGGTGTGCCCGTCCGCCTACGACCGCTCGGTCGTGCCCGCCGGCCACCACACGATCTCAATTTGGGTGGAGTACGCGCCCGTGGGACTCCCGGCACCTGCTTGGGACGCGCAGCGGGGTCAAATAACGGACGCGCTGATTGCCCAGGTCGCGCGCTACGCCCCCAACTTCCCCCATATCGTGAGCGACGCCTTCCTGCATGGACCGCCGGAGATCGAGGCGCGGGCCGGAATGACCCGCGGCAACATGCATCACGTCGACATGACCATCGATCAGATGCTGGGTGCGCGTCCGCTGCCTGGCTGCGCGGCCTATCGCACGCCGCTCAGCGGGCTCTACCTGTGCGGGTCGGGGTGTCATCCGGGAGGCGGCGTGAGCGGCGTGCCCGGCCACAACGCCGCTCGGACCGTGATCGGCGATCTGAACGGCGCTAAGGTCGGGGGTTCACCGCGCGCTACCATCAGCGCCGCGCGGCCTGCGCCGCCCGACGGCTTGAGAGGCAGAAGTTTGTGATGTCCACCCGCACCTCGTCTTCATCGGACCAACTGCTGGGCAGAGCCAAGCGCGTACTCGCGGCGGGAGCTTTGGGACGGTTCAGCATTCCGGACGAGGTGAGCGTGGTGTTTGAGTCCGGGTCGGGCAGCCGACTGCGCACGGTCGACGGCGATGAGTACCTCGACTATCTCTTGGGCTCCGGGCCGGTCCTTCTCGGCCACGCGCATCCGGACGTGGAAGCGGCCGTGCAAGATCAGCTGAGCCGCGGCACGACCTACTTCTTCCTCAACGTCCCGGCGATCGAGTTGGCCGAGCGGCTGATCGACGCCGTGCCCTGTGCCGACCAGTTGCGCTACACCAGCACCGGCACCGAGGCCACCCATCTGGCGCTGCGCGGCGCCCGGGCCTTCACCGGGCGCTCCAAGATCCTCAAATTCGAGGGCGCCTGGCACGGCATGCACGACTATGCGCTGTGGGGCACGGTGCCCACCGAAGCCAGCGACTATCCGCATGCCGAACCCGATTCGGCCGGAATTCCGAGCGTTCTCGGCGACGAGGTGCTCGTCGCGCCCTTCAACGAGCTGGAAGTCACCCAACAGCTCATTGAGTCACACGCCCACGAGTTGGCCGCCGTCATCGTCGAGCCGCTGCAGCGGGTCCTCAAGCCGGAGCCCGGCTTCCTCGAAGGCCTCCGCGAGCTCACCGCCCGTCACGGCATCGTGCTGATCTTTGACGAAATCGTCACCGGCTTCCGGATTGCCTGGGGCGGCGCCCAGGAGCGCTACGGCGTTCTGCCCGACATGGCCACCTATGGCAAGGCGATGGCGGGAGCGTTTCCGTTGGCGGCCATCATGGGTCGCGCCGACCTCATGGACGTGTACGCGCGCCAGACTCGCTCCACGCGCGACGTCGCGTGGGCCAGCGGAACGTTTAGCGGCAACCCCGTCGCCGCCGCCGCCGGCATCGCCGCATTGGATGTGCTGTCCGGCGACGGCGTCTACGACCGGCTGCAGGCCACCGGGTCGCGGCTGCGCCAGGGCATCGAAGACCTGGGCCGTAAGCATGGCGTGCCCACGCAAGCGTTGGGTGAAGACCCGGTCTTTGGCGTCCGGTTCATGGAAAACGCGAACCCCAAGACCTGGATGGACCTGCAGGAGCACGACGGCGACTTCGGCCACCGCTGGAGCATCGAGTGCATTCGCGGCGGCCTGCTGCTCAACCCCAACGAAAAGTGGTACGTCTCCATCGCCCATGACGACGCCGACCTCGACCGCACCCTCGAGATCGTCGACGGCGCCTTCCGACGGGCGCTCGCTTAGCTCGACCGTGGCGCCGGCTATCGTCTAGCCAGCAAGAGATGGTGAAAAACTACCCCTAGCTTGATTATGTTTGCCTCGGAGCCGTACCATGCTGGCGGTTTGCCGGGGGCTACACACGCGGAACCCCTAAATGCGTGTTTTACACGCGACATGTATGCGGCGGGCATTGAGGCCAGTCGCTACGGCTCAGGAGCAGCTGATGCGCTGGAAGCTGGGGTTGATCTTGATGATGGCGGCGATCTTCGTCGTCGCCGTCGCGGCATGCGGTGAGGATGCCGAGGAAATGGTGGAAGAGGAGCCGATGGTCAGTCGCCTCGCCACCGTACAGGAGCGCGGACACGTTATCTGCGCCAGCCGCAACGACGTTCCCGGCTATGGCTCGCTGGACGCCAACGGCCGCAACGTCGGCTTTGACATTGACCTGTGTCGCGCCGTTGCCGCCGCCGTGCTCGGTGACGCCGAAGCAATTGAAATCGTGCTAATCACGGCGGCTGAGCGTGGCCCGACGATCCAGTCCGGCGACGTGGACCTACTGGTTCGCACCGTGACCTGGACCACCTCCCGCGACGCTGGGTGGGGGAACTACATCCACACCACGTTCTACGACGGGCAGGGCTTCATGGTCTCCAAGGACCTTGGGGTGAGCTCCGCCTATGAGTTGGCCGGCGCCTCGGTCTGCGTCACCAGTGGTACGACCACTGAGTTGAACATGGCCGACTTCTTCCGGCAGAACAACCTCGAGTACAACCCGATTGTGTTCGAGGACACCGATGTCGTGCTTGACGCCTACCAGGAAGGCCAGTGCGACGTCTTCACCAACGACCGCTCGCAGTTGGCCGCGCTTCGCAGCGCACTGCCGAACCCGGGCGACCACGTGATCCTTCCGGAAACCATTTCCGAGGAGCCGCTTGGTCCGGTCGTCCCTCACGGTGACGAGCAGTGGTTCGACCTGGTGAAGACGGTGATCGCCGGGATCATCTACGCCGAGGCCTACGGCGTGAACAGCGGCAACGTCGCGGCCATGGCCGCCGGCGACAACGTGAAGGTGAAGCGCCTGCTGGGTACCGAAGGCAGCTTCGGTCAGGAGACGCTCGGCCTGCGGGAAACCTTCATGCAGGACGTGATCAACAGCGTGGGCAACTACGGCGAGATCTACAACCGCAACCTCGGTCCGGAGGGCATTGACCTCCCGCGCGAGGGCGGTCGGAACGCGCTGTGGGCCAACGCCCCATGCACGGATTGCCCGAAGGGCGGTCAGATCTACGCGCCGCCGCTGCGCTAGACCGATCCCGCGAGAAACGGGAATGCAATTTGGGGGGATGCGCGAGCATCCCCCCGGTTGCTATCCGGCCTCCGAAGCCGCTGGCCCCCCGCTCATCGCGCCTTCCTGTAGGCTGCCCTCGTGAACCGGTTGCTCTACGTTCAAGGCGTCCCGTTCTGGCGCAACGTGGTCGTGTTGCGCTGGGCGGTGCAGATCGTCTCCGCCGTCCTGGTCATCGCCGTGATCGCGGGGTTCTTTGGCAACGTGTCAAGGGAAATCGCCGCGCGGGACATTCCCTTCGGCTATGGCTTCCTCGACCGCGAAGCCCAGATTCCCATCGGCGAATCGATCATTGGCTACCACCCGTCCGACAGTTTTGCCTACGGCCTGCTGGTCGCCGCGCTCAACACCGTCAAGGCTTCGGTGTTGGGCGTCATTCTCGCCACCCTGCTGGGCATCGTCGTCGGCGTGTCGCGCCTGTCGCCGAACTGGCTGCTGAACCGGATCGCCCTCGTCTACATCGAGGTCTTTCGCAACATCCCGCTGCTGGTTCAGCTGCTCTTCTGGTTCCTCATCGTGCTGAGCTTGCCGACCGTGCGCGAGGGCTACGTCGCCTTCGACGCCTTCTATCTCAGCAACAGCGGCGTCAACCTGCCGTGGCCCGTGCCGCAGGACGGGTTCTGGCCCTGGGCGCTGATAACCGTCATCGGCATCGTTGTAGCCGTGGTCGTCGCCCGTCGCCTGAATTCGCGCGAGACCGAGACGGGCAAGCCGAGCTATCCCATTCTCACCGGGCTCGCAATAGCCATCGGCGTGGGTGTGATCGCGCTGCTCATCCTCGGACCAATGACCATCGACGTTCCATCGCCCGAAGGCAGGTTTGGACGACTGCAAGGCGGCGCCGAGCTGAGTGGCAGCTTCACGGCCCTGCTCGTCGGACTGGTCATGTATACGTCGTCGTTCATCGCCGAGATCGTCCGCGCCGGCATCCAATCCGTCAGCAAGGGCCAAACGGAAGCGGCCCGCTCCGTGGGCATGTCGGGCATCCTCACGCTGCGGCACGTGACCTTTCCCCAGTCCCTGCGGGTCATCATCCCGCCGACGATCAGCCAGTACCTGAATCTCACCAAGAACTCGAGCCTGGCGGCCGCCATCGGCTATCCCGACCTGGTGAGCGTGGCGAGCACCATGACGCAAACCGCGCCGGCCATCTCGCTGATTCTGGTCGTAATGCTCACCTATCTCGCCATGAGCTTGACCTATTCGCTGATCGGCAACCTCTATAACCGCGCCATCAGGTTCAAGGGCACATGAGCGCCGTCACCGCCGGGGCCATGGGGCGACCTCCACCTCCGCCGCCCATGACCGTGGGCCCCCTCGGCTGGCTGCGCCAGAACCTCTTCAGCTCGTGGGTCAACAGCCTGGTGACCGTAGTCCTGGCCGTGGTGCTGGGCTGGGCGTTGATCGGCCTCATCAGCTGGGTGATCGTCACCGCCGACTGGTTGGTCATCACCAGCCGGGTGCAGCTCTACCTGGTGGGGCTTTACCCGCAGGTGGACGCCTGGCGGCCCCAGGTCGCCGTGCTGCTGCTCAGCGCCTTGCTGGGCATCTCCTGGCGCTCGTGGGGCGGCACGGCTCGCGGCTTCGCCGTTGGCTTGAGCGCCGTGGCCCTGATCGTCGGCGTGATCCCGCACGGATTGCAGCCGCTCAACCGAGCCCTGGTGCTGGCAATCCCGGTGGCGGTCGGCGTGGGCTATTTCCTGGCGGCGGGTTTCTTCGCCGGACGCCCCAGACGCATCGTCGGCGCCGCGTTCCTGGCCGTGTTTGTCGGCTTGCTGATCATCCGTGGCATCGAAGGTGTGCCCGGCCTGGAGCCCGTCAACACGAACGACGTCGGCGGGCTGCTGCTCAACCTGTTGCTGGCCCTCTTTGGCATCGGCGCCTCGATGCCCATCGGCATCGCGCTGGCGCTGGGACGGCAGAGCAATCTGCCGGTCGTCAAGTGGGCCTGCGTCGCGTTCATCGAAATCATCCGAGGCGTGCCGCTCATCACCCTGCTCTTCATGTCCCGCCACATCCTGCCGCTGACGTTCCCCGAAAACATCAAGATCGACACGCTCTACATCACAGGCATCACCATCATGCTCTTCAGCTCGGCCTATATGGCCGAGAACGTGCGCGGCGGCATGGCCGCGGTCGCCCCGGGTCAGACGGAGGCGGCGCGGGCGCTGGGCCTGCGCGGCTGGCAGACCACGCTGCTCATCACGCTGCCGCAGGGCCTGCGAAACATCATTCCAGCGATCGTGGGACAGTTCATCAGCCTGTTCAAAGACACCAGCCTGGTCTTCATCATCGGCATGTTGGATCTCGTCGAGATGGGTCGTGTGACGATTCAGTCGAACCTGGAATTCGTCGACAACGGCAGAGAGGTCTATCTATTCATCGCCGTCGTGTTCTGGATTTTCTGCTTCTCGATGTCGTATGTCAGCCGGCGCATTGAACGCGCGCTTGGCGTGGGCCGTCGCTAAGGCGGCCCGCGTGGGAGATTGACCATGGCGGAAACGAATCAGACGAACGGTTCCACCGACATGCCGGACGACAAGGCGGCGATCCTCGAGCTGCCGCTGGAGCAGCGCGACGACATCATCGTCTGCGAGAACGTCCACAAGTGGTTTGGCGACTTCTGCGCCGTGCGTGACGTGAGCATGCGCGTCAAGCGGGGCGAGGTGCTCGTCATCTTTGGACCGTCGGGATCCGGCAAGTCAACGTTTATCCGCATGATCAACCGGCTCGAAGAGCACCAGCAGGGCCGGATCGTGGTCGACGGCATCGAGATGACCAACGACGTGCGCAACCTCGACGCCATTCGCCGCGAGGTCGGCATGGTGTTTCAGCAGTTCAACCTCTTCCCGCACATGACCGCGCTCAACAACATCATGTTGGCGCCGCAGCGGGTGCGGCACATGCCCCGGGACGAGGCCCAGGAGTCCGCGCTTCAGCTGCTCGAGCGGGTCGGCATCCCCGAGCAGGCAAACAAATACCCGGCGGAGCTATCGGGAGGACAGCAACAGCGCGTGGCCATCGCCCGCGCCCTGGCCATGCAGCCGCAGATCATGCTGTTCGACGAGCCGACGTCCGCGCTCGACCCCGAGATGATCAAGGAAGTGCTGGACGTGATGCGTGAGTTGGCCGCCTCCGGCATGACCATGCTCTGCGTCACTCACGAGATGGGATTCGCCCGCGAGGTCGCGGACCGCATGGCCTTCTTCGACGAGGGCGCGCTGGTCGAGCTGGGCCCGCCGACTCAGATCTTCAATAACCCGCAGGAAGACCGCACCCAGCTGTTTCTCGACCAGATCCTGTAGGGGACCTCTGATCGAATCCCTTCCGCCTGCGACGAGGCCTTGGCTTACCCACCTCGTCGTTTCCGCAAAGCATACGTCCCGCATCGAGTACGGGGCGGGAATCCACCGCCGCTGCGCCTGTCCCTAGCCGTGTGTGGGCGGGTTTGAGACCCGCCATTGTTCACTCTTGAACGCCCCCTGCGAGAGACTTTGGCGCAACCTCTCCGTCATCCCGGTGCAGGCAGTATCCAGTCCGGTCGAACCTGGCAAAGCCTGGCTACATGCGGTTCGCGAACCGCCCGAACCGGAATGATGCAAGCGTCTTTGAACGCGGAAATCAGCCGCCCGCCTAGGGCCGCAGTCTGGCGTTGAGGTCGCCCGCATAGACTTCAAGGGCCACCTCGCCGTCCTCCGAAACGTCCACCTGCAGCAATGGGATGAATCCCACGTGCTCGTGCGCCACGTAGCTGCCACGATCGACGGCGCGGATCAGCCGCATCACGAGCATCCAACGACCGGGACCGAGCGGATCGTCCTCGCCCAAGGCGCCAACGGACCCGTCGCCGGTGCCGGCAGCCAAGCTGCCCGTGCGTGGATCGAATCGGTAGTAGGCCTCGACGGCAGCTGGCCAGGAGGAAATCTGACCCGGAATCCATCGCTCGGCTGCCGGCCGGCCCAACCCCGGATACAGGGGAATCCCGGCTTCCGTCGTCTCGACCACGATCCAATCCTGTCCCGACCAGCGGTCCGGTTCCCAGTTATGCAGCGCGAGGGAGAAGTTGATCCATCCGTTTGCCTCCACGACGTCAAGCAACCGAACGGTGACGGACACCCAATCCCCGGGCGTGAACGGCATGAGCGGGGCGATCGTCCCGTCCGGCGAGTAGACCGCCACACCGTCGTTCCACCAGATCGGCTGCCGCGCCTCCGGCGGGAACATGGCTGGCGTGAACCAGTGCGGCACGACAACGATGTCTGGAATGTGCTCGCCGAGCGGCTCGATCCCAAAGTCCGTCCGCATGTGCATGCGGCCCGGGAACACCTCGCCCACCAGCGTGGCATGCACGAGCGTGGACGCGGCGCGCAGGGCGAACGTCGATTGGATCGCCGGGTCCACATAGACGACCGCGGACGGCGGCACGGACCGCCGCAGCGCCTCATAGGACGCCGGCGCCGGCTCGGCCTCGAGCTCCAGAAACTCGGCCCGCACGCGATACAGGGCGTCGCCCGCGTCCTCAACGAGGAGATCGAATAGCCGCGGGTCGCCGAGCCAGCGGCGGGCGCGATCAGGCAAACCGTCCACCCAAGGGTCAGTGGCGTGCACGTATTCGATGCCCAAGCGCTTGACGGCGGCCGGCTCGAGATAGCGAACGGCGTCCTGGTACTCGGGACCGACCTCGTAGAGCAGATGCGCCGCTTGGATGAAGCCCGATGCATTGGGCCGACCGGTGGCTGTGGAAAGGGCCGTCGGATGAGGCGAAAGGATGCGCGCCTCGATGTCCGTGTGCCTCTGGATATATTCAGCCAGACGCACGGACGTGAAGCGTGGATACACCTCTCGGGGCCAGCCCCGCGTCGCCTCCGCCGCTCGCGCTTCGCCGGTGGCATTGGCCAACAGCACGCCCTGGGCAAGCCCCGGACCGATGGCCCGCAGGGGTGCCACAACGGTCGGCCAGGTCACGAGGCCCACGAAGACCGCGGCGGCCGCCCAGCGCCAGTGAGATTGGCTGGTCCCGAGCCGAAGACTCAGCGCGAGCAGCACCGCCAGCAGCGCAAAATTGCGCGCGTGCCCGTCGAGCCTGGTGACGTCCTGCTGCCCGATTTCGTAGTGCAGGCTGAGCCCGGCAAGGACGAAGAGGCCGGCGACAGCGGCCAGCGCCAGGCTGAATCGATCGCGCCCGGCCAGCAGGGCGGCGCCACCGGCCACAACGAGCGGCCCCAGGGCCAACAAGCCCAGCCCGCCGGATAGCGTGGTGACGGTCGCCAGCGGTTGCCGCACGCTCGTGTCGTCGACCCAGCCGAATGACAGCGCACCTGCGTCTTCCCCAAACAGGACGGCGGTGATAATGCCCCCGCCGACGGCCAAGAGCACCACCGCCAGCGCCGGACCCGCCACGGCGCGCCAGACGCCGGCCGTAATGGGGCGTTCGCGCCGGTTCCGCAAGAGCTCGACGGCCTCGAGAAGACCCCATAGCGCCAGCACGAGGGGAGCCACGGCTTCGTCCACCAGCCCCAGAAACCCGACCAGCAGCGCCAACGTCAGATGGTGCGCCCAACGCCGATCCTTGAGATGCGCGGACCGCTCCAGGACCACCAGCGCCAGGGCGTAGGCCAGGGGAAACGTCGGCTTCCAAACGTTTGGCGGCACCGACTCGCTCGCCCCAATCCCGTCGACGTAGACCGACCCCAGCGCGGCGCGCAGGCCGGCTTCCGGACTCCCCGCCGGGACGGGAACTTGTAGCACGCCCGGCGAGGCGAAAAGCAGCGTCTGCGCGCCGGCCGTCAGCAGCAGCGGCCCAAGCGTCGCCACCGCCAGCCACGATCCGCGCCGCAGCAGCAGCGTTCCCACGATCAGCGCGAGACTCGTCCAGATGTAGGCGCCCAGCAGCTCCGTCACGAACGCCGGGTCGGGACCCACCGGCGGCGTGAGCAGCGCGATCAGCAGGTCGACCCCGTAGTGATACGGCACGGCCATGCCCGGATTCCACGGCAGCTCCGGCGGGTGCGGTCCCCCGGCGCGCATCGCGGCGATGAACCCGTGATGGATATACGGATCGGGATTCGGGAGCAGCTGACGCCCGGCCAGCGCGACCCAAAGCAGCGCCAGGACTGCCACCGCGAAACCCGCCGCCACCCGGGGCTGCACGCCGATGCGCTCGCGCCGGCGCCAGGCAATTCCGGCGCCGAGCCCCAGCACGACCGCCCAGGCCACCAGCGCCCCGGCCAGTCCGGGCAAGAGGTAAATGACGAAGTTGGTGATCAGACCCCACAGGGCGAGGCCGACCACCAGGCTCTGCGCCAGCGCCACCAGGTCGTCAGTTTGCCCGAGCGTCACCCGCACGACGAGAAACCCGACGGCGGCCAGCACCACGAGCTCGGCTGCCAGCAGCAGCAATCCTGGTACTACCCCGGGATCAATGAGCATGGCGATCCGGTCGGCACCTTGGCATCGTGGAGCCCAGGGTGGGACTCGAACCCACGACCTGCGGTTTACAAAACCGCCGCTCTGCCGATTGAGCTACCTGGGCGAGCCGCTGATCTCCGGGGCTGGGCGCCCAAGAGGCCGGGTCACGGTTGCCAACGATCAGCATAAACGAGACTCCGGCGTCGATTGCGGCTGGCCACGAAGCGCCCGCAGCCCCTCATCACCCGCGGTCACGACCAAATCGAGCGCATCTGCCAGACATCAATCGAGCGCACCGTGGCGCCCACTTCCGCCAACAGCGCCACGCCGCGGCTGCCTCGACGCGCGGGGTAGATCCGCTGGGTGAGGCACTGCCGTCCGTTGGCGAACACCTCGACGATCGAGCGGTCAATGAAGACTCGCAGGTCCAGCGCCTCATCCTCGTCCAAGTCGAGTGGCGCATGCTGGACATCACGCCCGACGACTTCCGGGGCGGTGCTCGAAGCCCCCGGATCGAGGGAGAGCCGGCGCTCGGTTCGCGAATAGACGATCCGAGTCTCCTCCGCCGCGTCCGGCGAACGGCCCACGGTAATGCCGATGTCGCCCTCCGTCTCGCGCTCAAAGGCCACTGCCACCTCGGCGCAGGATGCCTCAACGCCGGGCAACGGCACCGGTGCTCCCCCTGGCACATGCAAGCCGTCGAACCGCTCATGGACGCCCCGCAGCACCCGTAGTTCAGGCGCCGGCTCGATTCGCAGCAGTCCGTCGCCGCCAAGCGACAGCACCCGAGGCAGACACATCACGCCCGACCAGCCCGAAGCTCGTTGGGCGGCCTCGCTGCGTCCCTCCGTGACCCAGCCAAACATGATGCGACGGTCGGCGTCGTCGCGAAGCGTGAGGCCGGCGCACAGCGTGCCGCTCTCGAGCGAGAAGCCGGCGAAGTTC
This sequence comes from Chloroflexota bacterium, assembly GCA_028873795.1. Taxonomy (GTDB): domain Bacteria; phylum Chloroflexota; class UBA11872; order UBA11872; family UBA11872; genus JAJECS01. Next base: position 99,276 of record JAPPNP010000031.1, read on the forward strand.
ATTCGACCGTGGTGTTCCGGAACGAATCGCTCGCCGTCCATCTCGCCCACGTAGTACTGCACGCCGCGTTCGTGGCTGGCGAATAGCAGTACGTGCGCCTTGCCCAATCTGAATAGGTCCGGCACCGCGCAATCGCTCTCGCCGCCCGGCTCATAGAGCAACCCGCGGTATTCCCAGCGCACAAAGTCCTGGGAACGGAACAGAAACGCCGTATCGCCGGCGCCTTCAATCTTGCCTCCGCAGACCAGATACCAGGTGTCCCCGTCGCGCCAGGCGCACGGATCCCAGGCACGCCAGCCGGCTTGCGGATCGGTCGGATGCGGGATCAGCGGATTGGACGGATGCCGCGACCACGCGCGCAGGCCATCATCGGCGCTCGTGGCCACGCAAATGCCATCGGGATTTCCGTAGTACACCAGCGTCGGCGCTCCGTCGAGATCGATCGCGCCGCCGCTATAGCAACCGCTGCGATCAGGCCCGCCGGCCATCGGTGCGAGCGCGATGGGCAGGTCCCGCCAATGGACCAAGTCAGTACTGACCGCATGAGCCCAGTGCATCCGCCGCGGGTTGTCATAGGCCTCGTCGGGGTTGTGCTGGTAGAAGAGGTGATACGCGCCGTTCCAATGGATCGTCCCGTTCGGATCCCCCAAAAAGTTCGCCGGGGCGGTGAAGTGATAGGCGGGCCGGTAGGGATCGCTCGCGATGCGCCGGCGGTCGTCCTCGGCACGCACGGTCGGCGCCCCGCTCACGCTCGACTACCTAGCTGGCCGTGGCCGCCTCGGCCCATCCCGAAACCAGCGGAAATGCTCTGTCGGGTAGTCCGTCGCCGGGGTCCAGTCCCAGGCCGTCGATCACCGGGTGCGGCAGGTGCGGGTCGTATACCGCCGCTGCATCCACCATTGCGACTCGATGGGCCACGCGCCACTCGTCGGTTAGATTCGGCCCCGCCATGTGAAACGTGTAGCCGTTGTGAAACGTGCAATCGCCCGCCTGGAGCGGAATGGTGATGCGCGGCAGCCAGGCCACCTCGTCCACGTTCTGCAGCGAGCCCTTGGCAATGTCCGGCCGGTGGCCATGCGCCACCTCCTTGGGCAGGTCCTTCCAGTGCTGGCTGCCCATCGCGAAGCTCATGCAGCCCATCTCGACGGAGGTGTCCTGCAGCGCGATCCAGGCGGTGAGCGCGCCGGGCGCGTTGCCGAGCGCCCACAGCGGCATGTCCTGGTGCGGCCGGGTCGGCCCGTCGTTATGCGGCGGCTTGGCGATGATGTCGTCGTGCCACAGGCGCAGCGGCATGCCCGCCAGCCGCTCGGCGGCCGCCCCCAGCCGGGGAAGCATCGTCAGCGCACGCATGGTCTCGTTCCACTTCCACAGCTGCACCCGCTGCTGGTTCGCGCCGTCGATGTCCAGCTCGCCCGTCGGCCCCGCCAGCAGCAGCTTCATCCCCTCCTCGCGGAAGGCGGCAGCCTCCTCGCGGCTGATGAGTCCCGGCAGCTTCACCGCCCCGTGGACGCGGTAGAAGTCCACCATCGCCTGCGTCACCTCACCGGCTGCCATCGCGCCTCTCCCTCGCCACCCGCGGCGCGTAGCAGCGTCGCACACTCACGCGTCGGGAATGAGCCACCCCGAATTCCGGATCGACGCCCCTGCCGCCAAATGCCGGAAGCCGCCAAGTCCGGCGAGACCTATCCAGGCTTCCGGGCGTGGACCAGGTACATCGGGGTGAAGATGCCCAGCCGGCCCGCTTCGACCATGGCTGTCGCGCACAGATTCAGCATCTCCGCTACGCGAGCCGCCCCTTTCGGCGCAATCCGGAGCGTCTCGAGCGCTCGCACCGAGTTTTGGGTGACCCAGCGCCCGATCCTGGAACTGCGAAAGGCGGCCAGAAAAATCCCCGAGCCGACCAATGGCTCGAACCAAGGGATCGACGGACCGGTTTGCTGGGTGAGATCCCGCGTTTCCAAGACCTCGAACCCCACCGATCGAAGCGCGTTATCAACGGTTGGCATGTCGTCGATGATGAGCAGCCCGCCTCCCAGCTGCAAGTCAGCCTTGATCCGGACGTGCTGTGGGTTCTGGGCATCGAATCGATCGGTCATGCAGTACTCGTAGGCGGCAAATCGGGCGCCCGGCTTCAGCAGGCGAAACACCTCGCGGTAAACGCTCACCTTGTCCGGGGCGCAGCACGTGGCTTCGATGGAGTAAGCCGCGTCGAACGACGCGTCCGGAGCATCCACGTTCAGGAAGTCGCCGTGCAGAAACTCGGCCAGATGCGATAGCTCGGCCTCGTCCGTCAGCTTCCGGGCGCGCTCCAGTTGGTAAGCATTGCTGTTGACACCGACGATCTTCGCGCCGGTAAAGCGAGCGATCTCGATGAGCGGCCCGCCAACGCCGCACCCGAGATCGGCGACGACCATTCCTGGCGTCAGCCCGAGCTTGTGCGCCAATAAGTGCTCGTGGCGCGCGAGCGAAGCCTTGAAGCTCTCGCCGGGCACGCGCGGGGCAAAGTGAAACGACCGGCCCCAGCCAAACTCAAAGAATTCCGTGACCACGTCGTAGTAGAGATTGTTGACCGTGGCGGCGTCGCTTATTTGCGCTACATCGTGCTGGTCACGCTCGAAGCGACGTTCGTATTCGCTGACCGTCGACGCGACACCCGAAGCGCCTTGATTGTCCTTGAGTGATTTGGAGAGCTTGACTGCCATCAAAACGTCCCGGCCCGGCCATCGCCGGATTCGAGCCGAATCACCGTAGGAGCGGGCCGGCACAGCGTCAACCGCTTGTCGTCATTCAGCACTCACGCATTCATCGCGAAATTCCGCGACTGTCGAAGACCTCCCGGACGCCTTCTCGACCATTGCTTCTCCTCATGTCGAGATCCGCACGCCTCACCCTCAAAGAGATCCCTGCGTAGCCCCTCCGTCATTCCGGCGGAGGCCGGAATCCAGTTCGGTCGAATCTGCCGACGCGCCGGCGGCGTGCAGGGCGTGGTCGCCAGCCTTCACGCGCTCATGTGGTTCCATGGCGGGTGCGCCGGTGGGCGCATGCGCGAGAAGGTGACGCTATGCCGTCGATGACCGGGTCCCGCTTCATCGCCGAAACCCTGCATGGGTACGGCGTTACCGCCGTGTACTTCGTCCCCGGCATCCTGCAGCAGACCTTGGTGGACATGGAGCCGCTGGGAATCCGGCGGATCATGTGCCACACGGAAAAGGCCGCCGCCTACATGGCCGACGGCTACGCGCGTGCCGCGCGGCGACCCGGAGTGGCCTTTGCGCAGTCCGTCGGCGCCGCCAACCTGGCGGCGGGCTTGCAGGATGCGTTTTTGGCGCAATCGCCCGTCATCGCCCTCACCGGACGCTGGATGCCGGAATACCGCTACCGGCACGCCTACCAGGAGATCGATCACTGGCCGCTGTTCCAGCCCGTCACCAAGTTCAGCGCCCTCGTGGACGGCGCCGAGCAGCTGCCGCTCCTGCTACGACAGGCGTTTCGCGAGGCCGTCTCTGGCTCACCCGCGCCCGTTCATCTAGACCTTCTCGGCATCGCCGCGGAGCTGATCGAAGAGGACGAAGTCGAGTCCCACGTGATCGTGGACTCCTCGTTTCGGGCCTACCCCGCCTTCCGGCCTACGCCCGACGATGGGCAGATTCGAGCCGCGGCGGAGCTGCTCGAGCAGGCGCAGCGTCCGGTTCTGCTGGCCGGCGGCGGCGTCACCGCCTCACGGGCCGGGCCGGAGGTCACGGCGCTGGCCGAGAGGCTCTCCATGCCGGTCGTCACGTCGCTCAATGGCAAGGGATCCATCCCCGAAGACCATCCGCTGTCGGTCGGCGTGCTCGGCACCTACTCGCGCTCCTGCGCCAACCAGGTCGCCAGCGAGGCCGACCTGGTGCTGATCGTCGGCAGCCAGACCGGCGGGCAGGCCACGCACTTCTGGCGCGTGCCCAAGCCCGGCGTTCCCACGATTCAGATCAACGTCGACCCCGCCGAGCTTGGCCGCAACTACCCGAGCAGGATCGACGTGCTGGCCGACGCCAAGCTCGCGCTGCAGCGTCTCATCGACGTCATTGAGCCCGCTCCAGGCGAGACCAAATGGTCTCGGCGCGCCCAACAGCGAGTATCGGAGTGGCGCGCCGAGCTGCAACCCCACCGCGACTCCGACGCCAACCCCATCCGGCCGGAGCGCCTCTGCCGCGAGGTCCAGGACTTCCTGCCCGCCGACGCCGTGCTGGTCTCCGACACCGGGCACGCCGGCATCTGGACCGGCACCATGATCGACATCAAGCACCGCACCCAGAGCTACCTGCGCTGCGCCGGATCGCTCGGCTGGGCGCTCCCCGCGGCCATGGGCGCCAAGTGCGCCGTTCCCGACCGCCCCGTCATCTGCTTCACAGGCGACGGCGGCGTCTGGTACCACCTCGCCGAGCTAGAGACCGCCGTCCGCTGTCAGCTCAACACCGTCACCATCATCAACAACAACCGCTCCCTCAACCAGGGCAAGGCTGAGATCGAACGCCTCTACGCCAAACGCACCGGCAACCCCGACGAGCTATGGGTCTTCGAGGACGTCGACTTCACCAAGATCGCGGAAGCCATGGGCTGCTTCGCGCTTCGCGTCACTCGCGCCGAGGACCTGCGCGACGCTCTGGCCGCCGCGCTCGACGCCAACCGTCCCGCCGTAGTCGACGTAGCCACCGACATCAACGCCGCCGCGCCGTTGCCGTTCGTTCCCAATCAATAGGACCGAGTGCCAGGGTCAGAGCACTTGTCAGATTCGGGTCGGCGGCACCCCGGCGAGATTCGAACTTAAGTCCACGGGCTCACAAGACCGAAATGCCGCTAAACTCAGGGCATCCGACAAGTCGACAAGGAGTCGGAGCGGTGCGGCAGACTGCTGAGGCTTCGCTGCGACTCGCTCATGCGCACCTCGAACGGGTGCAGACCGCATGGGACGATCCGACGGACTGGGCCAATCTATCGACCTACGGCCTGTATTGCCTTGAAGCGTGCGTTGTCGCCGCGGCGTTGCACTTCGACCAGCCCCGCCCCGGGAGCCACGTCGTCAAGGCGGAGACGGCTCAATCCCTGAGTCAGGAATACGGCCTGCCCGAAATCGGCGAATTGCTCATAGACCTGAACAACATGCGCAAGCACCAGGCATATGGCGACACACGTGCCCCGGAAGGCATGGACCCGCAGGACACCGCGGACTCGATTGAGGCGTATGTTGCAGCGGTACAAGCATTGCTCGCGCGATGACGCAGCGGATCACTGCAGAACGCTCGGCGGACTGGCAGGAATCGCCTCGGGCGACACTAGAGGCCGTGCGGTCGTGGCCCACCAGCAAGGCGCGTCAGTGGACGATTGATACCGTGGCCGTCGCCAGCCAAGATGCGGCAATACAGGCAATCGTGGCATCGGGTTCGGCCGTACGCGACGTTCCGAACTGCGATGACCTCGATCTCGTGCTGGTGTATCACAAGTGTCGGCCGAGTCTCCCGCGGCCACCTATCGGCGTAGACCTTCAGCAACACGAGGAATCGGAAGTCCCGCAGAAGTTAGCGAACGGCCATGACTTCCTCTCATGGGCCGTGCGCTTCGGCCAACCGTTGTTTGAGCGCGAACAGTGGTGGACGCGCCTGCGAGACGACTGGAACGATCGGCTGTCGTTGCCTTCGGTTACCGAAGCTCGCAGACGGGCGGCCCGTGCGCAGCAGCTCTACCAAGAAATGCGGTCGCTCGGCGATCACGATGCCGCAAAAGAGAATTACCTCTCAATGTTGACCCACCGCGCCCGAGCGGCATTGAGCGACGCGAGTGTTCTGCCGCAATCACGCCCGGAGCTCGCCGAGCAACTGCGGGGCGTCGGCGAGCAAAAGCTGGCCGACCAGTTGGCCGAAGCGCTGGCACACAGATACGACTAGGCGGAAAAACTAGGCACCCCCGGCGGGATTCGAACCCACGACCGTCGGCTTAGAAGGCCGCTGCTCTGTCCACTGAGCTACGGGGGCGTAGGGTCGCCACGGGCGCGCCGCAAGTTTCCCACAGCCTCGCGCGGCGGCGGCCGGAATGCGCGTCCCTGGCTCGACCGCGACCGCACCGCCGTGGTGAGCACAGCTAGACTGCGGGCGATGCTCCAAGCTGTTGACCGCCCCGGTACCGCTCAGGCTCGACGGCGTTGCCAGCCCGGATGCAGCGACTGGCGCCGCCCGTCCGGGCAGCAGCGGTGAGTGTCCTTGGCACACTGCCGCCGCCCGTCCTAGGCCGGCGCGCCGAGAGCGCATCCTGCCCGACCGAGACCGACTAGCGTGAGCGCCCCATCCACACCCGACGCGACGCTCGAGGCCACCGAGGCCTGGTTTCGCCGGCAGGGCGTTCCCCACCTCACCGAGGACTACAGCACGCGGCGCGACGTACTGACCCGCACCCTCCCGTTCCTGTTGGCCGTGCTGGCTCTCGAGGTGCTGTTGAACTTCAGCCTGGCCTGGCCGTGGTGGGCGAATGTGCTCTCGGTCGTCGGCGCGGCAGTCGCGGTCACGGCAGTCTGGATGGGAATCAACGCCCTCCGCCGTCGAAAGCTCCTGTCGCTGCCGGAGCAGGTCGGTGCGGTGGAAGCACTCGTGTTCCTGCTCACCGCGCCGGCACTCACCGGTCTCATCTGGGGCGCGTGGGCCGATGCGGCGGTCGTCCTCGGCATCAACGCCCTGCTGCTGTTTGGGGCCTATCTCACGGTCGGCTTTGCGCTGCTGCCAATTTTTCGCTGGGGCGTGCGGCGGCTCCTTCGGGACATCATCGATGTGTTGGGGCTCTTTGCGCGGGCCCTGCCGCTGCTGCTGCTTTTCTTGACGTTCCTGTTCATCAACGCCGAGGTATGGCAACTGGCGGGCACGATCGAGCCTGGAATCCTCGCTGCATTGATGGCGCTATTCGCGCTGGTCACGGCGGCGTTCCTGATCTCCCGGCTGCCGCTCGAACTCAGCGACCTCGCCACCTTCGAACGCCCCGAACGGGTGAGGGAGCTTGTTCAGGGGACTCCCGCGGCCGACCTCGTCAGCTCCGCCACGTCGCTGAGATTGGATGCGCCGCTCCGACGCGGGCAATGGACAAACGTCGGCCTCGTCGTGCTGGTCGCGCTGTCGCTTCGGGTCCTATTCGTCAGCATGCTCGTGGGATTGTTCTTCTTTGTCTTCGGGGCTATTGCCATGGACTCGAGCACCATCGCGTCATGGACCCAGAGCGAACCGCGTGACCTGCTGGACCTTGGGTGGCTGGGAAAGACGCTGACCGTGGAGCTGCTGCAGGTGGCCATTTTCCTGGCCTCGTTCTCGGGCTTCTACTTCACCATCAGCGTCCTCACGAATCGCGAGTATCGCGACGAATTCTTCGAAGAGGTGGTGGGCGACGCGCGACGAGCCCTTGCCGTGCGTGCTGTCTATCTGGGCGCGCTCGCGCAGCAAGAGGGGAACCGGGGCTAACATCCCCACTCCCCGGAGCAGGTTCGGCCCACCGGCGCTCCTGCTTAGCAGTCCCCCCTTAGCGGAACCGGTCCTCGAGCGAGCTGACGTCCATGCCCGGTCTGGCGCCGTCCATGAGCGACGTCTTCTCGAACTCGGGTCGCCGGGAGGTCACGCCGTCCTCGAAGGTCGGTAAATCGATCTGGTAGAGCACGCCCATTGGGATGCGATCGCCCCACTCGTAGGACTTGGCGAGCGCGGCCTGCTGCTTGGCGACGATCTCGTCGATATTGCTCGGATCGTGCACCTTGCCGTCGTAGCCCTCATCGGCCAGCGCGTAGGTGCGCTGATGCCCGATATCCCGGCCTCTGAAAAAATCGATCGTCAGCAAGTCGTTGTAGACCGGGCAGGGCTGCAGGATGTCGATTAACGCCGTCCCGCGGTGCTCCATGGCCTGAACGATCAGACCCACCAGCTCGCGCTGCGCCATGGCGTATCCCCGCGCGATGAAGGTGTAGCCCGAGGAAATCGCCAGCCCAATCGGATTCACCGCGTCGATGATGGCCGGCTCCGGCATGCTCTTGACTTGCATCCCGCGCTGCATCGTGGGTGAGGCCTGGCCCTTGGTGAGGCCGTACACGCCGTTGTTGTGCACCAGGTAAGTGAAGTCGACGTTGCGACGGCCCGAGTTGACGAAATAGCCGGCGCCGATGCCGTAGCCGTCCCCGTCGCCGCCGACCGCCAGCACCTCGAGATCGCGGTTCGCGAGCTTGACGCCCGTGGCCACATTCAGCACGCGCCCGTGCAGCGTGTGGAGCCCATAAGTCCGCACGTAGTGCGGCAGCTTGCCCGAGCAGCCGATGCCGGACACCACCATCACGTCGTGCGGCGCGCGCCCACGTTGAGCCAGCGCCTGCTTGACGGCGTTGAGAATCCCGAAATCGCCACAGCCGCCGCACCAGTCCGGGTGCGAATCCGTGACGGCAAAGTCCTTGACGGTCGGAAGCGTTGCTACGGCCATAGCCATCCTTTAGTGCGCGCGGTCGGTTGCCAATCGGTCACGTTACGAGCCATGCGCCGCCGCGACAGCCGCCGTCGCCGGCACCTGCCGTCGGATCACCTCGGCGACCTCGTCCTGGGAGAACGGGCGGCCGGTGTATTTCAGCGCCTTCTCCTCGATCTGGATCCCAGTCTGCTCGGCAATCAGCAGGCCGAGCTGGCCGGCATAGTTGTCCTCGAGCAGCAGCAGGCGGTTTGCCTGCTCCAAGATCTCGCGGACGGCGTCGGCGGGAAACGGCCGCAGTAGGCGGATCTGCAGGTTATTCACGCGGATATCCGACTCCCGCTCCACCTGCCGGATCGCGTCGCGGATCGGGCAGCGCGTTGAGCCCCACGAAACGATCGTGAGGTCGGCCTCCTCCGCGCCATGCAGCGTGAATTGCTCCTCCTCGGGGATCTCACGGAGCATTATGTCAAGCTTGCCCATGCGCTTGTCCATCTGGTCGATCCGGTTGTCGATGTCTTCCTCGATCCGGCCGCGCTCGGTGTGCTCGTCGCTGGTGGTGACAAATTCACCGCCGGGCGTGCCAGGCACCGATCGAGGGCTCACCCCCGAGGACGTCAGCTGGTGTCGCCGATACGGCTCCGCGCCGTTGGCGTCCCCAGCCCAAATGGCGCCGTGGTCCACCGGCAGCCCCTTCAACCCGAGGCTGTCAACCGTGAAGTGCGAGTTGGCGATGAATTTGTCGGCCAGCACGACCACCGGCACCTGATAGCGGTCGCCCCAGTTGAACGCCAAGTGGGTGAATTGCGCCGACTCCTCGACATCGCCGGGCGCCACCACGATGTGCGGAAACTCGCCGTGGGCCGGTTGCAGCGCGAATCGCAAATCCTGCTGGGAGTTGCGCGTTGGGAGGCCCGTGCTCGGACCGCCGCGCTGATACAGCACCACCACCGGACCGGGCGCCTCGGTGATCGACGCGAACCCCATGCCCTCGGCCATGAGGGTGAATCCGGGGCCGGCGGTCGACGTGGCCGCGCGAACGCCGGCGTGCGCCGCGCCCACGGCCATGTTCATGGATGCGACCTCGTCCTCCGCCTGAAGAACGACGATGGGCCAGTCAGCCTGCAGCGCTTCGAGATAGACGCTCTCGTCGGAGGCCGGTGCAATCGGGTAGTAGGTCTGAAACGCGCAGCCGGCGTGCAGCTTGGCGATGCCAATGGCCTCGTGACCGGCGATGAGCATCCGGGACGGCTGATCGTCGCAGGGGTGCAGCGTTTGCGAAAACCCCTCGTCGCCCAAGACGTCGTGCGCCGCCTGCCAGGCGTGGTGCAGGACCGAGCGGTTGATGGGAACCAGGTTCTGATGCCGTTCCGGCAGGCGCTCGGCCACGATCGGAATCACCCGATCCACGTCGAAGTCGAGCAGCGCGCAGCACGCGCCCAGGGGCACCATGTTGGCCATCACCGCGTGGCGGCGTGCGTTGTATTCGAGGCCGTGCTCTTCAACGGCTGATCGCACGATGTCGTCATAGGGCAAGGACAGCAGCCGCACGTCGTCACGTCCAAGGTTCTCGGCGGTGATGCCGACCTTGGCGTCCACCACGATCGCGCCGCCCGGCACCACCTCATGGAGATGGCCCTTGTGCGACTGGTAGTCCTGGTGCGGATCCGTGCCGTAGATCGTCTCGGAATCCAGCGCAAGCAGGACGTCCACCCGCTCCACGTGCGAGGTGATCGGCTCATCGGCCGTGCGAATGCGGAAGAAGATGTGCCTGCCGTGGATGTTGGAGTGGTACTCGACGTTGGTGAAAACGAACAGTCCCGCGCGCGAACATGCCTTCATGAAGATCTCTGATGATGGGTTCACGCCACTTCCGGCCGGACCGCCAATCATCAGGGACAGATCGCTCGGGGGCATCACCGCTCCTTGCATGCCATTAGGGACTGGGCGCGCACTTGCACGCCATGGCGCACCGCACCCAGGGCGCGTGTGCTGGCCGTTCTAGGTCCATTATCAACGCTCTGGCCCCTAGAGGCTAGCGCAACTGTGCGGCCAGCAGCTCAACCGCCTCCCGCGGGGTATCGCCCACACGCACTCCGGCCTCCCGCAGGGCGGCCTCTTTGCCTGCGGCCGTTCCTTCCGATCCTGACACGATGGCGCCCGCGTGCCCCATCCGACGCTCCGGCGGAGCAGTCTTGCCCGCGATGAAGGCGCTGACCGGCTTCGTCACGCGTTCGCGCACGAACCGGGCCGCCTGCTCCTCGTCGCCGCCGCCTATCTCTCCCAGCAGCACGATCCCGTCCGTTTCGTCGTCTTGTTCAAAGAGCTCCAGCACATCGGTGAAGCGCGTGCCGATGATCGGATCGCCGCCGATGCCCACCGCCGCGGATTGCCCCAGACCGCTGTCGGTCAGGTGCTGCACCACCTCATAGGTCAGGGTGCCGCTGCGGCTGACGACGCCAACCCGACCCGGCGCGTGGATCTCCCAGGGCATGATGCCCACCTTGACGTTCGCCCCGGGAACCGCGATTCCCGGGCAGTTGGGCCCGATGAGTCGAGACGACGAGGCCTGCAGCATCGGCATCACGCGCAGCATGTCGATGGTCGGAATGCCCTCGGTGATGCAGACAATCAACTCCAAACCGGCCGCGATGTCTTCCAAGATCGCGTCCGCCGCAAACGGCGGCGGCACGAAAATGCACGCCGCGTTCGCACCCGTGTCCGAAACCGCCTCGGCCATGGTGTTGAAGACCGGCACCCCGGGCAGGCCGTCCACCGCGGCTCCCGCTCGACCAGGCGTCACGCCCGCTACCACATTCGTGCCGGCCTCCGCCATGCGCTGGGCGTGGAACGTGCCCTGACGCCCAGTGATCCCTTGAACCACCACCCGCGCCGAGGTATCGAGCAGGATGCTCATTGCACGGCCTCCACCGCCAGGCGCGCCGCGGCGTCCATCGACCGCTCGGCCTGGATGCCGGCGTCGGCCAGCAGACGCAGCCCTTCGGCCTCATTGGTGCCCATCAGGCGCACCACCAGCGGCACGGCGCGGGGCATGCTTTCGCGCGCCGCAAGCACCCCGCGGGCCACTTCATCGGCACGGGTAATCCCGCCAAAGATGTTGACGAAGACGGCCCGAACGTTGGGATCGTCCAGGATGATGGCGAAGGCGGCGCTCACGCGATCGGCGCCGGCGCCGCCGCCAACGTCGAGAAAGTTCGCCGGTTCGCCGCCGTAGTGCTTCACCACGTCCATGGTGGCCATGGCCAGGCCGGCGCCATTGACCATGCAACCGATATCGCCGTCGAGCTTGATGTAGCTGATGCCCGCGTCACGCGCGCGCGCCTCCGCCGGTTCCTCGGCATCCGCGTCCCGCAGCTGCTCCAGCTCAGGACGCCGTCCCAGCGCGTTGTCGTCAATGTTCAGCTTCGCGTCGATGGCCCAAAGCGTGCCGTCCGGGCTCACGACCAGGGGGTTCACCTCAGCCAGCGACGCGTCGCACTCCATGAAGACCCGAACCAGCCCGTCGAGGATGCGAATGAAACTCAGTACTTGCCGTCCGCCAAGCCCGAGCGCGAAGCCCACCGCCCGCGCCTGCCAGGCCTCCACGCCGCGCGCCACGTCGAACTCGATGCGCTGGATGGCCTCGGGCGTAGCCGCCGCGACCTCCTCGATGTCGATGCCGCCGGCCGCGCTCGCCATCACAACCGCCGATTGGCGCTCGCGGTCGATGGTCACGCCCAGGTAGATCTCGCGGTCAATGTCCACTGCCGGCGCCACCAGCACGCGCCGCACACCTTCCCCTCGGATGTCGAGTCCAAGAATCTGCTGCGCGGCGTCCCGCGCCGCCTCGGCGCCGTCGGCCAGCTTCACGCCGCCGGCTTTGCCCCGTCCCCCGGCCAGGACCAGGGCCTTGACCACCACCAGCCCCCCGAACTCTGCGGCCGCGGCCGCGGCCTCATTGGGCGTTGTCGCCACCCGACTTGGCGGGACGGGCAGCCCGCGGTCGGCAAAGATCTGACGGGCGTCGGACTCGTGAACTTTCACTCGCCGCTGTCTTCGACAATCCAGGCGTCGAGCCCGCGCGCATAGTCCACCAACTGGTGTGAGTCGAAGTGCAGCGCGATCTCCGCCTTCGCCGTGTCGGGTCCATCGGACGCGTGGATAAGGTTGCGAAGCCCGGCCAGGGCGTAGTCGCCGCGGATGGTGCCCGCGGCCGCTTCGTGCGGCCGCGTCGCCCCGACGAGCGTGCGCACGACCTGAATGGCCTCCGGCCCTTCGAGCACCACCGCGACCACGGGACCGCTGGTCAGGTGCCGCACCAGACCGTCGAAGAAGAACTTGCCTTCGTGCTCGGCGTAGTGCCGGCGGGCCAGCGATTCCTCGATCTGGACCAGCTTCAGCCCGACGAACCGCAGGCCGCGGCGTTCAAACCGCGCCAGCAGCTCCATCCCAATGGCCCGCTGCAAGGCATCGGGCTTCAACAAGACCAGCGTGCGTTCCACGTGTGTCGTCCTCCTATCGCCGCCGGCGAACCGCGCCTTTGCGCGGATCCACCATCATGACTGGCGCTCGAGTTGCTCAGTTACTGCGTTGCGCAGCCTGTCGATATCCGCATCCAGCGTCGCCACAATAATCGCCTGCCAATCGCCCAAACGCACGGCCAAGCCTTGCTGCGCCCCAGTGAGGAACCACAGCTCTTCGACTTGACCTAGCCCCACGGTCTGCACCACCTGCTCCATCGTGCCGATGCCCGATGCCAGAAGCCCCGGCGCCACCGCGCTTACAGACGCCGACAGATTGCCCACGGGCGCCTCCCCAGCGCGCCAAACCACCGCGCCGTCGACCTCGTCCAGGGCCTTCAGATTGGCCAGCAAGCTCTGCAGGTCAGCCATCGGCCGCGTCCTGAGCACTCGCGGCCCGCAGATAGGCCTCCGCGGCCGCCTGAGGGCGGTGGCTGCGCATGCGGAAGTCTCCCAGCAGGCCCCAGGCAACCGCCGCAAGCGCCGGTGCTTCCGCCGCTTCCTCGAGCAGCGCGTCAACGTCCGCCTGTGATAGCTCGTCGTCCTCGACCATCTCGCGCAGGACCCGCTCCGCCTCGCGCCAGTCTTCCCGCCGTATCAGCTCGCGGGCCCAGTCGATCTGGGTGAACGCCGCGCCGTCGGGCGCCGTCGGTGAGTCTTCGGGCTTGCCCGGCTGATCGTCCTGCAACGGCTCGTCCGCGGCCGGCGCGACCGGCGTCGGCGCAGGCTCCGCCGTCTCGCTCGGGGGACGGAGCGACGTCGGCACGTCGATCTGGGGAGCGTCCGGCAGTACCAAGCGATGGATCTCGAGCTGCGCCAGCATCTGCCGCGCTTCCAGGTATTCCGGGTCGATTTCGCCCGCGCGGCCGAGCAGGTCCTGGCCCTCGGCCATGCGTCCGCGTTCGGCCAGCACATGCGCCAGCATCACGGCGGCGCGTACGCAATCGTTAGCGCGGTCGAAGATGATCGTGCACTGCTCTTCGCAAAGGGATAGCCGATTCAATTGCCAGAGGGCCTCGGCAAGCGTCAGGCGAATATCGATGCGGTCGGGTTCGTCATCGAGTGCGCGTCGCGCATATCGCTCCGCCGTGCCGGGCCATCCGGTTCGCAAGTGAATCCGTGCGAACACGCCGGGCGTCATGGGCAGCGCGTCGGCGTCCACGCCAAGAATGTCGAGTGCCGACTCCAGAGACTCGCTGTCGGCAACGTCTGGCACCAGCTCAACGACGCGGCGTGCTTCATCCTGCGCTCGCGCGTCGTCGTCGCGCCGCTTGAAAATCCTTGCCGTTGCCGCGGCAGCCGGCGCGTTCAGGGGTTCCGCGGAGGTAACGAACCGAAGATCTTCCAGCGCCTGATCAAGCTCGCCGGCTGCCTCCGCCGCCAGAGCCCGGACGAGCCGAGCGGAGGCGTGTCGCGGATAGCGCGCGATGACGTGGCCGGCCAGCTCCACGGCGCGATCCGGCGACCCGTCACGAAACGCCTGGCGCGCACGGTCCACAATCTCGCTGGGTCGCACGCGTATCAGAATCCCGGCGCCGACGCGCCGTCGATGCTAGAAGGAATGTCCGCATCGTCGTCAATGGGACCAGACGCCGCCACGATCGGCCAGTCGTCGCTGAAGAGGCGGCGCGCCGCCTGGACGACACTCGCGGCGCTCACCGCGTCGTACTTGGCGATGGCGCCGTCGGGCGTGAGCGGCTCCGTTTCGAGCAGTTGTTCGCGCAGCGCCCAGCCGGCTACGGCGTAGGTGTCTTCCATCGAGAGCTGGATTTCTCCCTTGATGACCTCGCGCGCGCGATCCACCTCGTCGGCCGTCACACCGTGGTCGCGTACGGCCGCCAACTCATCCAGCACGGCCTGCATGGCCTCGTGCAGCGTATCCGGCTCGGTCGCCGCTTCGATCACCATCGCGCCGGAATCCTTCGTGGCGGTCACCGACGCCAGCACCTCGTACACGATGCCGCGGCGTTCGCGCAGCTCCTCGAAGAGCCGCGAGCCCATCCCCTCGCCAAGGATTGCGGTGAGCACGTCCACGTCATATCGCTGGGTGTCGTCGCGGGACACGGCGCGACCGGCGATGCCGAAGTAGGCATGGTCCGCCTCGCGCGAGTCGAGGACCGCACGCGGCGACGGCGGACCGTCGGGCGCGAATACCGGCCACACCGCTTCGCGTCCGGCGGGTCGGCCCTCGACTCCGGCCCGGACGGCGGCTGCGCCGTCGCCCGGATCGAGGTCGCCGGCCAGGCTGACCACGAGATTTGCGCCCGAGAACATCCGGCGCGCATGCGCTCGCAACTGGTCGGGCGTAAACGTTTCGAGGATGGCCGGCGTGCCCGCCACCTCACGCCCCAGGCCATGTCCGTGCCACAGGCGCGCGCGCAGCGACCGCCGCACGGATTCTTCGGGCACATCGGCCGTCATCCCGATCTCGTCGAGGATGACCCGCCGCTCCTTTTCGATCTCCCCGGCGTCGAACCGGGAGTGACCGATCATGTCGGTGATTACATCCAAGGCGCTCCGCCAGTGCGGCGCCGCAACCTTGGCCCAAATCACCGTCATCTCCGGCTCCGTCAGGGCGTTGATCATGCCGCCGAGGCGCTCGACAGAGGCCGCAATATCGGTGTACGACGGACGACGGTCGGTGCCCTTGAAGAGCATGTGCTCGACGAAGTGGGAGATTCCTTGCTCGGCCGGCGACTCGAAACCCGAGCCGATGCGTGTGGCCGCAATGATCGATACGGAGCGCGCGTGCGGAACCGGGGTGACGAGCACATGAGCGCCGTTGGGCAGGCGCGATCGAGCGGTGCGATGGTCGCGAAACGTGCTCAATGCTCCGTCGGAAAGCAGCGGGATGGACCGGCGGAGACGCTAGCCCGCGCTGCGTCCGCCACGTTGTTGGCGTCGCTGCCCGCCGGCCGCCTCACGCTCGGCTTTGCGCTGCAGTCGGCCCCGCTTGGCCGTCTTGCGCCGCTTGCGCAGGGCAACCTTCTTCGGCTTGTTCACAATGCTCCTAAGATTGCGCGAACGACGCGAGTGCCGCTGGCGCCAACGCATGAATCATAGCAACGGCCCGGATACCGCCCCCAGCGTGAGACCTGTGCGGGACCTCTCCGCCATTCCCGCCGAGCCTGTCCCCGCGCAGGCGGGGAGCGGAAATCTATCCCCCCAGCCGGCAACGACCGGTGTAGGGGCAACCCTTGTGGTTGCCCGCTCGAGATTCCTGCGTGCCAATGCGCACGGGGCGCCATGCCGCCCAGCCATGGCGATATGAGCCCCAATCCCACGCTCCACGCCGCCCGCGTGCGCGAGATCCTGAGTCGCGCGCAGGGCTGCCGCGTCGTCGTGCTGGGCGACATGGTCCTCGACGAGCACATCGTCGGCCGGGCCCAATCGGTCGCCCGCGAGGCCCCGGTGATGATCATCAAACAGGACTCCCGCTACGCCGTACCCGGCAGCGCCACGAACGTCGCCGCCAACCTGCGGGCGATGCAATCCGAGGTCAGCGTCTGCGGCGTGGTGGGCGACGATGACGCCGCCGTGGTCCTCCGAGAGCAACTCGCCGAGCGTGGCATTGGCACCGCCGGCCTGATCGCCGACGCCTCACGCACGACATCGATCAAGCTGCGGATTTGGGCCGGCGGCGACCGGCAGCGGCCGCAGCACATGGTGGCGCGGGTCGACACCGTGGACCGACGCGATTTAGATGGTGCGGTCGCGGCGGAGCTGATCGCCTGTCTCGAGCGAGCCATTCCCCGGGCCGACGCCCTGCTCATCTCCGACTACGAGATCGGCGTGGTGGGCTCGGACGTGGTGGCGGCGGCGCTGCCGCTCGCGCGCGAGCACGGCCTGATTATCGCCGTGGACGCCCACGCCCGCCTGGGTAGATTCCAGGGTGCCGCAGTGGTGACGCCCAACCAACCGGAGGCGGAGGCTGAGCTCGGCTATGCCCTCAGCTCACCCGAGCTGGCCTGCCGCGGCGCGGCCGAGCTGCGGGAGCGGCTGGAGGCGCGAGGGGTGGTGATCACGCTCGGCGCCGCCGGCATGGTGGCGGCTGGCGAAGACGGCGATCCGGTGCTCATTCCCGCCGCGCCGGAGGCCCGCGTCACGGACCCCACGGGCGCGGGGGACACCGTGGCGGCGGCGGTCACCGCCGGCCTGCTCGGCGGCGGCTCGATTCTCGAGTCCGCCCTGCTCGGCGAGCTGGCCGCGAGACTTGTAATTCGCCAGCTCGGCGTGGCGGTGGCCGGCACCGCAGAAATCTTGGCCGAAGCGGGCGCCGGCGATGGCTGAGGCGGCGGCGCCGACCCCGCAAATCTTCGACAGAACCCTCGAGGCCGCCCGCTCCCATGGCCGAATCATCGTGCTGACGAATGGCTGTTTCGACGTGATGCACGCCGGACACGCCGCGGTCCTCCGCGCCGCCGCCGCCGAAGGCGACTTCCTGGCCGTCGGCGTCAACGACGACGCGGGCGTGCGGGCGCTCAAGGGTCCCGGGCGTCCCATGGCGCCGCTTGCCGATCGTCTGGCGCTCGTCGCCGCCGTCCGCTGGGTCGATGCGATCACCGTTCTGGAGGAGCCGACCGCGGATGCCCTGATCGAGCGCGTCCGCCCGAATGTCTATGTCAAGGGCGCGGACTATGACCCGGGCGCCGGCGGCCGTGATTTGCCCGAGGCGGCCACGCTGCGCGCCCTCGACGTGCGCGTCGTCTACGTCCCGCTGCTGAGCGGACGATCCACCAGCGAATTCATCGAGCGTCTGCGCCTCGAGCCGTGACCGAATCCACCGGACGGCGAATCGCCATCGCCGCCCTCCTCATTGCCGGCGGCAACATCCTGAGCCGGCTGCTCGGGTTAGTGCGAGAGCCCGTCATCGCCTATCTCTTCGGTGCGGGCGGAACCGTCGACGCACTCGAAATCGCCAGCCGCATCCCGCAGTTCATGCACGAGCTGGTGATCGGCGGCGCGGTATCCGGCGCGCTGATCCCCGTGTTCAGCCGACTTGCGGACGACGACCAGGCGCTTCGACGCACCTTCTCGACGGTGATCGCCACGGTGATCGCCGCCGCCGGCCTGGGCACGGTGATCTTGGTCATCCTCGCCGAGCCGCTGGTGGATCTGGCCGCCATCGGTCTGCCGCCGGATACGCGCGAGCTCGCCGTGACGCTGACCCGCATCACCCTGCCTTCGTTGCTGTTTCTCGGAATCTCTGCCGTCACCACGGCCCGCCTGTACGCCCGCGATCGCTACGCCTTCCCCGCCTTCAGCACCGCCTCGCTCAATGGCACGCTCATCGTGTTCGCGCTGGCGCTCACCCCCATCGTCGGACCGCCGGGGGTGGCGTTGGGGTATCTGGCGGGCGCGGCGATGCACCTCGTGGTTCAGCTGCCGGCGCTGGTGCGCGACCGGGCCCGCCTCTCGCCGCCGGACTGGCTCGGGGACTCCCGGTTCCATCAGATCTTGCGGCTCTATGCGCCGGTAGCCGTCGGCGTGTTGGTGGCCCAGGTGCTCGTCGTGGTCGACACCAACCTGGCGTCGCGCACCGGCGAGGGCAGCCTGGCAACCATGCGCTTCGCCACGCGCTTGCAGCAGTTTCCGATCGGCTTGGTGGCAACCGCGCTCTCCCTGGCGTACCTCCCCACCCTCGCCCGCGCGGCGCCGGAGTCCGTTCGCGACCTGGCGTCGGCCGTGGACTTTCGTCGCCACCTTGCGCTGGCCGCCAAGCTCTCAACGCTGCTCATCATCCCCATCACGGTCGTCATGACCGTGTTGAGCACGTCGGTGATTCGCGCCGTCTACGAGCGCGGCGCGTTCGACGCCGCCGCTACGAGCGCGGCGGGCCCCGCGCTGCTGATCTATTCCATCCAGCTCCCGCTCACCGTGCTGGATCAAATCTTCATCGTGGCCTTCTATGCCATGCGCAACACGATCACGCCCGTCACGGTGGGGATCGTCGGCGGTGGGGTGTACCTCGCCACGGCCCTGTCACTGGTCGAGCCGCTGGGAATGCTCGGACTCGTCACCGCCAACACCGTGCAGAACAGCTTTCACGGACTGGTGCTGGGTCTTGGGCTCTGGTGGCTGATGCGAGGCACGGTCCAGCGCGGCACTTGGACGTTTGCCATCAAGGTGGCGCTTGGCGGCGGCGTCATGGCGTTGGTCGCGCTGGGACTGCGCGAGGCCGTGATCCAGGGGCTGGAAGCCGACGGCCGCGGCGGCTGGCTGACCCTCATCCTGGCCGGCGGCGGCGCGTTCGCGGTGTACGTTGCGGCGCTGTTCGTGCTTCGCGTGGAAGAGCTTGGAAACCTGCGGTCCCTCGTCCATCAGGTGCTTGCCCGCGTCCGGAGCCGCGCCGCGTAGGTTCGGGGTTCCATCGCGACGCCAATGCCCGTTACCATCCGCCTAGCCCCAATCGCGCCTGGAGGTGCCGCGTGCCCGTGATGACCGGATCCGACGCCGTTGTGCAGAGCCTGATCGCCGAGGGCATCGACCTCGTGTTCGGGATTCCCGGCTACCACTCCGAGCACCTGTATGGCCGCCTCATGCAGCAGGACGACATCCGCCACGTGCTGGTCCGGCACGAGCAGGGCGCCGGCTACATGGCCATCGGCGTGGCGCGCGTGACAGGCAAGCCGGCCTGCGTCCTGAGCACCGCCGGACCCGGGGCGCTCAACATCGCCACCCCCATGGGCGAGGCCTACGGCGACGGCGTCCCTCTGCTCAACATCATGGCCGAAGACCTCTCGCCGTATCTCTACCAGGACAAGGGCCTCGTCCACGAGAGCAAGGATCAGTTCGGCGTTTTCAGCCGCCTCTCGCAGTGGGCGCGGCAAGCCATGTCGCCCGGCGAGATTCCCGGCGCCATCCACGAGGCGATGCGTCGCATGGAGGTCAACCGACCCCGTCCCACCGTGGTCGAGATTCCGCTCGACGTATTCCAGGGCGACGGGCCGGTCGAAATTCTTGAACGTGAGACCTGGGAGCGCCCGGCCGGCGACTCGGGAGACCTCGAGCGGGCGGCTGCGCTCTTGCGCGACGCCGAGCGACCGCTGATCTGGGCCGGCGGCGGTGTGATCAACTCGGGCGCGTGGGACGAGCTGCGACAGGTGGCCGAGACCCTCGACGCTCCGGTGCTGACGACGTGCAGTGGCCGGGGCTCGATTCCCGACGACCACCCACTGGCCTTGACCAACATTTCCACTCATGGTCCGGTTACGCGGCTGATGGAGCGCTGCGACGCCATGCTCGCCGTGGGCGCGGTGTTTCCCCACCTGATCACCTCCAGGTGGACCCTGCCGATTCCCGAGCGCCTGATTCACATCGACATTGACCCGGCGCAGCCCGGCAAGAACTATCCGGCGGAGATTGGCATCCACGCCGACGCCAGGCTTGCGCTCGCCGCGCTGGCCGCCGCGCTCGACGGCGGGGACGTCGACCGCGACGACTGGGTGGACACGGCGCGCACCGCCCGCGCCGACGTGCGCCGCGACCTGTCGCAAAGGGCGCCGCTGGAGTGGAGCCTGATGCGGACCGTCCGCGAGGCACTGCCGCGCGAGACCATCGTGGCCTGTGATCCGCATCTCTGGGGCTACTGGGCCCGCGAGCACTTCCCCATCTACGAGCCGCGCACGTTCCTCTACGGACTCCAGTTCGGCACCCTGGGCTACGCCTATCCCGTCGGCCTGGGCGCCAAGCTCGCCGCGCCCGACCAACCGGTCGTGGCGATCGGCGGCGACGGCGGCTTCCTGTTCACCGGGCAGGAACTGGCCACCGCCGTGCAGCTCGGCATCAATGTGCCCATGGTCATCTTCAACGACGACGCCTACGGCGCCATCAAGGAAGACTTCGTGCGCGACTACGACAACGCCTACGAAGTGGACCTGGTAAATCCGGACTTCGTGCGCTACGCGGAGTCGTTTGGCGCGGTGGGCCTGCGGGCCAACCCCGACAATCTCGGCGACACGCTCCGGCGCGCGCTGGAGCTCGACCGCCCGTCGATCATTGACGTGCCCGCCAAGCTCCGCCGCCCGCTCAAGGTGGACTGAGGCCCGACCTGACCGAACCGCCCGCCCTCACCACACGGCTCGACGGCCAGCACGCCATCGTCACCGGCGCGGCGGCGGGCATCGGCCGGGCCGTGGCGGGCGCCCTGCACGCCGCCGGGGCCAACGTGACCGTCAGCGACATCGATGGCGGCAGAGCCGGAACGGTTGCCGAGCATCTCAGCGCCGCCGGACCGGCCTGTCTGGGTTTGCGCCTGGACGTCACCGACGACGCCTCCGTTCGCGCCGGCGTCGCCAAAGCGGCGGAGCGGTGGGGCCGCGTGGACATCCTCGTCAACAACGCGGGGATTTCCGGCTATTCCACGCCCGTCTGGGAGACCACCGACGCCGATTGGCAGCGGGTCCTCGACCTGAATCTTTCAGGCACGTTTCGCATGTGTCGCGCCGTGACGCCGCACATGCGCGAGCGGGGCTACGGGCGCATCGTCAACATCGCCTCGATCTCGGCCAAGGACGGCAATGTCAACGTGGCCGCCTATCCCGCGTCCAAGGCCGGCATCCTGGGATTCACCCGCGCCCTTGCGATGGAGCTCGCCGACCAGGGCGTGCTGGTGAACGCAGTCTCCCCGGCTGCCGTCAACACCGAAACCTCACTGGCCGCCGATCAGACTATGCGCGCGCCGCTCGTCGCCAAGATCCCCATGGGCCGCGCCGCCCAGCCCGAAGAAATCGCCGCCCTGGTGGCCTTTCTCGCCTCGCCCGCCTGCGCCTTCAGCACCGGCGCAAACTTCGACGTCACCGGCGGTCGCGCCAACATCGCCTAGCCAAGGGCGATCTCGAGCTTCAGCGAAGTCGAACGGATCAGGCAGCCGGTCGCGGCGTCGCCCGCCGATTTGATACGCCGGCCCCTCGTGCCGTTCCAGCTCCGCGCTCGCCGCACCACAAGCTTCGCAATCGGCAATAATCTCGCCGGGCTCGCGGAGGCGCCCGGATTGTCCGACGCTCCTCGGGCCAAGCGCCCGACCGAAACCGTTTCTGGGAGGCAACGGCCAGTTGGAAATCCATGACGCGCTGTTCGCCGTCGGTCTGCTGATCGTCGTCGCCAAGCTGCTCGAAGGCGTATTCAAGCGCCTCGGCCTGAACTCGATCATCGCCTACGCCACGACTGGGGTGATCCTCGGTCCCTTGACGGGACTGGTGGAAGCCGGCTCCGAAGTCGAGATCGTGCTGGGCATCGGCATCTTCTTGTTCTTCTTCCTCATCGGACTGGATGAGCTCGACATTCGCGGCTTCATCTCGGCCATTCGCGGGCGGCTCTTCATCGCCTCGGTCCTGTCGCTGGTCATCTCGCTGTTGGTCTCCCTGGCCGTCACCACCGATGTCATCGTCGATTTGGGCCTGGGTCTCGACTTCACCCAGGCCCTGGGGGTGGCCGGCGTTCTGTCGCTGTCCAGCCTCGGCGTCGTCGCCAAGGTGCTGATCGACGAAGGTCGCCTGCGAGAGCCGGTTGGCGTGCAGATATTCACCGCCGTGGTCATCGCCGAGCTGATCGGGCTGTTCATCGTCGGCTTTGCTATCAGCGAGCACTTTTACGCCAGTGGTGAAGCCCACACCCTCGATGTGCTCAGCGTATTCACGTTGGTGGGCCAAATCGTCGGATTCGCGATTCTGACCTGGTTCGTGTCCACCAGGATTCTTCCCAAGGTCATCGTCTTCCTGCAGCGCTTCATGCAGGTGCCCCAGCTTTCCTTCGGATTGCTGTTGGGCGGCCTTTTCCTGGTAGTCGTGGGCGCCGAGAAGGTCGGACTTCACGGCTCCTTGGGCGCGCTGCTCTTCGGTGCGGCCCTATCCATGCTGCCCTACCAGGTACGCCGGGACATCATGCCCGGCATGCAGGGCACGGCTGAAGGCCTGTTCGTGCCGCTGTTCTTCGCCTCGGCAGGTTTGTACCTGAGCCTGGAGTTTCTGAATCTGCCCGTCGTGACCATCCTGGCCTTGGCCCTGGTGCCGTTGGCCGGCAAGTTCGCCGGGGCGTTCATTGCCGCTTACGTCACCCGGCTTCAAGCGCCGCTGGCCACCGCCGCCGGACTGATGGCCAAGGGCGTGGCCGAGATTGCCCTGTTGCTCCTCCTGCTGCACACGGGCGCCATCGACGAGGGCGTCTTCTCCCTGCTGGTGCTGGTCATGTTCGGCTACATCTTGCTCACGCCCATGGGCATCAGCTTCGCCCTCAAGCGGCTCAAGCGCGCCGAGGCAGTCGCTCCCCCGACGAACGCGCCGCCGTCGCTGAATCGCTTCGCCCTGGAAGGCATCAGGGTGCGCGACGTGCTGGATCGATCACGCAACTACCCGCAGCAGTCGCTCACGGTCAAGACGTTCGCCGAACACTGGCTGCTGCCGGAGCAGCACGACTACGTGGTGATGAACAACGGCGAACTGGCCGGCGTGGTGTCGTTGAGCATGCTGCGCTATCTCCCGCGCAGCGAGTGGAGTCACACCCCGCTGGAGCAAGTCTTGCGACGGGATACGCCGTTCGGACAATCCGACGAGTTGCTCGAGGACCTGCTGCAACGCATGACCGAAAACTCCCTCACCGTACTGCCCGTGGCGGATGCCGACACCGGCGAGTTCATCGGCTCCATCGCCAGCCACGAGATCCTCGAAATGGTCGTCTTGACCGCCAAGGGTCGCTGACCCTGGAGGACGTCACAACGGATAGCTCGAAGTGTCCATCCCAAACGTCACCCCACTAGCGCAGGAATTCGTCATTGCGGCGCGGGTGCCCGATCCGAAGCGCTACTTCTTCCACGACCCGAATCTGGCCCGGCTGGACGACGGCACGTTGCTCGTCGCGGCGCCGCTGTGGGGCCGGAAGGGCGCGGATGCTGGACGTTCGCTGCGGATGATCCGCAGTAGCGACGGCGGCAATACCTGGACCGAACTGCCCACGCTGCCCTATGAGGAGGGGCGCCCGTTCGTCGTCGACGGCCGGCTGCTGATGTTTGTGCAGGAGCGGACCCATCGCGACTTCCAGCTCGTGATCAGCGACGACCGCGGCGAGACATGGAGCGAGCCGCGGACCCTGATCGAAGGCCCGCTCTGGAACATCTCGACGCCGCAGGTCATTCGACCGGATGCGCTCTACTGGGCCATGGACTACGACTCGGCGGGCATCGACTACAAGGGCAAGGTCATGGTGCGCTGGGATCGCTCCAAGCCCGTACTCGATCCCGATGCCTGGTCGCTCTCCAACGTCGTGCCGCTGCCGGAACTGCCGGCGGCGCTGACGCGCGAGGTCTACCCCTCGGACGACAAGACCAAGCTCCACCGCGGCTCGCCGTCGCCGTTCGTCTGGCTGGAGCCCAACACGGTCGAGGTCGGCGGCAAGATCCGCGTGTTCGTCCGGTCGGTCATCGACAACTACGCCACGGCCAACATCGCGGCCGTGCTCGACTACGACGAAGACGCCAACGAGCTGCACTTCACCCAGTTCGCCGCCTGGCCGGGCGGGCAGTGCAAGTTCTTCATCATCAACGACCCGGCGAGCCGCATGTACTGGATGTTGAGCAACCTGGTCACCAACTCGCAGGACCACCTCGGCTGGGGCGAGCGCATGCGGGAAACGAAGTACGTCGGAGGACCGGGCAACGAGCGGCGCTGGCTCTTCCTGCACTACGGCGTGGACTGCCTCAACTGGTTTCCCGCCGGCTGCGTCGCGCGCTGGCCCGATAGCGTGCGCCGCAGCTTCATGTACCCCAGCCCGGTCATCGACGGCGACGACCTCGTCATCCTGTCCCGCACCAGCCGAGACGCCGAGGACCAGCACGACGCCGACCTCTGCACCATCCACCGCGTGCGCGACTTCCGCTCGCTCGCGATGGACCTGCGATGCGGCAGCCTGGCGGACTAGCAGCCCCTCTCGCCTCCCCGACCTCCCACTGGCATTATGAACCCGCCGCACCGGCGCATCGCCGTTCCGCATGGAGTCCACGCATGAGGCGCCTCGCGAAACCGGCCGGTCGCTACAACCTGGTGCTCGAAGAGGTCCCAATCCCCGAGCCCGGCCCCACCGAGGTGCGAGTCAAGGCCGTCCGCAGCCTCATTAGCCGCGGCTCCGAGATTGGCCGGCGCTACACCCGCGACGAAGCCATCGACCCCCAGATGATGGGCTACTCGATGTCCGGCATCGTTGATGCGGTCGGCGAGTCCGTCACACACATTGGCGTCGGGGATCGCGTCGTCATCTCGGCGCCGCACGCGGATTACGTTGTGCGAGACGCAATCATGCGCTCCGACGACGACCGGCCGCTCGTCTATCCCATCGACCCGGCGGTCGATTTCGACGCGGCGCCGTATTGGTCGCTCGTCAGCGGCTGCGTCACCTGGGCGGCCGGTGAGGAAGCCGCGCCAACCGACACCATCGTCATCGTGGGTCAGGGTCTGGTCGGCAGCCTGCTGCTGCAAGTGCACAAGGCCAACGGGATCCGCCGCGTGGTGGCGATCGACGCGCTGGACATGCGCTGCGAACTGGCGGGCAAGCTCGGCGCCGACGTTGTGATCAACGCGGCCCACGAGGATCCCGTGCAGGCCGTCCACAAGCTCACCAGCGGAGCGGGCGCCGAGATCGTGGTCTACGCCGTCGGCGGCCCCGCTGGCCCCAAGGCCTTCGATCAAAGCCTGGAGATGCTCGCGCGCGGCGGCCTGCTGCACCTAGTCGGTCGCTACGAGGACGCGCCGCTCCCCTTCTGGAGCCACAAGTTCGCCGGCAAGCGCATGTTCGAGGGCTATTACCCCCGCACCAAGCGCATGGCGGAAGCCAAGCGGGGCATGGATTTGCTGGCCAGCGGCACAATCAATACCGACCTCATGACTACCCACCGGTTCGCATTCAGCGACGCGCCCGCCGCCTTCGACCTGCTCTACCGGCGATCCGGAGAGACGCTGGGCGTGCTGCTGGACTGGACACACGACGAGACATAGCTAGGGCACATCGCCTGGACACGAGTAAAGGAGACGACATGAAGCGAATGGCAAAGCCCGAGGGACGGGGCAACGTGATGCTCGAGGACGCTCCCATCCCGGAGCCCGGCTACGGGCAAGTCCGCGTCAAGGCCGTGCGCAGCCTCATCAGCCGCGGCTCGGAAATCGGCCGGCGCTACGTCATGGATGAGGCCATCGACCCGCAGATGATGGGCTACTCCATGGCCGGCGTGGTGGATGCGCTGGGCGACGGCGTCGATCACCTGAACCTTGGCGACCGCGTAGGCGCCGTCGCGCCCCACGCGCAATATGTGGTGTGCGCCGCCATCCCCGAAGTGCAGGGCAAGATCCCCGAAATCTTTCCGCTCACGCCCGGCGTCTCCTGGGACCAGGCGCCCTACTGGATGCTCGGAGCGTCCGCGGTGCGCTGGGTGGATATCGCCCCGTTCGAGCGCGACAACGTGATCGTCACCCTGGGGCAAGGCCTGGTGGGCAGCCTCATGCTCCAAGTCATGCGTGCGATCGACGCCGGGCGGCTTGTCGCGGTGGACGCCGCGCCCTTGCGCTGCGAGCTTGCCGCCGAGCTAGGCGCGGACCACGTGATCAACGCGGCCGAGGAAGATCCCGTGGCGGCGGTCAAGCGGCTCAGCAACGGCGTCGGCGCCGAGCTGGTCGTCTACGCCGTGGGCGGACCAGCCGGACCGCGGGCCTTCGAGCAGGGCATGGACATGCTCTCCAGTGGCGGCACGCTGCATCTCATCGGCAAATACGAGCATCAGATCCTGCCGCTCACCTCCGACGTGATCCAGGGACGGCGCATCCTGGGCGGCTACTTCGGCGGCCAGTGGCACACCGGATCGGCGCGGCGGGCGCTGGCGCTGCTCGAGTCGGGCGCGATCGACGCCGACCGCATGACCACCCATCACTTCCCGTATACGCGGGCGCCCGAGGCCTTCCACCTGCTGCACGACCACACGGACCAGACTCTGGGCGTATTGATCGATTGGGACGTCGACGAGAGCTAGCGGCCCGAGGTCCCCACCAGGGATTCGGTAGTCGCGGGCGCGTCCACGACACCTTCCAGCGCGCCCTTGGCCTCCATCTGGTCCCAGTGTCGACGGAAGGTGGCGTTCCACTCCGCCGTGCCTGGATGGAGCAGCATTTCCTCGAAGGTGGCGGGCGAAATCACGATGCCGTCGCAGCCGGCGCGAATGGCCGTGTCGGCGGCAATGGTCGTCCGCACGATGCCCGCCGCCAGATAGGGAGAGTCTTCGCCGCTTCGCCCAATCACCCGCACGATATCGCCGATGATTTTGCCGGCATCCGCCCCGGCGTCGATCTGGGGTCCCGTGAACGGTGCGATGTAGGCCGCGCCGGCCGACGCGGCAGCCACGGCCTGGCTGGCGGAGAAAGTCGTCGTCACCATGCTCAAGTGGCCTTCGGCCTTCAGGTGGACCACCGCGCGCAGCCCCTTCATGGTGCAGGGAATCTTGAGCACGACCCGCGGCGACATCGCGGTGAAGACCCGCGACACGCGCTCGATCTCTTCGGTGGTATCGCCGTCGACTTCCACTACTAGCGGACCGTCGTGCGGCAGATTCAGGTATCGCTCGATCACCCGGATCATGGGACCGTAGGAGTCCGTGAGCTGATCCAGCACAATGGTGTTTGTTACCAGCCCGACCACCCCGAGTTCGAGATAATCGCGAATCTCGGCCGGGTCGCCCCACAGCCAGATGCCCACCGGGTCGTTATGACCCCGTGGAAACCTCGGCGATATGTGAGAGTTGTCCATGTCCCTATCCTACGCGCGCCTCGCATAGATGAAAACCGCGCCGCGTGTTGAATCCGGCGGGGCATCGGCCGTCGCCGCCAATCTGCGGCACTCCCGAGGATCGACCGTGACTCTTTTCCCGAGTGCCCCCTGGCAGCGAGTGCTGGCCGTCGCACTGCTCGCCGCCGCGCTGGCCTTCGGCGCGACCCGGGTGTTCGTGATCCAGCCGGCGGTCGGCGCCGTGCTCCTGGGCCTCCTCGCCATGCTCGCCGCACAGGCCATCCGGCAGCCCGGACCGGCGCTCCTCGTCGGCGTGGTGGCCGTCGTCTGGAATGACCTCATCGGGCTGCCGCAGTCGCTGGTGGGATTTCTCGGGCCGGCTCTGGTCATCGAGCTGTGGGCGGCATTCCTGCGGCTGCGGTCCGGCATGCCACTGCGGCGCAGGGTCGTCGGAGACCTCAGCCTCATGGCGCTCGCGCTCGGCAGTCCCGTCGCCATCGGCTTCGCCACGGGTCCGGGTTATGTCGACCTCGAAACCGTCCCGGCGTTTCGTCACTACATCATCGACCTGACCTCGATCGGTCTGGCCTATCTGGGCCTGCTTGCAGCGTTCTCGGTCATGCTCGGACGCGTCGTGGTCTGGCTGCGCGCCCGGCGGCGGCGACGGCGGACGTACACGGAAGACCTGACCAAGCAAAGCGCCCAGCGCTCGCAGCAAACGGCGCGGGCCTCGGCGAGCCTGACGGCGCGCGCCCGGGCCGGCGTCGCGATACCCTTCGTTCGCCAGCAGCCGAGGCACACGCTCGTGGACCGCCCTCCCCGCACTATCGACGAGATCGACACCCCCGCCGCGATCATCGATCTGGACCTCGTCAAGCAGAACATCAAGACGCTCGAGGACTTCGTGCGTTTCCGTCCGGTGCACTCGCGACCCCACGCCAAGACGCACAAGACCCCGGCCATCGGCCGACTGCAGGTAGACGCCGGGGCAGTGGGCCTCACCTGCGCCAAGGTCGGTGAGGCCGAGGCCATGGTCGACGGCGGCATCGAGGACGTCCTCATCGCCAACCAGGTCGTCGGCCCCATCAAGATCGAGCGCATGTGCCGGCTGGCGCACCGGGCTCGCGTGGCCGTGGAGGTGGACGACCCCGCCAATGTCGACGAGATTTCGGCGGCGGCGCAGCGCCACGGCGTGACGATCGGCGTCGTGGTGGAGATCGACGTCGGCGGACCTCGCGCCGGCGTGCCGCCGCACGAGCCCGCCCTCGCCCTCGCGCGCCGCATCATGGACCGGCCCGGACTCGAGTTCACGGGCCTCATGGCCTACGAGGGCCACACCGTCGGCATCGAGGATTGGGACGAGCGCAACGAGGCCGCCCGCGCCGCCTTGGCGCCGGTCATCGAGACTCGCGAGCTGTGCGAAGCGGAGGGCATCCCGGTACGCGAGGTCACCGGCGGCGCCACCAACACCTTCGACATCACCGGCACTATCAACGGCTGGACCGAGCTGCAGGCTGGAACCTACGTCACCATGGACGCTTGGTTCCGTCCGCACGCCGGACACGCCTTCACTCAGGCGTTCTGGGTTCTCTGCAGCGTCACCAGCCGGGCCAAGCCCGGCTACGTGCACCTGGACGGCGGGCGCAAGTCGCTTGCGTTCGAGCCGTCGGGTACACCGGTGATCGACGACCCGGAGGGTCTGGAGATCGAAGTGGTGGCCGAGGAGCACCTGCACGTCAAGATGCTCGACGGCGCCCCTGATCTACGTCCGGGCGACCAGGTGCGCGTGACGCCCTGGCACGGTTGCGGCACGTTCAACCTGCACGACACCCTCTACGTGCTGCAGGACGACGAAGTCGTGGACATCTGGCCCATCAGCGGACGAGGGCGCTTCACCTAGAGCTACGGCCCCGGCGTTCGAATGTCCGCGGCGCGCCACATGTACCACGCGCCCACGCTGCGATAGGGGGTCCAGGGCTCGCCGATGGCCGTCGCTTCGGCCGGCGACGGGGTCTCATCCAGGCCGTAGGCGACCTGCATTCCTCGGCGCACACCCAGATCGCCGACGGGAAGCACGTCCAGCCGGCCTAGTTGAAACATCAGGAACATCTGCGCGGTCCACACCCCGACGCCGCGCACCACCGTCAGCCGCTCGATGACCTCGGCGTCGTCGCTGGCGGCCAGTCCGTCCAAATCCAGCCGTCCGCTCTGGAGGTGCTGTGCCAGATCGCGCAGGTATCCGGCCTTCTGTCGTGACACGCCCGCGGCGCGAAACTGCTCGTCAGTGGTCGCCAGCACCTCTGCCGGCGTGGGAAAACGAGCGTCCGAGCCGTAGAGCCCCAGCAGCCGTCCCAATATGGCGCTGGCCGCGGCCCCGGCGAGTTGCTGAAACATGATGCTGCGGATCAGCGCCTGGTAGGGATCGCCGGGCGTCCGCGACGGGTAGGGCCCGCACTCCTCGATCAGACCTGCGAGCACACCGTCCACCCGGCGCAGATGCCGCATGGCCGCGGGCGCGGTGTCGTCAGAGGATCTAGTGATGGTCAACGTTCGATAGCAAGCATCTATATGGGGTCATGGGCTCACCCCAATCCGTTCGCCCAAAGCTTGTCGAGGGGGTAACCGAACGGACTCGGTCCGAGTGCGCATTGTCGCCCGAATTGCTCGGCCGTTTCCGAGCTGCCGGGCCTATCTCGACCCGTGGAACCAAATGGCATCCGAGCTCACAGCCCACGTGCCAAGCCGTTCACTCGCCAAGGTCGCACGTGCCGCGCCAGTCACCCGCGACCGTCCGACGACTCTTACGGCGCGATCTGCAGATACCGGGCTTGGACCCAATTGCCGTCGTCGAGCTCGCGCCAAACGACGCCGTCGACAACCTCCAGCGCCCCGGTCAGGGTCACCTCGGAGTTGCCATAGGCCACGTACTGCACCGTGCTCGTTTCGGCGTTCGGCACGTCGCGCACGTTGAGGCCGTCGGCCGGAATCACCACGGCCGCGCCGGCGTGCTCCACGTCGGCGAAGGCGCCGCGACCCAACCATGCCTCGGATACCCAATTCCCGTCGGCCGTTTCGCGCCAAGCGCCGTCGGCCAGGTCCACGACCACGCCGGTCACCTCGATTTCGTCGTTCTCACGGACCACGTACTCGACCTCGCTGCCTTCCAGGCCCGGCTGGTTGCGCACGTTCAGCACGTCCGCGATCACGAGCGCCAGCACTGGGACCACGACGGGCGTCGGCTCGGGCTCGGGCGTGGCCGCGGGCGTCGCCGTAGGCGTGGGATCCGGCGTCGGCGTGGGGCTCGGCGCCGGGATAGGCGTGGGTGAAGGCGCCAGCGTGGGCGTTGGCGCGGGCGTGTCGGTTGGACTGGGCGCCGGCGGCGGCGTGGGCGCCGCGACGGTCGCAGCCGGCGTTGGCGAGGTCTCCCCGCCGATGACGACGACCGTGGCGGTCGCCTCCGGTGCGCTGGTGGATTCGGTGCCGGGCGGATCGCACGCGGCGAGCGCAATAACGGCGACGAAGGCCACGGTCAGGATGATCGTCCATCGCAAACGAGAGATTGAGATCACGACGCATCCCTCCTGGGACATCCATAAAGTCTAGCGCTGAACAATGGTAACTGTAGCGCGTTGAACAATGGTAACCCCGCCGTCACTTCGGCCAATTCGTGGCGTGGTGGGCCGGGAACGGGCCCGGCGCAGGTGCGCCGGCTCCTTCCGCAACTCGCGCCGGCAGTCCAATGACGCGCCTAGATCCACTCGCCGGCGCGCCGCGCTCGCGTCACCAGGGCCCGCACGCGATCGGCGTCGGTCATCAGCGGCTCGTAGAACTCGACGAATTGCGCTACGCAATCGTCCACGCTCGTCTCCGACGTATCGATCTCCATCTTGTTGCGAATCAGCGACTCGGCGTGCTGCTTCTCGAATTGCTCGAGCACATACTCGACGTCGGCCTCCTTGATCGTCTGGTTTCGGTGGGGCGCCTCACGCATGCGCCGGCGAATGACCTCGGGAGTGGCCCTGACGAGAATCTCGATCACGTCCGGCGCCAGCCCCAGAATTCGCTCCTCCGTGTGCCGCGCGAACTCGGTGCGCTCCGCGTATTGGCCCGGGCCGCCGTAGCCGTAGTACAGCGGCGCGTACACCGCATCCTCCAGATGCATGCCCACCATCACGTGGTCGGGGTAGGTGTAGAACCCAGGCTGCAGGTGGTATTCGATCTGATACCGCTGGAACATCTCGAGGAGCCGCGGCTTCAACGCCGCAAACTGCGCCTCCTCTTCGGCCGTCAGATTCTTCTCCGGCGGGCCCTTGAAATGGTCATGACTCCCAGAATTGCTGCCGAGCGTCGCTTCCGCCCATTTGCCAATGCCCTCGGCCAGGGTCGTCGTTCCGCTGTACTCACAACCGGCAATGATGAGCCGCATGGGTCCTCTCCCGCTGCATGCGTGGATCCCAGGCCATTGGACCACATTTGCACGGCACCCGGACCACCGTTGTGCCGCCCGTGGAGACGAGGCATTGATCCGGCGGCGAACCACCCCTAAAATTGGGCGAAATCGGATCTTCCGCTGCGGCGAACGTCCCGCGGCGGCCCTCAACCAACCTGAGATATCCGGCGCCACGCGCCCAAGAGGAAGCCATGCCAAAGCAGATCGTGCTCGCCGAAGAAGCCCGCCAGGAACTTTCCGATGGCGTGGAGGTCATTGCCCGCGCCGTGCGCTCGACCCTGGGACCCAAGGGGCGCAACGTGGCGCTGGGCAAGAAATACAGCTCTCCCACCATCACGCATGACGGCGTGAGCGTGGCCGAAGCCATCGACCTCGACGACGAGTTCAAGGACGTGGGCGCGCAGCTCATCAAAGAGGCGGCCAGTCGCACGGGCGAATCCGCCGGCGACGGCACCACCACGGCCACCGTGCTGGCGCAGGCCGTGCTCAACGAAGCGCTGCGCAGCATGGCCGCCGGCGCCAACGCCATGATGCTGCGTCGCGGCATCGACAAGGCCACCCAGGCGGTGCAGTACGAGCTCCGGCGCCAGGCGACGCCGATTCAGCACCGCGACGAGATCGCAAACATCGCCGCCATCGCGTCCGGCGACGACCAGATCGGCGAGCTCATCGCCGAGGCCATGGACACCGTTGGACGAGACGGCGCCATCACGGTTGACGAATCGAGGGGTCTGGAAACCGAGATCGACCACACCGAGGGCATGACCTTCGACAAGGGCTACGCCTCGCCCGAGTTCGTCACCGACCGCGACAACATGCAGACCGTCATCGAGGACCCATACATCCTCGTCACCAACATCAAGCCCACGCACATCCACGACCTGGTGCCCTTGCTGGACCAGCTGAATCAAGCCGGCAAGAAGGAGTTCGTGGTCATCAGCGATGAGCTGGCGGGCGACCCCCTGGCCGTGCTCCTGGTGAACAACCAGCGCGGGAACCTCAACTCACTCGGCGTGAAGGCGCCGGGTTACGGCGACCGCCGCAAGCACATGTTGGAAGACATCGCCATCCTCGTCGGCGGCACGTGCTTCGGTCCGGATACCGGCCGCAAGCTCGAAGACGCCACCATTGACGACCTCGGGCAGGCGCGTCGCGTGATCTGCCGCAAGGAAGAAACCACCATCGAGGGCGGCAGAGGCCGTCCGGCCGCCATCCAGTCGCGCCTCCAGCAGCTCAAGGTGGAGATGGAAGAGTCGAAGACGGAGTACGACCGCGATCAAGTCGAGGAGCGGCGGGCCCGCCTGGCCGGTGGTGTGGCCGTCATCCAGGTCGGCGCCGCCACCGAAGTCGAGTTGAAGGAGAAGAAAGCTCGCGTCGAGGACGCGCTGGCAGCCACGCGAGCGGCGCTTGAGCGGGGCGTGGTCCCCGGCGGCGGCGTGGCGTTGCTCAACGCTTCCGCTGCGTTGGACGCCGTCGAAGCCGAGACCTCGGGCGACGAGCAAGCCGGCGTGCGGGCGCTCCGTCTCGCGTTGGCTCAGCCCGTGCGGCAACTCGCGGCCAATTCCGGCCTCCACGGCGGCGTGGTGATCAATAGAATTCGCCGCGGGCGGGAGGAGCACCAGAACCCGAATTACGGGCTCAACGTGCTCACCGGCGAATACGGCGATCTCGTCGCCGACGGCGTGATCGACCCGGCCACGGTGACGGAGTCGGCCCTCAAGAACGGCGTCTCGATCGCCAATCTCATCCTCACCACCGAAGTCGTGGTCGCCGAGACCGGCTTCGTTCCCCAGGAGCCGCCGCCCGGCGCCGACGCCGGCATGGGTGGCATGGGCGGAATGGGTGGTATGGGAGGAATGGGCGGTATGGGTGGAATGGGTGGAATGGGTGGAATGGGTGGAATGGGTGGAATGGGTGGCATGGGCGGAATGGGCGGAATGGGCGGCTTCTAGAAGCCCCCGGCCAGACTCCTCGCCCCTCAATCAAAAGCCCTGCGTAGCCGCTAGTCCCTGTAGGGGCAGCACTTGTGGCTGCCCTGGTCACCGGCAGAGCGGGCGCCCACAAGGGGCGCCCCTACAGGTCGAGGCAGTGTAGGGGCAGCCCTTATGGCTGCCCTGGTCACCGGCGAAACGGCCTCCGCCGACTAGCCGACCGCCGCGGCCTCCACCGGCACGCCCGCGTCCGCGCCCTCGAGCCCGGCCACGAACTTCTCCGCCTCCATGGCGGCCATGCAGCCCTCGCCGGCGCCGGTAATGGCCTGGCGGAAGTAGTGGTCTTGGGCCTCGCCGGCGACGAAGATGCCCTCGACGCTGGTGTGCATGCGCCGGTCGGACACCACGTAGCCGTCGTCGGTCATGTCGAGCTTGCCCTCGAACATCGCCGTGTTGGGAAAATGCCCGATGAACACGAACATGCCCTCGACCTGAAGATCGCTCGCATCACCGGAGTTGACATCGCGCAGTCGCAGGTGAGTGACGCCGCGGGATTCGCCTTCGACCGACTCGACCACCTTGTTCCACAGAAATTCGATCTTCGGGTCCTCTTCGGCGCGCATGCGCAGATAGGTCCCGGCCCGCAACTGGTCGCGGCGGTGGACGATCGTGACCTTGGACGCGAACCGCGTGAGGAACAGCGCCTCCTGCAGCGCGCTGTCGCCGCCGCCGATCACGGCCAGCGGCACGTCCTTGAAGAACGCGCCGTCGCACGTGGCGCAGAACGATACGCCGCGACCCCAAAACTCTTGCTCGCCCGGCACCTCGAGCTGGCGCGCCGTTGCCCCCGTGGCAACCACAACCGCACGCGCCTGGATCTCACCGGCAAGCGTGGTCAGGGTGAAAGGAGGTCCGTCGACATCGATCGCCGTGACCGTATCCACCAGCATCTCGGCCCCGAACTTCTCGGCCTGCTCGCGCATTCGCATCGTGAGCTCGGGCCCCTCGATTTCGGAGAACCCAGGGTAGTTTTCGACATCGTTGGTCGTGGCGATCTGTCCGCCGAACATCTCGCCGGTAACGACCACCGTGGAGAGATTCGCGCGCGCGCTGTAAATGGCGGCGGTGAGGCCCGCCGGCCCTGAGCCTAAGATCGCGATGTCGTACATCTGCCACCCACCACGCACAGACCGTGCGATTCTTGCTGCAACTCCACGCCATCAATAGTCGCATGCCCGGCACGCTGGTTCGAAGGACCGAGCGCCGAACCGTCGTCTTTCTTGCACAAGCCAACCGCAGCGTCCGCCTGCATGCGGCGGCGCGCAGACCGCCCTGGGTCGGAGGACGGTAACGCTGGCAGCCAACATTCGCCGCACGCCTAAACGCCTCTCGCGCCGCGCTCTGCTGCTGGGCGCGAGCTCGGCTGTCGCCACCCGAGCCCTGGCCGCCTCCGGAGCGACGTTCATCGGCCTCGACCTTCATCGCCCGCCGATCGCAACGGCGGCGTTTTCCCACTACGTACCGGTCCGCCTGCTGATCGTCGGTCGGGACGAGTCGCCCTGGCCGGAGCGCGTGGCTGCGGTCGCCGATCGGCGGCCTGACTTCGAACTCCAGGTTTCGCACGTCGCTCCCTCACCGTCAGGGCTTGCCGAACTGATCGCCGCCGCCCGTCGCGGCGGTGAATTCGATCTGGTCGCGGGCGTTCCCGGCACGCAACTGTCGCGCCTCGCGCGCGAGGGTCTGGTGCTGGCGCTCAACGCCTGGCTTGGCGGCCTCGATCTGCTGCCCGCGATGGAGCGCCTGGGGCAACATCACCAGGCCCGCATCGGTCTGCCGCTGAGTGGGTACCCCGTCTACGGCTTCATCAATCCACAGGCATTCGAGCGCGCGGCCGTCACCGAGCCCGGCGCCACCTACCAGGAGTGGTTGGACACGGCGCGCCGCCTCACCGATCGCGAGCGCTTCAGCTACGGCTGGGGCGTTGTCGCCGACGTGCCGGAGATCGAGACCGTGGCGACTTCCGCCGGTGGGCGATTCTGGACCGGCGCCCAGGTCGCCCCGAGCGCCGGGTGGCAGTGGTACGCCGACCTCATCCATCGCGAAGCCGTCTCACCGCCGCCGTACGCCTGGGATGGGCTACTGGGGGCGCACCACGCCCTCGTCGAGGGCCGGATCGCCATGACGATCCGGTCCGCCTGGCTTCTCGACGAGTTGCCCAACGGCGGTCCCTGGCAGCTGGTCCCGCTGCCGGCGTGGGGCGACCACCGTCGCGCGGCGCCGGTGGCCGCGGACTACGTGGCCGTGGCGCACGACGCCGAAAACGTCGAGGCGGCGGTCGATGTCGCGTCGCTGCTGGCAACCGAGGCCTGGCCGGCCCGCGGCGCACGCGGCCTGCCGGCATGGCGGCCCGCTCTCGAGCAATTCGCCGAGACGACTGGTATTTCGATGGAGAATCTCACTGAAGCGGCGGACGACTGGCGCCGACCGTCGCTCGAAGTACCGGGGGCCGAGATCGCCCGGTCGAGGATCCTGCCGGCCATCGACGACGTGATGTCTGCGGGACAGCCGGTGGAGGCGCGCATGACCGCCCTGGCCGAAGAGCTGCAAGCCCTGGACGAGTCCGGCGTCGGATGACGAACGGCGGGTCGCCCTGATCGGCAACAGGCGCCTCCCCGCTCCACCGGCGTGGTCCGGTTCCCTCTCCCTGTGGGAGAGGGTTAGGGTGAGGGTCCGGAAGTCCGGCCATCCCCCTCGCCGCGACAGGTACCATCGGGCGGCGGGTCCACCGGTGGGCCCCTTGACGGACTGAGGCTGCGGCGTGTTCGCCATCGAGATTCCGTGGGACCCGGATCTGTTCGCCATCGGCGACTTCCGGTTCACCTGGCACTCCCTGTGGGCGGTCATCGGCATCATCGTGGGCGTGTTCGTCGCGCGGCGGTTGGCTCGCCGCTCAAGCATCACCACCGACGAGGTCACCACCCTCGCCCTTTGGGGCGTGGCCGCCAGCATCGTTGTGGCGCGATTGCTCTATGTCGTCGACAACTGGGAGCTCGAGTTCGCTCACGACTTCGCCAGCATCTTCAAGCTGAACCAAGGCGGCATCACCGTATGGGGAGCCATCATCGGCGGAACCATCGGCGTGGGCGGCGCGGCGTGGTGGATGCGTCTCCCCGTGCGCACCGCGCTGGATATCGGCGCGCCGGGAACCATCTTCGGCATGGGCATTGGACGCATCGGCGACCTCATCAACGGCGAGCATCACGCCCTGGCCTCCGACCTGCCGTGGGCGGTGCTCTACACGCACCCCAATACGCTCGGCCAGGGCCCCGTTCGACCACAGATCGAAGGCTTTCCCGTCCACCCCGCCACGACCTACGAGATGCTCGGCGACTTTGTGATCTTCGCCGTCGCCTTGTGGCTCGTCTTCCGATTCATGGGCAACCTCTACACCTACTGGTTCGTCGTCGCCGGTTACAGCGCGCTGCGGTTGGGTCTGCAGTTCCTGCGTCTCGACCAGCACATGCTGTTCGCCGGGCTGCAGCAGTCGCAGGTGATCGGGATCATCGGTCTCATGGTGAGCGCGTATTGGGCAGTTCGTCACCTGTGGCAGCGGCGAGTTGCCACCAGGGCACCGGCCCCGGCTTCGCCACGACCGCCGCGCCCACGATGAGCGCGACCACGGACACCACGGCCGACACGGTCGGCGTGACCTATCCCTTTGCCGCCATCGTCGGCCAGGACCGGATGAAGCTGGCGTTGCTGGCGAACGCCGTCAATCCCGCGATCGGCGGCGTGCTCATCCGCGGCGAGCGCGGCACGGCCAAGTCAACCGCGGTGCGCGGGCTGGCGGTGATCCTGCCGGCCATCACCGTTGCCACCTGCCGCTACCGCTGCGACCCGGACTCCGGCAACCTCTGCCACGAGTGCCGCCAAAAGCACGACGCCTCCGTTTCGATCGAGACCGAGTCCCAGCGCGTGCGAGTGGTCGATCTCCCGGTCTCCGCAACCGAGGACCGCGTCGTCGGCACCATCGACCTCGAAACCGTATTGAAGGATGGCCGCCGCTCGTTCGAGCCCGGCCTGCTCGCCGACGCCCATCGCGGCATTCTCTACGTTGACGAGGTCAACCTGCTGGACGACCACCTGGTCGACACGTTGCTCGACAGCGCGGCGTCCGGCGTCAATCGCGTCGAGCGCGAGGGCGTCGCCTTCCATCATCCCGCGGAGTTCATCCTCGTCGGCACCATGAATCCCGAGGAAGGCGATCTGCGCCCGCAGCTTCTCGACCGATTTGGGCTGGCGGCCGAAATCAAGGGTGATCGGGATCCCAAGGCTCGGGCCGAGATCGTCCGGCGCCGTCTCGCCTTCGAGACCGACACGGCGGCGTTCCTGGAGCACTGGCAGCCGGCGACGAATGACGTGATGGCGCTGATCGAACGAGCCCGCGGCCTGCTGCCCACAGTGGAAGTCAGCGACCACCTGCTCGGGCTGATCACGCATATCGCCAACGCCATGGGCGTCGACGGCCACCGCGCCGACATCGTCATGTACAAGACCGCCCGCACGATTGCGGCGCTCGACGGGCGGAGCGCCGTCAGTCTCGAGGACGTGCGCCGCGCCGCCGAGCTGGCGCTGCCCCACCGCCGCCGCCGCGACCCGTTCACGCCGCCCGGACTCGACCCGGACGAGCTCGACCGCTCGATCCAGGCCTTCGAGGCGCGGCCCGCTCCGGCTCAGGCCACGGATGCCGCCGCCGACGCGACGGACGGGGCCGCCGGCGCCGCCGACGACTCGTCGTTGACCTCGGCGCCGGCCGAAAACGGTCCGCCGGGGGACGCCAACGAGGCGGACCAGAGACTCGCCAGCGACGAGGCGACCACGGCGCCGCCGGTCAACGCGCCCGAGCGCATTCCCTTCCAAAAGCCGCGCACAGGACGCCGAACCAGCGCCGAGGTCAAGGGCCGCCGCGGTCACTCGGTGCGCAGCCGGCCCATGGCCCAGGACGACCCGCCCGACATCGCCATTGTTGACACGGTGCGAGCCGCCGCCGCCCGGCGGCCCCAGAAAGGCACCCCCGAGATTGGCGTGCAGGATCTGCGGGTGCACCGGCGCATGCGCAAGGTCGGCAACCTCATGCTCTTCGTCGTCGATGGCTCCGGCAGCATGGCTGCCCAGCGACGCATGCAGCTCACCAAGTCGGCGGTGCTCTCGCTGCTGGCCGATGCCTATAAGCGGCGCGATCGCGTTGGCGTCATCACGTTCCGCAAGACCGAGGCCTACGAGACCGTGCCGCCGACCTCGAGTCTGGACGTGGCCCACGCCCGCATGCACGAGCTCCCCACCGGCGGTCGCACGCCGCTGGCTCACGGATTGGAGCTCGCCCGCCTCGTCGTCGAGCGGGAGCGCGCGCGCGACGCCCAGCTGCGCCCCATCCTGATCCTACTGACGGACGGCGTGGCAAACGTCGGGCTGTCGGCAGGCTCCGATCCGATCACGGACGCGCTGCAGTCCGCCGGCGCCATCGCCCGCGATCATGTGCCGGCGCTCGTGGTCGATGCCGACCGCCGTCACAATCGCAGCAGCTCGCTGGTGGAGATTGCCAATCAGATGGCTGCGGCGCACGTGCGTCTGGACGCCCTGGCCGCCGGGCAGTTGACCAGCCTCATTCGCCTCGCCGCGGCCTAGACCAACCTTTTTCCTGGACGGAGCCGTGAACCACGAAGCGGCAGACCCTTGTGGTCTTCCGCGCCGGATATCGGTTGTCGGGCTTTCGGGTTCGGGCAAGACCACAATTGCGCGGCACCTTGCCGGCCTTGTGAATGCGCCACATTTCGAGCTCGACGCGCTGCACTGGGTCTATCCCGACTGGGCCGAGCCGCCGGACGAGGAGTTTGCCGCCGCCGTGGAGCGCACGCTGGCAGGCGAGACTTGGGTGGTGGAGGGCAACTATCAAAAGGTCCGCGCGGTGTACTGGACGCGGGTCGAGCTGTTGGTGTGGCTGGACCTGCCCCTGACGGTGGTGAATTGGCGCGTGCTGGGTCGCACGCTGCGGCGGGTGCGGTCTGCCGAGCGATTGTGGGGTACGCAGCGTGAGTCCTTTCGCAGGGGATTCTTGAGCTACGACAGCCTGTGGCTCTGGAATATCCGCATCCACCGGCAGCGACGATGCCTCTACAACCGACTGGCCGCCGAGCTCGAGCAGCGGGGCGGGCTGGCGGTGCGGCTGCGATCTCAGCGCGAAGTGGACGAGTGGTTGGAGCGCCTGGCGAGTCAGGCCCCGTCACAGCCCCAGGGCTAGCTGGGCCGGAGCAGGCGGCGGACCAAGCACCGGCAACGACTCGTCCATGCGCCCAACTCTTTCGCGGACCGCCTGCGCCCGCGCATGCAGCTCGTCGGAGGCCGATTGGTCCGCGTAGCGCGTCTCGCCGGGATACAGCCCGGCGTAGAGCGACTCCAGGTGCGGAAAGTAGCGCCGCAAGTGGTGCATGAACCAGCGCTTGGGCTCCTTGTCGAGGTGCAGCATCACCACCCCCACGCGCCGCGCGCCGTGGTCTCGCGCCCGCCGCATCACCTCCTCAATCGCGGCGTTGGAATCCGTGAGCCCCGGCAGCACCGGCGCCATGTTCACGCCCACGTCCAGCTTCAGCCGCGCCAGCTCGGCGACCAGTCGAAACCGCTCGTCCGGCGGCGGGGTCCCCGGCTCGATGCGGCGGGAGAGGTTCGCGTCGGCAATGGGAATCGAGACCGTGACGGTAACGCCGGCCGCCCGCGCCAGGTCCTGCAAGAGATTGCCGTCTCGTCGTAGCAGCGTCGACTTGGTGATCAGGCTGACCGGCGAGCGCGCGGCCAGGAACTCGCGCAGACATGCCCGCGTGAGCTTTAGGCGTCCCTCGACCGGCTGATACGGATCGGTCGCCGCGCCCACCGCCACGGTCTCACGCTTCCACCGCGGCGACCCAAGCTGCACCCGCAGCCGCTCGGCGACGTTGACCTTGGCGAACACGATGCGCTCGAAATCACGACCGCCGTCGAGATCGAAGTAGGTGTGCGTCTGCCGCGCGTAGCAGTACCAGCAGGCGTGGCTGCAGCCGCGATAGGGATTCAGGCTCCACGCAAACGGCATGCCGCGCACGCGATTGAGCGCCGACCGGCACTCGATGGGTCGCACGTCCACTCGCACGGCACGGCCGCCTTTCGCTGCCCTGCCGTGCGGAGATCATACCAAACAAAACACGAACACTTTAGGTCCATTCGATCTAGGGAATTGGGGCGATTTAATCCGTCATTCCGGCGGAGGCCGGAATCCAGTCCGGTTGGGCCTGTGCAGCCGGCGATTGCCGGGCCTGGACCCCGGCCTTCGCCGGGGTGACGGAGGGTGAGTCGGGGTGACGGGGTGTTATTCGTGGGTCGCCGCGGCGACCTGATGGTCTGCTACAACCGCCGCCACCTGAACCCATCCGACGCCAGCAGATCGTCGGCGGCGTCGGGGCCCCAGGTTCCGGCCTGGTAGAAGTGCAGCGGGTGCCCCTCGTCGAAGCGCCAAGCGGACAGCACCGGCATCACCGCCGCCCACGCCGCCTCGGCCTCGTCGCCCCGGATGAACAGCGTCTGGTCGCCCAACATCACGTCGAGCAGCAGCCGCTCGTAGGCGTCGGGCGACTCCTCCGCGAACCCCTGCCCGTAGCCGAAGTCCATCCGCACCGGTCGCACGCGCACCGACGGTCCCGGCTGCTTGGCCTCGAACGTGATCGATATGCCCTCGTTCGGTTGAATGCGCATCACCAGGCGATTGGGCGGCACGCCGTCCGGACTCGAGTCGCTGAAGAGCCGGTGCGGCACGCTCCGAAACTGGATTGCAATCTCGGTGGCGCGCTTCGGCAGCCGCTTGCCGGTGCGCATGTAGAAGGGCACGCCCTGCCAGCGCCAGCTATCGATGAACCACCGCGCCGCGATATAGGTCTCGGTGAGCGAGTCGGCGGCCACGCCGTCTTCGCTGCGATAGGCCGTCACGTCGGCGCCGTTCAGCCGCCCGGCGCTGTATGACGCCCGCACCACGTGCTTCCGCACATCGGCCACGGTCATGCGCCGCAGCGCGCGCAGCACCTTCACCTTTTCGTCGCGAATGGCGTCGGCGCCAAAGTCCACGGGCGGCTCCATGGCCACCACCGCCAGCAGCTGCATCATGTGGTTCTGCATGATGTCGCGCAGCGCCCCGGCTTCTTCGTAGTAGCGGCCGC
Organism: Chloroflexota bacterium; assembly: GCA_028873795.1. Classification (GTDB taxonomy): domain Bacteria; phylum Chloroflexota; class UBA11872; order UBA11872; family UBA11872; genus JAJECS01. Next base: position 141,622 of record JAPPNP010000031.1, read on the forward strand.
GGCCCTCGACGCCCACTTCCTCGGCCACTGTGATCTGCACGTGGGACACGTAGCGCCGGTTCCAGACCGGCTCGAAGATGCTGTTCGCGAAGCGAAACACCAGCACGTTCTGCACGGTTTCCTTACCAAGGTAGTGGTCGATCCGATAGACCTGGGACTCGTCGAACACGCTGTTGGCGATGGCGTGCAGCGCCTCGGCCGATTCGAGGTCGCGACCGAACGGCTTCTCGATAACGATGCGGCAGGTTCCGGGGCATTCGGTCAATCCGGATGCGCCCAGGCGCCGGATGATTTCGGGGAACAGGCTGGGCTGCGTGGCCAGATAGAAGATGCGGTTGCCGCCGGTCCCATGCGCCTGCTCCAGGCGCGGGAGTTCCTCGGTGAGGCGGTCGAAGCCCTCGTCGTCGCTGGAGTCGCCCCGCAGGTAGTGCACGCTTTGCGCGAAGTCGTCCCAGCTCTCCGGCTCGGGCGCCCCGCTGCGGGAGAACTTGGACGCCGCCTCGAGCAACGTTGTGCGATAGCTGGCGTCGTCCATGGGGCGGCGCCCCTGCCCCACCACGGCGAATCGATCCGGCAGCAGGCCGTCCTGCCGCAGGTTGTAGAGCGCCGGGATGAGCTTCCGTCCGGCCAGATCCCCCGAGCCGCCGAAGATGATGAGCGCATGGGGATCGCTGGGCTTCGGGGCGTCGTGGCTCCCGCGCGACGCCTGTCCGTCGGTGGACATGGCAGCGGTGGCCGATGCCACCTCTTGCTCGGCGCTCACGACAGGGTCTCCACGACCGCCGCAAGCTCGTCGAGCGCCGTCGCCGGCTCGCCGGCCACCAGGCGGAGCACCCGGCGGTCCTTGTCGCGCAGCGACCGCAGGTCGCCCTCGGCCTGCGCGTCGATCAATGTGGCGAAGCCGTAGGCCTCGCCGGGAATCAGCACGTCCTCGCCGTGATCACAGGTGATTTGCATGAATACGCCCCTGTTTGGTCCACCCTTGTGCAATTGGCCGGTGGAATGGAGGAATCGCGGGCCGAATCCCAGGGTTGTGGCCCGCTTGGTGCGGTCGCGTATCGACGTCTGAATCCGTTGCAGCCTCGCCTCGTGCGCCGGCGTTCGGTCGAGATAGGCGTGGAGGGACACGTAGTCGCCGGGCGACGTGTCGCCGAGGAACGTCGTCACCGCCTCGGCCGCGGTCATGCCGGGCGCGCCGGAAACGCGCAGGGCTTTTCCGGTCGCCGAGCCGGCTTGAGCCTGCAGCGGCGAGGCGCCGTCCACCACGTCTTCGAGGACCCGCGCCGTGTTGGCCTTGCTCTCCTCGACGTTAGGTTGGTCGAACGGATTGATGCCAAACACCCATCCCGCGACGGCCGTCGCCAACTCCCAGCGCAGGAACTCGGCGCCCAGGTCGTGAGCATCGCCCATTGTGAGCCGAATCACCGGATGGCCGGCGGCCGCCAATGCATCCAGGCCGTCCAGCGTCTCGTCGCCCACGGATATGCCCACGAACACCCGGTCGTCGCCGTAGACCGACGGGTCGCCGAGCGACTCGCCATCGACCGGCACGATGCCGAGCCCATGCTTCCCGGTGCTTTCGGCGACGAGCTGCTCGATCCAAGCCCCCAGCGGCGCCGTGGTCGGCGACAGCGCCAGGGTCAGCTTGTCCCGTCCTCGCTGGGCCAGCACGCCCAACGCCAGGCCGAGACGGATGGCCGTGTTGGCTTCGATGTCCATCTCTTGCAGCGTCGCCTGCCCGAACTCGACCGCCCCGCGCAGGACCGCGGCGATGTCCAGACCGACTAGCGCCGCCGGCACGAGCCCGAAGTACGACAGCGCCGAATAGCGCCCGCCGATCCGGGGATCGTTGAGAAACGTGCGACCGAATCCATCCTCCGCCGCCCGCCGGGCCATGGAGGTCCCCGGATCGGTGATCGCGATGAAGTGCGACCCGGCGTCAGGGACTCCGCAATCCTCGTACCTCGCGCGAAACGTCGCATACAGCGTCGCCGTCTCCAGGGTGCCACCGGACTTGCTCGCCACGATGAACAACGTGCGGGTCAAATCGATGGCGGCGCCCACGCGCCGCACGGTCACCGGGTCGGTGGAGTCGAGCACCGTCAGGCGCGGCCGTCCCGCGGCCGCCGGCAACATCGCCGACATCACCTCCGGCGCCAGGCTGCTCCCGCCCATGCCCAGCAACACCACGTCGTCGATCTCGGCCGAAGTCTCCGACGCCCATTCCGAAATGGCGTCGGCCTCCGGCTCGATCCGCTCCGCAATGCGAATCCATCCCAGGAGGTTGGCGATCTCGGCCTGCTGCCCGGCCTCGTCGGACCAGAGCGACGCGTCCTCGCTGGAGAGCCGCGACACCAGCCGGTCCGCGCCTGCCCGAGCCCCGGCGTCGGGGATATCCAAGGCCGTGGCGTGCATCGCCAGCCGGGACGTGGAGGACATGATCAGGCGCCCAGCGAGGCTGCCTTCGCGTCCAGATCGGCCAATAGCTCGTCGTACGAGTCCACGAACTTCTGGACGCCCTCGTCCTCGAGTTGATCCATCACCGCGTCCAGGTCGATGCCCAGCCGCTGGAGCCGCTCGAGGACTTCGTCCCAGAAATCCATATCGGCGCGAACCGTCTCCTGCACCTCTCCCGTATCGCGGAACGCCGTCATGGTGTTCTCGGGCATCGTGTTGACGGTGTCGGGGCCGATTAGCTCATCCACGTAGCGCGTGGGCGGATACGCCGGGTTCTTGGTGCTGGTGCTGGCCCACAGTGGCCGCTGCCGGCGCGCCCCGCGGGCGGCCAGTCGCTGGAACCGCTCGCCGCCAAAGATTTCCTCGAAGATCCGATAGCAGGCCTTGGAGTTCGCAATCGCCGCCTGCCCCAGCAGGTCGCGGGCTTCCGTGGCCACGTCAGGGCGGCTGGCGGCGAGCGCTTCGAGCTGGTCGTCGACGGCCGTGTCGATGCGGCTCACGAAGGTGCTCGCCACCGACGCCACGTTATCGACCGACTCGCCGCGTCCGGCCCGCGCTTCCAGCGCGTTCAAGTACGACTCCGCAACCGCGCGATAGACCTCCTGCGCGAAGATCAGCGTGATATTGACGTTGATCCCCTCGCCCAGCAGCGTCTCGATGGCCGGCAGCCCCTCGCGCGTGGCCGGCACTTTGATCATCAAGTTGCGGTAGTCGACGCGGTCCGCCAGCCGCCGAGCGGCCGCCACCGTCCCGTCGGTGTCGCGCGCCAGGTGCGGCGAAACCTCGAGGCTCACGAACCCGTCTCGCCCCTGCGTTGACTCGTAGACCCGCAGCAAGATGTCGCAGGCGGCCCGGATGTCCGCGATCGCCAGCGTCTCGAAGGTTTCCTCCGCGTCCTGACCGCTAGCGGAGAGTGACGCGATCTCCTCGTCGTAGGTGTCGCTGCCGGAAATGGCCCCGTGGAAGATCGTCGGGTTCGACGTGATGCCGCGCAGCCCGTCGGTCACGATCAACTCTTCGAGCTGTCCCGACCGGATCAGATCTCGGCTCAGGTAGTCCAGCCAGACGCTCTGGCCCTGGTCGACGAGCTCCAGCAGCGGGTTACGCATCATGAATGGCGACTCCTTTGTCCGCACACACCGCAAGGGAAGTCGAGGTCGGACGATTCCCTACGAACCGGAACACCTGCTTCGTGAGAAGCGTAGCAGCGGCGGGAATCCCGCCATGATGGTTTTTCTACGGCGACAGCCGCTCGCCGCGCTCGAGCGCCTGCACCTTGTGCAGCCGACGCACATAGCGTTCTTCCGAGTCGGCGAACTCGGCACTGAGAAACGACGATACGATTTCGGTGATCAAGGACATGCCCACGATCGCGGAGCCCAGGCAGAGCAGGTTCATGTCGTCATGCTCAACGCCCTGATGCGCTGAGTACGTGTCGTGGCACGTGGCCGCGCGAACGCCGGCAATCTTGTTGGCCGCCACGCACGCACCGACCCCGCTGCCGCAGACCACGATGCCGCGGTCGGCCGCGCCGTCCACGATGGCCTGCCCGACGGCCGCCGCGAAGTCCGGATAGTCGACCGACGCGTCGGAGTCCGTGCCGAGGTCCAACACTTCGTGACCCGCGTCCACCAGCAGCGCCATCAGCTCATGCTTGATCGCGAACCCGCGGTGGTCGACGCCGACCGCAACGCGCATGCGTGTCTCCTGCTACACCGGCGACGTCGCCGGTAATGGCCTTGCCGCTAAGGATACGCAAGCGGCGATGCGCAACGTTGATTGGCTGTCATCCCGAACGCAGCACTCTGTCATTCCGAGCGCAGCGAGGAATCTAAGGACGCTGTGCCGTCTCCCGGCCCCCTAGATTTCTCGCTCCGCTCGAAATGTGTGCGGACCGGGGACATCATGAACACATGTTCGGGGACATGGTGAACACA
>JAPPNP010000014.1 GCA_028873795.1 Chloroflexota bacterium
TGAGCGAGGGGACTTGAACCCCCAGCCTTCTGGGCCACAACCAGACGCTCTAACCTAATTGAGCTACGCCCACCATGCGATGGAGGATTCTATAACGGCCATTTGGCCGTGAATCCGTTGGGCGCGCCCAGCGTGCGTTGTACAATGCCGCAATGTTGAGTGGTCTTGCGCCGCGTCGGAAACGAGCGCACCTTTGCCCGTGCGCCTGACGCGGCTGAGCGTCGCTGATACCGCACCCCGATCGACTGCCGATCGGGGTGCTTTGCGTTCCGGGGAGGTTCCGGGCATGGAGGTTAAGGCGTGAGCGTTGAGTCAGATCCGCTGCGGACCGAAGAGTTGCACTCGGTGGGCAATCGGACCATCGTCGAAGGCCTGACCTACGACGACGTCCTCTTGGTCCCCGGTCGGTCGGAGGTCCTGCCGACCGATGTCTCGACGCGCACCCGAATCACCCCGCGGATCACCCTCAATGTGCCCCTGGTTTCCGCCGCCATGGATACCGTCACCGAAGCTCGCATGGCCATCACGCTGGCCCGGGCCGGGGGCGTGGGCGTGATCCATCGGAACCTGGGATACGAGGATCAGGCGCTCGAGGTCGACAAGGTCAAGCGCTCGCAGTCGGGGATGATTGTCGATCCAATCACCTTGCCGCCGACCGCCACGGTGGGCGACGCCAACGAAGTCATGGCGCGGTATCGCATCTCGGGCGTGCCGATCACCGACTCCCGCGGGCAGCTCGTCGGCATCCTCACCAATCGCGATCTCCGGTTTTGCCGGGACGACGGGATGCGGGTTGCCGATCTGATGACGACCGAGCGCCTGGTCACGGCACCGGTCGGCACCACGCTCGAGCAGGCCGAAGAGCTGCTGCACCTCCACCGCATCGAGAAACTGCCGGTCGTGGACGACGGCGGCCAGCTGCGCGGTCTGATTACGGTCAAAGACATTGCCAAGCGCGAGGAGTTTCCGAGCGCGGTCTACGACCAATCGGGTCGACTGGTCGTGGCGGGGGCCATCGGCACCCACAACGAAGGGCTGCCCCGCGCCCGCGAGCTGGTTTCGGCAGGGGCGGACGCCGTGGTGGTTGACTCGGCGCACGGACATCACGGCGCGGTCATCGACACGGTGCGCCAGGTCAAGGAGTCGCTGGACGTCGACGTGATCGCCGGCAACGTCGCCACCGCGGCCGGCGCCAGCGCACTGATCCAGGCGGGCGCCGATTGCGTGAAGGTTGGCATTGGGCCCGCGGCCATCTGCACCACGCGCGTGGTGGCCGGCGTGGGCGTGCCGCAGCTCACGGCGATTTCCGACTGTCTTGGACCTTGCAGCGAGCACGGCGTGTCGCTCATCGCCGACGGCGGCGTGCGCTACTCGGGCGATATCGCCAAGGCCATTGGCGCCGGCGCGGCAGCGGTCATGATCGGCAACATGTTCGCCGGCACCGACGACAGTCCGGGCGAGATCGTCTATCGCCAGGGCGAGCGATTCAAGGAATACCGCGGCATGGGGTCGATCGGCGCCATGATGGAGCGCGCGGGATCGTCGCGCGATCGCTACGGTCAGCACCAAGTCCATGACGCCGCCAAGCTGGTGGCCGAAGGCGTGGAAGCCCAGACGCCCTACCGCGGGCCCACCGTGAACATGATCAATCAGCTTGTCGGCGGCCTACGCTCGGCGATGGGCTACGTCGGAGCGGCCGACGTGCGCGAGCTGCAGACGAAGGGCCGATTCGTTCGTGCGTCACGCGCCAGTGTTGATGAGGGGCACCCACACGACGTCGTGCTCATCAAAGAGGCGCCGAACTACCACGCGCCCCGCTAACCGGCGCGCCCGCGCACAGGCTCGACAGCTGAGGCACGCGTCTCCACGGCACGACTGCCGCGCCCCGCGCTCCGGCACGGCCCGATGAGGCTGATTCTCGGAGTGGACACCGGCGGAACGTTCACCGACGCCGTCCTCCTCGATGCCGCGTCGGGAGCGGTGAAAGCGACGCACAAGGCCTTCACCACCCACGAGAACCTTGCCGTCGGCATCGAGGCGGCGCTGGATGGATTGCCCCGCGGCGCCTGGCCGCAGGTGGATCGAGCGGCCGTGTCCACGACGCTGGCCACGAACGCCGCCCTGGAGGGATTGGGAAGCCGCGTCGGCTGCATTCTTATCGGCTACGACCCCGGCGTGATGCGGCACTACCGCCTGGACCGGCATCTCCGAGCCTCCGAGGTTGTCCACGTCGACGGGCGCCACGACATCTTTGGCGAAGAGGTGACGCCGCTCGACCTGGACGGTCTACGGGACGCGGTGATGCACCTGGCCGGCGACGTCGACGCGCTGGCCGTGTCGAGCTACCTCGCGCCGCGAAACTCCGATCATGAGCACCGCGCCCTCCGGTTGCTGCGCGAACTGACCGACGTGCCCGTCGTGGCCGGCGGCGCCCTCAGCGCGCAGCTGGACTCCATCCGGCGGGCCACGACGGCGACGCTGAACGCCAAGCTACTGGCCATCACCAGCGAGCTGCTGGGCACGGTGGAGCCATCGATCCGGCAGCGCGGCGTGGGCGCGGCGCCATTGGTCGTCCGCGGCGATGCCACGCTCATGGCGCTGGACCTGGCGCGCGAGCGGCCGATCGACACCCTGTTCTCCGGACCCGCGGCAAGCGCGGTCGGCGGCGCTCGCCTGGCCGGCATCGACCGGGCCGTCGTGGCCGACATGGGTGGGACGTCCACCGACGTTGGAATCCTAGACGACGGACGCCCCACCTTGACCGCCCGCGGGGCTTCGCTGGCGGGCTGGCGCACGGCCGTGCGCGCCGCCGCCGTGCGCTCGGCGCCTGTCGGCGGCGACAGCCGCATACGTTCCGACCCGCTCGACCTCTTCATTGGTCCGGATCGAGTCGTGCCGCTGTCACGCGCCGCCGCCCGGCAACCGGAGATTCGCCACCGCCTCGCCGAACTCGACTCGCAGCGCCAGTCGCACCGGCTCGTGCCGGTGTGGGAGTTCTTCGCCTTGGGCCGACCGCTGGCCGAGGAGGTGGTTTCAAACGCCGAGCAGCGCGTGTTGCGGGCGCTGGCCGACGGTCCGGTCGACGTGATCACGCTGGCCGCGCAGGCGGATGTCCGCGACGCCCGTCTGCTCCCGGTGGACGGCCTGGTGGCACGCCGCCTGATCACGCGCATCGGGCTGACACCCACCGATTTGCTGCACGTGCGCGGCGAATACGCCGATTTCGACGTCGAGGCGGCCACCATTGCCAGTCGCATCGCCGCGCGCGAGAGCCGCAGCGACGTCGATGCGTTTACGGCCCGTGCCCACGAGGCCGTGATTCGCGCGCTAGGCACGGCGACGCTGCGTCGCGCTATTGCCTCGGGGCAGCCCGACCTCGCCGAGTCGGACGAGAAGCTGGGCGCCTACCTGCTCGATACGAGCGCATCGCCGTCGAGCCGCGTCGGGCCGCTGGACGTTGGCCTCGGCCTTACCCTGCCGCTGATCGCCCTGGGCGCCGCCGGCGCCGCGTGGCTGCCGCAGGTGGCCAGCCGGCTGCGCACGGAGTGCGTCGTTCCCGAACACGCGGCCGTCGCCAGCGCCGTCGGCGCGGCGTCAACCCGCATCGTGCAAGAGGTCGAGGTGCTGTTGCGCCCCCAGTACCTGCGCCGTGGCGGGGCCATCGACTATGCCGTCCACAGCCCCGAGGGGCGCGCCATGTTCGCGTCCGAGTCCGAGGCCCGCGAGCATGCGCTCACGGTCGGACGCCGCGCGGCCGAATCGGCCGCCGCGGCAGCCGGCGCGACGCGCCCCTCCATCGACGTCGACGAACACACCTGGACGCTCGACCGCGACGATCCCGACGAACCCGTCCAGCTCATGGAGACGCGCTTTCGGTTCACGGCGACCGAGGCCGGACCGGAGTAGCGAGCCGCAGACCGCCCGCTCGCCTATAATCGACGTCGTCACCGCGTAGCGCACCATGCCGGCCCCGCTGCGGCATTGGGGGAGGCGAACCAGGCCCATGGCGAGCAAGTTCTTGACTGAAGAAGGGCGACTGCGCCTCGAGGCCGAGCTGCACGAGCTGAAGACGGTGAAACGGCCCGAAATCATCCGACGCATCCATGAGGCCAAGGAATTCGGCGAGCTCAGCGAAGGCAACGAGCCGGACGAGGTCAAGAACGATCAGGCGTTCACCGAGGGCCGCATCATGATGCTCGAGCGGCTGCTGCGCGACGCCATCATCGTCAGCGAGCATTCGTCCGACACCGTCAGCATCGGGGCCACCGTCAGCGTGCGCGACGACGGCGCGGGTCAGCGCGAGTTCACCATTGTCGGGACCGAGGAAATCGACCTGGCGACCGGCAAGATCTCGAACGAATCGCCGCTGGGCGTCGCGCTCGTCGGGCGGAAAGTCGGCGAGCAGGTGACCGTGGACACGCCCGCAGGCCCGCGCGCCTACGAGATCACAGGAATCACCTAATCGCGGAGGCAGCGCCGGATCCCGCCGGGGCGCCGGGCGACCGGCTCTACGACGCGCGGCTCGCCAAGCTCGATCGCATCGCCGCCGCCGGGGAGCCGCTATTCCCCGCCCGCGTGCCTCGCTCGCACCTGGCGACCGAGGCGCGCCCGCTAGCCGACGAACCCGACGGCCCGACCGTGGACGTGGCCGGCCGCGTCGTGTCGCTGCGGCGCATGGGCAAGACGACCTTTGCCGTGCTGCGCGATGGATCGGGGGAGATTCAACTCTTCCTCAACACGGGCGAGCTCGGCGCGGAGGCCTACGGCCACACGCTCGATGTGCTCGACGTGGGCGACATCGTGTCGGCCGGCGGTCCGGTGTTTCGAACGCGCGCCGGCGAGCCGTCGGTGCGCGTGCAGCGGTTGACGGTTGCGGTCAAAGCCCTCCGGCCGCTGCCAGAGAAATGGCGCGGGTTGCAGGATCCCGAGGCGCGCTACCGGCAACGCTATCTCGACATCATTGCCAACCAGGACGTTCGCGAGCGGTTCGAGGCGCGGACGCGGATCGTCAGCGCCATTCGGCGCGTGCTCGACGCCCAGGAATTCATGGAGGTAGAAACGCCCTCGCTGCAGCCCCTCTACGGCGGCGGCAATGCCGTGCCCTTCACGACCCGCTACGAGGCCCTGGACCGAGACTTTTACCTGCGGATCGCCGACGAGCTGTATCTCAAGCGCCTGCTGGTCGCCGGCTACGAGCGGGTTTACGAAATCTGCAAGGACTATCGCAACGAGGGCATCGATCGCACCCACTGCCCCGAGTTCACCATGCTCGAGGCCTATCAGGCCTTCGCCGACCTGGGCGACATGCTCAGGCTCACCGAGTCGCTGGTGGTCGAGGCCGCGCAGGCGGTCGCCGGCGATAGCCGGGTCACCCACGGTGAGACGACGCTCGACTTCACGCCCCCCTGGCGACAGGTGACCTACCGCGACGCCATGCTCGAGGCCGCGGGCATCGACCTGGATGACCAGCGGCTCACCGACGAACAGATCCGCGAGGCGGCGGACGGCCGGGGGATCGCGCTCGATGCGGGAGCCTCGCGAGCCCGCATGCTCGACGAGCTGATGAAGACCTGCGTGGAGCCTGCGTTCGTGCAACCGACGTTCCTCACGCGCTATCCAGCCGAGACCACGCCGCTGGCCAAGCGCACGCCGGACGACCCGCGCTATGTCGAGCGCTTCGAGCCGTTTGTGCTGGGCATGGAGCTGGGCAACGGCTACACCGAGTTGAACGACCCGATCGACCAGCGCCGCCGGCTCAGTGAGCAGGCCGACGAAGACGCCGAGTCGCACCCGGTGGACGAGGACTTCATTCGCGCGCTCGAGCACGGAATGCCGCCGGCCGGGGGGCTGGGGCTGGGCATCGATCGCCTGACCATGGTGCTCACCGACGCGGCGAATATTCGAGACGTCATCCTGTTCCCCCAACTGCGAACGCCTGCGTAGAATCAGGTACCAAACGATACGGCCCGCGGCGCATCGGCCGTCGCCATTGGCTACGTGGCCCAACCATGCTTCCCCTGCGCTTCATTCGTGAGAACGCGGACTTCGTCCGCGCCGGGCTGACCGCCCGGGCCGACGACGCGCCGTTGGACGAGTTGCTGGAGCTCGATCGGAAACGGCGCGCGTTCCTGGTTGAAGTGGAACAGTGGCGCGCCGAGCGCAAGCGCGTCTCACGGGCCATCGGCGCCGCGTCCGATGCCGGCAAGCGCGAGACGTTGATTGCCCAAACCCGGGCGTTGTCCAGCGACCTCGACGAAGCCGAGCCGAAGCTTGGGCAAATCGAGGCGGAGATCGACGGCCTGCTGGCGCAGTTCCCCGCCCTGCCGCATGCGTCCGTTCCCGCCGGCCGCGACGCCGCCGACAACCCGCTCGTGGCCTCACACGGCACGCCGCGCAGCTTCGACTTCGAGCCGCGTCCGCATTGGGAAATCGGCGAGGCGCTCGGCGTGCTCGACTTCCCCCGCGCGGCCAAGATTGCCGGATCGGGATTCTGGCTGTTCCGCGCCGGCGGGGCGCGGCTGCAGCGCGCGCTGGTTGCCTGGGCCATCGACTTTCAAGTTCGCGAGCACGGCTATCTCGAAGTGCTGCCGCCGGCGCTCGTCACCAGCCAAGGCATGACCGACTCGGGCAAGCTGCCGAAATTCGCGGACGACTCCTACGAGGTGTCCGGCGATGGCCTTTGGCTGAATCCAACGGCCGAGGTGCCGCTCACGGCCATGCACCGCGACGAAGTGTTGGACGGCGCCCGCCTCCCGCTGCGCTACGTGGCCTATACGCCGGCATTCCGCCGCGAAGCCGGCGCCGCCGGTATCGACACGCGCGGCCTCCAGCGCCTGCACCAGTTCGACAAGGTCGAGCTGTACAGCTTCTCGCTCCCCGAGCACTCCTACGACGAGCTCGAAGTGATGCGCCGGCACGCCGAAGCCGCTCTCGAAGCGCTGGAGCTGCCGTATCGCACCCTGGAACTTTGCACCGGCGACTTAGGGTTCACCGCGGCCAAGACCTACGACCTCGAAGCCTGGGCGCCCGGCGTCAACGCCTGGCTGGAGGTTTCCTCAATCTCGAACTGTGAGGCGTTCCAGGCGCGCCGCGCGGGAATTCGGGCACGGAAGCCCGGTGGCAGCCAGACTGAATACGTGCATACGCTCAATGGGTCCGGGCTTGGCATGGCCCGTACGATGGTGGGCATTCTGGAGAATGGCCAGCAGGCCGACGGCACCGTCCGTGTGCCGGAAGTCCTCCAACCGTATCTCGACGGCCAAACAGTGCTTGAGGTGGAGCCCGGATGGCAGTAGACCCCGCGATCGACCGGCATCCCACGCTGCATCTCATCGGCCGCACGCCGTTGGTTGAGGCGCGCCTGTTCCAGGACCGCTACCCGAGAGCCAGGGTCTTCGCCAAGATGGAGGCCTTCAATCCGGGCGGGTCGATCAAGGATCGACCCGTGGCGCGGATGCTGGCGGATGCCCAGGCGCGCGGCGACCTTCGGCCCGGTCAGGCGATTCTCGACTCGTCGTCCGGCAACGCCGGCATCGCCTACGCGATGATCGGCGGACTCTTGGGGCACGACGTCGAAATCGTCATGCCGGACAACGCCAGTCGGGAGCGCGTGCAACGCATCACGGCACACGGCGCGCGCATCCGTTTTACCGACGCCATCCTCGGCTACGACGAGGCCATGCGCGAGGTGCAGCGCCGCCATGAGGCGGACCCGGAGCGCTACTACTTCGCCGACCAGTACAGCAACCACTCGAACTGGCAGGCGCACTACGACGGAACCGCGAGCGAGATTCTGGCCCAGGCGCCGCCCGACATCACCCATTTCGTCGCCGGCGTCGGAACCGGCGGCACGATCACGGGCGTGGCGCGGCGACTCGACGAGGTGTGCCCCGACGTCCAGATCGTGTGCGCCACGCCGCCGGAGTTTCCCGGCATCGAGGGGTTGAAGCCCATGGGCCCCGACCACCTGGTGCCGGCGATCCTCGACGCCTCGCTCATCGACACCTGGGTCGACATCGACGTGGACAAGGCGCGTGAGTTTTCGGTGCGGTTGGCGGCGGAGGGCCTCTTCGTCGGCCAGTCCGCCGGCGCCTATATGTACGCCGTAGAAACCGTGCTCCGGGACGATCCCCAAGCCGTCGTCGTGACGCTGTTTCCCGATGCCGGCGACCGCTATTTCAGCACCGGTCTGTGGGACGTCACGCCTACGCTCGCGAGCTCGTGACTTCCAGCCTCGACACCGCTACGTCGCCGCCCTGGATGAGACTGGCCGCGCTTGGGACCCGTCCCAACGAAGCGCCGGCATGAACCCCCTGCGCCTCGGATTCAATCCGCGCATCGCGCCCCAGAGTCGCCGCCGCTTCCACGAGCGCCTGCGCCACGTGGTTGAGGTGGCGGTGCATCTGGAGTTCGACGTGGTCGAGCTCGGACTTTCGACGTCCATGCACGAGTTGGGCTTGAGCACCGTGTTCGACCCGCAGGCCATCGAGATCCTCGATGACGCCCCGCTGCGGTTCCATCTCAATCTCTTCGCCGACGCGGCGATGACCGACCGTTCGGCGATCACCGACGTCACCAGCTACTCGCGCAGCGTAGCCCTGCGGCAAATCGTCCAGATCGTGGAGTTCTTCGAGCACCGGCATGCCATGGAGATGTACGTGGTGCACCCCGGTCGCCGGGTGGCCCACGAGTCGGCGCATCTGGAGGCGCTGCGTGAGAGCATGCGCACCCTGCACAACCTCTTCCCGGGTCTGCCGATCGCCATCGCGAACGCCGGCGGCGGGGCGGTGCTCGCTCGGATCGATAGCGTGCTCCACGCGCTCGACAGCGCCCGGCACTTTCGCTTCGCCCTCCACACCGGCTTTGCGTTCCACTCGGTGGACGCGAATCATCTGGCGTTCGAGGCGCGGATGGACTATCTGCGGCGATTCGTGGATCAGATCGCGGAGATCCGTTGGCACAACACGGCGCCCGGCGCGCGTCCCAGCGTGCCCTTGCACCGCACGCTCGAGGACGGGCTCGATCTCGGCATGCTCATGCGCACCGTGGGGCGCAATCCCGGCACTCTGCATATGATCGAGACCGTCGGCCTGGACCCGCCGGCCCTGGTGCGCGAAGTGCGGACGCTGCACCGCGCCCTCAACGCCTAGGCGCTACTCCCAGCGAAACAGGCGCACCGCCAGCGCCACGAAAACGACCAGATAGGCCGCCATTGCGGCCACGGCCACGCCCATTGGAATCGTGGTCGCGCCGCCGATCATCAACTGCCGCGTGGCCTCGGCCAGATGCGTCAGCGGAAGCACGTTGATCACCGGCCGCAGCCAGTCCGGCATGAACTCAAGCGGGAAGAACACGCCCGAGATGAACATCATGGGAAAGGTCACAACCTGCGCCACGGGAAAGAACCCCTGCTCGGTCTTGGTGAACGACCCGAGAAAGAAGCCGATGGCGAGGAAGGCCAATCCTCCCAGCACCACCACACCGGCCAGCGCGGCCAACGAGCCGACATCGCTGTTGAGCCGAATGTCGAACACCAAGCGCGCGATGGCGATGAGGATGGCGGACTGCGCCAGCACCAGAACCATGCGCAGGATCAGATCGGCGGTCACCAGCGTGAGCCGGGACACCGGCGTCGCTTGCAGGCGGCGCAGCACCCGACGTTCGCGCAACGACACGATGTTCACCGCGCCAAACACGCCAGCGTTCATCACGCTGAAAGCCACGATGCCGGGCACGATGAAGTCGATGGTCGACAGCCGCTCGCTCCGTAGAGTCTGAAACGCGGGCCGCACGACCGGCTGACTTTGCGTAAGCGTCCGATCCACCGCCTCGAAGGCTTGCAGGATCACCGGCACGACGATCTGCTGCGAACTCTGCCGCGTCTCGTCGTAGTGAATCTCCACCGGCATCGGGGCGCCGGCGTCAATCGACGCCCCCCATCCGCTGGGGATGGCGATCACCGCCCGACGATCGCCGTCCGCCAGGCTCGCGATTTCGTCGGTCAGACTGCCTCGCGAGAGGTCAAACACATCCATGGCTTCGAGCGTGTCGACCAGCACGCTGGCCTGCGGCGAACCATCATCATCGATGAGGCCGATTTCATATTGCGTGACGCTGTCGCGACTGAAGACCAGTCCGAAAATCAGGACAAAGAGCAGCGGAAACGCAAACGTCCAAAATAACGCGGCGCGGTCCCGCGTGAACTCGCGCGTGTTGGCCAGGGTGAGTTGAGCCAGCGCTCTCAATCTCGCAACGTCCGTCCCGTGAGCTTGAGAAACACGTCTTCGAGCGTGGCCCGCCGCAGGCGCAAGTTCTGAATGGGCTCGCCACGCTCCTGTCCAAGTTGCAGCAGCGCCGCCATCGACGCCGGCACGTCGTCGCTGAACATGCTCACCTGGTCACCTTGAATCGACGCGTTCACCACCGCGGGCAGAGACTCGACTTCGGACTCCGTCAAGCCGTCCCGCTGGCTGAATTCGATGGCGTCCTCGGCAAAGTGCGCCCGCACCAGATCGTCGGGCGTGTCCATGGCAATGATCCGGCCGTGGTCCATCACTGCCACGCGGTCGCACAGTCGCTCGGCCTCTTCCATGTAGTGCGTCGTCAGGAGAACCGTCCGACCTTCGGCCTTGAACTGCTCGATCGTTTCCCACAGGCTGCGACGGGCCTGGGGGTCCATGCCGGTGGTGGGCTCGTCGAGGAAGATGATGGGCGGATCGTTGACCATCGCCAGCGCCACGGATAGCCGCTGCTGCTGCCCGCCGGAAAGATCCTTGACGAACGCGCGGCGGCGTTCCTCCAGTCCGAGGAGCGCCAAGAGGTGGTCGACCACGCCCGCGCGACCGTAGAACGAGGCGAAGAGCTCGATCACCTCAGCCACGCGCAGGCGCGGATACAGCGAGACTTGCTGCAACTGGACGCCGATCTTGCGCTTCAGGTCGCCGGCGTCTCGGCCCGGGTCGAGCCCCAAAACGCCCACGGATCCAGCGTCACGCGGGCGCAGACCTTCCAGAATCTCTACCGTCGTAGTTTTGCCCGCGCCGTTGGGCCCGAGCATGCCGAAAACCTCGCCCACCGCAACCGAGAACGAGACACCGTCGACAGCCTTGACGTCGTCGTAGGACTTGCGGAGATCCTGGACTTCGATGACCGGCATTCCGGGAGTCAACGATAGGGTTGCGTCGCTCACGGCGGAGTAACCAATCTCACAGAGCGCGGCGGCGGGCTAGGCGGAGCGTCGCAGAATCATGGCCCCTTGCGGATCCACCGCGGCTCGCCACCCCGGCGCCACCCAGGTGGTGGCGTCGGACTGCGTCACGACCGCCGGACCGTCGAGCTCGAATCCCAGGTCAAGCTCGTGGCGTGACAGCAGCGGCACGTCGCGCACGGAGCCATCGGCCAGGGTGGCTTGCGTCGTGCCCGCCTGCGGAGCACCGCCTCCGGACGGCGCCGAGGGCGCGATTGACGGCTGCGGCACGGATGCAACCAGCCGCGCCACGACAATCTCCACCGGGGCCTCGGGCCGGCTGTGGGCATAGCGCTGCTGGTGCCGCTCGTGGAAGAGGCGCACGGCCTCGGGCACGCCGCCGTCCCCCAGCGGCACGCTCAGCTCGAAGGACTGCCCCACGTAGCGCACGTCGAGCAATCGCTGGAGCCGTGGATCGCGCGCCGGCGCGAGGTCGACGCGCGCCGTGTGCTCGAGCGGGCCGAAGAGCTCCCGCAGCCGATCCGGCGTGAGCGTTTGGGCATCGTCGAGCACGGTGGCGGTGTACTCGCGCGTGTGAGCGCCGGTCAGCGCGCCAAGCGCGGAGAGCACGCCGGGATGCGGCGGCACGAGCACTTGCTCGATTTCGAGACGCTCGGCCAGCTCGCAACAGTGCATCGGACCTGCGCCGCCAAAAGGCAGCAGGGTGAAGTCGCGCGGGTCGAAGCCGCGTTCCAGCGTGATCACGCGCAAGGCGCGGTCCATGTGCGCATTGGCTACCGCGATCACGGCCAGCGCCGCGCGGCGCAGTGCATGGTCGGAGCGATCGTCGTCGGCAACGAGCCGCCCAACCGCGCGGCGGGCTTCCGGCGCGTCCAGATGGACGCGATCGCCGAGGGCCGCGTCCGGGGCAAGCCGTCCCAGGACCAGGTTCGCGTCGGTCACGGTGGGCTCCGTCCCGCCCCGCCCGTAGGCCGCTGGGCCCGGAAGGGCGCCCGCGCTTCGCGGACCGACCCGCAGCGCCCCGGCCTCGTCGAGCTGGGCAATCGAGCCGCCGCCGGCGCCAACCGTGTGGATGTCGGTCATGGGAATGGCCACCGGCAGGCCGGCGACTTCGGCGTGGGTCGTGCGCAGCGGCTCGCCGGGGCAAACGGCCACGTCGGTCGACGTGCCGCCCATATCCAACGTGACGATGTTGGCGATGCCCGAGGCTCGCGCGACGTGCTGGGCCCCAACCACGCCCGCCGCCGGACCGCTGAGCACGGTGCGAACCGGCGCCTCCGCGGCCTCGGCCGAGCGCAGCACGCCGCCGTTGGATTGCACCACCCACAGCGGCCCTGGCATGGCCGGCTCCAGGCGACGCAGATATCGAGCGACGACCGGCGCGACATAGGCGTCGACAGCCGTGGTGCTGGTGCGTTCGAACTCGCGGTATTCCGGCAGGATGTCGGATGAAAGCGAGACCGCCACCACGCCCGCTCGGCCCAGCGCCTCGCGCACGGCCCGCTCGTGGTCCGGCTGCAGGAAGCTGAACAGCAGGCACACGGCGGCTGACTCCGGCCTCAGCCGCCGCACGCGGGCCTCGAGACGGTCGAGGGACGCCTGATCGATGGGGGTGACGACGCTGCCGTCGGCGCCAATTCGCTCGGAAACCTCGAGACGCCGCTCGCGCGGAATCAGCGGCGCGGGTCGCTCGGGCTCCAGCTCATAGAGCGCCGGGCGATTTTGGCGACCGATCTCGAGCACGTCGCGAAATCCTTCCGTCGTCACCAACACGGAGCGGGCGCCGCGGCGTTCGAGCAATGCGTTGGTGGCCACGGTCGACCCGTGCACGATGGCGTCCGCCGATGCGACTTCGCCTGCGCGGAGGCCGTCCACCACCGCCTGCTCGGGCGCACCGGGCGTGCTGGGCACCTTGAAGACGCGCAACTCTCCGTCGGCGATGACGACGAAATCGGTAAACGTGCCGCCCACGTCTACGCCAACGCGCACGCGTATCCTCCTCAAGCTCGAGGCGCTCTCGGCCATCCGGCTAGATGGTCAGGCCGCCGCCCGGTGCGCATTGTGACCCATGCCGAGGCGTGCCGGAGCCTAGACATCCAGACGGGTCCGGGTCGTCGGTCGAAAGCCGGATCCGATCACACCTCTGGGCAGTGAACAGCGGCGACCTCCCACGGCTCGATCAAGAGGCGGAAGGCGTTGTCCTCGACCTCAAGTTCGGTTTGGGCTAGGAGATCCCGCGCGGACGCAATCGGCCAGCACGGGCGCAGTTGCACCTCCGCCTTGGACCGCTCCAGGTTGAAGACGAACACCAGCCAGCCACCCTGCCGCGAACGTCGGACCACGGGCACCACCTGGTCGCCTTCGATTGCCACGGGGGCCTCGATACCGGCCTCACCCAGCAGGCCCTGCACAACTTCCGGCTGCCCGACATCGCCGAAGCCCGCCGAGAGGGTCAATCCGTACCACGTGAAGCGGCCGTCGGCCGTCTGCACCGCGACGCTGGCTCCATCGAGGGTGGCGATGGTGCGGGTATCCCCCACCGGCTCCAACACGGCATAGCCGCAGGGGCTGGTGACCTCATGCGCCTCCTGAGGGCTGCTCAGCAGGTTGCGCTTCTCCTCGATGTCGTATTCGGTCACTGCCGAAAAGTCCGCCACCCGCACCCCCAGCCGTTCGGCCAGGCCCTCTGGCGGACTGTAGCTGGACTGTCCATCGCCCTGGTAGATCCCGAAGCTGCCCTCCGCCACCAGCCGGGTGTCCGGGCAGTGCTCCAGCGTGCGCTCGATGCGCTCGCGCACCTCGTCCGTCATCAGCGTCACGTTGGGCAGGAACAGCAGCCGAAAGCCCGACCAGTCCATGCTCGGGGTGACCACGTCGGCCGGGACGCCGTGCGTCCATAGCGTGCGGTACACGCCCCGCACGTCGGCCAGGTAGCGCTCGTCCTCGTTGTTGTAGCCGAACAGCTCCTGCGATTCGGGGTGATAGACGATCCCCACCGCGGCGCGCGGACACTCCAATGGCAGGTGTTCACTCAAGCCATCGATCTGCTCGATGGCGCGCCTGACCGCCTCGAATCGCGGCGTGGGCTCCCCGTCCAGCGCCACCAGGTTGTAGCCCGGCGACTCGAAGCTCAGGTATTCCGGCCGGTGCTGCCAGAACATGGCCCCCGAGGCGCCGTGCGCCAGGGTCATCCAGAGCAATGTGGTCAGCTCGCGCGGGTCGGATTGCTTCTTCCACGTCACACCGCCTCGCGACATGCCCGAGTAGATCTCCTCGTTCCACCAGCGCCCCTGCTTCCCCGCGCTGCGCGACCAGTCGAACCCGAACGCGCGATCCGCGAGCTGGTACGGATCTCTGGAGGTCAGCAGGTTGTTCGAGGGCATGGACATGCCCCAGCTGTCCGCAATGGCCGCGCAACTCTCGTCCCACGGCCGCGGAAACCAAGCGCCGTGGGAGCGGGTTTCGTGGACCGGATCAAGCCGCTTGGTTTCGTCAATCATCCATTGCAGGTGACCGGCCAGGTTCTCGTAGTGGAATCGCCGATACAGCAGCATCTCCACCACGTTGTCATTCGACCGCGGCGGCTCCACGTCTTCCCAGCGGCGGTAGCGGCGCAACAGGCGCTCGTTCAGCTCATCCAACGTGAAGCGCTCCCGCAGCCAGGCCTCGTACCGCGCCAGCGTGTGCGGGCAGTAGCAGGGATATCCGTCGCTGTCGCGGCAAAATGCCGACGTGAGGTTGATCCCGTCCCAGATCCCCCAGATCAGCAGGCTCGGCCGCTCCCGGTAGCGCGTCACCACATGTCGCAGCAGCGCGCTTGCGTATTCACGCCAGGCCGGGTGGTCGTAGCAGTGCATCTGGGAGCCTTGCGGCGTGGCCGCGCCCGCGGTCGGCGATACCCGTTCCCCGCGGTAGGTGACCACCCGCATGTCGGGATGTTCGCGTGTCAGCCACTCGGGGCAGGCGCCGTGCGTAGCCAGAATGATGTCGAGCCAAATCTGGATATCGTGTTCGGCCGCCAGATCGAACAGCCGGTCAATGTCCTCCAGCTCATACTGGCCCGGTCGCGGCTCCATGTGGTTCCAATAGGTGAAGCTGCGGACGATGCGGAAGCCCGCGGCGTTCAAACGCGCGAAGTCGTCGTCCCAGAGATCGAGCTTGGGCATCGGGGCGCGGTAGTACCCCACCCCAACCGGAAACGGGACGCCGGGAATGCCGAAGAGCTCCTGGTCAGACATCTGGCTCGGTCCCTTCATCCGCGTGCCGGCCTCTGCTCATGGCCAACGGAGTGCCGCCCGCCATTTCTCTCCGATCCAACATGACAAGCCGAATAATGTTTCATCGCGCCGCTCAAGCCTCTGAGCAGTGGATGACGGCGACTTCCCACTGGTCGATCTCGAGCTGGAACGCGTTGTCCTCCAATGCAAGATCGGCCTGCGCCAGGAGATCGCGCGCCATGGTCGTCCGCCAGCGCGGTCGCAGATTCACCTGCGCCGCGGCCCGCTTCAGATTGAACACGAACACCAGCCATCCCCCCTGCTGCGAACGCCGCACCACCGGCACCACTCGGTCGCCTTCCAGCGCCACCGGCGCTTTGATGCCAGCCTCGCCCACCGCCCCCAGCACCACATCCCGCTGGCCCACATCACCGAAGCCCGCCGACAGGGTCAGCCCATACCACGTGAACCGCCCGTCCGCGGTCTGCACCGCGACGGTGCCCCCATCCAGGGAAGCAATGGCGCGCGTCTCCCCCCGCGGCTCCAGCACGGCATAGCCGCAGGGGCTCGTGATCGCGTGCCGGCCGTGGGGCGTCTGCACCACGTTGTCTCCCTGCTCGATGTCGTATTCAGTCACTGCCGAAAAGTCCGCCACCCGCACCCCCAGCCGCTCGGCAAGGCCTTCTGGCGGACCGTAGCTGGACTGCCCGTCGCCCGTGTAGAGGCCAAAGCTGCCCTCCGCCACCAGCCGCGTCTCCGGGCACTGCTCGAGGGTGCGCTCGATCCGCTCCCGCACGCCGTCGGTCATCAGCGTCACGTTGGGCAGGAACAGCAACCGGTAGCCCGTCCAGTCCATGCTCGGGGTCACCACGTCAGCCGGCACGCCGTGCGCCCACAGCGTGCGGTACACGCCCCGCAGGTCGGCCAGGAAGCGGTCGGCCTCGTCGTTGTACCCGAACAGCTCCTGCGATTCGGGGTGATAGACGATCCCCACCGCGGCGCGCGGACACTCCAACGGCAGGTGCTCGCGCAGGCCGTCGATCTGCCGGATGGCCCTTGTCGCAGCCGCAAATCGCGGCGTGGGCTCCCCGTCCAATGCCACCAGGTTGTAGCCCGGCGATTCGAAGCTGAGGTACTCCGGCCGGTACTGCCAGAACATGGCCCCCGAAGCACCGTGCGCCAAGGTCATCCAGAGCAGCATAGTCAGCTCGCGCGGGTCCGATTGCTTCTTCCACGCCACCCCGCCGCGTGACATGCCGGCGTAGATTTCCTCGTTCCACCAGCGCCCGTCCTTCCCCGCGCTGCGCGACCAATCGAACCCGAACGCTCGCCCCGAAACCTGGTTCGGGTCTCTGGAGGTCAGCAGGTTGTTCGAGGGCATGGACATGCCCCAACTGTCGGCGATGGCCGCGCAGT
Source organism: Chloroflexota bacterium (assembly GCA_028873795.1). Classification (GTDB taxonomy): domain Bacteria; phylum Chloroflexota; class UBA11872; order UBA11872; family UBA11872; genus JAJECS01. Next base: position 16,840 of record JAPPNP010000014.1, read on the forward strand.
CCTCGTCCCAGGGGCGAGGGGACCAACCGCCGTGGGAGCGGGTCTCATGGTCGGGATCGATCTGCTTGGTCTCGTCGACCATCCATTGCAGGTGGCCGGCCAGGTTTTCGTAGTGGAAGCGCCGGTACAGCAGCATCTCCACCACGTTCCCATTCGACCGCGGCGGCTCCACGTCCTCCCAGCGGCGGTAGCGGCGCAGCAGGCGCTCGTTGAGCTCGTCCAGCGTGAAGCGTTCGCGCAGCCAGGCCTCGTACCGCGCGAGGGTGTGCCGGCAGTAGCAGGGATAGCCGCGTGCCGACGCTAGGCCGACACCGTCCCAAAGGCCCCATATCAGCAAGCTGGGCCGCTCCCGGTAACGCGTCACCACGTGGCGAAGCAGCGCGCCCCCGTAGTCGCGCCACGCCGGGTGGTCGTAGCAGTGAATCTGCGAGCCCTGCGGCGAGGCCGCGCCCGCAGTCGGCGCTACCGGTTCCCCGCTGTTGGTGACGATCCGCATGTCGGGATGCTCGCGGGTCAGCCACTCGGGGCAGGCCCCGTGCGTAGCCAACGTGATGTCGAGCCAGACCTTGAGTTCGTGCTTCGCCGCCAGATCGAACAGCCGGTCAAAGTCCTCCAGCTCATACTGGCCCGGTCGCGGCTCCATGTGGTTCCAGTAGGAGAAGCTGCGGACAATGCGGAAACCCGCCGCGCGCAATCGGGCGAAGTCTTCGTCCCAGACGTCAAGCTTGGGGATCGGCGCGCGGTAGTACTCCACCCCAACCGGAAACGGATCTCCTGGAATGCCAAAGCTGCGGTCTGCAGTCATCTCTACAAGCTCCGTTCCCGCGCGTGAGCCGGTCCCATGGTATCCGCCGTGAGCCTGGCAAGATCGAGCATGCTAGATTGCGGCCGCCTCGCGCTCGTGGCGCCGGCCGCGAACCTCTGAGGCCCTCGCATGGCAGATCGCCGCTCATCGCAACGCGTGCCCCCAACCACCGTGCGGCGGCTGTCCGCCTACTACCGCGCGCTCGGCGCGCTTGTGGAGCGGGGCGTGCCGCACGTGTCGTCCAAGGCGCTCAGCGACCTCGCCGGGTCAACCGCGCCGCAGGTGCGCCGCGACCTGGCCTACTTCGGCTCGTTTGGCACACGCGGCGTCGGCTACTCCGTCGACGCGCTGCGGGCGCAACTCGCTCGCATTCTTGGCATCGACCGCTCCTGGCCCCTGGGGCTGGTGGGCGTGGGAAATCTGGGCCGAGCCCTTCTGGCCTATCGCGGCTTTCGCGGACCCGAGTACAAGATCGCCGCGGCATTCGATACCGATCGAACCAAGATCGGCGCGGTGGTCGAGGGCGTGCGCGTGTCCGACGTCGCCAGTTTCGCCGAGGAGGCGCGACGGCTGGGCCTGGCGATTGCGCTGGTGGCCGTGCCCGCGGACGCCGCGCAGGGCGTGGTCGACCAGGTGGTGGCCGCCGACGTCCACGCCATCCTCAACTTCGCGCCGGTGCAGCTGCGCGTCCCGGAAGGCGTCCGACTTTCGAACGTGGACCTCTCCATGGAGGTGGAGTCCTTGACCCACGCCCTCACCGACGGGGGCGTGGCGCGGGCGGGGCGGGGTGCGTATCATGAGCGCGGCTTGTGAAGTCCGTCACTAACTGTCAACCGACGAGGGGTAGCAGCGCGTCCTAATGCCGTCCTGGATCGCCGTTGTCATTCTCATCGCGCTCGCGCTCCTCTTCACCATCGGCAGCTTTGTGGGGACGATCGTTCTCAAGCCGCGCCGCAAGGATCCGACAAAGGGCGAGGCCTACGAGTCGGGCATGCCCCCGATCGGCGATACACGCGGCCGCCACAACGTCCGGTTCTACATCGTGGCCATGCTGTTCCTGATCTTCGACGTCGAGCTGGCATTCCTTTACCCGTGGGTCGTGCTTTACAGCAACCTCGACGAACAGCTCTTCTTGTTCATTGAAGCGTTGGTGTTCATCGGCATCCTCGGCGTCGGCTACGTCTACGCCTGGCGCAAGGGCGCCCTGGACTGGAAGAACTAGCCCGTGATCACCACGGCGCCGGCACCGACCATCGACGCGGCAGGCATTGTCAGCCGCGTGCGCGAACTCGCGGGCGATGCCTTCGAGGGCGGTCGCGTCGTGCGTGGCGACCCGGTGGTGGAGATTTCGCCCGACGCCATTCCCGAGCTGGCGCAGGCGCTGCGTGACGACGCTGAACTCCGCTTCGAGCAGCTGATCGACGTGACCGCCGTGCACTGGCCCGCGGACGTTGGACGCGAGTTCGAGCTGGTCTACCAGTACCGCTCCCTCAGCAACAACCTGTTCCTGCGAGTCAAGGCGCGCGTCCCCGACGGCGGCTCCGTGGCCACGCTGGCCCACACCTACCAATCCGCGCGCTGGCTGGAGCGCGAGGTGCACGATCTCTTCGGCATCGGCTTCGAGGGCCATCCCGATCCGCGCCGCGTGCTCTTGCCCGAGGGCTACGAGGGCCACCCGCTGCGCAAGGACTACCCGGTCGAAGGCCCCACATTCCCCGAAGACGCTCACCGAAACAATCTGTTCGGACACCTCGACCCGGATGACTTCTGGGACGACCCGCCGGCGGGAGCAGCGGGCTCATGAGCGTTGAAACCGGCACCGCCAGCATGTTCGGCGACATCGAGCAGATCAGCGAAAACCAGATGGTGCTCAACATGGGGCCGCAGCATCCAAGCACTCACGGCGTGATGCGGCTGTTGATCGAAGTCGACGGCGAAACCGTCACCAAGTGCACGCCGGACGTGGGGTATTTGCACCGGGGCGTCGAGAAGCTCATCGAGACCCACGACTACCGCGGCGGCATCACGCTGACCGACCGCATGGACTACACCGCCGGCCCGTCGAACAACATGGGCTACCTCATGGCCATCGAGAAGCTGATGGGCATGGAGGACGAAATCCCCCTGCGGGCCAAGCTGCTTCGCACGGCGGTTGCCGAGCTTTCGCGTCTGGCCTCGCACCACATTTGGATCGGCACGCACGCGCTCGACATCGGCGCCATGTCGGCCTTCCTGTGGTCGCTGCGCGAGCGCGAGAAGATCCTCTTCCTCTTCGAGCAAGCCTGCGGCGCGCGCCTCACCACGTCGTTCATGCGCGTGGGCGGCACCGGCCCGCACGATGTGCCCGAGAGCTGGGTCGAGAACGTCGACGCCTTCCTCGACAGCTACACGCTCGACGAGCTGAACAGCCTCCTGACTGGAAACGAGATTTTCCAGAGTCGCACCCGCGGCGTGGGCATCATTCCCGCCGAGCAGGCCCTGAGCTACGGACTCACCGGACCTCCCTTGCGGGGATCGGGGGTCGACTGGGACCTGCGCAAGGCGCGGCCGTACGCGGCCTACGACATGATCGATTTCGAGATCCCGGTGTTTCCGGAGGGCGACGTCTACGCGCGCTACCTCGTGAGGCTCAATGAGATGTATCAGGCGACGCGCATCGTGCGGCAATGCATGGAGCACCTGCGCGACCTGCCGCCGGACGCCCCGTCCAACGCGGACCGTCCCGACCTGGTGCCGCCGGACGTGGGGCGGGTGCCCTTTGACATGGAAGCCATGATCAATCACTTCAAGTTGGTGATGCACGGCGTCCAGCCCCCGGTCGGCGAGGCCTATTTTGGAATCGAAGGGCCGAAGGGCGAACTGGGCTACTACTTCGTGAGCGATGGGAGCGGCATGCCCTATCGCTGCCACGTGCGCTCGCCGTCGTTCGTCAATCTCGGCGTCATGGAGGATGCGGCCGTGGGCGGGCTGATTGCCGACACGGTGGCGCTCATCGGCAGCATCGACATCGTGCTGGGCGAGGTGGACCGGTGAGCAACGAACTCATCAGCCTCACGGTCGACGGCGTCGAGGTGCAGGTGCCCGCGGGCTCCACGGTGCTGCAAGCGTGCGAGTCCATCGGCGTCGAAATCCCAACACTCTGCACCGACCCGCGGCTCGATCCCTACGGCGCTTGCCGCATGTGCGTGGTGGAGATCCAGCCGGGCCCGCCGCGGCCCATGGCCTCCTGCACCATGCAGGCCGCACCGGGCATGGAAGTGATCACCGACAGCAAATCGATCAAGGAAATCCGCAAGCACGTGATCGAGCTGCAGCTGCAGCACCACCCGCTGGACTGCCCCTACTGCGACCAGGCGGGCACCTGCGAGCTGCAGGACGAAACGTTCGCCCAGGAAATCCACCAAAGCCCCTACGAGACCGTCCCCAAGGCGCACCCCGAGGAAATCCTCAACGAGGTCATCCTCATCAACCACAACCGCTGCATCCTCTGCGGTCGCTGCGTGCGCATCTGCGATGAGCAGATCGGCGTCTACGCGCTTGACTTCGTGCATCGGGCGATCAGCACGTTCATCGCGCCGGCGCAGCACAAGGAGATGGACTGCGAACGCTGCGGCATGTGCATCGAAACGTGCCCGGTGGGCGCACTGCTCAGCCGCCCGTTCAAGCACGCGGCGCGAAGCTGGCAGACCGACAAGACCGCGTCCACGTGCCCGCACTGCTCCGTAGGCTGCTCACTGCTCGTGGAGTCGCGCCATGGCGACGTGGTACGCACGCGCACCAACGGCCTCGAGGAACCGGCCAACGGCATCCTCTGCGCCAAGGGCTTCTTCGGCCACTCTTATGTCAACAGCGACGATCGACTGACCCAGCCGCTGATCCGGCGCAACGGACGCCTGGAGCCCGCGACGTGGCATGAGGCCATCTCGCACGTGAGCGGCGCGCTGCGCGGCGTGATCGACCGAGACGGCCCCGGCGCCGTCGGCGCAGTCGGCTCGCCGAACTGCACCAACGAAGACAACTACGCGCTGCAGCGCTTCACGCGGCAGGTCGTCGGCAGCAACAACATCTACAGCCAGTCGAGTGGCTTTCACGAGACGTTCCACGCCCTCGCGTCCGTTCTGGGCAGCGGGGCGGTGCTGCGATCGCAGAGTGAACTGCTCGATTCCGACGTGATTTTGGTGGTGGGCGCCGATATTGGGCAGACCCACAACGTCGTGGGCGCGCACATCAAGCGCGCCGTGCGGCGCAACGGCCGCCAACTGCTCACGGCCACGCGGCTGGCCGGCACGCTGGATCGATACGCCGCGGCAAGCGTGCGAGTCCGGCCCGGCGGCGAGGCCGCCCTGCTGGCCGCGCTGGCGGGACGGGACGACATTCCCGAGTCCGTCACCGGCGCCTCCGACGCGGCGCTGCAAACCATGCGAGACGCTCTCGCGGCGGCCGGATCGGTTGCCGTCGTCTGGGACACCGGGGTTTGGACGCTGGGTCGAACCGAAGAGTTGGCGTCAGCCGCGGCGAGCCTCGCCCAGGCCTTCCCGGACGTCCGTCTGTTTCCGCTGGCGGAGCGGGCCAACACCGTGGGCACGCTGCTCACGGGCATGGCGCCCGACATGCTCCCCGGCCTGCGGCCCGTGGCGGTCGCTGAGGCGCTCGCCGAGATCGAGGCTGTGACGGGCGCACCCACGCCGCCGGACTCCGGCACGTCCCTGGCCGAATTCCTGGCGGCCGATGCCCGGGCGCTCTACGTGATGGGCGAGGACCTGGTCGGCAGCGCCGGCGATCCGTCGGCCATGCGCGAGCAGCTGGCAAATCTGGATCTGCTGATCGTGCAAGACATCTTCATGAGTCCCACGGCCGAGGCGGCCGACGTGGTGCTTCCTGGCGCCTCGTTCGCCGAAAAGGGCGGCCACTTCACGAACTTCGAGGGTCGGCGCGGGCCGCTGGCCCCGGCGATCATCCCGGTCGGCGACGCCCGCCCGGACTGGGAGATAATCGCCCGCCTGGCCGCCGCGCTCGGAAGCGACTTTGGCTGGCGGTCACACGAGCCAATCTCCGACGAGCTCGAGCGCCTCTGGCGCATGCCGGAAATCGAGGGCGGGGAGCCAATCGCCGACCTGAACGGCGCGTTGTCGCAGGCCAACGGTTCCGATGGCTTCACGCTGGCCACCGAGCAGCACCTCTATACGGCCGGCGTGACCGGTCGGCACGCGCCGAGCCTGGCCCTGATGCTGCCGGATGCCGTCGCCGAGCTGAACCCAGCGGACGCTGAAGAGCTCGGCGTTTCCGACGGCGATCCGATAAGCGTGGCCTCGCACGCCGGCGCCTTGAACCTCAAGAGCCTGGTCGCCAGCCGCGTACCTCGCGGCGTGGTGAACCTGCCTGACCGATTCCTCGACGCGCCCCCGCGGCGCCTCGACCCCGCGGGACCGAATGGGACGCCCGTGCAAGTGACGAAGCGCTAGGCGATGGACGGCTGGGAATGGCTGATCGTCGCCATAAAGTGCGTGGTGATCCTGCTGATCTTCCTCGGCGCGCCACTGATTCTCGTGCTCGTGGAGCGCTGGACGCTTGGCCGGCTCCAATCGCGCATCGGGCCCAACCGCGTGGGGTGGTCCGGCACGCTGCAAACAGCGGCCGACGGGCTGAAGCTCGGCATCAAAGAAGACCTGATTCCCCGCGGCGCGGACAAGATCGTGTTCTGGTTCGGGCCGGTATTCCTGGTGGTTCCGGCATTGGCTGCCTGGGCCATCGTGCCCGTCGGGCCGAAGGTCGGACTCGGCCGAGACATCGGGCTGTGGGCCGTCGACCTGAACGTGGGCATCCTGTTCTTCCTCGCCATGGGCTCGCTGGGGGTCTACGGCGTGGTGATGTCGGGATGGTCGTCCAACAGCAAATACGCCCACTTCGGCGCCCTTCGCGCCAGCGCCCAGGTCATCAGCTACGAACTGATCATGGGGCTGGCGGTGCTGGCCGTGATCCTCTACGCCGGGTCGCTGAGCCTCATCGATATCGTCGAGCAGCAAGCCGGGCTGTGGTTCATCGTCCCGCAGTTCGTGGGCTTCTTGCTCTTCGTGATTGCCGGCGTGGCCGAGACCAATCGCGTGCCGTTCGACTTGCCGGAAGCCGAAAGCGAGATTGTCGCCGGTTTCCACGTGGAGTACTCGGGCATGAGGTTCGCGATGTTCTTCATCGCCGAGTACGCCAACATCATCCTGATCTCGGCCATCATCACCACCCTCTATCTCGGCGGCTGGCTGGGCTGGACCATTCCGGGCATGGAGGGCCTGACCGGTATCGTCTGGTTCGCCCTCAAGACCGTCGCGTTCATTGCGATGTTTCTGTTGCTGCGAGCCGCCCTGCCGCGGCTGCGCTACGACCAGCTCATGAGCTTCTGCTGGAAGTTCCTCATGCCCATCGGAATCATCAACGTGCTGCTGGCCGCCGGACTGCGCATGGCATGGAGTTGAGGTCGCGATGCCGCTAGGTTCAGGAGTCCTCAAGGGCTTCGCCACCGTGTTCAAGGTGGGCAGCCGCAAGCCCGCCACGGTGATGTACCCCGAAAGTGTGCGAGACATCGCCTATCGCTTCCGCGGTCAGGTGGGCATGCGGCGGGACGAGGTCACCAACGGCCTCACGTGCGTGGGCTGCGGGCTCTGCGAGACGGCATGCCCGAACGACGTGATTCGGGTCGACACCAGCGAGGGCGCCGACGGCACCAGGGTGGTGGACCGCTACCTGTTCGACGTGGGCCGCTGCGTCTTCTGCTACTTCTGCATCGAGGCCTGTCCGGTCGATGCGCTCCAGCGAACGCACGACTTCCACCTCGTCACCGAAGACCGCCGCGGGCTCTTGATCGACGGCTTCAAGATGATTGAGATCTACGAGCACGACCTCGAAAACCGACCGCTCCAAGAGCAGAACATCGGTCCGGGAACACGTCCCCGGCTATGGTTCGGCGATGACTGACAACCTCCCCGAAGTCATCGCGTTTTGGTATCTCGCCTTCATGGCCGTCACCGGCGGCGTGGGCGTGCTGGCGCTGCGCAACCCGGTGCACTCCGCCCTATCGCTGGTCTACGTAATTTTCCACGTCGCCGGGTTGTTCGTGATCCTGGGCGCCGGCTTCCTGGCCGTGGTCCAGATCATCGTCTATGCCGGCGCCATCGTCGTGCTGTTCCTCTTCACGCTGATGATGCTAGACATGCGCGGAATCGGCGAGGAGCGCTTCGTCCATCGACAGCTATGGCTGGCGCTGCCGCTCGGCATCCTGCTGGCCATCGAAGCCGTGTTCGTCGGCGTCGGCACGCCGGAAGTGCGTGAGGCGTTTCTCGGGGCCTTTCCGCCGCAGACGATCTCCGATCTCGGCGGCAGCACTCAGGCCATCGCCGCCGTCCTATTTAGCGAATACCTGCTGCCCTTCGAGGTCGCCAGTGTGCTGCTGCTGGTCGCGGCCATCGGCGCGATCATCCTGGCGCGGCAATTCGAGCGCGAGCTCGAAGCCATGCCGGAGGCCGCCGCCGAGGCGAACGAGTCGGCCGAGGCCGCGTCCTGATGGATCTCAACGCCTACCTGGTCGTCGGCGGCCTGCTTTTCTCGATGGGCGTGCTGGGCACCCTGCTCCGGCGCAACATCATCGTCATGCTCATTTCAATTGAACTGATGCTCAATGGCGCCAACCTAACTCTGGCGGCGTTCTCGACCTTCCTAGAGGACATGGCGGGCAACGTGATGGTGATCTTCTCGCTAACCGTGGCGGCCGCCGAGGTCGCCGTCGGCCTGGCGATCCTCGTGGCCCTGAGCCGGGTGTTCCCCGGGGTCAACATCGACCAGCTGGACGACCTGCGCGGATGACCCGGCACCCAGCGTTGCAAGGCGGCGGCCGTGTTTGAGGTCGTCTGGCTGATTCCTTTTGCGCCGCTGTTGGCATTCGTGATCAACGGCGTCGCCGGGCGACGCTATCCGCAGGCCACCGGCTGGGTATCCACGGGCGGAATCTTGGCCTCGTTCCTGTTCACCGGCGCGCTCTGGATCGGCGGCATCAGCGCCGACCAGCCCGGCTGGACGTTCTATCCCTGGGTGGACTCCGGCACGTTTGCCGTCAACATCGGCTTCCTGCTCGACCCGCTCGCGGTCGTGATGCTGCTGGTGGTCACCGGCGTCAGCGCGCTGGTGGCGCTCTACTCCGTGGGCTACATGAGCCACGACGCGGCGAAGCCGCGCTTCCACACCTGGATCCCGCTCTTCGTGTTCAGCATGGTCATGCTGGTCATGTCGGACAACCTGCTGCAGCTCTTCATCTTCTGGGAGATGGTGGGCCTCTGCTCCTATCTGCTCATCGGCTACTGGCACGACCGACACAGCGCCAACATCGCCGCCACCAAGGCCTTCCTGGTCAACCGCGTCGGCGATTTCGGCTTCATCATCGGCATCGTCCTGGCGTTCTTCCATTTCGACTCGCTGCGCTATCGCGAAATCTTCGAGGTCATCGGCGACAAGGATCCGGCCATGACCACGGCCATCGCGTTCCTGCTGTTCATCGGCGCGATGGGCAAGTCGGCGCAGTTCCCGCTGCACGTGTGGCTGCCGGACGCCATGGAAGGCCCCACGCCGGTCAGCGCCCTGATCCACGCCGCCACCATGGTCACGGCGGGCGTTTACATCGTGGCGCGCATGAACCCGCTGTATATGGTCGCGCCGGAGGCGCTGATATTCGTCGCGGCCATCGGCACGGTCACGGCCTTCGTCGCCGCGACAATTGCGCTCGTCCAAACCGACATCAAACGCGTGCTGGCGTATTCAACCGTGAGCCAGCTTGGGCTGATGTTCGTGGCCCTAGGGGCCGGTGCGTATTCGATCGCCATCTTCCACCTGGTGACGCACGCGTTCTTCAAGGCCCTGCTGTTTCTTGGGTCCGGCAGCGTCATCCATGCCCTCAACGACGAGCAGGACATGCGCCAAATGGGCGGGCTGTGGCGCAAGATGCCGTTGACCTACGGCACGTTCCTGCTCGGTGGGCTGGCGCTGTCCGCCGTGTTTCCGCTGGCCGGCTTCTGGAGCAAGGACGAAATCCTGGCCAGCGCCTTCTTGAAAGCCGTCGCACCCGCGGGAACGACGCTATCCGCCGACCACGGCGCGGGCATCTTCTGGCTCTTCTTCATTGTGGGCCTGGTGGTGTCGCTCATGACGGCGTTCTACACGCTGCGCATGATCCTGATGACGTTCCACGGCAAGCCGCGGAACCAGGAGCTCCACGACCACGCCCATGAATCACCGTGGGTGATGACCCTGCCGCTGGGCGTGCTGGCCGTCGGCGCGGTCGTTGGGGGCGCGGTCCTGGGAATTCCGCCCGAGCACGGCTTTCTCCACGAATACCTCTACAAGACGGCCGGCATCACCCACTTCGAAGGCGCCGGCGATCCCCCAACGGTGGTCCTAGCCATCATCTCGACGGTGGTGGCCCTGGCCGGCGTGGCCATCGCCTACCTGGCCTACCGCAAGGGCGTGCCGATCCCCGATACGGCGCGCCGACTGGCGCCCGGCGCCGAGAAGCTGTTCCAGCGCAAGTGGTACATGGACCACTTGGGCGATGGGCTGATGGTGATGTTGACCCGAGCCATCGCCGTCGTGTCCTGGGGATTTGACGCCGGCGTGATCGACGGACTGGTCAACGCGTCAGGCACAGTCACGCGCCGCCTGAGCGGCGAAATGCGACGACTGCAGACCGGCCAGGCGCAGAACTACGCGCTGCTCATGGTCGTCGGCATCGTGCTGGTCATCGGCGGGCTCATGATCTTCGGAGGGAACGCGACATGAGCGGCGAAGCCGCGCTCGACCTTCCCCTCATCTCGCTGCTGCTGTGGCTGCCGTTGATCATCGGCATCCCCGCCGTGCTTCTCACCCGCACGCGCGACCTGCAGGCGCTGTCCGCCTTTGCCGCCACGCTGGTTCAGTTGGCCTTCGCCATCATCATCGTCATCACCTTCAACACCGAGTTCGATCCCGAGCTGGCATATCAGCACGGCGAGTTCGCCGAGTGGATTCCCGCCCTGGGCATCAACTACAAGCTGGGGGTGGACGGCATCTCGATCCTGATGGTGCTGTTGACCGGCATCCTGGGACCGGTCGTCGCGGCCACCTCGTGGCTGACGATCAAGACGCGCGCCCGGGAATTCTTCCTCAACCTGCTGCTTTTGCAAACCGGAATGATGGGCGTGTTCGTCACGCTCGACTTCATCCTGTTCTACGTGTTCTGGGAAATGATGCTGATCCCGATGTACCTGATGATCGGCATCTGGGGCGGCGAGCGGCGCATCTACGCGACGATCAAGTTCTTCCTCTACACCTTCGCCGGCAGCGTGCTGATGCTGGTGGCGATCCTGGCGCTGCGCTTCAACACCGGCACCTTCGACATCGAGGCCATTCCGGCGCACATGCAAGACGCCGCGATCGAACTGCAACGGTGGGTGTTCGTGGCATTCCTGCTCGCGTTCGCCATCAAGGTGCCGATGTTCCCGTTCCACACGTGGCTGCCCGACGCCCATGTGGAGGCCCCAACCGGCGGCAGCGTCTTGCTGGCCGGAGTGCTGCTCAAGATGGGGGCCTACGGCTTCCTGCGCTTCATGCTGCCGATGACGCCCGACGCCGTGGCCGACGTGCGCGGGCTGCTGATTGCGCTCTCGATCGTGGCCATCATCTACGGCGCACTGGTCGCGATGGTCCAGCCGGATCTCAAGAAGCTCATTGCCTATTCCAGCGTGAGCCATATGGGCTTTGTGACATTAGGGATCTTCAGCGGCTCGCAGACTGGAATTGACGGCGCCATCATCCTGATGGTGAGCCACGGGCTGGTGACGGGTGCGCTGTTCCTCGCCGTCGGCGTGGTCTATGAGCGGGCTCACACTCGCCAGATCGCCGAGCTCGGGGGTCTGGTGACGCGAATGCCCGCCTACGCCGTCACGCTCGGGTTCTTCACGTTGGCGTCCCTGGGATTGCCGATGCTGAGCAGCTTCGTGGGCGAGTTTCTCGTGCTGGTCGGCGCCTTCGACTACGGCATCGGCGCGGGAGTGACGGCCGCCATCGGCGTGGTGCTGGCGGCGGCCTACATGCTCTGGATGTACCAGCGCGTCGTGCTGGGTCGAATCCGCAACGACGCGCTGAGCTCGATCAGCGACATCAATCGCGTGGAGGGTGCGGCATTCGCCGCGCTGGCCGTCCTGGTGCTGTGGATCGGCATCTATCCGGCGACCTTCGTCGACATGATCACCGGCGCCACAGCCGGGTTGGTGGGCTAGCGCCATGGGCGAAGTCAACGCTGCCGACCTGACCTGGATCCTCCCGGAGATCATCGTGGCGGGAAGCGCCATGCTGCTGCTGCTGTGGACGGCGATCCTGCGCAACGACGATCGCTGGTGGTCGGTGAGCATCGCGCTCGGCGCCAACGCCACCGCCGGAATCGTGATGGCGCTGCGCCAGCCGATCGACGGCGGAGCGCTCGAAATATTCAGCGGGCAGCTCGTCATCGACGGCTTTTCCACCTTCTTCCGGGCGCTGTTCCTCGTCGTCGGATCGCTCGCCGTCCTCACCGTCGCCCAACGCTTCGAGCGCGTGCCGTTCACCGAGACGGCGGCGACGCTGCAGTTTTCGCTCAGCGGCATGCTGCTGATGGCAGGCGCCGTGGACTGGGTGACGGCCTTCATCGCGTTGGAGTTGATGGCGGTCCCCGTGTACGTGCTTACGGCCATGACCCGGTTCCGCCGAGACTCGGTGGAAGCCGCCATGAAATACCTGGTGCTTGGGGCATTCGCCACGGCGGTGCTGGTCTACGGCATCGCCTGGACCTACGGTCTCACCGGCACCACCTACTTCCCCGAGCTTGCCGAGCGCATCATGACCGTGGGGGCCAGCCCCTGGATGCTGTTCGCCATCGGGCTCATCCTGGTTGGCTTTGGATTCAAGGTCGCGGCGGTACCGTTCCACGCCTGGACGCCGGATGCCTATCAGGGCGCGCCCACGCCGCTGGCCGCGTTCATTTCCGTTGGACCAAAGGTCGCGGCCGTGGCGCTGCTGGCGCGCGTCGTCGGGCTGGGTTTCGGATTCGAAGGTCCGGCATCCGGCCCCGACGCCTCAGTGGTCCTCGATATCGCCCTGGCCATCGCGATCATCGCCAGCGTCACCATGATCGTCGGCAACGTCGTAGCCATCTCGCAGTCGAACATCAAGCGAATGCTGGGCTATTCGAGCATTGCGCACACCGGATACATGCTGGTCGGCCTTGCCGCGGTCACGCGAGTCGAAGCCGACACCGGCTTCGCTTCATTTGACTTCGTGGGCCTGCCGTCAGTGCTGTTCTACGGCTTCGTCTACGCGTTTATGAACTTCGGAGCGTTCGCGGTGGCGCACGTCGTGGAATACCAGACCGGCAGCAACGAAATCTCGGCATTCCGGGGGCTGATGCAGCGCTCGCCGGTTCCCGCGGCGGCGATGGCGGTGTTCATGCTCGGCTTGACCGGGATTCCGCCACTGACCGGTTTCTTCGGCAAGCTCTACATTCTCCAGGCAGCGGTTGAGTCCGACCTGGGTTGGCTGGCGATATTGCTGGTCGTGACCTCGGTGGTATCCGCGTTCTACTACCTGCGCGTCATCGTGCAGATGTTCATGAGCGATCCTGAAGCCGAGGCGGCGTCCGGCGACGCGCCCTCCGCCGACGTGGCCGACCTGCACACCGCCGTCATCACGGCCACCGCGGGCGCGACGCTGGCGCTTGGCATCGTCGGCGGCGGCATCCTCGCCTGGGCTCAGTCGTCCGTGGCGATGGGGCTGTTCTAGGCGCGTCGTTCCTCAGTCGGCCGACAGGTCGACACACGCGGCATCAATTCGATCCAGCGTCTCGTCGATGACTTCGGCGTCGTGCGCCGCGCCGAATCCATGGTGACCGACCACCACGTCGTAGACGTGGAAGTAGACCCCGCGCGCGTAGCACGCCCGCGCGAAGCGCTTGAGAGTTTCGGAGTCGTGTCCGGCAATGTCCTGATACGCGCGCGGCTCGATTTCGGGGTCGAGACCGAAATAGAGCGCGAATCGCGGCCCCACGCCCTGGACGCGGCAGCGAATATCCCGATGCTCGAAGATCTCCCTGAGACCGCCGTAGAACCGGTCGGACATGGCCATCAGCCCCGTTTCGCCGTCGTAGACGCCGGGTGACTCCAGCGCGTCGAGCGTGGCCAGCGCGGCCAGGACGCCGAAGATGTGGCCCGAGTACGTCCCGCTGTGCGCCGACTGGCCCAGCGGCGCCAGTCCCGACATCACCTCGCGCCGACCGGCGATGACCGCCAGCGGAACGCCGTTCGCCACGGCCTTGCCGAGCAGCGTCACGTCGGGCGTGACGTCGTAGAAGCCCTGGGCGCAGTCAGTACCGGTGCGGAATCCCGACAGCACTTCGTCGAAGATCAGCACGCTTCCCTGGTCGCGCGTGATTTCGCGAACCGCCCGCAGATAGTCGCCATCCGCAAGCAGAGCGCCGGCGTTGTAGTTGATCGGCTCCATGATCACCGCGGCGATGTCCGAGCCGTGACTCTCGAAGGCCCGGCTCAGGGCCGGCAGGTCGTTCCAGGGCGCCACGACCACCGCATCGGCAAACGCCGACGGAATGCCCGCGGAATCCGCCGACGTCGCCAATATCTCGCCGGGAGTGACGGTGCGGGGCTCGGGGTGCGTGTTGTAGAGCACGTGCTCATGAATGCCGTGAAAGTGCCCTTCAAACTTGAGGATCTTGGTGCGTCCGGTGTGCGCCCGCGCCAAGCGGATCGCCGCCATCGTGGCCTCGGATCCCGAGTTGGCGAAGCGCACCATCTCAGCAGACGGCACCAGGTCCACCAGGCGACGCGCGAGGCGCTCCTGGTAGACCGTCTCGGGGCCATGGATGATGCCCATGTCGAGCGCCTGCTCGATCGCCGCGCGCACGCCGGCGTGGCCATACCCGAGGATGACGGAGCCGAAGCCGGAGAAATAGTCCAGATACCGGCGCCCATCCGGCGCAATGATGTAGGGGCCTTCCCCGCTGGCCGCGAGCATGGCTTGCCCCAGCGCTGCGTTTTCGCGCGCCGCTCCGGAGATGCCGGCCGGCAGCACTTCGCGCGCCGCGTCGAAGTGCGCAGTGGCCGAGTCGGTCTCGGATGGCTGCGCCGTCGTCATGGGCTTGCTTTCAGAGTTACCACGTCGCGTCGCCAGCGACGATAGTACCCACGTCGGGGGCGCCCCGAAGCTGCCAGTCCATCACGAGTTAGCCGATCGGCGCGAAGTGACGGCCGACACTCAACGCGGCGCCTGCCGCCGATCCGCGGACGCCCTAACCTGACTCGACGTTCGTCTCGATGTAGTCCAACGCGTCCTTGACGGAGACGATCTTCTGGGCGTCCTCGTCCGGAATCGTGATGTCGTATTCGTCCTCGAGCGCCATGATCAGCTCAACCTGGTCCAACGAGTCGGCGTTGAGGTCCTCAACAAACTTCGACTCCTGCGCGATGTCCTCGGCGGGAATATCAAGCTTGTCCGCAATTACGGCCACTACCCGTTCAAACGTCCCCACGCCTTACCTCTCTCCGTGTAGCCCGGCACTGCTCGCAATAGTCGCCGCGATGGCGGCCTTTATGGCGTCGTACCAGATGAAGATCCCGGCGCCATTGAGCCAGGCCAGCCCCCAAGGATTGGACTTGTCAGTGGCGAGCAGATAGTACAGGGCAAGGTGGTTGACGCCAAAGATGTAGATGATCGGAATGCCCGCCAGCGCCGCCGGCAACTCGACTTTGGCGAGTCGTTCGATCACGCCCTGGCTGCCGTCCGATCGGGCCTCGAAGCGGCGACGCAGGAACTGTGCGGTCAGGCCCACCACCACCGCCGCGATGACAAACCCGTAGATATAGCCGGCTGACGGCGAGAAAAAGTAGGCCGGCCCGCCGCCGCGAGCGAATATCGGCGCTCCGGCGAACCCGATGATGGCGTAGAGCCCCATGGAGGCGCCGGCGCGCCACGGGCCGAGCAGCAACCCGGCCAGCAGCACCATCAGCACTTGCAGGGTGTACGGGACCGGTTCGGCCTCGACCTTGGCGTGAGCCGCCGGCCACATCATCACCGTGAAGGCGCCGATCAGGAGCGCGTCGGATCCCGCCATGAGCGCCCCGCGCCGGCGAGCGGCTGCAACTACGTGTGACATGACCTAGGGATAGCCTCCTGACGTTGTGGCATCGGCATCCACCCGCAGCAGCGGTTGGCCCGCCGCAACACCGTCGCCGCTGCGCACGAGGATGCGCGCCACGCGGCCGTCAACATCCGCCAGCACCTCGTTGAAGACTTTCATGGCCTCGACGAGACCCACCAGATCGCCTTCCCGAATCTGTTGCCCCACCTGAACGAACGCCGGATCGCCCGGCTTTGGCGTGGCGAAGAACGTGCCGGCGAGCGGTGCGCGCACCAGGTGACCGGCGGGCTCATCGGGCTTGGCTGCCGCCGGCAGATCCGTCGGCGCTCGCGCGGCCGACATGCCGGCGCGCCTGAGGCTCACCCGCTCCGAGCCGATGCGAATCTCCAGCTCGGCGAGGTCCAAGTCGCGCATCGCCTCGAGCACGGCCATCACGCGCTGCCGCAGGTTCATGGTCACCGCGCGTCACCGCACCCCTAGCTGTCGTCTGACCCGACGATGAGCGCCGCATTCTGGCCTCCGAAGCCAAAGCTGTTCGACATGACCCGCCGGAGCGGCAACTCGCGGGCCTGGTTCGGCACATAGTCCAAGTCGCAGTCCGGATCCGGAATCTCATAGTTAATCGTCGGAGGGGCCACATTGTCCCGCAGTGCTTGAAGGCACAGAATAAGCTCCACGGAACCAGCGGCTCCAATGAGGTGCCCCATCATCGATTTGGTGGAGCTGATGGGAACATCCATGGCCCCATTGCTGAACACGCCCTTGAGGGCCTGGGTCTCGGCCGAGTCACCCTGTTCAGTGGCGGTGCCGTGGGCGTTGACGTAGTCGATGTCGGAGCTGTCCAGCCGCGCGTTCCGCAGGGCGTTCTCCATGGCGAGACGTGCGCCGCGGCCATCGGCGGGCGGCTGGGTCATGTGGAACGCGTCGGCAGACGCGCCATAGCCCAACAGCTCGCCGCAGATCTCGGCCCCGCGTGCCTCGGCATGGGCATACGATTCCAGAATCACGACGCCGGCGCCCTCCGCGGCGACAAATCCATCCCGCTCCCGATCGAACGGACGCGAGGCACGCTCCGGCTCATCGTTTCGGGTGGACAACGCGCGACCCGCGCAAAAGCCGGCCAGACCAATAGGCGAGATGGCTCCTTCTGTGCCGCCCGCCAGCATCGCGTCCGCCTCACCGCGTCTGATCACCTCGGCGGCTTCGCCAATGGAGTGCGCGCCCGTCGCGCAGGCGGAGACCACGGCAAGATTGGGCCCCTCGATGCCGTATTCCATCGAGACCATCCCCGCGGCCATGTTTCCGATGATGAGCGGGATGAGGAACGGGCTTATGCGGGACGGGCCACGTTCGCGCAGCACGTCAGTCTGGTTCTGGAGAAATACCAAACCGCCGATGCCGGTGCCGATGTAGACCCCGACGCGGTGGCGGTTGGCATCGGTGATTTCGAGTCCCGAGTGCTCGAGCGCCGCCCGCGACGCTTCCAGCGCGAACTGCGTGAAGCGGTCGGTTCGCCGCGCGTGCTTGGAGCCGAGCTTCGCCTTGGGGTCCCACGGCGTGACCTCGCCCGCGATCTGCGAGGTAAAGGCCGCCGGATCGAATGCCGTGATTCGCCCGATGCCGCTTTCGCCGCTCAGAACGGCCCGCCACGTATCGTCGGCGTTGTCCGCCAGTGGGGTCACCGCCCCATAGCCTGTGATGACGACTCGATCGTGCATGGAGTTCCGTGCTGCTGCCATGAGGGCCGGCGCAAGCGTGGGATGAGCGCCGCCCTGAGTATATCGCGGGCGGGTACTCGGACCTTCCGGCAATGCCGTGCGCCGTTGGTCGAACAAGATTGAGCTTCGCGCTATTCTGCGACCCGGGCCGCCACGGCGGCCGCTTTCTTTCTAACCCGAGAGGACGCATGTCGGCCACCATCGTCGGATGGGGAATGGCGGTCCCCGAACAGATCTGGACCAACGCCCATCTCGAGTCGATGGTCGACACCACGGACGCGTGGATCGTGTCTCGCACGGGCATCCGGCAGCGGCGAATTGCCGCCGATGGGGACACGACGTTCAGCCTGGGATATAGCGCCGCCACTCGCGCGCTGGCGCAGGCGGGACTCTCCGCGGCTGACGTCGACATGGTGATCGTGGCCACGCTCACGCCCGAGACCCCGATGCCAGCGACGGCCAACCTGATTCAAGACGCCATCGGGGCCCGCAGCGCCGGCGCGTTCGATCTGAACGCCGCCTGCGCGGGCTTTACCTACGGGCTCGAAGTTGGACGCGCGCTCATTGACGCGGGGACGGTTCAGACGGTGCTGTTGATTGGCTCCGAGACAATGTCACGGGTCGTCGACTGGACCGACCGCTCAACCTGCGTCCTGTTCGGTGACGGCGCCGGCGCGGTTGTCATGCAAGGCAGTGCCAGTGGCGGGATACGCGGCAACTCGCTGGGTTCCGACGGCAGCGGCGCCCCGTTGCTGCACATTCCGGCCGGCGGCAGCAAGCAACCCGCCAGCATGGACACAGTCCGTGACCGTCTGCACCTGCTCTCCATGAATGGGCGCGCGGTCTACAAGTTCGCCGTCAAAGCCACCGTCCGGGCGGCCGCCGTGGCCATGGCGCGCGCCGGCTGGCAGCCGAGCGATCTCGATCTCTTCATTCCGCACCAGGCCAATCTGCGCATCATCGACGCCGTCACCAACGAGCTTCGCCTGCCGGACGACCGGGTCATCGTCAACGCCGACGTGTATGGCAATACGTCGTCCGCGTCCATCCCCATCGCACTCTGCGAGGCCCTCAGCCAGGGGCGCGTAGCGCCAGGTGACCGCCTGGTGCTGGTGGGCTTTGGGGCCGGGCTCTCCTGGGCCGCGGTGGCGGTGGAGTGGACGGCCCCCGTGGACACACCCGCGTCCGGGGTGGGCGCCGCCATCGATCGCACGTCGGCATCGGCCTCGGCGCGCCGCGCGACCTAGTCCGCCAGCGCCGCTTCCAGCCCTCGCACGAGTCGACGCGTGCCTTCTCGAATCTGGTCCTCGGGCAGATAGCTATACGCCAGCCGGATGTCGCGCCGCCGTGCACCGTCGGCGAAGCAGTGGTGCCCCGCCAGGTAGGTGACGCCGTGATCCTCGACCGTGCCACGAATGGCCTCGCTGTCCACACCGTCGGGCAGCGTCAACCACACGAAGAAGCCTCCCACCGGACGAGTCCAGGTGCAGTCAAGCCGCGCCAGCGGCTCCAACTCTTCGAGCATGGCGTCGCGCCGGTCGCGATAGAGCGTCCGCAGCGCCGGCACGCGTTCGGCCAAGGCGCCGCCACCAAGGTATTCCGCCGCTGCCCAGGCCGCGAAGGGACTGCTCGCACTGTCCGCTTTGAGGCTGCACATCGTGGCCACGTCATCCGGATCGGCTATCGCCCATCCGAGCCGCATGCCTCCGGCAACGAGCTTGGAAAAGGTGCCCATTTTGATCACTCGCGCAGGCCCGGCCAGCTCGTACAACGCCGGCGGACGCTCGCCCTCGAAAATCAAATCTCCGTAGGCGTCGTCTTCGAGCAAGACCAGGTCGAGCCGTTCCGCGACGGCGGCGAGTTCCCGCCGCCGGACGTCCGAGGCATTCGTGCCGATTGGATTGTGGACCGTGGGCATGGTGTAGACGACGTTGGCTTCGACGCCGTCCGCTCGAAGTCGCCGCACCGTGCCTTCGAGCGCACCGGGGTCAATTCCCTGCTCGCCTGCCGGAACCCCAACGACCTCCAGGCCGAGACCGCGCAGAAACCACAGGGCGCCGATGAACGTGGGGGACTCGACCAGAATGGTTCCGCCCGCCGGCACCAAAAGCCGCGCGGCGAGGACAATCGCCTGCGACGCCCCACTCGTGATGAGCACATTCTCCGGGCCCACCGGAAGGCCCTCGGTGGCTCGCACCCACTCGGCGACAAAAGCCCGCAGCGGCTCGGGACCGGAGACGGGGCCATACTGCAGCGCATCGGCATGCCGCTGCGCCATCAGATCGCCTGTCACTCGTCCGAGGTCGTCGTAAGGGAAACTCGCGGCATCCGGAAACCCGAAGGCCAGGCTCAGCACGCCGGGCCGCTGCATCGACCAGTTTGGGCGGAGCGGATTTTGCTCCATCGACCGGGCGACCGGACTGTGAAAGCGGCTAAGGCTCATTCACCGATCGTATCAGCGCGGACAGGCGACTCCCGGTACCATCCGCAGGCAGACCCCCGGGACACCCAGATGGTCTCGCAGCGACTTTGGAGCCCGTGGCGATTGGAGTATGTGGCAGCGGCGGCCGACAAGACGTCGGACTGCCCGTTTTGCACCGACCGCCAGACCGCGGCCGGACTCCCAGAGCTTGTCGTGAGGGCCGGACGGCTCGCGTACGCCACTCTCAATCTGTTTCCCTATAACAACGGGCACCTCATGGTGCTGCCCTACCGGCACGTGGCGGACATCGTTGACCTGAGCTCCGAGGAAGCCGCCGACCTGATGCACCTGCTGACGCAGGGTCGAAGGGCGCTGGGCGACGCCCTGGGACCCGATGCGTTCAACGTGGGCATGAACCTCGGCCGCGCCGCTGGCGCCGGCATCCCCGCCCACTTGCACTTTCACCTCGTGCCCCGCTGGGAGGGCGATACCAGCTTCATGGCCGTAACCGCCGATACGAAGGTCCTGCCCGAGTCGCTCGACCAGACGAAGCGCCGGCTGATCGAGGCGTGGCCGACGGGCGACGAAACTCAGTCGGCTACGCCGCCCGGAGCAGGCTGACGCGTTCCGGCGCCGGCTCGAAGCCGGGCGTGGCGCCGGGCAGCACGCCAAACTTGCCCACCGGCCAGTACACCAGCCAGACTTTTCCGACGATCGACGCCTCCGGCACGATGCCAAAGCTCCGCGAATCGATGCTCTGGCCGCGGTTGTCGCCAAGGACGAAATAGGCCTGATCGGGAACGACCAGGCTGCGGCCCGCTCGGGTGCCCGTGACGCCGGCAAAATACTCGTCCTCGGCGAGCCTGCGTCCGTCCACATAGACCCCACCGTCGTGGAACTCCACGGTTTCGTTGGGTAGCCCGATAATGCGCTTCACCAGGTCTTCGTCGGGCTTGGCCGGGGATCGAAACACGACCACATCGCCACGGTTGGGCGTCGCGGCGACGTAGGCCAGCTTGTTCACGAGGAGAAACTCGCCATTCTCCAGCGCGGGAACCATGCTGCCGCCGTCAACGCGAAAGTTTTGCACCACCATTCGCGTGCCGAAGAATATGAGCAGTGCCAAGAGCACCGTTTCCGTAATCTCGAGCATCACACTGCTATTGCGCCGCAGCACCGCCGGAGTCATTCCCCATGAGAAGGACGGCCCCAACCGGGCGCGCCCGCCACGAGTATAGGCAGCGGCTGGCCGCGGGCGGGAACCAAGTCATGGGACCGCGGTCGTGAGCACCTCGTCGCATCGCGTCGTTGTTCCGCCGTCCGCGGCCGGACGCCGGTTGGACCGCTACGTCGCCGATGTCGCCCCGGCGCTGAGTCGGTCGCACGCCGCGCGACTGATCCAGGCACGGCGCGTCCTGGTGAATGACCAGCCGCGAGACCCTGACTATCGCGTTGCGACCGGCGACCGCGTCGTGGTTGCCGTCTCGGAGACCCGCGACACGCTGACACCCGACTCCCGCCCGTTGTCACTGTTACTCGAGACGCCCGATCTGGTCGCGGTCGACAAGCCGTGCGGGCTGGTCATGCATCCGGGAGCGGCCGATGAGCCGGCAACTCTCGCGCATCGACTCGTCGCTCACTACCCGGAGTTGGCCCATGTGGGCAATCCGCGTCGCCCCGGAATCGTCCATCGACTGGACCGCGACACATCGGGCGTGGTGCTGATCGCGCGGAGCGAAACTGCCTACCAGGCGCTCCAACTGGCGTTCGAGCAGCGGAGGGTCGAAAAGCGATATCTGGCCGTCGTGCACGGCCATCCGACCGTATCCGCCGCCGAGATCGATGCCCCCATCGGCCGCCACCCCAACCGCCGCACCCTGATGGCCGTCACACGCGCCGGGCGCCCGTCCCGCACGACGTATGCCACGCTGGCGTCGAGCGCCGCCGCCACGCTGCTCGAGGTTCGCCCGCACACGGGGCGGACCCACCAAATCCGGGTTCACCTGGAATCCATCGGCCATCCGGTGCTGGGCGATCCGCGCTACGGACCGCAGCCGCCGTCAGCCAACCGCCTCCTGCTGCACGCCTGGACGCTGGAGTTCACCGATCCGGCGGGCGACCGCTGGCGGGTCGCAGCCCCGCCGCCCGCGGACATGCGGCGTGAACTGCACGAGTTCGATCTCGAGCTGCCGCCAACGCCGACTACGACGCAGCTGCCAAGGGCGAGTTGAGCTAGCCGCTCACCGCCGGCTCGGCGCCAGCTTGGCCGTCGGCGGCCTCCGGTTCATCTTCAGGCGCCGCCACGCGGGCCAGCACCACGCCGATCTCATAGAGCGCGTAGACCGGCACGGCCACCGATAGCTGCGTAAAGGGATCTGGCGTCGGGGTAATTACGGCGGCCAGGATCACAATCGCGACGATGGCGTAGCGGCGGTACTTGCCCAGGGTGCTGGCCTTCACGACGCCGATCTTTGCCAAGGCAAAGATGAAGAACGGCGTTTCGAAGGCGATGCCAACCGCCAGCAGAATCCGCAGGACGAAGGTGACCCAGGTTGCGACGGTGAACTCCGTCGCGATCGATCTCGGCGCGAAGCCCGCCAAAAACCCAACCGTGAAGCGCAAGACCACGAACCACGCGAACGCCGCCCCGATGAGGAACGCCACCGCGATTGCCGGGATGCTCATGTAGAGCCAGCGCCTCTCATGCGCGTAGAGACCGGGCGCCACGTAAGCCAGGACCTGGTACAGCACGATGGGACTGGCGATGCCCAGGCCGACGATGATCGAAATCATGAAAAACGTGAACAGGGTCTCGGTGGGGGAAATCTGCTGCAGGATGGCGCCGCGCGGCAGCGGATACTGCACGACCTCGAACACGAAATCCTTGAACGGCCAGACGATCAGGCTGGCCACGATGACGGCCAGCACGGCGATCGTGAGTCGCGTGCGGAGCTCCTGGAGGTGCTCGCGCAGCGTCATCACGCCGCCGGTTTCTTCGTCCTCCGGCTCCTGAGGCTCTTCCGCCGGCGCCAGCGGTTGCTCGTCCGGCTCCTGCGGTGGTTCGTCGGGTCGGTCCGCGTCCATGGCCAAGCCTACTGCCTACGACGCCGGCGAGTCGGCCCGGCGCCGCACGTGCGTGCCCAATGCGCCGTTGACGAGGCGCCGCCCACCTTCCGTGCAGTACTGCTTTGCAAGCTCCACCGCCTCGTTGATCGCCACCGCCGGCGGCACGCGCCCAGAGTCGATCTCCGCAATGCCAATTCGCAAAATGGCCACCTCGAGCTGGGCCATCTGCGCGATGGGCCAAGCGGGAGCCAACTCGCTGATTGTCGCATCTAGATCACCCGAACGAGCGGCAACCTCCTGAATAAGAGTCTCGGCGTAGGCCCGCGCGTCAGCCGCCAGTCCCAGCTCGTGCTGCCGCGACGTGTAGAGCGCCACCGGATCGCCACCGCGAATCGCCGCTTCGAACAACAGGCGCATGGCGGCTTCGCGGGCGGCACGTCGGTCGCGACGCGGGCGGGCAGCCACTGCTAGGCCGTGACGCCGGCCACCCGGTCCTGCAGGGCCTCGACGTAGCCCACGTCGTAGGAGCCTTCGGCAAACTGCGCGTCGTCCAGCACCGCCTGGTGAAAGGCCAAGTTTGTGGCCGGGCCTTCGACCACCGTCTCGGCCAGGGCGCGGCGGGCGCGTTCCAGCGCCTCCGCCCGAGTCTCGCCCCAGACGATGAGCTTCGCCAGCAACGAATCGTAGAACGGCGGCACCTCATAGCCGGCGAAAATGTGGGTATCCACGCGGACGCCATAGCCGCCCGGAAGATGAAGCCGCGTGATTCGCCCGGAATCCGGGCGGAAGTCCCGCGTCGGATCTTCGGCGGTCAATCGGAACTCCACCGCGTGGCCGTTGCGGCCCACGTCGTCTTGCCACAGGTCGAGCGTCTCGCCGCCGGCGATTCGGAGCTGCGCGCCAACCACGTCGAGACCGGTGATCGCTTCGGTGATGGGGTGCTCGACCTGAATGCGCGCATTGGCCTCCATGAAGAAGAATTCGCCGTTCGCGTCGACCAGGAACTCAACGGTGCCCGCGCTGCGGTAGCCCACGGCGTGCATCAGCCGCACCGCCGCCTGTGTGATTCGTTCGCTCAGGCCGTTCGGCAAGTTGGGCGCCGGGGCCTCCTCGACGAGCTTCTGATAGCGGCGCTGAATGGAGCACTCCCGATGCCACGCGTGGATCACCGACGTGCTGTCGCCGATGACTTGAACCTCCACGTGGCGCGGCGCTTGGATCAACCTCTCGACGTAGATATCCCCGCTGCCGAATGAGGCGCGCGCTTCGGCCTGCGCCAGCGAGAATAGACCGGTCAATTCGTCGGGATCGCTCACGGGCCGAATGCCGCGCCCCCCGCCGCCGGCGGCTGCCTTGAGTACGACCGGGAATCCGATCTCGCGCGCGACCTCGCGAGCATGGGTGGCATCGCGCACCGGTTCCTCGGACCCCGGCACGACCGGCAAGCCGGCAGCCGCGGCCGCCGCGCGGGCTTGCACCTTGTCGCCCAGGGCTCGAATGGTGTCTGGATCCGGCCCCACGAACGTCAGGTTGTAGCGGGCGCACACCTCGGCGAAGTAGGCATTCTCAGCCAGGAACCCGGCGCCGGGGTGCACCGAGTCCGCGCCCGTGTTGAGCGCCGCGCCGATGATGTTGGGGACGTTCAGGTAGCTCGCGCTCGAGGCCGCGGGACCGATGCAAACCGTCTCATCGGCCATCTGCACCGGAAGACTGTCGGCATCGGCCTCCGAGTAAATGGCCACCGTCCCGATCCCCAGGTCGTGACACGCCCGAATGACTCGCACGGCCATTTCGCCGCGGTTGGCCACCAGCACTTTTTCAAGCACTCGGCGTCATCCCATGTGGAGGCCGCCGTCGATCGTCATGACCTGCCCGGTGATGTAGGAAGCGTCGCTGGATGCCAGAAACGCCACCGCGCCCGCCACGTCGTCAGGCGTGGCGAAGCGCCCCAGGGGGATGCGGTCGATGATCCACTCGCGAAGCTCCCCCTCCAGGTCATCGGTCAACGGCGAGATGACGAACCCTGGGGCGACGGCATTGACGGTGATTCCGCGAGCGGCCACTTCGCGCGCCAGGGCGAGGGTGAATCCCACCAATCCGGCCTTGGCGGCGGCGTAGTTCGTCTGGCCGGCGTTGCCCCCAGTGCCCGCGACCGAGGAGATGTTGATGATTCGCCCGTCGCGCTGGCGCAGCATGCCCCGCACGGCCCGCCGGGAGCAGGCGAACGCGGAGCGCAGATTCGTGCGGATCACGTCGTCCCAGTCCTCGTCCCGCATTCGCATCAGCAGCGAGTCGCGGATGATGCCGGCGTTGTTGATCAGGACGTCCAACCCACCCAAGACGCGAATGGCCTCATCCACGACTTGGTTGGCGCCCTCGGTGGTCGAAAGCTCGCCGCCCACGACCACGGCGGAGCCGCCCGCGTCCTGGATTTCGGAGGCGAGCGCTCGAGCCTTGGCTTCGTTGCGGTTGTAGTGCAGCACCAGGCGTGCGCCTTCAGCCCCCAAGCGACGAGCGTACGCCTCACCCAGCGCGCCCGAAGCCCCGGTGATCAACGTCCGCCTGCCGGTCAGGCGGCCAGCTATGGGGTCAGACATTGCGCAATTCCTTCGCCGCGGCGTCGGCCGAATCAGCATCGTAGACGTTGAGCAGGGAAACGTCTTGCCCAGTGCGGCGCAGCATGCTCGTCAGCAGGCCTTTGTGACCGAACTCCACGATGTGGGTCACGCCCAGCGCCACGAGTGTGCCCACGCCGCGCCACCACTGCAACGGGGCGGCCACATGCTCGGCAAGCTCCACGCGCAACTCGGCGGCCGTGCGCAACGGCTGGCCGTCCATATTGGCGATCACCGGAGCTCGGGGATCCACAAGCGGGGCCGCCAGCAGGCGTTCCCGCATAGTGTCACGCGCCGGCAGCATGGCGGCCGTGTGAAACGCCCCGGACACCTCCAACGGCACGACCCGGCGCGCGCCGGCCGCCTTTGCCGCCGCCGGCAACTCACCCAACGACGCCAGGTCTCCCCCGACAACCACCTGGCCGGGCGTGTTGATATTGGCCACCGAGAGGTAGCTTCCCGGAATTCGTGCGCGGATCTCACCAACGACGCTCTCAGTCAATTCGGGATCCAGGCCCAGGACGGCACTCATTCGTCCCGGGCGGCGCCCCGCGGCCTGCTGCATGGCCGCTCCGCGCGTCGCCACCATGGCCATCGTGGTGTGGATGTCGAGCGACCCGCCGACGGCAACGGCGGCCCATAGGCCAACGCTGTGCCCGGCTAAGGCGGCGACTGGTATGGCATGGCCATCGCCGAGCGCCGTGTGCTCACTGCCAAGGGCCTCGCTGAAGGCCGCAAACGCCGCCAGGGACGCCGCCACGACCGCCGGCTGCTGCACGCGGGTCGGGCGCAAGGCTTCCGCCGGTCCATGGAAGCAGAGCGCGGCCAGGTCCTCGCCAACGGCCGCATTCGCCGTGGCGAACACGTCGCGGGCGGCGCTGGATCGGTCGAAAAGGTCCGCGCCCATGCCGACCGCTTGGGCGCCCTGTCCCGGAAAGACGTAGGCGACCCCTGGCCTGGCGGCGGTCGTCACCGCCGGCCGCGCCCGCTACCGATACTTGGCAGCCTGCTCGCGCGGCTCGACGACCACCGTGCCACGCAGATTGCCGCAGACCACACAGACATGGTGGCTTCGCATCAGGGCGTGACAGGTTGGACAGCGCACGAGTGTCGGGCTGGCGAGGCGGATTTGGTTTCGACGCCGTCGGCGACGCGAGCGTGTTAGCCGACGTTTAGGTTGGGCTCCCATAGGCTCCCATTATCACTTAGTTCCCGGCAGATCAGGAAACATTGTGGCGCGAAGCTCCGCCAACCGGCTCCAGCGCGGATCGATGGCCGCTTCCGGCGGCCCTTCCGCGGTCTCCAGGCCGGGACAGGCCGACCGACAGACGGGCATGAGCGGCAGCGCGGCAATGACGCCCTCGGCCAACAACGGCGTGAGGTCCAGATTGTGGCGATCATCCAAGGGCCAAACGGCCTCCAGCCCCGATTCCTCGGTCGCGGCGTCACTCGGGTCGATCAAGAATTCGCCGTCGGCCTCGAAGCGCACGGTCTGACGGGCCGGCTCGAGACATCGCGCGCAAGGTTGCTCGATCGGCGCCTCGAAGTCGCCGGTGGCATGAATGGCCTCGCGCAAGCGCACCAGGTGCACCTGACCCACCACGGGGCCGACCAGCTCCGGGAGGTCCAGCGCCTCCGGCGGAGCGAGCACATCCTGCTTCCGGCTGGTCCCGGGCGGCTCGCGCACGAAGGCCGCGACATTGAAGACGAAGTCGTTCACGATGACGGGGCGGGTGAGCGGCCTATACGGTCTCTTCTTCGCCAATTTCGGTGATGCCGGCGGATTCCTCGTCGAGCGCGTCGATGCCGCGTCGAATGCTGGCGAGATGCGAAATCAGGCGGTGCTCGATATCTCGCAGCATATTGAGCGCGTAGACATCCATCTCCTCGCGCGACGCCTCGGTTCGCTCCTCGGCCGCCTCGATGATTTGCTCCGCTCGGGCCTCGGCCTGGCGCACGATCTCCTCGTCGCGAAGCATTTGATCCGCCTGCTCGCGGGCCTGCTGGATGATCTGCTCCGCCTCCATTTGGGCCGACTGCGGAATCTGCTCGCGCTCTCGCAGCACTCGCCGCGCCTCCCGGACTTCCTCCGGAATGCGAATGCGCATTTCGTCGACGATCTCAAGAAGCGCGCGCTCGTCCATCACGATGCGACGCATCATCGGCACGCGCTGGGCAGCGGTCACCAGCGCCTCAAGACGTTCAATTAGGTTGATGAGGTCGATGGCTAGCTACCTCCTCGGCGACGCATCGCCGTACTTCGCGGCCACGGCCGTGGCAACGTTTGGCGGCACAAACGGGGCCACACTTCGGCCCAGGGCGCCGATCTCCCGCACCAACGACGAACTCACGTAGGCATGCTCGGGCGCTGAGAGGAAGAACACCGTATCCAATTCCGGCGCCAGACGGCGGTTCATGGCCGACAGCGCAAACTCATACTCGAAGTCAGATACCGCTCGCAGGCCGCGCACGAGCACGCTCGCTCCAATGTCCCGCGCAAAGTCTACCGTGAGTCCCCGATAGTCGCGCACCGAAACGTTGGGCAGGTGCGCAGTTGCCTCCCGCACCAACTCCACACGCTCCTCAGTGGAAAACAATGTGCCCGATTGCGGCTGTTGGTAGACCCCGGCCACGACCTCGGCATGAAAGGCCGCGCTGCGTGCGATCAGGTCCAGGTGCCCGTTGGTCGCCGGGTCGAATGTGGCAGCAAAAAGCGCGCGCATATGGCAAATTCGCTGGGGTGGCGAGCGCGATTATAGCGACGTTCGATGGTCATCGGACTCGCCGTTTCGCGATCGGCGGTAGACGGCAAAGGCCCCATCTCCGTGCCGTCGAGTCTTCCAGGCGCACCATCGCGGAGGAGCGTCGGGGACGACGCGGCGGGCGCTGAATTCGGCGACGACCAGTCCGTCGCCCGATACCAAACCAGGCTCGGCCAGCCGCTCCAGAAGCTGAATCCACGGATCGTCGGCGTAGGGCGGATCCGCCAGCACCAACCCAAACGGACCGCCGGCGGCTAGATCGGCGCGAAGCACATCCGCGCGCTCAACGGTTGCGCAATGGTCCAGCTCGAGCCGGCGCAGATTGGCGCGAATTGCGGCGCAGGCGCGAGTGTCGCGCTCGATGAATCGCACGTGCTCCGCGCCGCGGCTCAGCGCCTCGATCCCAAGCGCGCCGGAGCCCGCGTAGCAATCCAGCACCCGCGCCGGCGGTGGAGCCCCCAGGGAGTCGAAAATGGCGGCCCGTAGGCGATCGATCGTGGGGCGCGTGGCCGCCGCGACCTCAATGCGCCGCCCGCGCAGGTCGCCCGCCACCACACGCAGTCCGCGCCCCCTGGATGCCACTCAGGACCGCGGGCGAGAGCCGGTGGGCTGTGTGCTCAGCTCCACTCGCTCTCCTGGAGCATGGATTGAACGGCGACCGCGAGCCGGGCGTGCTCCGGGCGCTCAAGCTCGGGGTCGAGCTGGATGATGGCCTCGGCGTCCTCGCGGGTTCGCCAGATCATTTCCATATCGCTCACGCTCGCAAACTGAAAGCCGGTCAGCCCGTGTTGGCGCGTGCCCAAGATATCGCCGGGGCCGCGCAGCTCGAGGTCGCGCTCGGCCAACTTGAAGCCATCGTGCACGGACTGAAGAATTCGCAGGCGCGCGTTCTCGGTGGCGTCCGTGGTGTCGCTTAGCAGCAGGCAGTGACTTTGCCGACCGCCGCGTCCGACTCGCCCGCGCAATTGGTGCAGCTGCGACAGACCGAAGCGCTCGGCGCCCTCGATCATGATGACGGTGGCCTGCGGCACGTCGATGCCGACCTCGACAACGGCGGTGCCGACGAGAATCTTCACCTCGCCATCGCGAAACGCTCGCATCACCGCGTCCTTGGCCTTGGCGCTCAGCCGCCCGTGAAGGAGTCCGATGGCGTGCGCCAGGTCGGGATAGACCTGCGTGGTGAGACGCTCGAACTCATCCTTGGCGGACCGCACCTGGAGCGATTCCGACTCCTGGATGAGGGGGCAGATCACGAAGGCCTGTCCGCCGGATTCCACTTGCTGGCGCACGAAGGCGTAGGCGTCGGCCCGGCGAGACTGCGGCACCCAGGCCGTCCGCACCGGTTCGCGTCCCTGCGGCATTTCGCGAATCGAGGTGATGTCCAGGTCGCCGTAGAACGTCAGCGCCAGAGTCCGCGGAATCGGCGTGGCGGTCATCGCGAGCAGATGCGGGTTGTATCCCTTTGCCCGGATTTCGCCGCGCTGCTGCACGCCGAAGCGGTGTTGCTCGTCCACCACGGCGAGATTCAGGTGAGCAAATCGCGCGCTTTGCTGGATGAGCGCCTGCGTGCCCACGACCACGCCGATGTCGCCGGCGGCCACTTCCCGCCACAGCCGGCGCTTTGTCGCAGCCGGAGTGCCGCCGCTGATGCGCTCCACGCGCACGCCCAGCGGCTCCAGCAGCTCGGCCAGCGTCTGGGCGTGCTGCTCGGCCAGCACCTCGGTCGGCGCCATCATGGCGCCCTGCCAGCCGGCGCGGCATACCGCGAACAGCGCCCCGGCGGCGACGGCGGTCTTGCCCGAGCCCACGTCGCCCTGCACCAGCCGGCTCATTGGCGTGTCTCGCCCCAAATCGTTGAGCACGTCAACCAGCGCCGCGCGCTGATCGTCCGTGAGCGTGAAGGGCAGCCGCGCGCCGAACTCCGCCATCGCGTCGCGGTCGAACGCGATCGGTCGTCCCGGCTGTGAGCCGCGCCAGCGGCCGCGGTGGGTGAGGATCGCCAACTGATAGACCAGCAGCTCATCGAACGCAAGGCGCGCCATCGCGGTATCGGCATTGGCGGCCGAGTCGGGCCGGTGCATCATCTCCACCGCTTCGGCCAGGCCGGGGAGCTCGCGGCGCTGTCGCAGCGCGTCCGGCAACGGGTCCTCCACGAGGTGGGCGTGCGAATCCACGGCCGCGGACACCCACCGCCGCAGCTGACGCTGCGTCACGCCCGCGGTCAATGGGTAGACCGGCACCAGCCGGCCGGCGTGCAGCCGCTCCGCCGCGTCCAGCTCATACTCAGGACTCGTCAGCTGCAGCCCGCTGCGGCCGTAGTCCACGCGGCCGGCAAGGGCCACGTTTGGGCGACCGGCCAGCGTATTCGCCAGGTACGGCTGGTTGAACCACACGGCGGTGATCTGCCCGGAGTCGTCCTGCAAGACCGCCTCGGTGATGCTGAGTCGCCGGGTCCGCGCGCGACGCGAGGCGACATCCACAATCGACCCGACCAGCGTCACGTCTTCTCCGGCATTGACGCGGGCGATGGGAACGGTCGCGCTGTGGTCGATGTAGCGATGCGGGGCATGTCGCAACAAATCGACCACGGTCGTCAACCCCAAGCTGCGCAGTCGCTTGGCCGCCGTGGCCCCGATTCCCCACAGCTCGGTGACGGGATCGGCCAAACTGCCGCTTGGCTCGGGCGCGACCTCTGGCGTCAGCAGCGGCAGCACGGTTTCGATCAGATGCTGCCGGGTCGCGGGCTTCAACGATGAGTATTGCGAGAGGCGCCGCAGGGCGGCGGCAATGTTCGGCGCCAGGTCGCCGAGATCGCGCTCGAGCCAGCGCGAAAGCCCGACGTCGACAGTGGCGTCGCGGTACCCGGCGCTCTGCTCCGCGCGCAGGACATCCGCGATCCGCTCGACCATCGCCCGCGCGGCCGGCGCGCCGGCGCCACTCACGCGCTACTCGACCGAGATGACGTAGTCGTAAAGCTCCTGGCCGCCCGAAATCACTTCAACCTCGAGGTCCGGAAAGCTCGCCTCGAGGTCTTCGCTGAGCTGCTCGATGGTCTCCGACGCCACCTGGCTGCCGAAGTAAACCGTGACGAGTTCCGGCTCGTCGTCGGCCAGCCCCTCAAGCATGCGCTTCACCAGGTCATTGGGGTCCTGGCCGGTGATGACCAACTCATCGTCCTGGAGCCCAAGGTAGTTCCCCTGGGCGATCTCCAAGCCATTGATGTTGGCATCACGCACGGCTTGCGTGATTTCCAGCGTGGTGATATCGCCCGCCGCCGCCTGCATCGTGCGTTCGTTCAGGTCCGCGGGCGCCGTGGGATTGAACCCCACCAGCGCCGCGACGCCCGCGGGCACGGTGCGCGTCTCGATCACTCGCACGTCTTTGCCGGATTGCTCAGCCGCCTGGCGTGCGGCCATCACGATGTTCTTGTTGTTGGGCAGCACGACCGCCCAATCGCCCTCGAGAGCCTCGACGGCCTCGAGGATGTCGCCCGCGCTCGGGTTCATGCTGGCCCCGCCTTCGACAACGGTTGCGCCCAGGCTTTCGAAGATTTGGGTGAGGCCCGCGCCCGTGGCCGTCGCCACAACCGGAACCTGGGCAACCGTGGCCGTCGAAGCCTCGGTGGCGGCCGCGGCAAAGCTCTCCGCTTGCTGCATGTCCATGTTCTCGGCCTTGACGGCGTCGAGCGGGCCGTAGGCCAGCGCCGCGTTTAGCACGTCGCCAGGCGTTTCCGTATGCAAGTGGACCCGGATCAAGGTAGGGTCGCCCACGACCAAGAGCGACCCGCCGTACTCGCCCATCGTCTCGCGCACCGTGTCAGGATCCATGTCGGTGCCGAGGATCACGAACTCCGTGCAATATCCGTGCTCGTCGGCGCCATGAGCAGCGGCGAAATCGAAGAACGTTTCCACCCCTCGGTCCTCGGTGATTACCTCCGGGGGCGGCAAACCGCGCAGGTTTCGCAGTAGACCTTCGTAGATCACCAGCAGGCCCTGGCCGCCCGCGTCGACGACGCCGGCTTCCTTGAGCACCGCCAACTGCTCGGGCGTACGCTGAACCGACGTGCGCGCCGCATCCACCACGGTCGTGCCCAGGTCCTCCAGCGTGTCCGCGGCGTTCGACACCGCAGCCTTCGCCGCGTCCCGCGCCACCGTGAGGATGGTGCCCTCGACCGGATTCGTCACCGATTCATCGGCGGCCCGGGAGGCCTGTTCGATGCCACGGGCGAACTCGGCCGGTTTGCACTGTGCAAACTTCGCCAGGCCTTCGCTCATCCCACGCAGGATTTGCGAGAGGATCACGCCGGAGTTGCCCCGCGCGCCAAGCAATGACCCACGAGCCAAGGCCCGGCCAACCTCGGCCACGGTCGGCGATTCCAACTCAGAAGCCTGCTTCATGGCCGAGCGCAGCGTGAGCACCATGTTGGTGCCGGTGTCCCCGTCGGGAACTGGAAAGACGTTGAGCCGGTCGATGCGCGCGGAGTTGGCCTCGAGCCACTCCAGGCTTGCCGCCATGCCACGCTGAAAGGCGGTGCCGGAAACGACGTCAGGTGGCGCGGTGTCCGCCCCGTTCTCGTCAAATGACGCCACTGTTTTACCCGTTTTCCGTGCTAGCCTGTTGCGGGCGATCTTAGGAACGCCTTGGATTCTCCGTCAACGCTAGGAAATGGTGGACTCGGTGGCGACTTGTCAGGTCTGCGACACTCGTACGCAGTTTGGCAATCACATTCGTCACAAGGCTTCCGGGCGTTGGGAACGGAAAGCCACCAAGAAGCCGCGCCGCTGGCGCGTCAACGTGCAGCGCAAGCGAGTGTTCGTCGATGGGCGCTACCAGCGCATGAACATCTGCACCGGCTGCATCCGCACGCTCGACAAAGCGGACTAGCCGAGGGCGCGCCGGAGCGCGCGCACGCCGGCCGCCGGGCCGTCGCCATGGCCGAAAACTGAGGTTCCGGCGACCAGTACATTTCCGCCGGCTTGGACGACGCTCGGGGCAGTCTCGGCGTTGATGCCGCCGTCGACCACCAGGTCGACCTTCGTCGACTGCGACTCGATGCGTGTGGCCAGCGACGCGATGCGCTCGAGCATTTCCGGAATGAACGCCTGGCCGCCGGCGCCAGGCTCGACGCTCATCACCAGCACGATGTCGAGAGCATCCAGATAGGGCCACAGCAATGACTCGGGCGTCCCGGGCCGCAGCGTCAGCCCGGCGCGCACGCCGAGCTCTCGAATCCGGCGCAGCGTAGCGGCGGGGTCCGCCACGGCTTCGACGTGCACCGTGATGGCGTCGGCGCCGGCGGCGACAAAGTCGTCAAGGTGCGGCTCGACCGGCTCGATCATCAGGTGAACGTCGAGTGGCAGCCTCGTGGCGGCGCGCGCCGCCCCGACGGCGGGCGTGCCGAACGAGATGCTCGGCACGAAGGCGCCGTCCATCACATCGACGTGAATCCAGTCGGCGCCGCCGGCGTCGACGGCGCGGATTTCCTCACCCAAGCGGCCGAAATCCGCCGCCAGGATCGAGGGCGCGATGCGCGCCCTCGCCTCAGGAGGCATGGCCCGTAGCGGCCGTTGATTGGGACCGTCGACGCCAGACCGCACCATCGGCCCGCAACTGCCCGCAGGCGCCGGCGATCTCGCGTCCGCGCGTTTGACGGATGGTCGCCGTCACGCCGCGGCGCCGCAGCTCGTCGCGGAAGCGACGCGTCGTCCCGGCCGCCGGCGCCTCGTATGCCGCACCTGGAAACGGATTGAAGGGAATCAGGTTCACGTGACAGGTTTGACCGTCGAGGAGCCGTGCGAGATCGCGCGCCTGGGCCACTTGGTCGTTGACATCGCGGAGCATGGTGTATTCGTACGATACCCGCCGCCGCGTCTCCCGCTGGTAGGCGATGCTCGATGCCATCAACGTGGCGAGGTCCACATGCTTGGCCAGCGGCACGAGGGTGGCGCGGATGTCGTCGCTGGCGGCGTGCAGCGAAATGGCCAGGCCGATTTGCCAGGGCCAGCGCGCCAGCTCCGCGATGCCTGCCGGCAGCCCAACCGTCGACACGGTGACGTGGCGCGCCCCAAGCCCACCACGTCCGGGATCGACCAGCGCCTCGACCGCATCGCGCACGTTGGCCGTGTTGGCCAGCGGCTCGCCCATGCCCATGAAGACCACGCGGTCCGGAGCCGCGCTTTCCAGACTTTCGCGCCGCACATGCAGAAACTGGTCCACGATCTCCGCAACGCTCAGGTTGCGCGTGAGTCCGAGCGTTCCGGTCGCGCAAAAGGTGCAGCCCATCGCGCATCCGGCCTGGGAGCTAACGCAGACCGTCGTGGCGGCACCGCGCTCGCTCGGCAACTGCACGGTTTCGAAAACGGTGCCATCGGCGGCCCGAAAGAGGAAGGCGCGTGTCCCGTCGCCCGCAATCCGCACGCGTGCGGGGCTGACGCTGCTGAATGCGAGCGTCGCGTCCAGGCGCTCGCGGAGCTGTCGCGGCAGCGGCGTGATCTGGTCGAACCCGCGCGCGTCGCCGCCGTAGATTCCGCGCCGGATCTGTTCGCGCCGGTAGCGGGGCTCGTCCGGCAAAAGCTCGGCAAGCGCCGAATCGGACAGCGCGCTTGCCGCGGGCCGGTGCGCTCGCGCGTGGGCGCTGGCAGCCGGCGGGTCGGTCGTCACGGTTTCAGGCAGGGCCCCTTGTGTCATTCCGCCGCCCACGACCGCCCGTGAACCGGGTCGTCTAGCGCCGTCCTCCGGTCATGGCCAGCAGGCGCAGGGCGAAATACAGCACCTGCATCAGCGCGATGAACATGGCCGCCACGTAGGTCAGGGCCGCGGCGTCGAGCACCTTCTTGGCGTGCATACGCTCGGGGCTGCTGACGACACGCACCGACTCCATCAGCTTGAGCGCTCGCGCGCTGGCATTGAATTCGACCGGCAAGGTGATCACGGAGAACACGAACGCCGTGCTGAAGAGCAACAGTCCGATGACGGCTATCGGCACCCCAATTTCGTAGTTCTGCAGAAAGCCGGCCATGATGAACCCCAGGAACAGCAGCACGTAGCCGAACTTCGACCCAAACGTCGTCATCGGCACCATGGCGCTGCGCATCACCAGCCACGGGTAGCGGGTCTGGTCTTGGACGGCGTGCCCGGCTTCGTGCGCCGCAATGGCGACGGCCGCCAGCGAGTTGCTGTCGTAGACGCCCTCCGAGAGTCGGAGCACCTTGTGTCGCGGATCGTAGTGGTCGGTCAACTCGCCGGGCACCCTCCGAACGTCCACGTGGTGAAGCCCGACGGCGTCCAGAATCCTCCGCGCGGCCATGGCCGCCGGCATGCCCGTTGACGAGACGACCTGCGAGTACTTCTGATACGTGCCGCGCACGCGCGATTGGGCCCACATCGCGAGGATAAACGCCGGGCCTATAAGCACGATGTACCAAATGTCGAAGAAGGGAGATAACACCTATGGCATGTCCCGCGCGAACGCTCGTTCGCAGCCTCACAGCCGGTCCTTCAAGGTTAGCACCGGGGTCTTGCACGGCTTGTGCCTAATCTCTCGCAAGGCGCAGCGTTTGCGCTCACCGAATCCTGCCGAAGACGCGCATCGCCCAGACCAGCGCACGGGCGAACGTGCCCACCAGCGACGCAAGATAGGTCCAGGCGGCTGCGTTCAGCAGTTCACGGACGCGCGGTCCCTCCGCCTCGGTGATTACTCCGGTCGCTTCCAGCGATCGGTGCGCGCGACGGCTGGCATCGAACTCAACCGGCAGCGCCACGGCGGCAAGCAACAGGGCCAAGAGCAGGCCCACGACCCCCGACGCCGCGATCGCGAAGGCCGTGGGGTGACGCGTGGCGATGCCGACGACGAGTCCGAGCACCATGATCAG
This sequence comes from Chloroflexota bacterium, assembly GCA_028873795.1. GTDB lineage: Bacteria > Chloroflexota > UBA11872 > UBA11872 > UBA11872 > JAJECS01. The sequence continues at coordinate 53,292 of JAPPNP010000014.1, forward strand.
CGGCGCGATGGCGGCGAAGGCCGACGCCACTCTCGCCACGAGCACGCGTAGGCGCAGCAGCGGATGACCCAGAGCGTCCTGCATGGCGTGGCCCACCTCGTGCGCGGCAATCGCCACGGCCGCAATCGAGTCGTCTGCGTAGACCTCTTCGGACAGGCGCAGCACCCGTCGCGCCGGATCGTAGTGATCGGTCAGTGATCCCGGAACCGCGGTCACGCGGATGTCGCGCAGCCCCACCGACGCCAGCAGATAGCGCGCCGCCTGGTGCGCCGGCTGGCCGAAGCTGGAGACGATGTCGGCATGGCGGGCGAAGATTCGGCGCACGCGATATTGCGCCCACAGCACGGCCAGCATTGCCAACAGCGGCACGGCCCCGGCCAGGATTACTGCCACGGAACTCCTCGGCGGCGCTTCGCGCCCGCGACCGAATCTAGCTCGCCGGACGCGTCAGCGGCGGCCGTGGCGCGGGTTGTGGGTCGCCCCACAATGCCGCCAGCAATGGGCCGTAGCCGTTGGCAAAGGCGGACGCCGACATCGCCTTGCGGCCTTCGGGTTGCAGCCGGGTGAGCCGAATCGCGCCCGATCCGCAGCCAACGACAAGCGAATCGCCATCGAGCGAGGCGCACCCGACCGGTGCGTCCTCCGCCGACGGTTGCTCCATTTCCGCCGCCACGACGCGCCGCCCGCCGACTTGCACAAAGGCGCCGGGCCAGGGCTGGAATGCCCGCCACTGGTCGTAGAGCGCGCGCGCCGGTCGCCGCAGGTCAAGCTCGGCGTCGGCTCGCTCGAGGGGTCGGGTGACGGTGGCGGAATCGGGGTCTTGCGGCTGCGCCGTCAGGCGCCCGGCGACCCACCGATCAAGCATCTCGTCGAGCAAGTCCGCGCCCGCTTCGGCCAGGCGGTCGTGCAGGGCGGGCGCCGTCTCGCCGGCGCCGACGTCGACCTCACGCGCGGCGATCACCGGCCCTGTGTCCAGGCCGGCGTCCATGCGCATCAGCGTCACCCCCGTGCGAGTCAGCCCGTCGTGGATGGCCGCCTGGATCGGGGAAGCGCCGCGGTACGCGGGAAGCAGCGAGGGGTGAAGGTTCACCACGCCCACCGGCGCCAACTCGAGCAGCGACCGGCGCAGCAGTCGGCCATAGGCCACGACTACCACGACGTCCGGGCGCGCCGCGCGAATGCGCTCCAGGCTCGCCGCGTCATTCGGATTCGAGGGCTGCAGGGTGGGGAGACCAAGCTCGCGCGCCAATTCGATCACTTCGGGCGTGTGAGAGCGTCCGCGCCTGCCCGCCGGCCGGTCGGGCTGCGAGACGACCAGCTCGACGACTCCCCGCGCGTGGAGGCGACGCAGCGCCGGCAGCGCGAACGCCGGCGTGCCCAGAAAGACCACACGCATGCCGTCACCCGCCTCGGGCCGCGCGCCGCGACGGCATGTCTACGACGCCCGCAGTCGTCGCGCTTCGTCCGAGGACGGATCGACGAATCGCAGCGCATCTGGATCCGTCAGCCGATCGGTGAAGATCACGCCGTCCAGGTGGTCGATTTCGTGTTGAATCGCGCGCGCCAGGAGTCCGGTCGCCTCGCGTCGCAGCGGTTGCCCCCCGGCGTCCAACGCCCGCACCCTGATCGTCACGGCGCGTTCCACGGGTCCGTACCAGTTCGGCAGGCTTAGGCAGCCTTCGTCCGCGACTTCCGATCCATTGGTCCAGACGATTTCGGGGTTCACCAGCGCCAGCCGGTCGTCGTCGACGCCGACCACGACCAACCGCCAGGGACGTCCGATCTGATTGGCCGCCACGCCCACGGCTTGGTGATGGTCCATAGTGGCGAACATGTCGTCGATCATGCGGCGGATGCCCGGCGTCACGCTGCCAATGCGGCTGGACTTTCGCCGCAGCATCGGGTGATCGACGGGTAGCACTGGAAGAGCTGGCATATGTGCCTTTTTATGTCAACTCGATGGGATCGACGTCAATCGTCCAGCCGCGGTGCAACTCCGGCAAGACCTTGCGAGCATCGGCGCCAAATAGCAACAACTGCCACACATATTGCCCGCGCCGGCGGTGCAATGCGGCCGGCGCCGGACCGAGAATCTCGAGGTCGAGCGATTCGGCGGCGGCGGCGATCGTCTCGAGCTCACGGCGCGCCCGCCGCGCTTCCGCCGCCGCCCGCTCGTCGTCGGCATGCGCGAAGGTCGCCCGCGCCACGGGCCGGAACGGGGGAAGCCCCTCGGCTTGGCGCTCCGCCAGCTCAGCACGGTAGAAGTGCTCCCAGTCGCCGAGTTGCAGCGCCTGGGTGACGTGGTGGCGCGGCATCAGGGTCTGCACCACCAGGCGCCCCCCGTCTGCGCCGCCAGTCACCAGCCGCCGCAGCCGCATGAGGTTGATGAACACGCGTTCGGGCGCCAGAAAGTCGGGAAACCGGAGCCCCACGTCGGCTTGCACAATTCCCAGAAACTGGGCGCGCAAGGCGGTGCCAAACCCCGCCAGTCGTTGCGTTCCGACGAGCACGTCGACTCCTTCACCGCGCTCGAAGGCGCTCACCGCCGCTTCCACGTCGCGCGCCGGCCGGTCGCTATCCACCCGCGCCACGCGTGATCTGGGAAAGAGATGACTCACCGCCTCCGCCACGGCCTCGGTGCCATAGCCCCAGAGCCGCAGGCGGCGGCCCTGGCACACCGGGCACTCGCGCGGCGGGTCCTCGCGCCAGTTGCAGACGTGGCACAGCAGAACTGCCGCGTCCCGATGCTGGACCATGCCGGTGCTGCACCGGGGACAACCGAAGACATACCCACAGTCGCGGCACACGGTGAGGGTGGCCGTACCCCGGCGATTGACGAAGAGCACGGCGCGGCCGTCGTTCTGCAGGACGTGTCGCAGGGCCTCGAACAACCGGCGTGAGATGACGCCGTGGCGGCCCACCGTCACCGCGCCGCGCATGTCCACCACGTCAGCGTCGGTTCCGGGCTTGGGCGTTTCCGACGCAGGCTCCTTGCAATGGTGCGGTTGCGGCTTCAGTGCAGTCGGGCGAACGCTGACCAGGCGGGAGCGACTGGTCTCAACGTCGTAGAACGACTTAACGCTCGGCGTTTCGCTGCCCAGCACCAGGGGGCAACGGCTCAGCTCGGCCAGGCGCCGAGCGACGACGCGCGCGTGAAAGCGAGGCGTGTTGCGGCTCTTGTGCCCCGCGTCTTCCTCGCGGTCCACGATCACGACTCCCGGCCGAGCCAATGGCGCAAACGCGACCGCTCGGGTGCCGACCAACACGTCCACCGTGCCCTTGCGGGCCGCCATCCACAGGGCAACGCGCTCGGCATCGGTCCTCGCCCGCCCGGCTTCCGCGACCTTGGCCTCGACCCTGGGCGCCAGCCAATCGGCGAGGCGGACTGACGTGCGCACGTCGGGCGCGACCACGAGCGCCTGCCGGCCGCCGCTCACCACGTGATCGATCGATTGCGCGTATATCGACCAGCGGTCGACTTCGTCGCCTTGGAGCAGGGCCGCATCCGCGTTTTCGTCCCCAAGCATGGTTTGGATGTCCAACCAGGCTTCCGAGTCGGCGGCCCCGGCGGTGACCTTCTCCGGGCTCACGCCGTCGACCAGGAACGGGGTAGTCGGACGCCGCTCGACGCGCGCCAGCCCCCGTGCGACCAGCGCGCGCAGGATCGGCTGACCGACGCCCGCGCTGCGCAAGACCTGCGGCACGGGCAGGGGCTCGTCCGCGGCGGCGAGCACCTGCCATAGCGCGCGCTGCTTCGGCGCGCGAGCCAACCGCGCGTCGACCGAGCCCGAGTCATCGACCGTCGCCGCGGACACCAGCCGCTCGCCCGCCGGCTGGGGCAGGTGCACGGAAATGCGCCGATCGACGAGTCCCAGGGCGACCAGCCGCCGAACGCCCGCGCGCGCGGCGGTCTTGCCGGCCGTGCGCCGAATCTCGGCCTCGGAAGCTTCCCCCCGTTGGCGGATCAGTTCCAGGGTCCGGGATTCCGCCGGGGCAAGCTCGACTTGCGGCTGGGAGCCGTTCGACGCCACCGCATATGTCGACCGCAGGTGCCGCGCCAGTCCCGGCGGCAATGCCAGATTCACCGCGTCCAAGATCGGTGCGGCGTAACGACGCGCGGTCCACTCGACGAGCTCACGATGTGTGGCGTCCAGGACTTCCGTGTCCCAGATGATGTCGAAGATGGGACGGGTCGCCTCGACCGGTGAGGCATCGCTCACCCGCAAGACGACGGCATGCGATTGGCGGGTGCCAAACGGCACCAGAACCAATTGCCCGGGCCGCACTCGCCCTTCGAGGTGCACCGGAATCTCGTAGTGAAACGTCTGCGCGCCGCGCACGTCGCCCGCGCCGACGACGACTTCCGCGAATCCTCTCGCGCCGGTCACGGTTCGACGGGAGGATCGCTCCAGGGGCGCAGCGCCGCGGGATCCACGCGCCGCGGGTACTCCCGCAGCCGCTCCGCCATGACGATGTCCCATACCCGGTCAGCAGTGGCTTCGAGCTCTCCCGTTGGATTGGACACGCGATAGTCCGCGTGGGAGGCAAAGTCCATTTCAAAATCCAGCATGGCCTTCAGACGGCGTTCGGCCTCATCCGGCGATTCGGTGCCGCGGGCTTGGATGCGCCGCATGGCCTCCTCGACCGACGGCGGCTCGATAAAGATCACCACCGCCGCGGGAACCCGGCGCTGCACCTCGCGCGCGCCCTGCACGTCCAACCGCAGCACCACGTCTTCGCCGGCCTCGAGCGGATCCTGGACTTGATGCAGCGGGGTTCCGTAGAGCCGGCCGTAGACGCGCGCCGCCTCCAGGAACCACCCGGAGCGCAGGCGCGATTCGAACTCGGCAGGTTCGAGAAAGAAGTGGTCACGGCCGTCGATTTCTCCCTCCCTCGGCGCGCGCGTGACCGCCGTTGTGACCCACGCGACGTCCAAGCCGCGGCGCCGCAGCGTGCGCAGCACGCTGTCCTTCCCCGCCGCGGTCGGCGCCGTCACCAGGAACAGCAGGCCCTGCGGGGGAGGTGCGGCGTCTTGACTCACCGGGCGCCTATCGGGCGGATCTCGAGCACTCGCGCGAATCCCGCCAGGTCTCGATGCACGGCATGAGCGGCGAATCCAGCCGCCGCGGCCAGGGCGGACACCCGGAGACGCTGGTCATGGGCCACTTCCAGCAGCACGGCGAGCGGTTGGGTTGAGGCGCATTGACGCATCAGCCGTCGGAGCGCGGCAAGTCCATCTCGGCCGCCGTCGAGCGCCAGGCGTGGCTCCCACCGCGACACTTCCGGCTCCAGCGTTGGGAGAGTCGCCGACGGCACGTAAGGCAGGTTGGCTGCCACAACGGTCCGCCTCGGGCACACTGCGCGCAACCCATCGGCGCGCACCAGGTGGACCGACGAGGCCACGCCCCACGCCTCGAGGTTGCGCCGCGCGACGCCCAGCGCCGCGTTCGAGACGTCGCTTGCAATCACGGGCACGTCCGGCATCCGGCGGGCCAGCGCCACCGCCACGGCGCCCGACCCCGTGCCCACGTCGATCACGGCGCGCGGACCCAACTCCCGAGCCGCGGCGACGGTCGCCTCCACCAGCGTCTCGGTTTCGGGACGCGGCACCAGGACATCGGCAGTCGTTTGGACCGAGCCATTGGCAAATGCCCGGCGTCCCACGATGTAGGCCACCGGCTCTCGCGCCGAGCGACGCTGGATCATGTCATCGAAGACCCGAGCTTGCCGCTTCGTAAGCCGTCGCTCGCCGCAGAGGGGTATCCGAGCCGGCTCCACGCCCAACGCCTCACCGAGCAGCACGTTGGCATCCAGCAGCGGCGTGTCGACGCCCGCCGCGAGCAACCGGGTCACGGCCTGTCGCCGACACGCGTCGACGGTCCGGGGCTTGGCCTCAGCTAACGGCAGCCTTTACCCGCTCCTCCGCCGCGCGAGCTTGCAAGGCATCGACCAACCGGTCCAAGTCGCCGTCCAGGATCCCGTCCAGATTGCGCAGCGTGAGCCCGATTCGGTGATCCGTGACGCGGTCCTGGGGAAAGTTGTAGGTGCGAATTTTCTCGCTGCGGTCACCCGAGCCGATCTGGCCGCGGCGCAGCTCACCGCGCTCGTCCGCCTGGCGCTCGCGCTCCGCCTGCAGCAGGCGGGCGCGCAGGATGGCCATGGCCTTGGCGCGATTCTGGAGCTGCGATTTCTCGTCCTGCATGCTCACGGACGTGCCCGTGGGCAGGTGGGTCACACGCACGGCGGAGTCGGTGGTGTTCACGCTCTGCCCCCCGTGGCCGCTCGAACGAAACACATCCACGCGGATGTCCGACGCGGGGATATCCAGCTCGATGGCGTCGGCCTCCGGCAGCACGGCGACGCTGGCGGCCGACGTGTGGATGCGCCCGCTCGCCTCCGTGACGGGAACCCGCTGCACGCGGTGCACGCCGCTCTCGTGCCGAAAGAGGCCGTAGGCGCCGTCGCCGACGAGCCGCAGCACCCCCTCCTTGAGGCCGCCGATGCCGGTCTCGTTCGTCGACATCACCTCGGTCTTCAGGCCGCGCCGCTCGGCCAGGCGCATGTACATCCGCATCAGCTCTTTGGCGAACAGGCCGGCCTCATCTCCGCCGGTGCCCGCGCGCAGCTCGACGATGGCGTTGCGCTCGTCGTCAGGGTCCCGGCCGACCAGCCGCTCGCGCACGTCGTCGTCGATCGCGGTCAGCTCTTCCTCGGCCGTCGCAAGCTCGTCGGCGGCCAGCTCGGCGAGCTCGGGGTCCGGCGAATCAACCAAGTCGCGGGCTTCCTCGATGCGGTCATTCAGTTCCATCCACCGGTCGCGCAGCCGAACCAGCGGCGTCAAGCGCGACAGCTCTTTCGACAGCGCGGCAAGCTGCGCCGGGTCGCCGGTCACGGCGGGATCGGCCAGCTTGGTCGTGATCTCCTCGGAGCGCGCGTGCAGCGCGTGCAGCCGGTCAAGCATGCGGCACGACCACCGGCTGATCCGCCGGCCGAAGCCGGGCCAGCTGCCCTTCGTCCTCCAGCACCCGGTCCATGGCCGCAATGGCTACCTCGACCTGGTCGTCGTCGGGCTCGCGCGTGGTCAAGCGCTGCACCCACATGCCGGGCGCCGCGACGATGCGCGCCACCAAGTGCGATCGGTAGTGCGCCGTGAGCATGATCAGCTCGAATCCGACGCCGGCGATCAGCGGCAACAACGCAATCCGCGACAGCACGCGCAGGACGAACGGCGGCCGCCCCAGAAACGCAAACACAATGATCGAAATCACCACCAGCATCACCAGAAACGCCGTGCCGCAGCGCGGATGCGCCAGGCTCTGCCGCTGCACGTTGGCGGTGGAGAGCTGCTCACCGGCTTCCAGGGCATTGATGGTCTTGTGCTCGGCGCCGTGATACATCCAGACGCGTCGAATGTCGGGCATGAGGCCGATGCCGCCGAGGTAGGCAATGAACACCGCCAGTCGCACGGCGCCTTCGATGATGTTGCTCACCAGGTCGGATTCCACGTTCGGGTCGGCAAATGAGGTGATGACCAGCGGCAGGACGAAGAACAGCGCCACGCCGAGCGCCAGGCCTACCACCAGGCTGCCGGTGACGTAAGCCGAGGACTCTTCGCCCTCGGATTCAGCGTCTTCTTCCTCCGCCATCTGCACGCGCGCCGAAAAGCTGAGGGACCGCATGCCGATGACGAGCATTTCCCACACCGCCACGACGCCGCGCAGGAAGTAGGCACGGCGCAGCCGCTGCGAGAGCCGATCGGGGTCGAGCGTCTCCGCCCGCAGCACGATGTGTCCCGCCGGGTGCCGCACGGCTGTGGCGAGCGCCTTGCGGCCGCGCATCATCACGCCCTCGAGCACGGCCTGTCCGCCGTAGTTGATGCGCAGCTCGTTGCTCTGTGCGTCAGCCGCCATCACGTCAGCCGTCGGTCATTCCGGGAAGGAACCACGGCGCACACGCCGCGCAGCCGTAGCTAAGCCTTGACGCGCGCTCGCCTGCGGCGTCGTTCGAACCGCTCCACCTGGCCGGCGGTGTCGACCAGTCGCTGCTGCCCCGTGAAGAACGGGTGGCACTCGGCGCACACGTCAACGTTGATGGCGGAAACCGTGGCGCGCGTCGTAAAGCTGTTGCCGCAGGCGCACGTGACGGTGCACTCGACGTATTCAGGGTGGATATCGGGCTTCATGCAGCGTCTCCCGTGGACACCGCCAAACCTATCACAGGGTTAGCGCTCGGCCGCACGCGTCGGCTCGGCCGGCTGGCCGATGAGGCGGCGGCGGGGCAGGCGCGCCAAAACCAGCAGCAGCACCAGCAACAGCCCCATGAGGCCGACGAACGCGTAGACCTTGTTCACGCGCTCCACCAGAAGCGCAATGACGCCCAGTCCGCCCGCCACCACGTAGTAGAAGACCGCCACCACGGGCTGGGCCAGGCCCGCCTCCCACAGCCGATGATGCAGGTGCCGCGTATCGCGCGTGCTCATGCTCCCGCCTTGCGCCACCCGACGCACGATGGACCAGGCGACTTCCAGGATCGGGACGCCAAGCACAAGCATCGCCGTGGCGATTTTCGCCGGCCCAAGAATGGCGATCACCGCCAGGCTGAACCCCAGAAAGTGCGAGCCGCTGTCGCCCATGATGATGCTGGCGGGGTAGAAGTTGAGCGGCAGAAACCCGAGCGATACAGCGGCGAGCGCCAGCGCCAGCGTCGCGACATCGGGAAGGCCCAGGCGGCTGGAGAGCACCACCAGCACGAGGGCGGCAATCGTCGATACGCCGCCCGCCAGCCCGTCCTGGCCGTCCGTGAAGTTGATGGCGTTCATCATGCCGACGATCCAAAACAAGGTGAACGGCACGACGATCACCAGCGGCAGGTCGATCACGCCGCCGAACGGGTTGCTGACCGCATCGATGCGAATGCCGCAGGCCAGCGGAATGGCGGCGGCCACGAGCTGAGCCAGGAACTTGTCGCGGGGACGGAGCCCGCGGATATCGTCGACGACCATCACGGCGACGATCACCGTCGCGCCGCCGAGAAGGCCGGCCAGCGCCAGATCGTAGGGATACGCCACCACCAACGCCACGACCACGAACGCGGCGTACATCGCCACGCCGCCCAGCCGCGGCACCGGCTTGGCGTGGATTCGATCGGGCCCCGGCTGGTGCATCCAGCCACGCCGCCGAGCCACCGTGCGGGTCGCCAACGTCATGACGAGCACCAGCGGCGCGCCGATGGCCAGCGCGAGCCAGTTCACGTCGGTCACGAGCCGCGCTCGGGCAAGGCGACGATTTGCATTGACCGATGAATCATCCGGCTCCTAAGATAGCGAGGGCTGCTGAGAGGCGGCTGGCAGAACTGGCTGTGCGTCGCCAGGAGGCACCTTTTTCGATACCCCCAGGCGTTGATCGCGACCGACTGAAGCCCGCCCAAGCGGCGGGTCTTTTATTGGCGGAAACGCCGAGGAGGAGTTCTTGGTTCACATCACCGTAGGCGCCAACGAGAGCTTCGACGCCGCACTGCGACGCTTCAACAAGAAGGTGCAGCAGGAAGGCATTATTACGGAGTCTCGGCGGCGGAGCGCGTTCGACAAGCCCAGCGTGCTGCGCAAGAAGAAGGCGGCGGCGAAGCGCCGCAAGGCCCGACGTGCGGCGCTGAAGGCGATGCAAGCGGAGAGCCAGGCGCTCTAGCGCGATTCCGCGCCGGCAGCGGCGCATCTCTATCCATCGCATGAGCTTGCTCGATCGAATCTCCGGCGACCTTACGTCCGCGCAGCGCGGCCGCGACCAGCCACGCGTGCGGCTTTTGCGGACGCTCCGGTCGGCCATCGCCTACGAGGCCAAGGACAAGCAGCAGGATGCCGACGACGACCTGGTGCGCGCGGTGCTGGCGCGCGAGGCTCGCCGGCGCGAAGAAGCCATAAAGCTCTACGAGTCCGGCGGGCGCGCGGACAAGGCCGCCGAGGAGCAGGCGGAGCTTGCGGTCATCGCCACCTTCCTGCCTCCGGTCATCGACACCGAAGCCATCGAGACGGCCGCCCGTGCCGTCATCGACGAAACGGGCGCTTCCGGACCAAGCGACATGGGCCGCGTGATGGGACCGTTGATGGCCCGGCTGCGCGACCAGGGCACCGTGGACGGCAAGGCCGTGAGCGCGACGGTGCGCGCTCTGCTCAGCGATTCGTGAAGCGGACGGCGCTGACGCTGGAGTTGGTCGACGCCGAAGACTTGCCCGAATCACTGCGCGCACTCGCGAGCCGGGTCGCGACCGCCGTGTCCGACGCCGCCGGCTTGCACGGCGCCGTGGCGCTGAGGATTTGCAGCGACGCCGAAATGCGGCAGCTCAACCGGCAATTCCGCAATGTCGACAAACCCACGGACGTGCTCGCCTTTCCATTCGACGCTGCCGGGCCCGGAACCGACTCGATCGGTGACGTGGCGCTCTCGTATGAGCGTGTGGTCGAACAGGGGCGCGAGCACGGGCACGGCAACGAGCGCGAGTTCGCCTATCTCGTCACGCATGCCCTCCTCCACCTCGGCGGCCATGCGCACGACAACGCATCCGGCTACGAATGCATGCGGCGCGTCGAGGAGCAGATCCTGGCCTCAATTGGGCTGACTCGCGACCAGTTCTCGGCGGCATAGGCGATGCGCCGCGTCACACGTGCGGCCCCGGCCAAAGTCAACCTCGGCTTGCAGATCACCGGCCGCCGGCCGGACGGCTATCACGAGCTGGTCTCGGTGATGCAGACGCTCGAGCTGGCCGACGAGGTCAGCGTCGAATCGGCCCCGACCGTGAGCGGTCGACCGTCGCTCCCAGGCCTGGCGGCGGAGGACGACCTGGCGTTGCGCGCCGCGCATCTGCTGCGCGGGGCGCTTGGCGTGACGTTCGGCGCCCACGTGAGCGTCGACAAGCGGATCCCGGCAGCCGCCGGGCTCGGGGGCGGGAGCAGTGACGCGGCCGCGGTGCTCATGGCGCTGAATCGGCTCTGGGGAACGAACGTCGATCGGGAGCGTCTGCTGCAAGTCGCGGCCGAACTGGGCTCCGACGTGCCGTTCTTGGTTCGCGGCGGTACGGCGCTGGCGACCGGGCGCGGCGAACACCTGAGAGACCTGCCGCCCGCGCCGATGCGGCACGTCGTACTGGTGCGTCCTGATATCGCGCTGGCGACAGCCGACGTATACGCGGAGCTGCGACCCTCCGAGTGGAGCGATGGCAGCCAGACCAGGGCCTTGGCCGACGCGATCGCCGACGGCTGCCTGCCGGCGGACCTCCTGAGCAACGACCTCACGGCAGCCGCCATCCGGTTGGCGCCGGTCGTCGGCGAAATTCTCGATGAGCTTCGCGCGGCAGGCGCTCAGCCGGCACTCATGGCCGGCAGCGGCGCCACCTGCTTTGGCCTGTTCGGCGACATCTCGACGGCCGAACAAGCCGTCGCGCGCGGGCAGGCCGCGGGCCACTGGACGCACCTCACCCGGTTTCGCGCGGCGGCCGAGGCGTAGCGGATGCGAGATCGCATCCGTTGACCCGTTGGGGTCCGATCTCTACGCTGAACCTGGATGGGGAGTAGCCAAGGGGTAAGGCAGCGGACTTTGAATCCGCGATTCGGAGGTTCGAATCCTCCCTCCCCAGCCGTGAGCCGCACATGACCTGTACCGCAGTAATCCTGGCCGCGGGCCGCGGCGTGCGCATGGCCGCTTCCGGCCCAAAGGTGTTGCATCACGTCGCCGGCTGGCCGCTGGTGACGCATGTCGTGGCAACCGCGCGCGAGGCGGGCTGCGACCCGATCATTGTGGTCGCGTCGCCCGAGGTCGACCTGCGCGATGTCGTGGGCGAGAACGTCCAAATCGTCGAACAGCCGCCCGACGACTACGGAACCGCGGCGGCCGCGCAGGCAGCCGGCGTCCCGCAGAGTCCCGGCACAGCAGTCGTCATGTTTGGAGACTCTCCGCTGCTCACGGCCCAAACCGTGCGTGAGATGGCGGCCCGGCGCGATGCGCAGGACGCCGCAATCGTCGTGGGATGGACCCAAGCGACGGCGCCGGGTAGCTACGGCCGGGTGGTGATGGCCGACGACGGATCAGTGCAAGCCATTGTCGAGGCCGCCGATGCGGACCCGGCTACCTACGCCCTGACCGCCTGCAATTCCGGCCTGATGGCGTTCGACGCCGAATGGCTTGGCACGGCCCTGCCGCGAGTGCCCCAGAGTCCAGCGACCGGCGAGCGCTACCTGACGGCCTTGGTCGAGCTTGCCATCGCCGACGGCCGGCCGGTGGACTCGCATTTGATTACCGACCACAGGGAGACCATTGGCTGTGACGACCTCGCCCGCCTGGCGGAGGCCGAGCAGGCCATGCAGCACCGTCTGCGGCAGGCGCTTATGGCGGACGGTGTACAGCTGCGAGACCCGGGCACGACCTACCTGCACCGCGGCGCGAAGGTTGGTCCGGGATCCGTGCTCCTGCCGGGCACGTCGCTCGAGGGCGCCACGAAGATCGGCGCCGGGTCGACCATCGGTCCGAACAGCCGGCTCATCGACGCGATCGTGGGCGAGGGCTGCGTCGTCGAGTCGTCTCGGGTGTCCGCGTCGAGCCTCGGCGATCGCGCCGTCGTCGGTCCGTTCGCTCACGTGCGCGACGGCTGCGAAATCGGGGCCGAAAGTCACCTCGGATCGCAGACTGAGCTCAAGGCCGCCAAACTGGGAAGCCACGTGCACGTGCACCATTTCGGCTATCTTGGAGACGTGGCGATTGGCGATGGTGCAAACATCGGCGCCGGTACGGTGACGTGCAATTTCGACGGAACGGCCAAGCACCGCACCGTGATTGGGGCCGAGGCCTTCATCGGCAGCAACACCATGCTGATCGCCCCCGTGACGGTTGGCGAAGGCGCGCGAACCAGCGCCAGCGCCGTTGTCACGCGGGATGTGCCGCCGGGCATGTTGGCGGTGGGCATTCCGGCGCGAATCCGTCGCTAGCGGAGTAGGCGGGAGGCCTCCGTGGACGGCGAGTTGAAGATATTTGCGGGCAGCAGCAATCGGGGCTTGGCGGCGCGCATCGCGCGGACGCTAGGACGCCCCCTCGGCGACGCGACGGTCGGCCATTTCCCCGACGGCGAGTCGCACATCCAGATCTCGGAAAACGTCCGTGGCACGGATGTCTTTGTGGTGCAGTCGACCTGCGCGCCCGTGGATCGCAATCTCATGCAGCTGCTGATCATGATCGACGCGCTGCGGCGCGCCTCCGCGGGCCGTGTCACGGCGCTGATTCCCTACTTCGGCTACGCGCGGCAAGAGAAGAAGTCCACCGGCCGCGAACCAATCACGGCCAAGCTCGTCGCCAACATCCTCGAAGCAGCGGGGGCATCTCGCATCGTCACGCTCGACCTGCATGCACCGGCCGTTCAGGGATTCTTCGACATTCCCGTCGATCACTTGCTGGCCGCCCCGCTGCTGGCGGACGCGATCGAGCGCAAGGGCCTGACGAAACCGGTCATCGTGTCGCCCGACGCCGGCGGTGTGACGCGAGCGCACGATTTCAGTCAGCGCGTGGCCGCCGCCCCGCTGGCCGTCGTCTTCAAGAACCGCACGGCAGCGGATAGGATTGAGCACCTGCAAATCGTGGGAGACGTCGAAGGACGCGACGCCATCATCGTGGACGACCAGGTCTCGACCGGACACACGCTGGTCGAAGCGAGCGAGGCGCTGCGGGAGCGGGGCGCACGGAGCGTCTATGGCTGCGCGGTGCACCCGGTGTTTGCCGATGATGCGCTCGAGCGAATCCAGGACGCCCCCATCGAGCGGCTCTTCATCACGGACACAATTCCGATTGAAGACGGGCTCATGAACGGCAAAATACAATTGGTCCACACGCACGAACTGTTCGGAGAGGCTGTCCGCCGGATTCACAACGACGAATCCGTCACGGCACTGTTCAAGTGAGAGCCCGAACGTGGGGTATCGAGAGTGGGCGCGCGAACGCGGACCGCGCGGCACCCGAGGGCGTACGCACCCGTCAGTGCGGCGTCTGAACGAGGAGCGGATCCTTTTTGGATCCTGTTAGTTGGCTCGGTCTCGTCGGTATTTTCATTCTGACCGGATTCTCAGCGCTTGCGAGCGCCAGCGAGAGCGCGCTCAATGAGACCGCACGCACCGATCTGGAGCCGCCCGCGCAGGACGCGCCGGGCGCCGCGCGCCGCCGCCATGAGTTGCTGACGAATCGATTTCGATTCTGGGTCGGGCAGCGCCTCAGCGACACCGTCGCGATCCTGCTGTCGGCAACGCTTGCGGCGACCCTCATGGCCGATGCGCTGACAACCGTGGTTCCAAACCGCGCCGGAAGCGTGGCCATTGCCATCGGCGCGCTCGCCGTGCTGCACGCGGGTTTCGCCCGAATCCTGCCGCGCATTTTGGCGCAGCGATTTCCGCGGACGCTGGCGGAACGGCTCACCTTCGTCCCCTGGGTCATCTATGCGGCGTCGCTGCCGGCCACCCGGTTGTTCGAACGGCTGCTGAGCCCGGCGGAGCAAGAAGCGTGGAAGGCGCCCGATCCGGAGGATGCCGCCGTCTTGAACGCGGTGGAGGCCGGCACGCGCGAAGGCACGATCGATGCCTATGACTCCGCAATGATCGCCAACGTCATTCAGCTCGGCGACCGCGTTGCGCGCCAGGTGATGACGCCGCGCCCCGACATCGTGGCCGTGCCGCAAACGCAGCAGGTGCGGACGGCGCTTGCGTTGGCCCACGAACACGGGCTTTCGCGGCTGCCGGTCTATGACGACGACCTCGATTCCGTGACTGGCATTCTGCACGTGCGGGAGGCGAGCGCGGCGCTGCTCGACGGCCAGCCGCCGCCGGACCTGTCAACCCTGGTTCGTCCGCCGCTGTTTGTGCCGGAGATGCAGCGCGTCGACCTGCTCTTGCGCGAGCTGCGCGCCCGCAACACACATATGGCCATCGTCGTCAACGAGCACGGCGAAACCGTGGGGCTGGTGACGATCGAGGACCTCTTGGAAGAGATCGTGGGCGAGATCGAGGATGAGTTCGACTCGCCCGAAGTCCAGATCGAGCTCGCCGGCGCCGGCGTCGTCGAGGCCGACGCCGGCGTCCTCATTGCCGACGTCAACGAGGCGCTGGGGATCGAGCTTGGCGCCGACGACGTCGACACCATCGGCGGGCTCGTCTACAACTCGATGGGCGTTGTCCCAAGCCCCGGCGATTCGGTTGCGGTCGATGGCGCGGCGCTCGAGGTGCTGACCACGAAAGCCAACCGAATCCTGCGCGTGCGAGTGCGCAAGATTCCCATGGAGCCGGCGCATGGAGGCTGACCAGCCTCCCGATACGGCGCCGGTAACGGAGTTGGCCGCCGCTTGCCGCGCACGGGTTGCCGACCGCCGCGACGGCTCGCGCCGGTCTAGCGGGACGCAGGGAACGACGCCATAGAAATCCTGGTCGGCCTCGCGGTGTTCGTGGTGCTTATCGCGATCAACGCCCTCTTCGCCGGAGGACAGTTCGCGTTGGTTGCGGTGGATCGCTACCGCATCGACGACATGGTCAGCCGCAACGTGCGCGGCGCGCGCCCGGTGCAGCGGGCGCTGCGGACGCTCTCGTTCCAGCTTTCGGGTGCGCAGCTCGGCATCACCATCAGTTCGCTGATTCTGGGATGGGTGGTTGACGGCGCCCTGTCACCGCTGCTGCGGCCGCTGCTGGGTTGGCTGCCGCCCGGGTCAATCGGCGCGGCCACTGCCGCCATCGCCCTCACGCTCGCCACGGCCCTGCAAATGGTCTTCGGCGAGCTGGCGCCAAAGAATCTCGCCATCGCGCGGCCCGCCCGCACCTCCGTCATCTTTGTGCCGCCGGTGGTGCTCATCAACACGCTTGCCGGCCCTCTGATCCGCTTCCTGAACGCGGCGGCCAACTGGTCCATGCAGCGGGTGGGTATCCAGCCGCGCGAGGAGCTCCCGGGCGTCGAGTCGCTCGAAGAGCTGCGAAGCACGCTCCGCTGGGCGGCGCTCGAGGGTGAGATCGAGGGCGTGGAGCACACCCTGCTGGACCGCGCGCTCAGCCTGCGGGACCGCGATGCGGGCGATGTCCTGGTCCCCCGCTCGTCGGTGGTGTCACTGGCCGGCGACGCCACCTACGCCGACTTGATCGAGGCGGCGCGAGAAACCGGACACTCGCGCTTTCCCATCCAGGATCGGAGCGGCCCGGGGTTCACGGCCGTGGCGCACGTGAAGGACGCGCTCCGGGTCGCGGCGGAGGACCGCGCGCGGACGGTGCTCGCGCCCAGCGACCAACCGCCGGTCGTGGTCCCCGAGTCCACCGACTTGCACAGCCTGCTGGTGGAGTTGCAGCAGCGGGGACAGGCGATGGCCATCGTGCTGGATGAGTTCGGACACGAGGCCGGAATCGTCACGATCGAAGACATCGTGGAAGAAGTCTTGGGCGCCATCGAAGACGAATACGACCCGCCGGCGGTGCGACTGGCGACGCCCACCGGCACCGGCGTGTATGAAGCGGACGGACGCATCCGGCGGCAGGAGCTGCTGGAAGCCACCGGGTTCGAAATGCCCGAAGGACGCTACGACACCCTGGCGGGGCTTTTGTTCGTGCGCTTTCAGCGCGTGCCCAGCGTTGGGGACGTCGTTGAGATCGACGGTTGGCGCTGTCAGATTCTCGAATTGGACGGGCCGCGCATCGCGCACGTGCTGCTCACATCGCCGGCGCGTCTGCGAGCCTCCTCATGAACGGCGTGTTTCTCGTCGCGGCCGTCCTGCTGCTGGCCGTGAATGCGTTCATGGTCGCGGCCGAAGTGGCCATCACTGCGGCCGCCGGGCGGCGCTCGGCCGTCGAGGCCGCGGCCGCATTGGGTGGCTATCGCGCCCGCCTGGCCAGCAAATCGTTGCGCGAACTCGCCTTCATGCTCACCGGCGCGCAATTCGGCATCACCCTGGCTTCCCTGGGGCTCGGATTCGTCGCGGAACCGGCCATTGCCGATCTGATCGTCCACGCGGTGGGCGACCATTTCGACATTCCCGAGATCGTGATCCACGGCATCGCCTCGGCGATCGCCCTCACCCTGGTCGTGTTTCTCCACATGGTGCTGGGTGAGATGGCGCCCAAGAACATCGCCATTGCCGAGCCGATTCGAACCATGCTGTGGGTCTCGGTGCCGTTCCGGGCCTACGCCAACGGCATTCGACCCGTGCTTTGGGTCCTCAACAGCATGGCCAACATGGTGCTGCGGGCGTTCGGCATCGCCCCGCGCGAGGAGCTTCGGGCCCGCTACACCGCGTCGCAGATCACCGAGATGCTGTCGGCGCTGCGCCGCATCGGGGCCATCGATGTTTCCGACTTCCGGCTGGCGCAGGGCGCCATCGGGCTCCAGTCGCGAAAGGCCCGCGACATCATGCTGCCGCGATCGTCGGTCGAAACCGTTCCGGTCAGCGCAACCATCCACGAGGTCGAAGTCCTGGCGGCAGAGACTGGGCATTCCCGGCTCCCGGTGTTGGGCGACCAGCCGGACGACTTTCGGGGATTCGTACACGTCAAGGACCTCCTCGCGCGAACCGACCTGCAACCGTCGTCACCCCTCGCCCCGGCCATGATTCGGCCCCTGCCCGTGGCGCCCGAAACCGCCACGCTGGGGGCGCTGCTGCTCGACATGCGGCGCCGGCGCAGCCACATGATGCTCGCCATCGACGAGCACGGCAGCCCGGCGGGCGTGGTCACGCTGGAGGATCTGCTCGAAGAGCTGGTGGGCGAAATCGCCGACGAGTTCGATCGGCAAGGCCAGCTGGCACCGCTCGCCGGTGGCCGAGTGGTGGTGGGCGGCAGCCTACGACCTGCGGAGCTCGCCGAGCAGACCGGCCTCCACCTCCCGGAGGGCTCGTATTCCACGGTCGCCGGCTACCTCATGCAGCGTCTGGGGGCCATGCCTCGCGTGGGACAGGCCGTGCGGCACGAGGGCTGGCAGCTACGGGTCCACGCCATGGAAGGCCCACGGGTGTCCGAGATCGAGCTGGTGCCTCCGGAGACGACTCCAGAGGCTGCAGGTGACGACCACTCCGCGTGACGGCGGTCATTGCCCGGCGTACGGGCACCGCTTAGGCTGAAGCCATGCCGGAAATGGGACGGTCGCAAACCTATCGGGCGGAGGGCATCGTGCTCGGCCGGCGCGACCTGGGCGACGCCGACCGCATCGTCACTCTCTTCACGCGCGAGTTCGGACGCCGGCGCCTGGTCGCGAGGGGCTCGCGGCGGCCGGCCAGCCATCTGGCGCCCAGCATCGAGCTGTTCAATCGCGTTCGGATCCTGGGGGTGGTGGGCTCGTCGCTCGACATCCTGTCGCAGGTCGAGGAGCTGGACTCCCACCCGCGGCTGCGGACCGATCTGGCGGCATTCGCCGCGGCCGGGTGGTCCGTCGAGCTGCTCGACGGCCTGAGTGAAGACGACGAGCCCTCGATCGAGGCCTACGACGCCCTCCTCACCTTCCTGCGGGGTCTCGACCTCAGCACAGACCCGCCGGAGCTTTGGCTGACGGCGCTGGCGCTCATCCTCCTGCAGCTGCACGGCTACTCGCCGGAGCTTGGCCGCTGCACCACGTGCGCGAAGCCCCTCGAACCCGGCGATCATCGCTTCGCCAGCGCGGCGGGCGGGGTGGTCTGCCGGGCCCACAGTCATGAACACGAGACTCGGCCGCTCGGCGTCGCGGCGCTCAAGGTGCTGCGCTATCTCGGGCGCGAGGGCTTTCACGCCGCCGCGCGTTTGCGGGTTGACGCCGCCGTGCGTCGCGAGGTTCGAGACATCCTGCGGGCGTACTCGACCACGATCCTCGAACGCGATGTGAAGTCCGCGCGCATGCTGATTCCGGCGGCGCCTGGGAAACTGGCAGCACGCTGATCCGCCCCGCCCACGAAGCAACCCGCGCCGCGCCGGCATCGTATCGGAAGGACTGACCATGGCCGCCCCGGATCTCGACACGCTCGTCGCTCTCGCCAAGCGGCGCGGCTTCGTGTTTGGGAGCTCCGAGATCTATGGCGGGTTCGCCAGCACCTGGGACTACGGGCCGCTGGGCGCCGAGCTGATTCGCAACATCAAGGAGGCCTGGTGGCGCCGGGTGGTGATGGCCCGTGAAGACGTGGTCGGGCTCAACGCCTCGATCCTCATGCACCCGCGCGTCTGGGAGGCTTCAGGACACGTTGAGAACTTCAACGATCCGCTGGTCGAGTGCCCCGTGTGTCGGCGACGCTTTCGCCAGGACGACGTGCCGGATGGCATCTGCCCGTACGACGGCGCGGTGCTCACCGATCCGCGCCGCTTCAACACCATGTTCAGCACCCAAGTCGGGCCAGTGCAGGAATCGGCGGCCACGGCCTACCTGCGACCCGAAACGGCCCAGGCAATCTTCGTGAATTTCAAGAACGTCCTGGACTCGACGCGCGTGCGCCTGCCGTTCGGGATTGCCCAAATCGGCAAGGCCTTTCGCAACGAGATCACCACTGGGAACTTCATCTTCCGCAGCCGCGAGTTCGAGCAGATGGAGTTGGAGTATTTCGTGGAGCCGGGGCGGGACACGGCGGCCTACGAGTCCTGGATCGACGAGCGCATGGACTGGTGGCAGGAATTCGGCGTCAGTCCCGACCGCCTCCGCCTTCGCCCACACGACGCCGACGAGCTTTCGCACTACTCCAAGGGCACCACCGACATCGAGTACGAATTTCCCTTCGGGTGGGGCGAGCTCGAAGGCATCGCCAACCGCACCGACTTCGATCTCGCACGACACGCCGAGGCTAGCGGCGAGACGCTCACGGTGTTCGATGAAGCCTCCAAGTCCCACATTCGGCCCTACGTGGTCGAGCCGTCGAGCGGCGTCGACCGGGCGGCGCTCGCCTTTCTGGCCGACGCCTACACCGAGCAGGAGGTGCGTGGTGAGACGCGCGTGTTCCTGAACCTCGACCCGCGTCTGGCGCCGATCAAGGCCGCCATCTTCCCGCTGGCGCGCAACAAGCCCGACTTGGTCAAGCTGGCGCGGGACGTGCGGGCGCGCCTGGCCGCGTCGTGGACGGTCTTCTACGACGCCGGTGGGTCCATTGGGCGGCGCTACGCCCGCCAGGACGAGGCCGGCACGCCGTTCGGCATCACCGTGGACTACGAGTCGCTCGACGACCACGCGGTGACGGTCCGTCACCGCGACACGATGGACCAGGAACGCGTGCCGGTGGACGACCTGCACGGCTACCTGGCCGAGCGGCTGGCCTGGTAAGCATGGGCGGCGAGGGCGGACAGGCGGCCGGATCGTACTCGCGAGCCGAGCGCATCATCCTCGGTCCGTTTCGTCGCGGCATGGCCCATCTCCTTTCACCCGTCGTGGCCGTGCTGGCCCGCCTAGGCGTGCCGCCCACGGCCGTGTCGTTGAGCCAGATTCCGATCGGATTCGCCGCAGCGGCGCTCATCATGCATGCGCCGCGCGTGGCGCTGGGATTGTTCGTGGGCACGCTGCTGCTGGACGCCATTGACGGTGCGCTCGCACGAAGCACGGGCCGCGAGTCGTCGTTCGGCGCCCTGGCGGACCAGGTCTCCGACCACATCCGCGAGATCACGTTCGTGGGCGGTCTGGTCGCCGCCGGCGCGATGCGGGGCGAGATCGGCGTGGCCTACGCGCTGTTGTACCCGTTGGTGAACTTCCTGCTCTACGCCGCCAATCGCCACGGCGCCGACGTGCCCCTGGCAATCAAGACCTGGATGTCGTTCTACCCGTTTCTGCTCATCTACCTGGCGTTCGAGGTCAATTGGCTCGACTACGCCGGCGCGGCGTCCGCCGGCTTCATGGCCGCGACGTCGATCACGGCGCTGGTGCTGCTGCGCCGGCGCATGGGCAACGGCGACAAGGCCGCCCGTTAGCGACACTCTCACTGGCGGGAGTGGCTTGTCGCTCGGACGAAGGCGACGCAGGATCGGCCCGCATGGGTCGGATGGACGACCTTGTTTCTTCAGGGCGACCGAGCGTCAGCCTTCGGGCCGTTGCCCTCCGGCGGTGTCCACCACCCATTGCCACGTCCGATAGCGTTGCACCGGCGGATCCGGTTGCGCGCCGTCCCAGACGACGACCAGCGGCGGCCCGGATCGGTCCAAGGGCGGAAACTGAAACCAGCCACGCTCAACCGCTCCGGATTCGACCTGCCCGCGCGGGGGCGGCACGCCGTGGCCGATCGGGAACACCGCGCGGTACTCCACGTCGCCCCGCTGCACCCGCACGCCGGTCCCGATGGCGCTGATGGTCTCGTCGCTTCGATTCTCAACCGCGAACAGGAGCCGGGTCTCCTCCGCGGCGAACTCGATTCGCTCGAGCGTCACCCGAATGTCGTGCTGGGTCAGCGTTTGGCCCACGTCGACAGCCCAGACCGCCGGGCGAATACCCAGTCGGTCGGTAATCGTCAGCGCGGTCACGCGGACGCGAGGCACCAGCGCCTCGCGTCCGTCGGGATAGGTGTGCGGCTCGTCGCCGTCGACGACGCCGCGCACGGCCACAAACGCATCCGCCTCGAGCTCCGGCGGCGCCCCTTCGATGACGAACGCCGTCGGGAGATCGTCGTTGTCAAAGTCCACCCACACCAGAAACGCCGTGTCGTTGCCTTCCGGTACATCGGCGACGTCAAACACCCAGCCGCGAAGCTCGACCTCTCGCCCGACGATTCCGGCGGCATCGCTGTGCGCCACCATCCAGTCGCCGTTCGTGAGCGTGGTTTGCGGCGCCGAGGCGCTCGTAGGTTCCGACGCCTCATCGGCAATCGGATCACACGCCGTCAGCAGGACGACGCCGACAGCGAGCCCCGCCACAACCATGCAAAGCGAGCTTCGGCGGGTCATACTGCGGCGGTTGGGCATCGGAATTTCCAGGAGGCGCCATGGCGCGCACACGGGCAGCGGTTATCGGTCTCGGACGTATCGCCAGCACCATCGACGACGAGATTCAGGTCTACGACGGACACTCGCTCCCCTATTCCCACATCGCCTGTTTTCAGGCCGTGCCCGAGATTGAGATCGTCGGCATGTCCGATACCTGGGAGGAGCAGCGCGAGGCCGCCCGGCAGCGCTGGGGGTTCGACGCCATCTACGCCGACTACCGGGCGATGCTCGACGAAACGCGCCCCGACATTGTGAGCGTGTGCACCTCGGCGGAGCCCCGCGCCTCCATCCTCCTCGACATTGCCAAGGGAGGGTACGGCGTCAAGGCGATCTGGGCGGAGAAGCCGATCACGATTTCCCTGCAGGAGGCCGACGACGTGGTCAACGCCTGCAATGACGCGGGCATCGCGCTGGCGGTGAACTGCACTCGTCGCTGGATGAACAACTACACCCAGGCCCTGCGCATGGTCAACGACGGCCTCATCGGCGACGTCATCCACGTCGTGGCCCGGGCGCGTTCGGGGCTTTCGCACAACGGCAGTCACATGCTCACCACGCTCACCATGTTCACCGGCGGCCGCGCCGAGTGGGTCGTGGGCGAGATGGGTCCCGACGAAGACCCGATGAGCGACAACGACTTCACGGCCAGCGGATTCCTCGCCTTTCCCAACGGCGTGCGCGGCTATTTTCGCGCGTTGGACAACGGCCCCAACGACCACTCGTACGACATCACCGGCACGACCGGCATGATCCGCATGATGGGCGACGGGCGCCTGAGCGAATTGTGGACCAGCGAGGCCCCCCTGCCCGGACAGCGAAATCCGCAGGCGGCGCGTCGCTTCTTCCCGCCCGAGCGCCAGATGCGCGCCGGAGCCGTGAATGTGATCTACGACCTGATCCATTGCATTGAGACAGGCGACACGCCCAAGTGCAGCGGGGAGGACGCGCGTGAAGCCTTGGAGATCGCCATCGCCACGCGCCAATCGCACCGACTCGGCAACGTGCGCGTGAATCTGCCGGTCGAAGACCGCCGCGAGCGCATCATCTCGGCGGAGGTCATCAACAGCGGGGGAATTCCTCGCGCCATTCAGCGGCAGCGCGACGCCCAAGGCTAAGCCCGCTCGGCAGCATGGCGTCCTTCAGGTGAGCGCGCCGACGTAGGCCACGGCGCACTCACCGAGTCGGGCCAGGGCATAGCCGCCCTCGAGTACGTGGAGCGTGGGAAGGCCGAGAGCGGCGATCTCGGCCCCGATGCGCGCGAAATCCTGGCTGCGCAACGCAAACGACGCGATGGGGTCGTCGGCGTGGGTGTCGAATCCCAGTGAGACGATGAGCCGCGACGGAGCGAAGGCCGCGATCCGCTCGCAGGCGCCCGCAAGCGTGGCTGCGTAGTCGTCGATCGCGGTTCCCGGCCAGAGTGGATAGTTGAGGTTGAAGCCCTCGCCCTCGCCCGACCCGCGCTCCGCGGCGGTTCCCGAGAAGCCCGGATAAGCCCAGCGAGGGTCGGCGTGCAGCGACACGTACAGGATGTCGCGCCGGTCATACGTGAGGTGCTGCGACCCGTTGCCGTGGTGATAGTCCACGTCCAGGATGGCTACCCGACCGGCCGAGAGCAGCTCATGCGCGGCGATCACCGCGTTGTTGAAGTAGCAGAACCCGCCCATGCGGTCGTGCTCCGCGTGGTGACCAGGCGGGCGGCAGAGGGCGAGTACGTGCGGCGCCCCGCTCGACACGAGGGCGGCGCCGGTCACGGCCACGTCCACGGCCGATCGCGCCGCCCGGTAGGTCTCGCGCATCAGCGGCGCATCGGTGCCGAAGGCGAAGTAGCTCGCGCGAACCGCGAGGCTGTCACTCCCCAGCACGGCTGAGTCCGCGGAAACGCCGGTGGGGGCGAGCTGCTCGTCGGCCTCGAGTTGGGCGCACGCTTCGTCGATGAATTGCCGGTACGCCGGCGCGTGCACCCGATCCACGACGACGTCGTCGGACGGGTCGGGGGTGATCAGCTCGGCGAGACCCTCGGCTACCAGGGCCTCGCGGATCAGCCTGGGGCGCGACGGAACCTCGGGATGCGGATAGTCCACGCCGTCGATGGCCTGCAGCGTGGGCGCATGGTCAACGTGGGCGTCGGACCAGACCACCGGGATTCGGACGCCGGACATTCGCTAGGGCGCCGCTTCAATCGCGCTGCGCTCCAGCCGGTCCAGCGTGCGCCACGAGGGCAGCAGCTCCGGTATGCCGGTGCGCGGCTCGCGTCCCTCCATGACCGCGCTCACGAACTCCCGGTTCTGCCGCGGCACGGCCAGCATCTGCTCCTCCCGCGCCACGACCTCTCCGGCATGGTTGACCAACACGTCATGGAGAAAGGTGAACGTGTCTTCCTCGCAGATCAGCACCGTGCGCGTCGTCACCTTGTCGACCATCGCGTTGTACGAGAGCACCAGCGACGCCAACCCGCCACCGGGAAAGGCCATCTGCATCGAGAGGTCCAACGGCACCTGGTTGGGACCGCTTGGGGGACCGTAGAGCCCGCGCGCGACGTTCGGCTCCTCGCCGAACACCCACACGGCGTTGTCGACCGCGTGGCCGCCGTGATGCCACAGAATGTCGTCCACCCAGCTGCGCCGCCGTCCGGTCCAGCCGATGTTCTCGCGGCGGAAGAAGTGCCAGTCGCGGTGCAGGTGCAGCGGGCGCAGGCTGCCGCGGGTGATGCGCTCATGCAGCCACAGGTTGGGCGCGTAGTACCGCTCGGTGTGGCAGACCATCAGCGTGATGCCGGCGGCGCGGGCCGCCCGATCGAGCTCCTCGGCCTGGTCGAGGCGCAGGGTCATGGGGATTTCGAGCAGCACGTGCTTTCCCGCCGCAATGGCGGCCATGGTCTGGTCGTAGTGCATCCGATTGGGCGACGTGATCAGCACGGCGTCGACTTCGGGGCGCGCCAACGCCTCGGCCAGATCCGTCGTCGCGAAATCGGCGTGACAGGTCTCGGCAAACTCCTGGGCCGACGGCAGCAGCCGGCTCACGACGCTGTCGACGGCGATGCCCTCCATGTCGAGCAGCGCGTCGCGGTGGAACGTCGTGATGGCGCCGGATCCAACGATGCAAAAGCGCATGAGCGGAAATTCCTGCGGGGCAAGCGGTGCCCTAAGGTAGCGCGCCGCTCTACAAGTGAGCTATGGACCCTCGGCGCAGTTCAATCGGGCACGCGGACATGAGTCCCGGCCCGGCATTGCTACGCGAACGCGACGTACCGGACCCAGATCCAAGCGGTGGAGATCGCCATGCACACCACGGCGACGGGCACGCCGTACTTCATGAACTGCCCGAAGCCGATCTTGTGACCCTCGCGCTCGGCGATCCCGGCCAGAATCACGTTGGCCGACGCGCCGATGATCGTGGCGTTGCCGCCGAGATCGGCGCCCAGCGCCAGCGACCACCAGAGAATGTTGTCGGGGTTGAGCCCGGCAGCCTCGAGGTTCTGCACCACCGGCAGCATCGTGGCGGCGAAGGGAATGTTGTCCACGATGGCCGACGCCACGCCGCTCACCCAGATCGTCAGCGCCGCCGTGGCGAACACGTTGCCCTGGGTCAGGTCGCGAATGAAGTTGGCGACGGCGTCGAGCACGCCAAGCTCCACCAAGCCGCCGACCATCACAAACAGACCGACGAAAAACATCACGCTGGGCCACTCGACCGCGGCGAAGGCCTTGTGCGGATTGGCCCGCATCACCAGCATGGCCAGCGCGGCGCCGCCGAGAGCGATCGTGGCGGGCTCCCAATTCAGCGCGCCGTGAATCAGAAAGCCGACGACCGTGAGTCCAAGCACCGCCAGCCCGATCTTCAGGCCGCGTCGGTCGGTGATGTACTCCGCCGGGTCCAGCTTGGCCAGCGCGGCGGCATGCACGGGATCGACCGCGAGTTGCTTGCCAAACATCCAGCGCAGGCTCACCAGGAACAGCGGCAGCATGATCAGAATCGGCGGGGTCATGTGGGCCGCGAATTCGGCGAAGTCGATGTTCCCCGCACTGCCGATGAGGATGTTGGGCGGATCGCCGATCAGCGTGGCTGCGCCGCCGATGTTCGACGCCAGGATCTCGGCGATGAACAGCGGCACCGGATTGATGTGCAGTTGGCGCGCCACCACCAGCGTGATTGGCGCAATGAGGATTACCGTCGTGACGTTGTCGAGAAACGCGGAGAGCACAGCGGTGATTACCGACAAGGTCACCGCCAGATGGAATCCGTTGCCGCCCGTGCGCTGCGCCGCGACGATGGCGAGATATTGAAACGCGCCGGTTTCGCTGATCAGTCCGGCCAGCACCATCATGCCGACGAGCAGAAAGATGACGTTGAGATCGATGTGCTCGAAGCCATGGTGCTGATCCATGATTCCGATCATGATCATCAGCACGGCGCCGGCGACGGCGACCGCCGACTTGGGCACCCGGTCGCTCGCGATGGCGGCGTAGGCGAGAACGAAGATCACGATGCCGGCTACGAGGAGGGCAGTGCCGGGGTCGGCGTGGTCGGTCATGGCATCCGTTGCATAGGGAGCGGCGCCTCGAGCGCCGCGGGCGGCACAACGCCAGCCGGCATGTCCGAGGGGACAGACCAGGCTGGCCCGCGCCATCGTAGCTTGTCAGGACGCGCCGCTAGGTCGTCAGCGCCTCGAGCGCCGGCGGCAGCGCGCAGCGAAGCTCCTTGAGCCCGTCGCGCAAGTCGCGTCGAAACTGCGCTACCTCGCCAATCTCGAACGGCAGCCGCCACAGGTCGAGCAAGTTTGGCCACCAGGTCGCGCCGTCGACCCAGCCCAGGGCGACGACGGAGCGGGGCACACCGCGCTCGACCGGATCGGCAACCACCCTCAGTGCGGCGGCGGGAACCCCATGAACCTGGGCCCGATCGAGCACCGCGCCCGACTCGCTGTCTACCGTCAACGCACCGTCCGTGCCCAGCCGCCGCTTGGCCGCGGCGTCCGCCACGCCGTCCACCGTCCAGCCCTCGCCGCGGCGAGCGTCGGTGCCGGCATCTCGCAATGCGTCCTCGACGGCATCGGTAAGGTCCGGCGACGCCCGTACTCGGGAATCGGCGGTCCGCACCGCGTCGAGCACCGCCGTCGTGCCGGGCGCAAGGTCGGGCTGCAGCCCCCCGGCGATGCCCGCAACCAGCACCGCCCGAGGCCGCCATCGCGCGATCGCGGCCTCGGTGGCGCGCGCGGCGTTGATCGGCCCGATGCCACATCGCTCCGCAACGACCTGAGGCATCGCGCCCACCGCTCGAGTTTGCGCCTTGGATCCACTCGGAAGCTGGCGCCATTCGGCGCGAAGCGCCACCACCACCAGGATTGGCCCAATTCCGGTCACGCGGCCATCGCTTGCGCAGTGGCTAGCATGGACTCAATGATGCGATCCATCTCAGCCCCTGTGAAAGGCCGGCAGCCATGGCACCCGCGCACGCCCTCCGGTGGTTCAACGACGCTCGCTTCGGGATGTTCATTCACTGGGGCCTCTACTCCGTGCTCGCCCGCCACGAGTGGACGATGTACCAGGAGGAAATCCCGAACGACGAATACGCCCGTCTGGCCGACCGGTTCACCGCCGCCCGCTACTCCCCGGACGATTGGGTCGCGCTCGCCCAGGATACGGGCATGCGCTACATGATTCTGACCTCGCGCCATCATGAGGGATTCGCGCTCTGGGACTCGAAGGTTTCGGACTTCACGGCGCCGAACTCCGCGGCCAAGCGCGATGTGCTGGCCGAGTTCGTGGCGGCCTGCCAGAAGCGCCGCATGCCCTATGGCTTCTACTTCTCGCTGCTGGACTGGCGCTGGCCGGAGTACTTCCGCGGACCACAGGCCGACCCCGAAGGCTGGGCGCGATTTCGGGCCTACGTCCACGCTCAAGTCGAGGAGCTCTGCACGGACTACGGCGAGCTGGCCGTGCTCTGGTACGACGGCGGCTGGCCCTACACCCCGGAGGATTGGGACTCCGAGACTCTCAACGCCCGCGTGCGAGAGCTGCAGCCGAACATCTTGATCAACGACCGGTCGCTGCTACCCGAGGACTTCGACACGCCGGAGCAGCACGTCACCGCGTCGGCCCCGGGCCGCCCCTGGGAGAGTTGCATGACCATGAACACCACCTGGGGCTATTCCACCATCGACCACGAGTGGCGCACGCCGCGACAGCTGATTCACTTCCTGGTCACCGCCGCCGCGGGCGGCGGCAACTATCTGCTCAACGTGGGACCGGACCCCGAGGGGCACATCCCCTTCGAGTCGGTGGAGCGGCTGCGCGCCATGGGCGCCTGGATGCGCGTCAACAACGAGTCGATCTACGGCTCCGAGCGCATGCCCGACCGCCTCATGCGCGTGGGAAGCGTCGGGCGGCACCACACCATCAAGGGCCACACGCTGTACCTGCACTGCTGGCGCTGGCCCGGCGAGGAGATGGTGCTGGGCAACCTGGACGGCACGCTGCTCTCGGCCCGGTTCCTGTACGACGGCACCCCCATCGACTTCGACCAGCGCCAACACCGCATCTGGCTGCGTGGGCTGCCGGCCTTCGCCCCCGACCCGATCGACACGGTCATCGCGTTGGACTTCGACCGTCGCCCGAACTTGCGCGATCGGTTTGGCGCGTGAGGCCTGGTTCGAAGGGCGATCGAATCGGCGAGTAGGGGCGGGTCTGTGACCCGGCCGTCCGTTCCGCCGCACCGGCGTCGGCGCCTAGGAATGCGACGAGAAGGGTGGTCCGGGACCCTCGCAACGGTCGGGTGGGACGCGATTTTGTCGGCGGCGGGGCGTGCTCGTGGTACCGTGCTCGCACGCGACTGTCACGCTGATGGTCGCCGCGGGAGGCATGGAGCTTTCGTCCGTGCACCGTGTCCCCGTAGTTCTGTTGGTCGCGCTCGTGGTCGGCGCCGTCGCGCAGATCGCCTGCGGCGGCGACGGTGACGTGCCGTCTCCGCCAGCGGAGTCACAAGCCGCTGCGACGCCGACAGCAGGGCTGTTTCGCACGCCCACTCCAGTCGCCGCGAGGCCAACCACCGCGTCGTCCGGCACGCCTGTGCCGGCCGCCACTGCATCCGCCACCCCCGGACCGACGGTTGAACCGTCACGCGCGCCCACGCCGGCCGCCACCGTGTCAGCCACCGCCGCACCGTCGCGCACGCCCTCGGCGACCGCCATCGTGTCAGCCACCGCCGCCCCGCCCCAAACGCCGACGCCGGCCGCCACGCCACGGGCGCTCGCTTCGCGGTTGCCGGCGGTCGCGCCCCTTGCGTCCACCGCCGCGTCAGGCTCACTCACGCCGACCGTCGCCCTGGCCCGCACGCCGGCCTCGACCTCCGCCCCGCAGGCGCCGGCATCCCGCATACCCGGGGTCGTGCCTCGCACGTCCACCGCGACGCCGGCACCCGGCAATCCCGCGGAGGAGTGCGAGTCTCTCGCTGAAAACTACGCCGCCGCGCACAAGTTCTACGAGACCGGCACGGCGGCAAGCAGCACGGCTTGGAATGCCTACATCAGCGCCCACAACGCCGGTCACGCTGACCCCGCCAGCCTCTCGCGGCTCCAGCATTCGTATGACCGGCTCTCCGCGAACCTCGATCGGTCGCTCGCGTCCATGGCCGCCAGCAAGCGCGCCGCCGACGATTTCGAGATCGTTCACCGGGGACGGTGTGATCTCAATCAGGTCACCGGCAAGCGCTACCGGCCCCTGCCGCCACCGAAAGGCTAGGCACACCACCGCCGCCGTTGCGTCCCGCCGCGCGCAGCGGCGTTCATATTTCCGGCCTTTCGGAAATCGTCATTCCGGCCTTGAGCCGGATTCCAGTTCCAATCCGACCAGGAACCGCGCCGGATTCTCCCCGGCGGTGCGTGGCCTGACCGAGCTTTGCAGGGTCTCCTGATTGGGATGGGCGGCTGTCGTCCCAAATCGGTCTGGTTCGGCCACTCCAACGACTTGCCGGGGACTACCCCAGGATGCCGGGCTCTCCGATCCAACGGACGTTCCGGCCGGACTGGCTGGCCGCGCGGCAAAACCTCTTGTCGGCGGTCCACAGCTCGCAGCCAAACTCTTCGGCCAACGCCAAATAGTGGGCGTCGTAGACCGCCCCCTGCTGAAGTTCGGTTGCCAACTCAAGGGCTCTCACGTGCAACGCTTGCGTCTGATGCAACTCAAGCCGCGAGCTAAGCAATTGCAAGATCATGCGAGCGGCGTCTCCGACGTTCAACTGATTCCGAATCACCCTTCGATGGAGAGCGTTGGCGACCTCGAGCGGCAGCAGGTAGGGAGCGGACGGGGTGATCTCGTCGTCGTGCCATGTGCTGAGAATCGCCAAAGCCCTGTCAGTGTGCTCCTCTCTCACCAACCACTTGACGGCCACGCTCGCATCGACGACCACAAAGCCGCTCACGCCCACCCGTCCATCTCGGCATCCCTAATCTCACGGGCCTCTCGAATCAGGTCAACAGAGTCTCCGGGCAACGTCTTGTCCCCGAATATCTCCTTCTGGAGTTCCGCAAACAGTTCGTGGTCGGGCCTGTCGGACAACAATCCGCCCGCGCCGTTGGCCTCGTCCATGGTTAATTCTCGGTCGATGGCCGTCTGGCAGTACTCCCGCATGCTGATGCCCTTGAGCGCGGCCATGACCTTCAGGCGGCGCTGAAAGTCTGGCGCCAAGTCCAGCGTGAGTCGCTTCTTTGTGGCGGCCATGCGCGATCCTCCGCGACGATGACGGTCACCGCCAAGGATAGTGCAAATACGGAAACGCGTGTTTACAGACAGCCATTGAAAGGGCAAGCACGCGACAGCTTCATGGTTAGCGCTCACCGGCCGCCGCGTCAGCGCAGAGCACTCCGCCTAAGTCAGATCGCCACCTCGGCGATGCACAGCCCGTCGGCGGTCGCGTCCACCACCAGGAATCCCTGGTGGGCGTTCACGCCTGGATTGGTCCGATCCCGGCCGAGCGTGACCCAGGTGGAAGGGACCGTCTCGCTGCCGATGCCGCCGACCGTGGCGCTGCTGCGCTGGTGCACGTGACCGGAGAAGACGCCCAGAACGCGACGGTGCTGCTGCAGGACGCCCATCAACTCGTCGGCATTCTGCAGGCAGACGCCGTCCAGCCAATCGATGCCAATTGGATGGCAGTGGTGGTGGACGAACAGGACGGTTGACTCGCGGCCGCGGTCGGCCAGCGTGCGGTCTAGCCACGTGAGCTGCTCCGAATCAAGCTGCCCTCCCACGACGTGGCCCCCAGGGCTCGAGTTGAGCACGACCAGCTGCACGCCGCGGCGAATCAGCGCGTAGTAGCTCCCGGGCGCGCCCCGGGGCTCGATATCGCTCGGAAGCGGCAGCGCCTGCGCCAGCATCGCGGGGTCGTCGTGGTTCCCCTGCACGTAGAGCTGCGGCATGGGCAGGTCGCGCGTGATGCGGACGAATTCGGCATAGGCCGCGGGGCTCGGCGTGCTCGTCTGGTCGCCAAGGTGCACGACAAGCTCCGGCGACGGCCGAATTCCGGATAGGGTGCGCACGGCCGCCTCGAGATTGCGGCGAGCATCCACCCCATGCTGTGGCGCTACGCCGGGCGAAATGATGTGGGCGTCGCTGAGGATGGCGAAGCGCACGGCGTCCCCTGGCACTACGGCGCGTGCTCGGGGCCGCGGTCCACGTAATCGCCGTAGAACTCGCGCACGCGGTCGGGCTCGAAGCTGTCCATGGGCTCCTGCCAATGCCAGGCCACGAGCATGTACTTGGGCACTAGTCCCGGATACGGCATGGCGATCAACTTCACCTCGCCGAATGCCGCATTCGGGAGTTCCTGGTAGATCGCCTCGATTTGCGGCACGACCTCGTCGCAGTCGGCATTGCAGCGATACAGCAGCGCGATGGCGCCATGCTCCAGGTTATGCACCCAGAAGCCTTCCTCGACCGGCTCTTGGTACACGCCGTACGGCACGGAAATGGGGTAGTGGGTCCCGGACGCCGGCGGAACATTGGCGTATTCGATGGGCGTCCCCGCCGGCACGTGGAGGCGGCCTTCGTCGTCGATTCGCACGCGCCGGGCGGCCACTTCGGTCGACGGCATATTCGACATGATCAAGACGACGATGAGCGCGGCGACGCCGCCCACCACGAGCAGCACGCCGCCGCTGACGAGCGAGCGCCGAAGCCACCGGCGACGTCGCGCGATTCGCTGCCGCTCGTGACGAGCCTCACGGCGTCGTTCCAGTTTGTCGGCCGCCCTCGATCCGCGTCGTCTCGCCACGCCGTCCCACCTCAACCGCTGAGTGTTCGCGATTGTGCCACCGGCGCCGTTGCCGCCAATTGGCAGGGCTGAGTCCACAGACAGCGGCCGGTGGGTGAGAATGGCAGCAATCTGCCGCCAAGCCCCGTGAGAGGACCACCGCCTCATGCCTGCCACCGCCGCCGCCGGATTGATCGGCTTGGGCGTCATGGGTCGAAACCTCGCGCTCAACATCGCCTCCCGAGAATTCCCGCTCGCGGTCTACAACCGCACCTACAGCCGGACGACCCGGTTTCTGGAGCGAGAGGCCTCCGAATTTGACATCCAGGGTGTCGAGGATCTGGAAGACTTCGTCGCCGCCCTGGAGCGCCCACGGCGGGTGATCCTGATGGTCGATGCCGGTCGCGCGGTCGATGCGGTTCTCGACCAGCTCATCCCGCTGCTGGATCCCGACGACACCATCGTTGACGGCGGCAACTCGTTCTACGTCGACACCGAGCGCCGCATCGACGTGGTCGAGGGCGCCCGGATGCGCTACCTGGGAACCGGCATCAGCGGCGGGGAGACGGGCGCGCGCTACGGCCCCTCGATCATGCCCGGCGGCGACGAGCGCGCCTACGCGCGACTCGAGCCCATCCTCACCCGGATCGCCGCGCAGGTGGACGACGGCCCCTGCGTGACCCACGTGGGCCGCCGAAGCGCCGGCCATTATGTCAAGATGGTCCACAACGGCATCGAATACGGCGACATGCAGCTCATCGCCGAGGCCTATAGCTACCTGGCCGCGGCGGGCTACGCGCCGGATGAGCTGGCCGACGTCTTCGGCGCGTGGAACGAAGGCATCCTCGAGTCCTATCTGATTGAAATCACGGCGGACATCTTCAAGGTGCGCGACGCCGACGGTGACGGATTCCTCGTCGACGCCATCCTCGATCAGGCCGGCCAAAAGGGCACCGGTCGCTGGACATCGCGCGACGCGCTCGATCTGGGCACGCCCATCCCCACCATCGACGCCGCCGTCTGGTCGCGCCATATTTCGGCGCTCAAGGACGAGCGCGTCGTCGCGGCGCCCGTGCTCCGGGCCGGCGGCGCACCGCGGATCGAACGCTTCGATGGCCTGGTCGAGTGCGTGCGCCAGGCGCTCTACGCGGCCAAGGTGTGCTCCTACGCCCAGGGCATGTCCCTCCTGCGCGCCGCGTCCGAGGCCTACGCCTACGAGCTAACGCTCGCGGAGCTGGCGCGCATCTGGAAGGGCGGCTGCATCATTCGCGCCCGCCTGCTGGGCGACATCCAACGGGCCTTCACCGCCGACCCGGCGCTCGGAAATCTCCTGCTCGACGAGGAGTTCCGGTCGCAGCTCGGCGAAGCGGACGAGGGCTGGCGACGGGTTGTGACCAGCGCCAAGAATGCCGGTCTTCCATTCGCCGCCATGAGCGCGTCGCTGGACTACTACGACGCCTACCGCTCGGACCGGCTGCCGATGAACCTCACGCAAGCCCAGCGCGACTACTTCGGCGCGCACACCTATCGGCGCATCGATCGGGGTGGCGTGTTTCACACGCAATGGGAGCAGGGAGCGGACACGGGCGCCGCCAGCAGCGATCCGGTCGACGCGTGATGGGTCACGAGCCATTCAGGTCAAAGGCGGGGGTTTTCAAGGAAGCGGTCAGGGCAGCCACAAGGGCTGCCCCTACATGTGTCGTTTCCGCGTAGGGGCGCCCCTGGTGGGCGCCCTGGCCTCCGCCGAGCCCCGGTGGCCCACGCTGCGCGCAGCGTGGGATCGGTTCCGCTCGTCGCGGCGTCGGTTCGAAGGTCCTAGAGGGCCAACTTCGGAAACCGAGCGTAGGCGCTCACGGGCACGCCGTACCCCCCGGCTTGCCCGAGTCTGAGGTCCACCGCCGCCCCAACGAGCATGCGGGCCTGCGTTGGCGTCACGCCGAGATCCTGTATCAGACGTTCTTCCATCCCGGACGTGGCCTGCTGCAGCGCCCCCGTGAGGTCGTCGGCGACGCCCACGGTCATCACATGCGTCGCTGTCTCGAACCAGGGCCGCGCTAGCACCTCGCCGCTGAGGACATCGAGCGTCACGTCGATCTCGGCGGTGATGTTGACGCCGGAGTGCGCCTCGCCGTCGCCCATGGTGGCGTGAACATCGCCGATGCCGAAGAGCGCGCCCAGCACCCGCACCGGCAAGTAGACCGTGGTGCCCGCCGCGATCTCGTTGAAGTCCAGGTTCCCGCCGTGGTCGCCAAGGCTGAGGGCCATGATGCTGCCCGTGGCCGGCGCCACGCCGATCGTGCCCACCATTGGACGCGTCGGCAGCTTCACGCGGCCGGCAAACCGCACCTCGTCGCCGCGCACGTCAAATGGCTCGATGCCCGGTTCCCGTGGTTGATCGCCGAGAATCCCCGTGCCCGGTAGCGCCGCCACGTATCCGCGTGGCGAAAGACGAATGGCCTCGATCTGCACGCGCAGGGTGTCGCCCGGGGCGGCGTCCCTCACGCCGATCGGCCCCGTGCAGGGGTTCATGCGACCCGGCGTGCGTCGTCGGGCGAAGGCCGCGACGTCCAAATCGTCGCAATGCCCGTCGTAGGCGTCGCGAGCCTCGACGGTGAGTTCGGCGTGCGAGGGAACCCAGGCGATCGGCGTGGCGTCGGCGTCGAACTCGCAGGTCGCGTGGCGCTCCGAGATGCGCTGACGCTGGACTTCTGAACTCACAGTGCCTCCTTCAGCGCGCGCGCGGCGCTGGCGGTCATGCCGTCCACGGTTGCGAGTTCGGTCGCCGAAGCTTGCCGAATCCGCTCGAGCGAGCCGAAAGCCCGGATCAGCGCTCGCTTGCGCTTCGGGCCGATGCCCGGGATCTCATCCAGGATCGATCGCCGCCCCTTCTTAGTGCGCAGTTTGATGTGGAAGCTCACCGCGAACCGATGCGCCTCGTCCCGGATTCGTTGCACCAATCGCATGCCGTCGCTGTCGTGGGGAAGCAGAATCGGCCCCGAGCGCCCCGGCACGAACAGCTCTTCGCGTTGCTTGGCGATTGCAGCCAGGGGGATCTCCGCCGGATCGAGGCCGAACTCCCGGAACACGTCCAACGCGGCACTCAGCTGGCCCTTGCCGCCGTCGATGAGGACGAGGTCCGGAACCGAGCCCCACTCGTTGCTCGAACCGGCCGTCACGTTGCTCGGCGCGGGCAACTCCGCGTCGGCGTCCATCTCGTGCAGCGGAACGGCAGCCAGCGCCCGCGGTCGCAACGTGCCGTCGGATGCCGCTCCAGCGGCGGCATTTTCCGTATACCGTGCAAAGCGGCGCCGCAGCACCTCGCGCATGGATTCGAAGTCGTCGTTTCCAGGCGCGCTTCGCACCTTGAAGCGCCGATACTTGCCCTTCTTGGCCACCCCATCTTCGAAGACCACTAGGGAGCCCACGACCAGCGACCCTTGAATGTGGGAGATGTCGTAGGCCTCGATGCGCCGGGGCAGCCGTTCCAGTGCCAGCGCCGTGCCGACTTCGAGCAGGGCCTGGCGGAGCTTGCGGCCGGAGTTGAGCCAGCGGGTGCGCTCAATCTGCAGCGTCTCGCGCACGTTCCGGGCGGCCATGGCCACGAGCTTGCGCTTCTGGCCGCGCTGCGGGGCGCGCACTTCCACCTTGGCGCCGCGCATGGCGCTCAGCCATGCGGCCAGCGGCTCGGGATCCGACAGCCGCGCCGAGGTGAGCACCAGCAGCGGCACTTCGGGCGCGCGGTCGTAGTACTCGCGCACAAAGTCGTCGAGCATTTCGCCGTCGGTCTCCTCGCCGGTCACCGCGAGCTCGTAGGCGCCGCGCCCGATCATCTTCCCGCCGCGGATTCGCAGCACGGTTGCCTGGGCCTCACGCCCTTCACGCGCCACGGCGATGACGTCAATCTGGCCGCCGCGAAGGTCCGTGATTTTCTGCTCGGCCACGACTTTGTCGATCGCCCGCAGCCGGTCGCGATGCTTGGCGGCTCCCTCGTAGTCGTGAGCCTCGGCGGCGCTCCACATCTGGTCGGTGAGTTGCTCCACGACGTGGTCATAGTCGCCGCGCATGAACCCAATCGCGCCGTCGACCACGGCGGTGTACTCCTCGACGGTGCAGTAGCGCGTGCAGGGCGCGATGCACAGACCCAGGTGGTATTTCAGGCACGGCCGCGGGATGGGCGTGCCCATGTCGATGGTGCACGTGCGATAGGGGAAGAGCCGGTTGAGCAGCTTGAGCGTCTGACGGACCGACTTGGCGCTCGTGAACGGGCCGAAATACAGCGCGCCGTCTTTGAGAATGCGGCGGGTGGTACCGACTCTCGGGTAGATCTCGTCGACCGTGATCTTGACGTAGAGGTAGCCCTTGTCGTCGCGAAACGTGACGTTGAACGGCGGACGGTGCTCCTTGATCAGGTTGTTCTCGAGCAAGAGCGCCTCGACCTCGGAATCGGTGACGATGATGTCCAGATCCGCCACGCGCTGAACTAGGGAGATCGTCTTGGCCGTTCGATCGCCGCGCCGGAAATAGCTGCGCACGCGGCTCCGGAGCGAGCGCGCCTTGCCGATGTACACGATGTCGCTCTGCGCACCGCGCATGAGGTAGACGCCCGGTGCGTCGGGCAGCCCGGCGAGCTTTTCTTCGACCGAGGCACTGACCGCGGCAGGCACGCTGAACAATCTCCCTGTGGGCGTGCGACGGAATGCGCATCCCTTGTCGATTCTAGTGCGATGTCGCCGCCCTCGATCGCCGGTTCGACGGAGAATTGGTGAGACATCGCCGTGGAAACACCGACCGCGCGGGTAGAATGCCGAACAGTCGTCTAGATCCGTGGGCCGTTGAGCCCGCGCGCCCGTGAACTATCCGCGCCTGCCCACCATCCTCATCGCCCTGGGGATTGCCGTCGCCGCCATTTGGCTGCTGCAGTTCCTGTGGGGGCTGATTGGAAACTTCGCAGCCCTGGTGGTGACGCTGCTCCTCGCCTGGATCATCAACCTCATCGCCCTCGAGCCGGTTCGGTTCATGCGCCGATTTCGGATGCCGCGGGCGCTCGCAGCCACCCTGGTGTATCTGGTGTTCGCCGGCGTCACGGCGCTCACCGCATTCTTCATCCTGCCGCCGCTCTTCGCCGAAATCGGACGTGCCGCCGGCAATCTGACGGCGGGTACCGCGAATGCCACGCAAGTCCTTGAAAACCTGCACGCCCAGCTCCTGCAATGGGGCGTGCCGCAGGACACGGTGACCGAGGTGGTGACCGGTTTCAACGCGCAGATCATCACCCTGGGTCAGGACATCGCCGCAGGCATTCTGGCGTCGACCGGAGCCGTCCTTGGCGGACTCGGCCTGGCCATCCTGACTTTGATCATTTCGTTCTACATCCTGTTGGGATGGGACACGAACCTGCAGCGGCTGCGCCGCGAATTGCCCGCGGAGTGGCGCGCGCGGTTCGACCGGGGCATTCGTTACGCGGAGCGCACGTTCGGCGGCTGGCTCGGCGGACAGGCGGTGGCCTCGACCATCTGGGGCGGCGCGGTGGTGCTGATCTTCTTCATCGCCGACATGCCGTTCGGCCTGCTGGTCGCCGTCGCCACGGGCTTGCTCATGTTCATCCCGTTCTTCGGCCTGGCCGCCGGCATCGGACTCCCCATCGTGATCGCCCTGACCATACGGGTCGATCTGGCGATCTGGGTGGGCATCAGCGTGGCCGTCACCTCCCTGGTCATCGAAAACATCGTCAAGCCCCGGGTCATGGGCACCGCCCTTGGAGTCAATCCGCTGATCGTGATTCTGAGCGTGATCATCGGCGGTGTCGCGGCAGGATTCTGGGGCATCGTGTTCGGCATCCCGATCGGCGCCCTGATTTGGACCTTCGTGCGCTGGGGCACCCTCGAAGTGCTCCATGCGCAAGCCCGCCTGCTTGAGCACCCGGATGAGCCGTCGGCGCAGCCAGCCGCCGCGTCGGCGGAACAAGCCGACGGGGCCAACGGTGCGCCGTTGC
Source organism: Chloroflexota bacterium (assembly GCA_028873795.1). GTDB lineage: Bacteria > Chloroflexota > UBA11872 > UBA11872 > UBA11872 > JAJECS01. Next base: position 91,427 of record JAPPNP010000014.1, read on the forward strand.
CCGAAGAGGCCGAAGAGCCTTCACAAGGGGTTCGCGCATAAGGCCGCTTGTCCGGATTCTCAAATATGTCCGGCCGCATTGGCGATGGGCGCTGTTGTCGCTCGCCATGTGGGGCGTCGCGACCGCAATGGACCTGCTGATTCCGCAGGTGATCGCGCGCGTCATCGACGAGGGCATCAGGGCCGGCGACCGCGAGCGTCTCGCTGCCCTGGTGGGGCTGACGGCGGCCCTGATTTTCGTGCGTGGCGCCGGCTTCTTCTTCACCCGCATGACCATGCGCGTCTATGAAACGCGGGTCGCGTCGCGCATGCGCCTCGACTTCTACGCGCACCTGCAACGACTTCCGTTCAGCTACTACGACCGCGTGGACAGCGGCGACATCATCACCCGCGCCGTGAGCGACCTGAACCGCGCCCGAATGTTCGCCGGCGTTGGGGTGACGGAGACGGTGCGCATCCTTGGGCTCTACGTCGCAATCATCGTGGGCATGGCCCTCACCAGCGCGACGTTGACGCTGATGGTGGTTCCGGTGCTCGTGGTCCTGGCGGGCATGTCGGTGTGGTACGGAAAGCTCGTGCGGCCGATGTGGCAGCGCATTCAGCAGCAGAACGCCGCCCTGACCCGGGTGCTGTCCGAGAACCTCAACGGCGTGCGGGTCGTGAAGGCCTTCGCCACCGAGGCCGCGGAAGTCGAGACCTTCGGACGCGCAGCCAACGAGCTGTTCGAGCGCTCGATGCGTCCGGCGCAGCTCCGGGCTCGGCTGATGCCCGCCATGCTGGCCGTCGCCGGCATCGGCACCGTCATCGTCCTCGGGGTCGGCGGGCGCCTCGCGCTCGAAGGCACGGTCTCCGTGGGCGTCCTGGTGGCGTTCTACTACTACTTCGCCCGGCTGATTCCGCCCACGCAGCAATTGGGATTCGTGGTCCAGCGCATTGCCATCGCCATGGCGTCGGGGGGACGCGTGTTCGAGCTGCTCGACGAGCCGGTTCGCATAGCCTCGCCGCCGAACGCTCATGCGCCGGATCGGGTGACCGGTCATGTCGAGCTTGACTCTGTGAACCTGGCTTACGGACGCCGCGAGCCCGTCCTGCACGACGTCAGCGCAAACATCCCGGCAGGATCAGTGGTCGGCATCGTCGGCCCCACGGGATCGGGCAAGAGCAGCCTGACCCAGCTCATCCCGCGCTACTACGACGCCACCTCGGGCGCAGTGCGGCTCGACGGCGCCGACGTGCGCCAGTACGACCTGACGTCCCTTCGACGTCAGGTGACCATCGTCCCGCAGGACGCCATGCTGTTCTCCGACACCGTGCGCAATAACCTCGCCTACGGGGATCCCACGGCGGATACGGGCCGGATCGTCGCCGCGGCGCGCGACGCCCAGGCGCTGGACTTCATTCAAGATTTGCCCGAAGGCTTCGAAACCGTGGTGGGGGAGCGCGGCGTGGGGTTGAGCGGCGGCCAGCGGCAGCGCGTCACCATCGCCCGCGCGCTGCTCACGGAAGCGCCGGTGCTGATCCTCGACGATGCGACGGCCAGCGTGGATACGCAGACCGAACGCCGCATTCAGGAAGCCCTGCGGTCGCGGGCGCAGGGACGCACTACCTTCGTCATTTCCCAGCGCGTGAGCTCCGTGCAAGACGCGGATCAGATTCTTGTGATCGAGGACGGCCGCGTGACCGACCGCGGCACGCACGACGAGCTGGAGGCTCGCCCGGGCTTCTATCGCGAACTGGTCGAGCGGCAGCGTCGGTCAGATCTCCCTCCAGCAGAGGCGGTCGGCAGCACCGTGGGTTCGAGCTAGGCGCGTCGCGATGGCAGTGAGCGGAGCGGACGCCCGCGGCACCTTTGCCGAAGAGTCGGCCGAGGCGCCGGGCCTCGACGCCCGAGTGGCGAAGAGGCTCCTCGCAATGCTCGCCGCGGACCGGCGACGCATGAGCATCGCGGTCACGGCGCTCCTCGCCGTTGCTGGATTCGGCGTGCTGCAGCCCGTCATCATCGGCCGGGCGCTCGACGACGGGGTGCTGGCGGGCGATGGCACCGTGCTGCTATTCGCCGTCATCGCGTATGCGGCGGTGACGCTGGGCCATGGAGTCGCCATGGGCGTCCAGCGTCAGTTGACTGCACGCCTGGGCAACCAGCTGCTGCATCGCCTGCGCACCGGAGTATTCCAGCACTATCAGCGCCTCTCGCTGGGATTCTTCGATCGCCAGATCACCGGACGCTTGATCAGCCGCATCGTGTCGGACATCGAGGCAATCGGCGAGGTGCTCACCGAAGGCGTGCTCGGCGCCGCGGCCGACGTCGCTCTGCTGGTGGGAATCCTGGTCGCCATGAGCCTGCTGAGCTGGCAGCTCACCCTGCTCTGCCTGGTGGTGACGCCGCTGCTCTACGTCAGCGCCCGGCTGGTCGCCTCCCTGGCACGCCGCTGGTACCGCACCATGCGGGCGCGCACGTCGACGCTCAATGGCGTGCTCGCCGAGTCCGTGCTCGGTATGCGCATCACGCAGGCCTTTGCCCGCGAGGACGTCAATCTCGAGCGGTTCGACGTGGTCAACCAGTCGCAGCTCCAGGCCCAGTTCCGCACCTTCACCATCTCGTCGGCCACGGTGCCGGTCGTCGAAGTCTTCACCGCCGCGGCCACGGGGCTGGTGCTGTGGTTCGGCGGGAGCTTCGTGATCGACGGCATCGACGGCATGACGGTAGGACTCGTCGCCACGTTTGCGCTGTTCATCGAGCGCTTCTTCGCACCAATCCAGGAGCTCGCCACGCGCTATGAAACGCTGCAGAGCGCCATGGCGTCGGGCGAGCGCATCTTCGAAGTTTTGGACCTCGAACCGGGAATCACCGATGCCCCCGACGCGCGCGAGCTTGGCGAGATCAGAGGCGAAATACAGTTCAGAGACGTCAGGTTCGGCTACGACCCCGAGACGCCGGTGCTGCACGGCATCGATCTGCACGCCCGGCCCGGCGACACCATCGCGCTTGTCGGCGCAACCGGCGCCGGCAAGACCACGATTATCAACCTGCTCTTCCGGTTCTACGACGTCACGTCGGGCTCGGTTACGGTCGACGGGCACGACGTCCGGAACGTCACACAGCAGTCACTGCGACGCCGCATGGCGCTCGTGCTTCAAGAGCCGACACTCTTCAGCGGCAGCATCCACGACAACATTGCGTATGGCCGGCCAACGGCATCGCGCAAGGACGTAGAGGCCGCCGCGCAAGCCGTTGGGCTGCACGGCTTCGTGGAGTCGCTGCCGTTTGGCTACGACACGCAGATCGAAGAGCGCGGCGGCGGGCTGTCCATTGGGCAGCGGCAACTGGTGTCCTTTGCGCGGGCGCTACTGCTGGACCCACGCGTGCTGGTGCTGGACGAGGCGACGAGCGCCGTGGACGCCCAGACCGAGGCGTACATCCAGCGCGGTCTGGAAACGCTCATGGCCGGGCGGACGGCCATCGTGATCGCGCACCGGCTGTCGACGGTGCAGCGGGCGACGGAGATTCTCGTCCTGGAACATGGCCGCATCGTGGAGCGCGGAACGCACGCCGAGCTCCTGGACCTGCGCGGGCTCTATCACGGCCTGCACACGCTGGGACTTGGCACGATGGATGAGCTCGATAGCGCCACAGTTCGGCGAAGCAGCAGGGACTCATGAACGCGAGGGACGATTGGAACCCAATTCCGGCGCCGCTGGCGCACCTTGTGGTTCCGCCGCGGAGCCACTCGGAGAGCTACGCCCTGCTCGTGCTGCTCCACGGTCTCGGGGCCGACGCGCACGATCTGCTGCCGCTCGCCGACGAGCTTGGGCGCGACGACTTACTCGTTTTGGCCGCGCAGGCGCCCTACACGCTCGCCGGCCCCTTTGGCACGGGATACGCCTGGTATGACATGCACGACGTCGGCGACCCCGACCCAACGACCTTCGCGCCCAGCCTGGCGCAGCTGCGTGAGTTCCTCGACGCCGCCGTGGCGGGATATCCCGTCGACAGCGACCGCGTCTTCTTGCTCGGCTTCAGCCAGGGCGCGGTGATGTCGCTCGCCACGGCCCTCACGGACCCGGGGCGCTTGGCCGGCGTCATCGCGCTGAGCGGCTATCTCCCAGAGGCCATCAGCGAGGCTGAAGGGAGAAGCGTCGACAACCTCCCCGTCTTCATTGGTCACGGCGCCGCAGATCCGCTGATATCCGTGACCGAAGGCCTCAAGGCCCGCGACGTCCTAACCGCCGCGGGCGCCGATGTGACCTATCGCGAATACTCCGTGGAGCACCGGATAGCGCCGAACGAGCTGGACGACATTCGCCACTGGCTCGACGCCCGACTCAACGCCACCGCGCCCCGGTAGACGGCCACGGCTAGTCGGAGGGTGGGGGCTCGTCCTCGTCGTCACGCACCATCAGGTGCAACTCGGCGAGCTGATCCGGCAGCAGCCGGCCGGGCGCGCCGAGCGTGAGGTCGAAGCCGGCCTGGTTCTTGGGAAACACGGTGACGTCCCGCAGGTTCTCGGTGCCTCCCAGGAGCATCGCCAGCCGGTCGACGCCCATTGCGATGCCGCCGTGCGGCGGTGCGCCGTAGGTGAACGCTTCCAGCATGTGGCCGATGCTGTCGTCAATCTCAGCCTCGCTGTAGCCCATCACCTGGTAAATGCGCCGCAGGTCTTTGGCTCGATGGGCGCGGATGCTGCCGCCGCCGATCTCGTGACCGTTGCCGATCAGGTCGTACTGCTTGGACAGGGCGCGTCCCGGATCGCTGTAGAGCAGGTCGAAGGAGTCGTCGGCGGGGGAGCAGAACGGGTTGTGGCTGAAGGTAAAGCCCCCACTCTCCTTGTCGATCTCGAAGAGCGGAAAGTCGATGATCCAGATGAATGCCAGCTGATTCGGCTCAATCAAGTCGAGCGCGTGGCCCAGATGCAGACGCAAGGCCCCAAGCGCTTCGGCCACGATTTCGGGAGATCCGGCAACGATGCAGACAAGGTCGCCCTGGCTCGCTCCGGCATTGCCGGCCGCCGTCCGGAGCGCGTCCTCGTCGAAGAAGCGGCCGAGCGGCGAGCGGATCGAGCCGTCGTCGTTCAGCGCGATGGTGGCCATGCCCGCCGCCCCGGCTTCCTGCACGATGTCTTGGAGCGCGCTCACCTCGCGCCGCGAATAGCCGGCAACGCCCGGCGCCACCACCGCCTTGACCTGCCCACCCGCGGCCACGGCGTCGTCGAAGGCGCGGAATCCCCGTCCGGTGACATCCGGTGCCACGTCGACAAGCTCCAGCCCGAATCGCACGTCCGGCTTGTCGGTGCCGAACCGGCGAATCGCCTCCGCGTGACTGATTCGCGGAAAGGGAACTTCCGCCAGAGCCTGCGATGACAGCTTGCCGACGATCTGCAGATACAGGGTTTCGATGAGCTGGAGAACGTCTTCGCGATCCACGAAGGCCATCTCGATATCGAGCTGGGTGTGCTCGAACACCCGGTCCGCGCGCAGGTCCTCGTCCCGGTAGCAGCGCGCCAGCTGGAAGTAGCGGTCCATTCCCGCCACCATGATCAGCTGCTTCATCTGCTGCGGCGACTGCGGCAGGGCGTAGAAATTGCCCGGGTGCAGCCGGCTGGGCACAACGAAGTCACGGGAGCCTTCGGGCGTGCTGCGCACGAGAGTTGGCGTTTCGAGCTCCAGGAAATCGCGCGCCCACAGGTATTCCCGCATTTCGCGCACGATCTCGTGGCGTAGCTCGATCAGCTCACGCAAGCGCCGTCGGCGCAGGTCCAGATACCGATGCCGCAGCCGAACGCTCTCATCGACGTTCGTCTCCGCCGTGATCTCAAAGGGCGGCGCCTTGGACTCGGCCAGCACCGATACCGTGTGCACGCCCAACTCGATGTCGCCCGTCGCCAGGTCGGGATTGGCCGTGCCTTCCGGTCGCGCACGAACGTGGCCGCTCACGCTCAGCACGTACTCCGAACGCGCCTGGCCGGCGGCTTCATGGGCATCCGGCGCTTCGTCGCGGTTGATCACGATCTGCGTGATGCCATAGCGGTCGCGCAGGTCGATAAAGATCAGTCCGCCCTGGTCACGTCGCCGGTGGACCCAGCCGTTGAGCGTGACGGCCTGCGCCGCGTGCGACAGCCGCAACTCGCCACAGGTGTGGGTTCGCTGGGGCCAGGTAGCACGCAGCGGTGCCGGTCGTTCAGCAGGAGTCATGGTGGAGGTTGGTCTGGACGGTGGGAGCTCGGTCTACGCTCGACCGCTCGGCGCCATGATCACGCTGAGCACCCGACCGTCCTGCTCCGGCATGATGTCGCGTTCCACGACCCCGCTATCGGCCAGGGTCTGCTTGACGCGCTCGAGGATGCGGACGCCGAACTCCGGATGAATCCGTTCGCGAGCGCGAAACCGAACCGTGGCCTTCACCTTGTTGCCATCCTTGAGGAACCGTTCCAGTCGGCGAATGAGGAATTCGAGGTCGTGCTCGCGCGTGGCCGGGCGGAATCGAACTTCCTTGACTGTGCCGGCTTTCTGGCGCTTCTTGCCTTCGCCCTGCTTGCGTGTTTGGTGGTATTTGAACTTGCCATAGTCAAGGATCTTGGCGACCGGTGGGTGGGCGTCCGGCGATACTTCCACCAAGTCGAGACCGCGCCCGCGAGCCACTGCCAGGGCTTGCTCTGTCGGGACGATTCCTATTTGTTCGCCGGTCTCGTCGATCAGCCGAACTTCTCGGATGCGGATCTCGTCGTTTACCCGCGGTCCTTTGGGTCGGGTCCGGGGTTCCGCGAATCTATGGTGGGGGGCTCGCAGAGACAGCTCCTTGCGCCAAAGCGCGTCACGTCAACCAACACTTGGATTAACGCTAGCATATGAGGACCGGGGCATTAGCAATCCCAGGATCGGCCGCATGCGGCGTCCGGTCCCACCGCTCGAAGGATATAGCCGCGCTTGGTTGACACTGGCCAGGCAAGCCTCAGAGGCGGCACACCCCGCCACGACAGCCCCCGCATCCACGTTGCCCAGGCGCCGACGGCGCAAGCCGCCCTGGGAGACTTCGCGCTCGTGGTGCAGGGCGGCACGGACAGTCAGGGTCGCGCCTTCGTCAATGCCGCCACCTCCACCTATTACGCCGCGGAGGCAGACGACATCGCCGCGGCATTGGTGAGCGGCATGCGGCAGGCCTCCTACAGCGTGGCGATGGCGGCGGGCCCAGGCGAAGCGTCGGCGGTCGTGGGCGCGACCGGGGCCGTCATCGCCGACGGCGTGGTCTACATCGCCCAAATCATGCCCACCCAGGTGTATTTCCTGCGTAACGGCACGGTCAACGCCCTGCCCAATGAGCGGGACCTCAATACCGACGACGAGTCCGATCTTGACGTGGAGCAGGAAATCGACCTCTTTCGCGCACGGCTCGAAGACGGCGACTGCCTGGTGCTGGCCTCAACCGACATCAGGCATGAACTCACGGAACGCGAGATCCGCGGCATGCTGCGCCGGCGCACGGCGCAAGAGTCCGCCTACGACATGTGCGCCCTCATCGCGCAGCGCGGCGGGCAGCGGTGCGAGGTCCTCGTCGTGCAGTTCACCGACATTTCGGCTCGCGGAGTTTCAGCAATAGATTCCGCCCCACGCGCCACCGGAGACTTGGCCCCCACCGATTCGATAGTGAACGGGGACTCAGCGCCCGTTCACCGGAGTGGACCGGCCGCCGACGACCTTCGGCCACTCGGTCGAGCGGAGCCGAGCGTGGGGCGACGGCTCGATCCATCGGAGCCGCACGGCTTCAACGACCAGGCCGAGATTGCTCGGGATCGCGTGCGGTCGGCGCCGAGGCGCACGCTGGCGCAGCGCATTCTCGCGCTGCCCGTTACGCTCATCACGCTGATTGTCGTGTTGCCGATGGTGGGTGTACGTGCGCTGGTCGACCTGGTGTCCGGAAGGGGTCGCCGTGCCCGAAGTCAGCGCGAACCCGCGCATTCGCAGCCGCCGTCCGACCAACTCGACGACGATTGGGACAGCCTGCGCGACCTGCGCGCGGCGGGTCCCCGAGCCCAACAGTCTCTGGGCGGTCCCGCCCCGCCCGCGCGTCCACTGGAATACGTAGGCGCTGACTTGCAGGGGCATCGCGATCCACTGCTGGTACGCCGCCGGCGTTCGTTTCCAGGACCGGGAACCCTGTTGTTCGCCCTGTCGTTGGCGTTGCTCGTGGTGATGGCGGTGGTTCTGATCCTGCGCAATTCACCCGCGCCCGCCGACAGCACCCTGGTCGAGACGCCGGAGCCTGCCGGTCCGTCGACGACTGCCACGGTCACGCCGGGCGGCTTCCAGCCCATTCCTTCGAGCTCCCGGGCCACGGAGCTACTCACACAGGCCGAAGACCTGTTTCGCGAGGCGCAAGATCGCGGCCCCGCGGAAGGTCGCGCCGCCACCCTGCTCTTGCTGCGCGACGCCGAAGACCTGGCCAATCAAGCACTGGCCGCAGACACTGCGCGGCTGCTGGTGCAGGACATCAACCGCCTGCTTGACGACATCACCCGCGAAGAAGAACGCATCAATCGGGTCTACAAGATCGTTCCAAGCTCGACCATTGACGAGTTTGATAGCGCGGGCATTGGCGGCGCGGTGGAGGCCCTGGACGTCCGGCTGGATTCGAAGTACGTGATCGATGCCATTTCGGATCAGCTGCTGTCATACGAGACCGCGCGACAAGGCGTTTCGCTATTGCGAAAAGGCGATGTCGTGGGGTCGGTTACCGTTCAGGATTTGATCGCGGTTATTGATCGATCGTTAAGCCCAATCGTGATCGACAATAGGTACAACATCTTCAGCATCGACGAGAGCGACACGGCGCGCCTGCTGCGGATCACCGGCACGGAGGAGTGGCGCACCCCCGTGGCCTTCGACAACTTCAACAACAATCTCTATGTCCTGGACCCAGGAGCGAACACGATATTCAAATATCAATGGACGGCCGGCGGATACGAGCTGGGTCCAACCAGCTACTTGGACGCACGGGACGAGATTGATATCTCGAGTGCCATCGACTTCGCGATTGACGGCGACATCTTTGTCCTATTCGAGGATGGATCGATCCTGAGGTTCCGCGGCGGCTCGGAAATCGGCTTCACCATTGCGGGTCTTGAGGGTGACGCGTTGCGCGCCTCCCGAATCTTCACGGACCCGGAGTCCGAGAGCCTCTACCTGGCCGACGTCGCCAACAAGCGGATCGTCGAGATTGACAAGCGCGAGGGAACGGCCGGGGCATTTGTGCGGCAGTTCAAATACGCCGGCTCGGATGACTTTTTCGGTGATATTCGAGGGCTCTGGGTCAGCGAGATCGATGGGCGGCTGATCGTGCTGGGCAAGGACAAGCTGCGCCAGTTCGTGCTGCCGCGCCTGGCCGACGGCGCCGCAGCCTAAACGGACCGCGCATCGTTCGGTGGAGCGGGGAACGGGAATCGAACCCGCGTTTTGGGCTTGGGAAGCCCACGTTGGGCCACTCAACTATCCCCGCCAGGGTCGCGCCCCGAGCTTCGCCCCCAGCTTCACGCGCACCCGGATCGCCGTCAACTGCGGCCTGTTCGGGTATAGTGCCGCTCGCTGGCTTGGCGCGGGCGGACCGGCCCACACATGAGCGAGCACCACATGGATGACATCGGCACAGTTGCGCAGCGCGTCTCCGACAGCGTCAATCGGGTCATCGTCGGCAAGCGCGACGCCGTGGAACTCACCGTCGTTGCCCTACTGAGCAACGGGCACATTCTCATCGAGGACGTGCCTGGGGTCGGCAAGACAACGCTCGCCAAGGCGATGGCGCAATCGCTGGGCCTCACCTTCAGCCGCGTGCAGTTCACACCGGACATGCTCCCCAGCGACGTGACCGGCGTGACGATCTACAACCAGAAGTCGCAGGAGTTTGAATTCCGCGCCGGCCCGGTGATGTCACAGATCCTGCTGGCGGACGAAGTCAATCGCGCCACCCCCAAAACGCAATCGTCGCTGCTGGAGGCCATGGAAGAGCGCCAGATCACCGTCGACGGCGTGACCCACTCCCTGCCAAGCCCGTTCCTGGTGATGGCCACGCAGAACCCCATCGAGTATGAAGGTACGTTTCCGCTGCCCGAGGCCCAGCTCGACCGCTTCTTCCTACGCGTGAATCTGGGCTATCCGGATCGATCGGACGAAGTCGAGGTCCTGGGCGCGCAGCAGCACACGCACCCGCTCACCGAGGTCCAGCAGGTGGCCGATTCCGACACGATCCTGGCCGCCCAAGCGGCGGTGCGGGAGGTCTACATCGACCAGTTGGTGCACGAATACATCGTCGATCTCGTGCGCGCCACCCGCGATCACGGCGAGGTCTACCTTGGAGCCAGCCCGCGGGGCAGCCTCTTTCTGTATCGCGGCAGCCAGGCGCTGGCGGCAATGCGCGGCCGCGACTACGTCATTCCCGACGACGTGAAAGACTTGGCCGTGGCCGTGCTGTCCCACCGAGTCATCGTGAGCCCCGCCGCCCGAATTCGCAGCGTGGACACGCGCGACGTGGTGCGAGAGGTCCTGGATACACTGCCGATCCCGGGTGCCAGCGCCGCCTGACCACATGACCGACGGATTCCTTGAATTCGCCCTGGCCGTCAGGACTATTGATGGCTGGGGATGGTGCGGCGTCGCGGCCAGCGAGGTGGGCCTGGTGGGCGCAACGCTGGCCCACAAGCGTGAGGCGGCCTGCGTAACGGCCCTGCAGCAGTCATCCGGCGCCGCCAGCGCCAGATCACGCGGGTCGCAACGCTTGCGGCAACGGCGAGCCGAGCATGACCAGTGGCCCGTCGCGGGGCGCGCGGCCTATCAGACGGCCGGCCAGGGCCTGGAAGAGCTGTGGGAGTACCTCACCTCCGGCCGTCAGCGCCTGGACGTTGCCCTCGACCATCGCGCCGGCACCGATTTCCAGCACCGAACCTGGACGGCAATTCGTGAGGTGCCGTTTGGGGAGACCCGCAGCTACGCCTGGCTGGCCCGCGCCGTCGGCAGCCCGCATGCCACACGCGCCATCGGCCGTGCGGTTGGATCGAGCCCAAACTTGATCTTCGTGCCGTGCCACCGCATCGTCGGCTCACGCGGCCTGGGCGGCTATGTGCGCGGCACTGGCGTGAAACAGAGGCTGCTCGATCACGAGGCGGCCTGGCCGCGCATGCAGCCAATGCTCGGCGCCTAGGAGACCCTCTCAGAATCCTGTAGGGGCAGCTCTCAGACCCGCCCGACGCCAAGCATCCGGTGCGACTCCAAATCCGACCGAACTGGTTTCCGGCCTCCGCCGGAATGACGGAGGGGTTGCGCAAGGGTCTGCAAAGGGACGTCCGCCGCCCACCCAACACACGGCCATAGCCGAATCTTAGAAGTCCAGCCCGATGTCGATGGCGCGGGCCGAGTGCGTGAGCGCTCCGACCGAGATGTCGTGGACGCCCGTCGCGGCATACTCTCGCACGTTTGCCAGCGTCACCCCGCCCGTGACCTCCAGGCGCACGTCGGCTGTAACCACGGCCACGGATCGCTCAACTTCTGAGACCGACATGTTGTCGAACAGCAGCGCCTGCGCGCCCGCCGTGACGGCCGCCGCCGCTTCAGCCGCGGTTTCGACCTCAACTTGGATTGCCATGCCTGCCGGCGCCGCGCGCCGGACGCCCGCAATCGCCTCGGCCACGCCGCCGGCGGCGGCGATGTGGTTGTCCTTGATTAGCACCGCGTCGTAGAGGCCCTGGCGGTGATTCGCGCCGCCTCCCATGCGCACGGCGTATTTCTCCAGGGCGCGCAGCATCGGCGTCGTCTTGCGCGTATCGAGAATTCGCACGCCGGTCCCGTCGATCGCATCGACGAAGGCCCGGGTCAGCGTGGCGACGCCGCTGAGGCGTTGGAGAAAGTTGAGCGCCACGCGCTCGCCCGTCAGCATGGCCCCGGTGTGCGCGCGCACCACGGCCGCCACGTCGCCGGCTGCGACCTGTGTCCCGTCGGAGGCCGTGGCATCCACCTCTGCCGCGGCGTCCAGCTGGCCAAAAACCTCGCGCACCACATCGATACCCGCCACGACCCCGGGCTCGCGATACACGACCCGGGCCTCGGTGCGGCCAGGCGAATCGACCACGGCAGCGGTCGTGACATCGCCCGCGCCAACGTCTTCGGCCAACGCACGGCGCACAACTTCTTCGATCGTCTCGCGTGGCAGTTCCGACATGTCCTTCAGACGCTGGGTCGTCGACCGAAACGGCGAATGGGCCATCCTAGCCCGCGCCGCAGGCGCCGTCCGACGAACGTGAGAAAGCCCGCGATTTGGGCTTCGCGTCGGTGCTAGCCTCGCTTGACGATGCCCAGCGCGTCAGAGGAAAAGCCGATGAGTCTGCGGCAACTTGCTCTGCCAACGCTGCTTGCCGGCGCCTTGGCCCTGGTCATCACGGCGTGCGGCGGCGACGGCGCAACGTCCGACATTTCAGCAGGCGAACAGTCGGCGAGCCTCGTTGGACTGACGACGACCGCCACATTGCCGGCGGCGACCGCGCCGGTTGCGATCCCCGACCCAACGGCGACGGCCACCGCCGTGCCGACGACGCCGGCGGTAACGCTGACGCCTGCGGCGACGGCGATGCCCGATACCGCGGAATCCGCCCTCGCCGGCGAAGACCTGCGACGCGCGGTGACCATTCCGGACCTTGTCGACCTGGCTCGTCCCTCGGTGGTCCACATCGTGACCGAGGTCGCAGCGACCGATGAAGACGAACGGCCCATGCCCGGCGGTGGCGTCGGCACTGGGTTCATCATCAGCGCCGATGGCTACATCGTCACCAACAACCACGTCGTGGCGGGCGCCGATCGGGTGGTGGTGACGTTCCCGCCTCCCGAGGCCGCGGCGGCTGAGGCGAGCGATACGGAGGGTCCGCCAAGAATGAGTCGCCGCCATCTCGACCATGCGGTGGATGCGGAAATCGTCGGGCTCGACCCCCAAACGGATCTGGCCGTTATCCGCATCGACGCGGAAGGGCTCACGCCGCTGCCCCTGGGCAGCTCGGCGGATTTGCGTATTGGCGAAGTGGTGGTTGCCATTGGCCACGCCCTGGACCTTCCCGGCGGTCCCACCGTCACCGCCGGAGTCGTCAGCTCCCTGGGTCGGGTGCTCACCAACATCGGACCGCAGCGCCTCACGCTTAGCGATCTCATCCAGACCGACGCCTCGATCAACCCCGGCAACAGCGGCGGGCCGCTGCTGAATCTCTACGGCGAGGTGGTGGGCGTGAACTCGGCGGGCGCCGGCGCGGCGGAGGGCATCGGCTTCGCCATCGCCATCGACAACGCCAAGCTGGTGATCGATGCCCTGATCGAAGACGGCGTCGTCACGCGAGGGTTCATGGGCATCCGCTCGGCAACCATCACGCCGGCGATCGCGCGACAGTTTGGGCTGCCGGTGAACCATGGCTTGTACATCCAGGCCATCACCGTGGGATCCGGCGCGGACCAATCCGACCTGGAGGCCGGTGACATCATCGTCGGCATCAATGACGAGTCCGTCGCCGATATCGGCGAACTGGGCCGCATTCTGGCAAAGTACGGTCCAGGCAGTACCGTGACGGTCTGGTACCTGCGGACGGACGCCGGAGACGAGGCACAACGAACCGAAGTCACGCTTGGCGTGCGGCCCGATCGCTAGCGACCGCCAATAGCCGAACGCGTGGATGTCGCCCGGAGGCGGTTCGCTATTTCCAACCCGCCAATGGCTGAGAACATGTTCGAACGCGCCTCCCGCGAGGCGGCCGAAGCGGAGGCGCCGCTGGCGGCGCGCATGCGGCCGCGCACACTCGACGAGGTCGTCGGCCAGCGCCATCTGCTGGCGCCCGGCTCCTCGCTCCGTGCCTCCATCGAGCACGACGCCGTGTGGTCGGCGATCCTGTGGGGGCCTCCGGGAACAGGCAAGACCACCTTGGCGCGGCTGGCCGCGGCCGCCACCCGCCGGCGCTTCATCCAGCTCAGCGCCGTCACCTCCGGCGTGCGCGATGTCCGAGATGCCGTCACCGGGGCGCGGGAGGCATTGACATACCAGCAGCGCCGCACCGTGGTCTTCATCGACGAGATCCACCGTTTCAACAAGGCCCAGCAGGACGCGCTTCTGCCCCATGTCGAGGACGGGACCATCGTTCTCTGGGGCGCGACGACGGAGAATCCCTATACCAGCGTCATCGCGCCTCTGCTGTCGCGCGTGCGGGTGCTGCGGCTCGAACCGCTCTCACGCGATGACTTGCGCGTGATCGTCCAGCGGGCCATCGACGATACGGGCTGCGGCCTCGGGGGCTCGGGGCTCACGTTCGATTCAACGGCCGTCAACGCCATCGTTGCCGGGGCCGGTGGCGACGCTCGGACGGCGCTGAATTGGACCGAAGCCGCCGCGTTGCACGCGACCGTGCTCGGTTCGGCGGATGTGGACGCGGAGACCGTGCGCCAAGCCGTGCTCGAACGGGGCGTCCGCTACGACCGCGCGGGCGATGACCACTTCGACACCATCTCGGCCTTCATCAAGAGCGTCCGCGGTTCCGATCCGGACGCGGCGCTGCTCTGGCTCGGCAAGATGCTGGCAGCGGGCGAGGCGCCTGAGTTCATCGCCCGGCGTCTGGTGATCCTGGCCTCGGAAGACATTGGCAACGCCGATCCGCACGCGCTGCCATTGGCGACGGCCGCGGCGGGCGCCGTCGAGCGCGTGGGCCTGCCCGAAGGTCGCTACGCCCTGGCGCAGGCAACCATCTATCTTGCGTGCGCGCCGAAGAGCAACGCCGCCGGACGCGCGCTGGATGCCGCGGAGGAGGCAATCGCCGCGGGAGCGAACCTGGAGGTTCCCCCGCATTTGCGCAACACGCCGCCCCGGGGGCCGCACGAGGCGGATGCGGACTACCTCTATCCGCACGACTATCCCGACAATTATGTCAATCAGGCGTACGCACCGCCGTCGATGCGAAAACTCCGCTTCTACGACGGTCGCGGGGCGGGTCAAGAGTCGGAACTCTGGCGACGGCTGCAACAACGCCGGCGCGCCGGTGACCGTGGTTCCGACGCGACCGCGCAAGATCCGGCGAACTAGTCGCCGGCGCTAGCTCGGAGCAGCCGCCGGATTGTCGATACGCCAAACCTCGCCGTGAATCGTGGCGACCAACAACACCTGACCACCTGCGGCATCACGGGCCACGGCCACCGACTCGATCGGAATGCCGTCGAGCTCGGCGACCAGCGGATACCACAAGCGACCGCGGTCGGACGACCGGAGCACACCGGCGCTCGTCCCCACGAACAGCGTGTTGTCGTCGGCAAAGTCAAGCGAGGCCACCACGGTGCGGATCGCCGTCTCCAGGCTGCTGGGATACAGCGCGTTCCAGTGACCGACCACCGTGCCGCTCGGCCGCAAGACGTGCGGTCCCGTCGCCAGGCAGAAGAACTCCTCGCCGTCGGCGGGCTCGGCGTCGGGGACCGTGAGCGACGCCCAGTGGTAAGCGCCCTCCTGCTGCACGTAGCGAGACCAAGACGCGCCGCGATCCGTGGAGCGATAAACGGCGACCACGCCTTCGCCAGCCGTTGCGGCGAGGATCGTCCCGTTCTCGGCGAATCGCGGCGAGAACGCCACCTCCACCACCGCTGACCCGCGAAACCGCTCAGCAACGGCTGTCCACGACTCGCCCGCGTCGCTGCTTATCAGCAGATACCCGCCGTAGCAACCGAGCGCGATCAGCCTGTCGTCGGCAAACGTGGGCGAGAAGGCCGCCGCAATGACCGGCAGGTCCGCGGGCACGCTGTACACCAAGTCCCAGGTTTGGCCGGCATCCGACGTACCGATCAGAAAGTCCGCCGACAACGCGAAGGCAATGCCGTCATCGGCGAACGCCGGCGAAAGCGCCAGTCCGACCACCGTGGGTTCGGGGAATCCCCTGGTCACCTCGGTCCATTGCCGTCCGCCGTCGCGAGAAACCAGCACCCCGTCTGTGACAGAACCGGCCAGAATCACGCCGTCGCGGGCAAAGTCGGGCGACGGCCGCAGGACGAGCACGGGCAGGCTTGTCAGGCCGTTGCTGCTCGCCGCCCACTTCTGGCCGCCGTTGACGGAGCGAATCACGCCGGCGCCGTTGACGCCGGCGAGCACGACTCCGTCGGCCCCCGTGGCCAGCGCCAGCAGCGGCGCGCTGCGAGCTCCCCGTAGGCGCACGCGCTTCCAGGTCGCGCCGTCGTCCTGTGAGCGCCAAAGCGTATTGCCGGCAACCGCAATCGCCGCCCCGTCTGCGCCCCCAAAGACCGAGACGGCGTTGATGGGATGGTTCGGCGGCACGTCGTCGACGAGATTCCAGGTGGTGCCGTGGTCCTGCGTTCGATAGAGGCCATAGGCTTCCGTGCCGGCAAGCGCCAGCCCGTCATCGAGGAATGTCGGCGACACAGCGATGCTTAGGACCGTCGCGTCGTCGGGAAGGCCGCTGCCAGCCGACCAGGACCGCGCCTGATCGACGCTGCGCATGATGCCGCCTTCGACCGCGCCCGCGAACATCACGTCGGCCGAGTGCGGCGCCACCGCCAAGGCGGTGATCTGCGCGTGGGCCAGCTCGGGTCCGTAGCCGTTCCACGATCCGCCGCGGTTGTCGGAGATATAGACGCCGCGGCCATCGGTTCCGGCGGCGATAGTCTCGTCGTCGGCGTAGAAGGGCGAAAACGCCAGGGCGGTGACCGTTGGATGCTCGCCCCAGAACATCCGGCGCTCCCAGCGCTCGCCGCCGTTATACGTCATGTGCAGCCCGGAGTCAGTGGTCCCGGCAACCGCCGTCTGATCGTTGCCGAAGTCCGGCGAGACGGCCACGGCCTCGATGAACGGACTGCGCAACGCGCTCGTCGGGGCCCAGCTTTGACCGCCGTCGTCGGATCGAAAGACGCCGGTCAACGTGCCGGCGAACACCGTGGTCGCGCCGTCCGCGCCGACGACGCTGGACAGCGAGGTGACCGTGCCGCCTTCCCGCGCCGATAGGCGCTGGGCGACCGGCGTGCGATCGGACTCAATCATCGGCGGCAATCCTGGGTCGCTGACAGGTCACGGGCGTTCTCCTTGGCAAAGGTCGTCGTTCCACGCGCTTTCGAAGCGGCAATCCTAACGGCCTACGCGAAGTATGGCGCGGCGTGCTCGCGCAGCCATTTCAGGCTGGCGACAATCCACGCTTCGGCGTCGTGCTCGGGCGGCGCGAGCACCTCCACGCAGTGCTGCAGATTGTCGGGGTCCGGTGCGCCCTGCTGCAACACCTCCAGGATATCGAGCACCGGCACGTCGCCCTCGCCGATGGGCGCATTGAAGAATCTGGGCTCGCCGATCAGCGTGTAGGGCTGCACGCGCATGTCCTTGATGTGGGTCATCACGGTGTATGGCGCGGCCAGCCGTGCGGCGTCGAGCGGGTCTTCCACAACGGAAATCGAATTGACGAAGTCGAAGTTGTGGCGCAGCCAGGGCGACGCGACGGCGTCCATCACCTGCACAAAGTCGGCGACGCGGTAGTCCATGTGCGACTCGGTGGTCAGCACCACGCCCAGCTCCTCCGCGATGGGGATGAGCGACGTCAGGTTGCGAATCATGGCGTCGAGCTGCTCCGCCAGCGTCGGATCTTCGATGAATCGGTGGCGCAACCCGGCCTCGCGGTGCACCACGTTGACGATGGTCGCCCCGGCCGCCGCGGAAAGCTCGATGGCCCGCACGCACCGTTGAAACTCGGTGCCGCCGCTCCATCCATTCGCCGTCTCGGCCAGCCGGTAGGACACCGCGTCGCGAGCGCCGCGCCGCGCGGCCAGATCCGTGGCACCCCAGGCGTCGGCGTCGGCCGGGAAATCCGGAACGGCGATGCCGAAATACTCAATGCCCGCGCTTCGCATGACGTCGCCAAAGCGGCGGGCGCCGGCCTCGTCGCCGAAGAAGCCGGGGTCCATATAGAGCGCCGTCAGCCCGTGCACGCTCGCCCGTTCAATCATCCATCCCGGCAAGTCGTCAGCCGTCTGCGGCGGCTCCACCGATTCGAAATACGGCAGGCGTCCGGTGGAATACCGATAGGTCGCGCTGTCGGTGCGCAGCCAGGGATACGCCACCCAGCGATAGCTGGCCTGCGAGAGTCCGAGCTTCATGCCGACTCGAACAGGTGCCCGCGCTCGGCGCGCAGCCACTCGATGCTCGCCCGCACCCACACGTCGGGATCGTGATCCGGCGGCGGCGCAACCTCTATGCACACGGGCATGTTGTCCGGGTCCGCCGCCTCGGCCTGCACCAGGTCGAGGATCTCGAGAATCGGCACATGGCCGCGTCCTAGCGGCGCCCACGACACCTGCGCCTCGCCGGTACCGGTGGCCGGCTGGATGCGCATGTCTTTCAGGTGCATGTTCACGGCGTATTTGGCCGCCAGCCGCGCGCCGTCCATCGGGTCCTCGATGACGGCGATGGGGTTGGCGGTATCCAAGTTGATCCGCAGCCAGGGCGAGTCGATGGCTTCGACCACCTGCACGACCTCGGACAGGCGGTAGTCGATGTGGTTTTCCCAGGCCAGCACCACGCCGTACTCGGCGCAGACCGGCAGCAGGGACCGGAAGTTGGCCTCGGCTCGTTCCAATTGGACGTCGATCGGCGGGTCCTTGGTGAAGTGGTTGTGCCGCACGGCCTGGTTATGCACCGCCGCCGAGACGGTGGCGCCGCCCCAGGAACTGCGCCAAATCTGCTGGATGGTGGAGTGATACTCCCCGCCTTCCCACTCTTCGGCGCTGGCCGCAACGTTGAAGGTCACGTTGCTCACATACATCACCCCGTCGGCCGCCGCGCGTTCGCGAAAGGCCTGTGCCGCGGCGCGCCCCGCGAACGTCCGCGAGGACACGTAGAGCGACTCCAAGCCCAGGGACTCCACCCGATCGAGCAGCCAGAGCTCGAGGGGCTCGTCCGGGTCCGGCGGGTCCAGCGTCTGGAGATACGGCCGCCGCCACTCTTCCTGGAGGAAGATCGGGCGGTCGCGGCGCATGTCCGGATAGGACATCCACCGATAGCACGCCTGCGAGATGCCGAGCTTCATGGGCGACTCGTCACGAGGTTTCCCGCAGCGCGCGCCACACCAGCTCCTGCGTATCCAGGATGTCGTTGCGGCCCATGGCGTCGGCCAGCGCCTCGGCGTCGATCGCGTCGAGCACGCGCAGCAGGTAGCTGGTGTTCGAGACGAACTGCTGGGCGCTGCGGATGGGCTCCTCCCGCGTCCAGACCACGTCCATGCCCAGGTAGTACGGATAGTCGGCCTCGCGCAGCCAGTGGAGCAGCTCCAGCGACTCCCACAGATGGCTGCTGGCGAAGATGGTCGATAGGTCTTGCGGCAACTGGGTGTCGTTGAGGTGCACGTGATAGAGCAGGCTGCGGCGGGCGGCTTCCCACGCCGCTTGGGCCGCGTTCTCACCGCTCATGAAGGTGTGGCTCACCTCCAGCTGCGCGCCGAGGTTGGGCAGGTTCAGCTCGCCGATGATCTCCAGCGTCTTGCTCATCGAGCCCACCGTGGCCCAGCCGCGCGGGAGGTAGGGCCGGAACTCCAGCGCCACCTTCAGCTCACCCGCGGCCTCGCAGATCTCGCGCAGGGCGTCCAGCGTGCGCTCGCGCGCCGCGCGAAAGTCCTGCTGAAACGGGTAGTCGGCGCCGTCCATGGGCGTGAACACGTAGACGCCCAGGCCGTCGAGGGCACGAGCCACCTCGACCGCGTGCAAGCACATGTCGATGGCCTCGCGCCGCTCGGCCGCGTCCGGTGAGGTATAGGCGGCCCAGGGAAACGAGCCGCGAATGTAGGGCTCGCCGTGGTGAATCATTGAGCATTGCAGCCCGCGATCGTCGAGCCGCTGCTTCACCTGGTGCGCATTGTCCAGCGTCACGCACGTGCCGCTGAAGAACTCGATGCCCGCCAGGTCGGGAATCTTGTCGACGGCGCGAAACGCCTCGTCGATCTGGTCCATCGAGGGTCCGTCGACCATGCCCAGGTGGTGATACAGACCCACGGAGTATCGCGGCGCCCAGTCCATATCCGCTGCTCCTAGTAGTAGCCGAAGCCGCCGTCGGCTTTCGCCGGCACGGGGCGCCGCCACGATTGGTAGGGGTGCTGCTCCACGAGTTCCTCGTTGAGCGTCACGCCCCAACCCGGACCCTGCGGCAGTTTGACATAGCCGTCTTCAATCTCGATGGCGCCATGCAGGAAGCTGTGGCGCAACGCGCTCGCCTGCGCCCGCGGGCCCACGGTCTGCGGCGATTCCATGATGAGAAAGTTGGGCGTGGCCGCGCCGAAGTGCGCCGTCGCCACGGACGACAGCCCGCCAAACGGGTTGTGCGGCGCCAGCGACAGCATGTGCGCCTCGGCCAGCGCCGCAATCTTGCGAATCTCCGTCATGCCGCCGCAGAGCAGGATGTCGGGTTGCAGCAAGTCGGCGCCCTGCGCCTCGATCAGCGCCTGGAACTCGTGTTTGCCGTAGAGGCTCTCACCTGTCGCCACGGGCAGGTTCATCGCGCGCCGCGCTTCGGCCATCACCGTGTGACTGCCCGGCCGAATCGGTTCCTCGATGAACATTGGTCGGTAGGCCTCGATGGCCCGCGACAGCTCGGCGGCCTTGGCCGGCTCCTCCAGCTTGGCGTGAAAGTCGACGCCGATTTCGGCGGAATCGCCCACCGCCGCGCGTACGGCCTCAACGCGCTCGGTCACCAGCCTGATGGCCTCTTGCCACGGCAGGCGGTCGTCCTCCGGCGAATAGGGGAACAGCTTGAACGCCGTGAACCCGTGCTCGCCCGCCATGGCCTTGGCTTCCTCGGCCATGTCCGCCGGATCGCCGGTGACCACGTCGAAGTAGACCCACACGCGGTCGCGATAGGGGCCGCCGAGCAGCTGGTAGACCGGCTGATCGGCCAGCTTGCCAGCCAGGTCCCACAGCGCCAGGTCAATGCCGCTGATGGCTGCCCAGCCCACCGCGCCCGCCGGAAACCGCAGCCCGCGGTAGCACAGGTGCCAGAGCCGCTCGCGGCGCGTGGCGTCCTGCCCCACCAGCCACTCGCCGAGGTAGCGCACCGTCTCGGCCACCGCGAGATCGGGACCGGCGGCGTACGCCTCGCCGAGGCCCACCAGCCCCGACTCCGTCGTGATGGTGACGTAGTTGGCGTTGTGGTGCGTGTCGGAGGCCGTGCGCACCTCAACGGAGCGAATTCGCATCTAGCCCCGCCTCACGACTTCACCGACGCGCGCGAGCCTAGACCGTGCGCTCGGCACCGTCCAGCAGCGGGGGCTCGCTGAGGATCGGATCGCCCACATCGCGCGGCGGCTCCGAATCCCGTCCCTCAGGAGGCGATGCCAATCCCGTTCAGGGTCCGCCACCGGCAGGCGCGGCTACTCCGGATTCATCCGAGTCGGTGTCCGTGGCCGTGTGGGTCGGCGCTTCGCGCAGCAGCGCCACCAGCACAAACGCGACCGCCAGGAGAACCGCCACAATCACGAACGCCCCGTTTAGAGCATCCAGCCAGCCTTCTCTCAGCACGTCTGCCGCCAGTCCACCTGCGGCGTCAGGACTAAGGTTCAAAGTCTGCAGAGAGATCTCGGCGGAAATCAGCGGGTCGCTCCCAAGCTGGGCGGCTCCCGCCTGCACGTTTGCGCGGTACCACGCCGATGCTATCTGGGCGAGGATCCCAAACCCGCTGTTGAACCCAAGAAACCCAAGAAACAGGATGCCGCCCGTCAGTTCGCCCAGATTGCGGCGAGGACATGCGTTTTGCACCACCAAGACCAACACCGGCAGGAGCCCCCCAAAGGCTAGCCCGCTGATCGCCGAGTTCCGCACGACGTCAAATTGGGTCGACGTTCCATGCATGCGGGAAAAGAGCACGGCGCTCGCCGTGGCAATGAGCATCAGCGCGAGAACTAGCACCTTGTGGGAGCCGATGCGCGCCACGAGTTGACCGGCGACCACGGCGCCCACGGCAAACGCGGCCACCATGGCTGCTTGCTGCGCCAAGAGATCCATCCTCGTGCCGAAGGCTTCGCCGGGCCGGACGAAGTGCGGGGCATACGCCAACGATGCCGCCAGTCCGATACCTGCAACAAACATCGCCATCGCTGACACCAGGAAGGACCGATGGGTCAGCAACCGCAGATTGATGAAGGGGTTGTCGATCCTCCGCACGGCAAACACCAAGACTGCAAGGATTACGAGAGCGCCGGCCAGCAAAATGAAGGTTGGCGCCGATGGCCAGGGAAAGAGCCTGCCCGCAATCTTTAGCGTGACCAGCACCGGCACAATCGTGGCGACGAATGCCATGGCACCCGCCACGTCGACGCGTCGCCGGATTCCCGTGCGCACCGCAGGCAGGCCAAGACAGGAAGCTAGGATCGCGAGAATCCCAATCGGCAGATTCAGGAGGAGGGACCATCGCAGGAAGAAGTAGTGGGAGTCCATGACCGGAATAGGGATGTTCACAACGATCCAGGCAACGGCATTGACTAGGGTCACCCACCCAAGCAGGCCCACCCCGAGCAACGCCACCAGCGCCCCCTGCCACTTGGCGCGGCTCGACGGCGGATTCAGGTCCCCGATCAGTGCCGGTCCCAGGGCAAAGATGGCGCCCACCCCGAGTCCTTGCAGAAAGCGTGAAATCGTGAGCTGGATCAGTTCCTGGCTGGTCAAGCTGCCGGCCGAAGCGGCCGTGAAGAGCGCCAGTCCCACCAGCCAGAGCCGACGCCGCCCGTAAACGTCCGACAGTTTTCCCCACAGTGGGAGACTCACGATCCAGGCGACGAAGTAAACGACGACAACCGCCCACGCGCCCGCCGGTGAGTCCTCTCCGGGATATACCGGGCCGATCACGTCACCGACCAGCCCCAGACGCAAGGCTGACAGATCTAGCGCGGCAAGGAAGACGACGACCACGACAGCCGTCAGGGCCAGGAATCGCCGCCGGCGGCTCAGGGGAGTCTGGTTCTCAGCCGTCTCGGCCTCACTCATCGTCCGCACCGCCCCAGCGCATCCTTAGCCAAGTCTGAACTTGACTATACGCGCGCACTTGACCTGGCCCGTAGCTAGCAAGGCGACCCTTGCGCCCGAACCATCTTCCGGCCGATAGCGCGGACGTCTACCCCGCCGACGCTCCGTTCGCGGCCATGGGAAGCGCGCCGCCCTTGGCCTCGATGTCTTGCCAGAAGTGGCAGGACACGAAGTGGCCGTCGCCCGCGTCGGTCAGTTCCGGCTCCTCCGTCGCGCAGCGATCCTGCGCCCACGGGCAGCGGGGGTGGAAGCGGCAGCCCGACGGCGGGTTCACCGGACTGGGCACGTCGCCCGTGAGGATGATGCGCTGGCGCTTGGCTTCCAGATCGGGGTCCGGCACCGGCACCGCGGACAGCAGACACCGAGTGTAGGGATGCAGCGGGCGCAGGTAGAACTGCTCGCTGGGCGCCATCTCGACGATCTGGCCGAGATACATCACCGCGATGCGGTGGCTGATCTGGCGCACCACCTTGAAGTCGTGCGAGATGAACAGGTAGGCCACACCCAATTGCTGCTGCAGGTCCAGCAGCAGGTTCATGATCTGCGCCTGGATCGACACGTCCAGCGCCGAAACCGGCTCGTCGCAGACGATGAACGAGGGCTGCACCGCCAACGCGCGGGCAAAGGCGATGCGCTGCCGCTGGCCGCCCGAAAACTCGTGCGGGTAGCGGCTGGAGAAGCGCGGATCGAGTCCCACCAATTCCAGCAGCTCGCGCACGCGCTCGCGGCGCTCGTCGCGGCTGTCGTACAGGTCGTGCACCTGCAGCGGCTCTTCGATGATTCGCCCGACCGACATGCGCGGATTCAGCGAGCCGTACGGGTCTTGAAAGATCATCTGCATCTTCCGCCGCGCGCGCCGCTGGTCGTCGCGGGAGAGCTGGACGAGGTCGTTGCCCTCGAAAATCACCTCGCCCTTGGTCGGCGGCTCGAGCTGCATGATGGTGTTGCCGGTGGTGGTCTTGCCGCAGCCGGACTCGCCGACCAGGCCCAAGGTCTCGCCGGCGTTCAGCTCGAAGCTGATGCCGTCAACCGCGCGCACCAGCCCGGACTGGCGGCGAATGATGAAGCCGCGCATGACGGGGAAGTACTTGGTGAGCCCCTTCACCGTCAGCAGGGTTTCGCCGTTGGCACTCGGAGCGCGGGTCATCGTCCCGCCGGCCGTGGTTTCACTCATCGCAACTCACCCGTATCCACGTCCACCCAACAGCGGAGCGAACGGCCGTCGTCGATCATCTCCACGGGCGGCATTTCCTCGATGCACTTGTCCTTGACGAACCGGCAGCGCGGCGCGAATGGGCACCCGACCGGAAGATTGGTCATGTCCGGCGGGGCGCCGGGGATGGCGCTCAGCCGGTCGCCGCGCGCTGCGGAGATGCTGGGCATGGATTCCAGCAGGCCAATCGTGTAGGGGTGTTTCGGCGTGTAGAAGATGTCACGGCCAGTTGCGCGCTCGACGATGTAGCCGCCGTACATCACCACGATCTCTTCGCAGAATCCGGCCACCAGCGCCAGGTCGTGCGTGATCAGGATGGCGGCCATGCCCAACTCTTGACGCAGGCTCGAAATCAGCTCGATGACCTGCGCCTGAATGGTCACGTCCAGCGCGGTCGTCGGCTCGTCGGCGATCAGCAGCTGCGGCTGACAAGAGATCGCCATCGCGATCATCGCGCGCTGCTGCATGCCGCCCGAGAGCTGGTGCGGATAGTCATTGGCGCGTTCGGCGGGCGAGGGGATGCCCACGCGATCCAGAAGCTCCACCGTGTGCGCGCGGGCTTCGTCCTTGCTCACGCCCATGTGCAGCCGCTGCGCCTCGTCGATTTGCCGGCCCACCGTCAGAACCGGATTGAGCGAGCTCATCGGGTCTTGAAAGATCATTGAGATTCTTCCGCCGCGAATGCCCCGCATCTCGTTGGGAGGAATCTGCAGCAGGGAGACCCGGCCGGCGCGCGTCTCAATGATCTCTTCGGGATCGACATCCATCACGTTGGTGTCGCCGAACATCACCTCGCCGCCGGTGATCTGTCCGGCGGGCTGGGGAATCAGCCGCAGCAGGGCCAGGGAACTCACGCTCTTGCCGCTGCCGGACTCGCCCACGATGCCGAGTGAACCGCCCGCCGCAAGCTCATAGGCGATGCCATTGACCGCGCGAACGATGCCCTCGTCCGTCTTGAATTGGACGGCGAGGTCTTTGACTTCGAGCAAGTGGCCGTTGTCACTCATGCCGTTCTCGCTCATGTCGCCTGCTCAATCACTTGGTCCGCATGCCTCGGCAGCCAGTAGTCGTGATACCGATCATCGCACTCCACGGAGCAGAAGCGCATGCCGCCGGCGCTCACCCACACGTCGCGTGGGACCACCTGGCCGCATAGCTGGCAATTCGTCACGCTAGTTTGCCACCAATCGCCCTTGTGCTCCTCCCAGTGGCCGCCGGTTTCGGAACGCGGCACGGAGGGGGCCAGCTCGCGGGACTCGTCGGTGACGGTCGGTGGTTCCGGAGACGGCGCATCGGCGCGGAGCCGGGCGGTTTCGTCGGCATCGATCGTCAGGGACCCGTTGAGTCGCTGCAATGACACGCCGTATATCTCGCGCGCGGCAGTCTCGGACACGAATCCCTCCAATACGTCTCGGCGCACAGCGTCCGGGGCACGTGTCCTCGGGTCGCCGTATCCTCCCCCGCCGGGACTCGCGAGCATAACCTGATCGCCCTCTTTCAGCACAATATTGGCCACGCGCGAATTGCTGGCCGTGCCGTATTCCTCGCGGAAGGTCACGAACGTATCTTCACCGGCGCGCTTCACGAGCAGCGCCGATTGCTGCCCGTCCTCGCCGCCAAAGAGGCCCCACGCGCCCGATACCATGCGGTCGAACAGCGCCGACACGGTGATCTCGGGCGCCCGCACTTCGAGGATCCGCTCCGAGCCAAGCCCTCCCCGCTGCGCGCCGGCGCCGCCGGAGTCCTGCCGCAGGCGGTAGGACCGCTCGAGGAACGGATATCGCGTCTCGAAGATTTCCACCGGCGTCGATGGGCAGTTGCCGTTGGGGATCACCTGGTTGCTGTTGCCATCCGCGTTGGCGCGGCCGCCCCAGCCGACCCCGTCGAAGTGGTAGTGCACGTAGTAGCGGTCGGTGTCTGGGTGCGTGCCGCCGAAGAGGAAGTTGCAGGACGTGCCGCCGGTGTCCGCCGAGACCCGGTCGGGTACGGCCTTGGAAAGGGCCCCGATCACGATGCCCCACACGCGCGGGTGCGTTTCGGTGTTGCCGCCGACGCAAGGTCCGGGGTGGACGACGTTGGTGAGCGTTCCGGGAGAGGCAATCACCGTGATCGGGCGATACGCGCCGTCGTTGTGAGGCACGTTGTTGTCGGCAAAGTGGAACACGGCGTTGTAGGTGCCCGAAGCCGTCACGCCGTAGGTGCAGTTCAGCACGTGCTGCGCCTGGGGATCGCTGTCGCTGAAGTCGGCGACGAGGCTGCCGTCGGAAACCACCAGCCGCAGTCGAATCCAGTCGTGCAGCGGCACCTCTCGAGCATCCTCCATGTGGCCCTCGAAGGTGTACTCGCCGTCGGGGATGGCGCGAATTTCGTCCCGCATCCACCGCTCGGCGTAGTCGAGCAGCTCGTCGCTCACCTGAGTGATTCGCTCGACGCCGTAGGCATCCAGCAGCTCATGCGTGCGCTGCTCGGCCACGTTCAGCGACGCCATCATGGCGTGCAGGTCGCCCCAGGTGTAACGCGGCGCGCGGTGGTTGGACATCATGATGCGCCACACGTCTTCGTTGTATTCGCCGCCGCGCATCAGCCACACCGGCGGCAGGCGCAGACCCTCCTGGTAAATCTCGGTGGCGGTGGCCGCGAATCCGCCGACGGCCAGGCCGCCGATTTCCACCAGGTGCGCGATGTTCGAGACGTAGCCGAAGATCTCGCCGTCGTAGAACACGGGCTTGATGACCACGTGCTCCGGCATGTGCACGCCGCCGCGATAGGGGTCGTTGTGCACGATGATGTCGCCCTCGCGCACGTTCTCCTCGCCAATCTCGGCGATGAGCCATTTGACCACGAATCGGATGGCGCCCACCTGCGCCGGGCAGAACTCGGTCTGGGCGAGCATGCGCCCGTGGCGGTCGAAGAGCACGCAGGAAAAGTCGCGGCTCTCGCTGAATATCGGCGAGTAGGCCGTCCGCATCATCGTGGTGCCCATCTCGCGGCAGATGCCGACGAGCCGGTTATAGACCACGTTGAGCGTGACGAGGTCGACGCTGGATGGAGCGCTGGACGTTGTCATGGATGGCGTCTCCCTGCACACCTTGCGCTCATGCGGACGCCTCGGTCCATTCGAGCACGGCCGTGCCATGCGGGCTGACGGTCAGAAGCTGACCGGGGTGGACGACGGTCGTTGAGTCAAGCTCTTCGATGATCGCCGGACCGGCGATGCGGTCGGCGGGCGAGAGGTCCTCACGGGCGTAGACAGCGCATTCGACCGGGCCTTCCGACGAGAACCACACCGGCCGAGTTCCGGCCGGGGCCGCGGGCCGACCCTCAGGCAGCTCCGGGAGCGCCGGCTTGGCGGTATCGCCAAAGACCGTGACATTGAACTGCACCAGCTCGATGATCTCGTCGGGAATGCGGTAGCCGTAGGTGGCCTCGTAGTGCGTCTCGAACGCCGCGAGCAACTCAGACAGCGATTCGGCGGAAACCTCGCCGCCGGGGATCGGGATTTCTTCCTCGTAGTTCTGGCCGAGGTAGCGCATGTTTACCGAACGCTGGATCTGGGGCGTGCCCGCGAAGCCTTCGTGCTGCAGGTCGGCCGTGGCCTCCGCCACCAGCTCATTCAGTCGTGCGTTGATGGCCGGGGCGTCCAGTCGATCCGACCGGAGGATGTGCGTCCAGGTCTTGTCCACGCGCATATCGGCCAGCAACGTGCCGAAGGCGGAGCAGAGCCCCGGATGCGGCGGAATCAGCACCCGGCGCGCGCCGATCACCTTGGCGATGGCCGCCGCGTGCAGCGGTCCGGCCCCACCAAATGCCACCAGGCTGAACTGCCGCGGGTCCAGACCACGCCGCACCGTGAGCAGGCGCATGGCCTCCGCGATGTTCTCGACGGCAATGTCCAGCACGGCCTGGGCCGTGGCCTCGGGACCCAGGCCGAGCGTGTCACCGAGGTCGGAAAGGGCGCGATGGGCGAGGTCGGCATCGAGCCGCACCTCGCCGCCCAGGAAGTTCTCGGGATTGAGCCGGCCCAGCACTACGTTGGCGTCGGTGACCGTCGGCTCCGTGCCGCCCTGCGCGTAGCACGCCGGCCCCGGCACGGCGCCGGCGCTCTGCGGCCCGGCTTGGAGCAACCCGCCGCGGTTGATCCAGGCGATGGACCCGCCACCGGCCCCCATCGTGGTCATCTCGATGAACGGCGCCGCGACCGGCAGGCCGAACTCGATCTCCCAGGCCGTGGTGTAACCAATGGCTCCGTCGTCAACCACGCCGACGTCCGTGCTGGTTCCGCCCATGTCGAAGCTGATGATGTTGTCGTCGTTCAGCGATTCGGCGTAGTACTTGGCCGCGATGATTCCGCCCGGCAGCCCGGACAGAACCGTCTGCGCCGGGCGGTCGGCCGCCGACTCCGCCAGCATCTGGCCGCCGTTGGACTTCATCACCGCCCACGAGCGGGTGTTCCCCCACGCGGCGAGCCCTTCGTCCAGCGCGTGGATGAACCCCTGGAGCAGAGGCCGGATGTAGGCGTCCGCAATAGTCGTGCTCGCCCGGTCGTACTCACGCCAGATCGGCGCGACCTCGTGCGACAGCGAAATCGACAGCTCGGGGAACTCGCGAGCCAGGTACTCACGGATCAAGCGCTCGTGGTCGGGCTTGACGTACGAAAACAGGCAATTCACCGCCACGGCCACGGCGCCGTTCGTGCGTTCGTCGAGCCGCGCGCGCAGCATGTCGCCAAGACTGCCGAGGGCTTCCGGAGTGAGCGGGTCCACGACGGCGCCCATATAGTCCAGCCGCTCCGCCACGCCCAGGCAGTCCCGGCGTGTAACCAGAGGCTCCGGTCGCTCCCAGTCGAGGTCGTAGTGGAACTTGCGATCCACCCGCTGCAAGAACGGCACGTCCTCGAATCCCGCGGTGGTCACGTAGAGCACCCGGGCGCCCTTGCGCTGGAGCAGCGCGTTGACGCCAACCGTGGTGCCGAGCACGAAATAGCTGACCGCATCGGCGGGGATGCCGCTGTGTGCAATCGCGTCGAATATCGCGTCGCTGGGGGAGTCGGGCGTTGAGGGGCGCTTGACGACCTGCGCTTCCCCCGACGCCTCATCGAGGGCGACGAAGTCGGTGAAAGTCCCGCCCGTGTCGATGCCGATTCGAATCGCCAATGCGCGCCTGCCTCAGATCACCCGATGTTGGGGCTCGTCGCCGAGAAGGATACGACGCGCCTCGGCCACCGCCGCAAGTTCGCAGTCCAGGGCCGCGGATTCAGACTTCCACGCGATGTGGGGGGTGACGACGAGGTTGGGCTCGCGGAGCAGGGGATGGTCGAAGTCTGGCGGCTCGGTCTCGAACACGTCCAGGCCGGCCCCGCCGAGGGCGCCAGAAGCCAGCGCCCGTTGCAGGGCGTAGTGATCCACGATGCCGCCGCGCGACACGTTGATCAGCAACGCGCCGCGGCGCATGCGAGCGAATTCCGGCGCGCCCAGCATGCCCCGGGTGTCGTCCGTGAGCGGCACGTGCACCGTGAGGGCGTCGACCGACATCAATAGGTCGTCGAGGTTGTGCGCCACGCGCATCTCCGTCCCCGGCAGCGGCGTGAACCATTCCGCCGGAAGGAAGGGGTCGAAAACCACGAGCTGCATGCCGAACCCCGCGGCCAGCGCCGCGGTTGCCCGGCCGATGCGCCCGTAACCCAGCACCCCAAGCCTCGAACCTCGGAGGCGCCGCGGTTGAAACGTGTCGTCGTAGGTCCGCCACAGGTGCCGCTCGCGCACGTCGGCATCCGAGTCGGTCACGCAGCGCGCCAGCGCCAGCAGCAACGCGATGGCGTGCTCGGCGACTTCCGACGTGAAAGCGTCGGGCGTGTGCGCCACCACCACGCCGCGCGCCTTCGCCGCGTGCAGATCGACCTTTTCCGTGCCCACGCCGTAGACCACCACGCCCCGCAGATTCGGCGCGTGGTCGAGCAGATCGCCATCGACCGGCGTCAGCTCGGTCAGCATGACGTCGGCGTCCGACACGGCGTCGTAGACCTCGGCGCGGGGCGGCGCGCCCAGGAACACCATGTCCGCGATATCGGCCAGCGCCTCGGCCTCGCGATCGTGATGCGGCAGCCCCGCGCCCGCGGACACCACGCGAAACCGGCGGGTCATCGTCCGGCGCCGCCCAATTCGCTCAGCCGCGTCTTCCTCACGCGCTGGCGAATCGCTTGGGGAAGTACTGCGCGCAGTTCTCCTCCAGCCACTCGACGGTCAGCTTCATCCACAGCTGCGGGTCGTACTGCGGCAAGCAGCACGTCTCGATGCAGTGCGGCAGGTAGTCGGGGTCCGGCGCGTTTTGCTGCAGGATCTCCATGATCTCGAGGACCTCCACGCTGCCGTAGCCGACCGGTGCGTGGAAGAACCGAGGCTCGCCGGTCGTGGTGATGGACTGCACGCGCATGTCCTTGAGATGGGTCATCACGGTGTACGGCGCGGCCATGTGGGCGGCGTCCACCTGGTCCTCGACGACCGAATAGCTGTTGGCGAAGTCGTAGTTGATCCGCAGCCACGGCGATGCGACGCCCTCGACCACCTGCACGATCTCGCTGATGCGATAGTCCATGTGGTTTTCGAAAGCCAGCACGATGCCGCACTTCTCGGCGTCGACTACCAGTTTCGACAAGTTCTCGATCATGCGGTCGATCTGCACGCCCATTGGCGTCTCGGTGCTGAAGTGCCCGAACCGCAGCCCGCCGTTGGGCATGGGCTGACCGGGAGGCCCCGGTGGGTCGGCGTTGACCATGGCGCTGGTTCGCACGCCGCCGGCCTGCATCCACTCCAGGTACATGGCCGCGCGTTCGTGCACGGGCGTCCACTCGTCGGAGTCGACGGCCCAGGCGCCGTTTACGGAGCCGACCCACTCGATGCCGTTTTCGGCCAGCAGGCGACCATTGGCAGCGGCCGCCTCCTTGCCGTCCAACAGCGACGCCGCCGTATAGAGGTTGTCGAAGCCCCATTCACTGCAGCGCTCGATCCACCACTCCAGCGCCCCTTCCAGCTCCGCCGGCGGCTCGGTGGTGGTGCCGTAGGGATACTCCAGGCCGCGAAAGCCGTACTCGGGTTGATCGATGCGCAACCCCGGGTAGGACACCCACCGATAGGCCGCCTGTGAAAGGCCGAGTCTCATGTCAACGCTCCCTGGTCCGCCGGCAATCGCGCGCCGCTCAAGTATGACCGAAATGCGCCCTACGCACGCGCGCATTGCCTACCATAGCCAGCACCCCGCTTGGGTCGGCGCCGCCGCACCGGAATAGAGGCCATACCGTGGAGCAACCGCGAGCCATCGTGCTGGGCACGGGCGTGATCGGGCGCGTGCACATTGACGCCCTGCGCCGCAACAACGTCGACATCGTGAGCGTGGTGGCGAGCAGCGAGGCGCGCAGCATCGCCGCCGCGGCCGACTTCGGCGTCCCACGAGGAGACCCGGACGTGGCCACCGCCCTGCGCGCCACCAGTCCCGACGTGGTGCACGTTTGCACGCCCGACACCTACCACCTCGAGCACGCCGGCATGGCGTTCGACGCGGGCGCGCACGTGGTTTGCGAAAAGCCGCTCACCACCGACGCCGGGTCGGCCGGCGATCTCTATCGACGCGCGGCGGACTCGGGCCGCGTGCACGCCATCTGCTTCAACAACCGCTTCTACACGCTGGTGCAAGAGCTTGCCGCCCGCCGTCGCCTGGGCGCGCTCGACCGCGTGATGCTCGTCCGGGCGTCCGTCTCGGACGACACGTTCTGGCTCGAAACCGATTGGGACTGGCGCTTGCTCCCTGAAATGGGCGGCCCCACCATCGTCACCTCGACGACGGGCAGCCACCTGCTCGATCTGACCAGCTTCGTCATTGGCAGCCGCGTGGTCGCGGTTTGCGCGGACTTCCTCACGGCGCACGACGTGCGCAAGCGCCCGCGTCCCGACGGCGGCGTGGACGACTACCACGCGCCGGGCGAGGATGTCTCGAACCTGCTGGTGCACTGGGCGAATGGCGCCCGCGGCGTGCTCTCGCTCTCGCACGTGGCCGTGGGGCATCCCTACCGCATCCGCGTCGAGATCGACGCCACCGCCATGGGCGTGAGCTGGGACTCCGAGCGGCCCAACGAGCTCTGGCTCGGACACCGCACCGAACCGAACGAGATCGTCCTGCCGGACCCGCGTCAGGCGACGGAGGAAGGCAGCCGGTTCATGGATAACCCCGGGGCCTACCGCGAGGGCTTCGCGGACACCTTTCGCCTGCTGTTCCGTGAGGTCTACCGCGCGGTTGGCGACGGCGGTCAGCCCGACGCACCGACCTACCCCACGTTCCAGGACGGGTACGGCATCCAGATCGTGCACGACGCCGCCCTGCAGAGCTTCCAGGAGCGCCGCTGGGTGGACGTCGACTGGTCGGCCTTCGACGGGAACTAGACCCAATCGCGGGATCCCTGCGTAACCCCTCCGTCATTCCGGCGGAGGCCGGAATCCAGTCCGGTCAAGTCTGAAGGCGCGCCGGACGAATGGCGTCGGTAGGGGCCGGTTTCCAACCGGCCCGTCCGCGGGCGCCAACCGCCCTGCGGGCATCCACGCCATCCCGACGGGCGGTTCGCGAACCGCCCCTACGGGAGTCTCCGACGATCTTCAGAGGCAGGGTTCTAGGAAACCGCAGAGCAGGCCCGTGGGCCGCTTCTCGATCCGTTCGCCCTGAGCGAAGTCGAATGGCCGTTCATGGTTCGACAAGCTCACCATGAACGGACGGCGGTACATGTATGCCGAGGCTTCCTGCTCATTCGGGGCCTTCCTCGCAGCCCCGCTACTCCGGCTCGAACAGCGACTTCGGCGGCTCGCCGCGCAGCACCCGCGCGACCTCCGCGGCGGCCTCCCGGCGCAGGATGCGAATCGACGTCCGGGAGTAGAAGCCGCCGTGCGGCGTGACGATCAGGTTCGGCGCCTCGCGTAGGGGCGAGTCCATCGGCAGCGGCTCCTCTTCCATCACGTCGAGTCCCGCGCCGGCGATCCGCCCATCCTTCAGCGCCTGCGCCAGCGCCGCGTTGTCGACCACCGCGCCGCGGGCCGTGTTGATCAAGAACACGCTGGGCTTCATCAAGTCGAACTCGGCCGCGCCGAACAGGTGGTGCGTCTGCGCACGTAACGGCGTGTGCACCGACACGAAGTCGGATTGCCGCAAAAGATCGTCCAACGGCACGCGCTCGACCCGCGCCGCCTCGAATGCCGAGTCCGGCGCCCGCGGCGAGTGCCCGATCGCCCGCAATCCAAAGGCCCGCGCGCGCGCCGCTACCGCCTGCGCCGTCTGTCCCAGACCGATCAGCCCAAGCGTCTGGCCTTCGACGCGCTCCATGCGCTCGGGCACGCCGCCGCTGGCGTCCCAGACGCCAGCCCGCACGTCGTCGTTGTAGGCCACGATGTGGCGCGCCAGCGCCAGCAGCAGCCCCATGGTGTGATCGGCGACCTCGCCGACCTGGTAGTCGCGCACGTTGCACACGACGATGCCCTTGGCAGTTGCCGCGGCCACGTCGATCGGGTCCATACCGGTGCCGTAGCGCACGATCACCTTGCAGCGCTCCAGGGCATCCACGACGCGAGCCGTGATCGGTGCGTATTGCTCGAGCAGCCCGTCGGCGTCGGCCACCTTTTCGATCAACGCTTCTTCCGTGAAGCACTGCTCCACAACCAACTCGGCGCCAATGGGATCGAGCTCGGCCTGCTCGATCACCGGCGGCATCTCGAAATCGCAGTCGGTGATCACGACCCGAAAGCGGGGCTCGGTCATCGGCGCCATCCAATCACGGGGCGGTCACTAGGCCGACCGCCATTGTGAACCACCCGCCAGCATCATGGCTCACCGGTTGCGTGCCCGTTCCTGTCATTCCGAGCGCAGCGAGGAATCCAAGGGGCGGGGAGAATCCACAACGTCCTTAGATCCCTCACTACGTTCGGGATGACATGTCCCGTGCGTCGCGGCAGTCATTGCGAGCACACCACCCTGTCATTCCGAGCCCCACACCCTGTCATTCCGAGCGAAGCGAGGAATCTAAGGAGCAAACTTGGCCGCATGATTCAATGCCGTCTCGCGGCCTCGCCGACCCATAGCTTCCGCCTACAGAATCCCGTATTCCTTGAAGACCTCGCCCACGTCGCGACCGGTGGCCAGGATCTCGCGCACGTTGGTCTCGCCCCGCCCCTTGGCCTCGGCGCGGTCCAGCACTTCGACCGCCGCTTCTCTTGGAACCACCACCACGCCCATGTCGTCGCCGACGATCACGTCGCCGTACTCCACCCGCGCGCCGGCGCAGTCGATGGGCTGTCCCCACTCGATGCCCTCGCAGCGGCCCTCGGAGTCAACCGGACTCTGGCCGACCGCAAACACGGGAAAGTCGATCTCCTCGATCTCATGCACGTCGCGCGTCAAGCCATCGATCACGCAGCCCACGGCGCCCCGAGTCTGTGCGGAGGTACTGAGCAGGCCGCCCCACACGCCCGATTCATAGTGACCGGTGGTGGTGATGACCAGCACGTCGTTGGGGCGCATGGCGCGGAAGGCCTCGAACAGCACCTCGTAGGGCTCGTCCGGCGGGCGGTAGACGGCGGTCTGCAGCAGCGGCAGCGCCCGGCCCACGATGCGGGCGGCGGGATACATCGGACGCACGTCGCGCCGCATGGCCTGCACCGGCACGCCCATGCGGTCCAGACTGTCGGCGATCAGGGCGGAGTGCAGCGCCTGGAATCGCTCTCGCGTGGCATCGTCAAATTCGGGCGCCTGGCTCATTCAGCAGCTCCATTGGAAGTGCGGCGCTGGTCGCTTTCGTCGAGCTCTGCGCGGCCAGCCGCCACGTTGACGGCCACACCGTACATCTCGCGCGCCTCATCCGGATCGAGGAGCAGATCCCGCACGTCTTCGAGCACCAGCGCCGGATCGCGCTCGCTCGGATCGCCGTAGCCGCCTCCGCCGGGAGTGCGCAGCAGAATCTGATCGCCAATGTCGAGCACGACGTTCGAGAACTTTCCGTCGGAGATCGTGTCGAACATCTCCCGGGCCGTCTGCCACTCAGTCTCCCCGGCGCGTCGGAAGAGCAGCGCGGTCGTCCCACCCTCGGACCCGCCGTGCAGACCCCACGCCCGGTT
Organism: Chloroflexota bacterium; assembly: GCA_028873795.1. Taxonomy (GTDB): domain Bacteria; phylum Chloroflexota; class UBA11872; order UBA11872; family UBA11872; genus JAJECS01. The sequence goes on from JAPPNP010000014.1 coordinate 126,817, forward strand.
GGACGTGCGGTTGAGGTGCGCACTCACGGTGATCGGGGACAGGCAAGTCCAAGTGCGCTGCACGCCGTGACCGCCGCGATAGGCCCCCGCGCCCGCGCCGCCCTCGGCAATCGAGTACTCGTCCAGACGCACCGGGTAACGCGTTTCCCACACTTCGCAGGGCGCGTTGAGGCAGTTGCCGTTCTTCACGATCTGCGCGTCGTTGCCGTCGGCGTCGCGCCGGCCGCCCCATCCCATGCCCTCGTGGTGCAGGATGACGAACGGCTCGCCCGTGTCGATGTTCGTCCCGTAGAACCCCAGCAGGCCGCAGGTGCCGCCGTCGGCCGCCGAGCTGCGATCGCTGGCCTGCGCGAAGGCGGCCAGCAGGATGTCCACCGTCGTGGGATAGGTGTCGGAGTTGCCGCCCACGCACGAGCCGGGATAGTTGACGTTCACGATCGAGCCCGGCGGCGCCACGATGGCGATGGGCCGGTAGGCGCCGTGATTCCACGGAATCGGAATGTCGATCATGTGAAAGATGCCGGCGTAGGTCGCCGACGCCGTGGTGCCGAACGACTGGTTGATCGCGCCGGCCGCCTGCGGGTCCGACCCGGTGTAGTCGACGATCACCTCGTCGCCGCGGATCACCACCGTCGCCCGGATCTTCCAGGGGCGGTCCGGAATCACGCCGTCGTCCTCCAGGAAGCCCTCGGCGGTGTAGGCGCCGTCCGGCAGCCGGTCCAAGGCCTGCCGCATGAGCACTTCCGACACGTCCTTGATCTGACCCGAAAGCTGGCGGAAGCGCTCGACGCCAAGCTTCTCGACGAGGCCCACGATGCGGCGCTCGGCCAGGTAGGTCGAGCCCACCATCGCCATCAGGTCGCCGCGCGACACTTTGGGCGTGCGCACGTTGGACGTGATGATGGCGAAGATGTCCTCCACCGGCTCGTCGTCCTGGTAGATCTTGATCGGCGGCAGCCGCAACCCCTCCTGGAAGATGTTGCGCGTATCGCCAAACGCGGCGGGCACCATGCCGCCGATGTCCGTCATGTGCGCGATGTTGGCCGCGTAGGCCACCACCTCGCCCTCGTAGAAGCAGGGCTTCAACGTCATGAACTCGGGCAGGTGGCAGCCGCCCCGGTAGGGATCGTTGTGCAGGATCACATCGCCGGGGTGCATGTTGTCCGGGCCGACCTCTTTGATGGCCCACTCGACGGTGTGCACGATGGCGCCGATGTGCGCCGGGCAGAAGTCGCCCTGCGCGATCATTTCGCCCTGGGCGTCGAAGACGACGCACGAGAAGTCGCGTGCCTCGTTGAACATCGTCGAGTACGACGTGCGCAGCATGGCCACGCCCATCTCCTCGCAGATGCCGACGAGGCTGTTGCGGGTGACCTCCAGCTCCACCGGATCGTCGATGTGCAGGTCGGCGACGCTGCGCTTGGGATCGGTGTCTCGGGGCATGCCACCACTAGCGTTGACGGCGGGGCGCCCCCGCCACCTCGGTATCATAAAGTCCCCTCCGCGCCGACGTGCCAAGCCGGCGCCCCCGATGCGAGGCCGCCAGATGCGTACCGCCCAAGAGGTGTTCGACGATCATTGGGACGCGGTGATGTCCGGCGACATGGACCGCCTGCTTTCCGACTACGCGGACGACGCGCTGTTCGTGCGACCGGGCCAGGTCGCCCAGGGACACGCGGAGATCACCGCGTTCTTCGAGGACATCGGCGGCTCGCTGGACGGCTTCTCCGTCGAGCAGGTGTCGGTGACCACCGCCGAGCCGATCGTGGTGCTGGAGTGGCAAGGAAGTCATGCCGACGGCCGCAGCGCGTCGGGTACCGACACGTTCATCATCGAAGACGACAAGATCCGGCACCAAACGCTCGTATTCAGCGTCGACTAACCGCGCTCGGCGATACCCGACCAGCCAATCGGAGGATTCAATCTCATGAAATCGGTTCAAATCGACTTTCTCGGTCACGCCTCGTTTCGCTTCACGGCCCCAACCGGCGAGGTCATCTACTTCGATCCCTGGCTGGATGACAGCCCCGTCTGCTCCGAAGGGCTGGCCGACGTCGATCGCGCCGACGTCGTGTGCGTGACGCACGGGCACGTCGACCACCTCGGCGACGCCATCGCCATCGTCCAGAAGACCGGCGCCACGCTCATCGGCAGCCCGGAGGTGGCCGGCTACGCCGACACGCACGGCATCGGCTTCGACACCGACTCCTGTCCCCTCAACATCGGCGGCACGGTCAAGCTGGGCGGCGTGACCTACACCATGGTGCGCGCCGACCACTCGACCGGCATGCACGGCACGGCCTACCGCGAAGGCGCCGCCTACGCCGAGCCGGACGGCAGCGTCTGCGGATTCGTGCTGACGTTCGACGACGGGCCGGTGATCTATGACACCGCCGACACGGGCGTCTTCGGCGACATGGCGCTCATCAGCCAGCTCTACGCGCCCGACCTGGTGATCATGCCGGCGGGCGGCAAGTACACCATGGGCGTCAAGGAAGCGGCCATAGCCGCCGCGCTCACGCGCCCGCGGGCCGTCATCCCCTGCCACTACGACACGTTCCCCAACCAGGCGGCGGATATCGACGACCTGCGGCGGCGCATCGCCGACCTGACGCCCCGCACGAGCGTGATCGAGCTCAAGCCGGGCGAGTCCGTCAGCTACCCGTAGTCGCAATCCGGTGAAGATCGCCAGCGTCCAAGCCGTCGCCCTCGACTTCGGCGAGCGGCACTCCATCAGCAGATCCCGCACGTCGTGGACCGAGGACGCCCGCGTCGGTTCGCCCATGGCCCGTTATCCGCGCTACGCCGAGGTGCGCTCCAGCTGGACGCCCAATTGGCCCGGCGTGGGCGTGGTGGTCACCGCCGAGGATGGCACCCAGGGCCTCGGCATTGGCGCGCTCAGTCGCCCCATGGCCGCCCTGGTGGACGACTATCTCGGCCCGCGAATCGTCGGCGAGCCGGCGCTGGCCACGGAGCGGCTCTACGACATGATGGTGCGGCTGTGCTCGCCCTTTGGCGCCACGGGACTGGCCTCATACGCCGTGAGCGCCATCGATCTCGCGCTGTGGGACCTGAAGGGCAAGGTGCTGGATCGACCGGTCTACGAGCTGATGGGCGGCCCGTCGCACGACGAGATCGTCTGCTACGCCACCGGACCGCAGCACGAGTGGCACCTCGAGCTGGGCTTTACCGCCACCAAGCACCCCTGCCGCTTCGGCCCGCCCGACGGCCTGGACGGATTGCGCGGCAACGTCGACGAGATCGCCGCCCTGCGCGACCTCGTCGGCCCGGACGTGGAGTTGATGCTGGATTGCTGGATGTCGCTCGACGTCGAGTACGCCGTGCGCCTGATCGAGGAGTTGCGGCCCTTCAAGCTCAAGTGGATCGAGGAAGTGCTGCGGTCCGAGGACATGGACAGCCACGCCGCGCTGCGCGACCGCGTGCCCTGGCAGACGCTCGCCACCGGGGAGCACTGGTACACCCCCGTGCCCTTCCAGCACGCCGCCAGCCGCCGACTGGTGGACATTCTGCAGCCCGACATCATGTGGGTGGGGGGCATCACGGCCCTTATGCGCATCTGCGCCATCGCCGACGCGGCCGGGCTGGCGGTCATCCCGCACGGCGGCGTCAACGAGCCCTACGGCCAGCACGCGTGCTACGCCCTGCCCGGCATTCCCTGGGGTGAGTGTTTCGTGGCGTCGGGACCCGGCGTCGACCTCGCCGACGCCGTCTCAGTCCCCGGCGCGGCCCACCCCGTCAACGGCCGCCTGAAGCCCTCCGACGCCCCCGGTTTCGGCATCGAAGTCGACCTGGCGACGCTGGAGCCGTACGGCTAGCGAACCGGGCAGCCACAAGGGCTGCCCCTACAACCGAGGGACACCCCAATTCCGCGTAGGGGCGCCCCTTGTGGGCGCCCGATGGCCCGCGTCTGGTGGCCCGCGCTGCGTGCAGCGTGGGACAGCTGCGGGTGGATCTCCCAGGCTGCGCGCAGCCTGGGCCACCGGGCTCGGTCCGTCATTCCCGCGGAGGCGGGAATCCAGTCCCCATGTAAGCGCACTTCCAGTCGCCGGGCCGCGCCCGCTGGTAGGCTCGCCGCGGCGCATCACGCAGTCATCTGGAGACTCGCTTGCAACACCCGCCCGCGGTCGCGGTCCGCGGCCTCGAAAAGACCTACCCCGGAGGCACGCGCGCCATCGACGGCATCGACTTCACCGTCGAGCAGGGCGAGTTTTTCGGCTTCCTTGGCCCCAACGGCGCCGGCAAGACCACCACCATCAAGATCCTGGCCACGCTGCTCCCCAAGAGCGCGGGCCGCGTGGAGGTCGCCGGTATCGACATCGACCGCGACGCGCGTGGCGTTCGGGCGTCCATCGGCGTCGCCCTGCAGGAGGTCGGTCTGGACGATCTCTCGAAGGGCCGCGACTTCCTGGTCTTGCAGGGGCGCCTCTACGGCGTCGGCCGCGCCGAGGCCAACCGCCGCGCCGACGAGCTGCTGGAGCTGGTGGGACTCTCGGGCGTCGGGAAGCGCAAGATCGGGTCCTATTCCGGCGGCATGCGGCGGCGCATTGACCTGGCCGGAGCGCTCATGCACGAGCCCGGCATCCTGTTCCTTGACGAACCCACGTCCGGTCTCGACCCTCAGAGCCGCCTGGCGATCTGGGAGCACCTGGAGCAGCTCAACGCGCAGGGCGTGACCGTGATGCTCACCACCCAGCACATGGACGAGGCCGACCGGCTGTGCCGCCGGCTGGCCATCATCGACCACGGGCGCCTGGTGACCGAAGGCTCACCCAGCGCGCTCAAGGCCGGGGTCGGCGGCGACGTGGTGCGCGTCTCCTTCGGTCACATGGAGTCCCCCGACGGCCGCACCGACGCCGCGCTCGGCGCGCTGCGCCAGCTCCCGGCAGTGCGGGAAGCCGACACGACGCCCGACGGACTGACCGCCACGGTCGACGACGGCGGTACGGCCGCGCCCGCGATCCTGCGCGCGCTCAACGACGTGGAAGTCCCCGTGGCCAACCTCGCCGTCACTCGCCCATCGCTCGACGACGTTTTCCTGCATCACACGGGACGCGAGATTCGCGAGGCCGACGCCGACGAGGACGCCGAGTCGCGCGTCTGGGGCCAGTGGATGGGCGTGAACCGGAGGTAGCCATGCTGATCCTGCGCGAGAGTTCCTACATCTACGTCCGCAATCTGAAGACCTGGCTGGCGCAGCCGACCATGATCGTGGCCGCCGTCTTTTCGTCCGCCGTGATGTATCTCTTCTTCGGCGAGCCGCTGCGGGGCATCACGGGCCTGCCCGGATTCCCGGCCTCCGACTACCAGGCCTTCCTGACCGCCATGGTGATCGTGATGGCCGTGGTCTTCAGCGGCAGCGACATGGCCATGGTGCTGCTCACCGACATCATGTCGGGCTATGTGGACAAGCTGCTGCTCTCGCCCGTCAACCGCTTCTCGATCCTGCTCGGGACGCTCGCAATCGGCGCCACGCGGGCCATCGCCCAGGTGGTCGCCATCGTGCTGGTGGCGACGGCCATTGGGGTGCGGTTCGAAGGCGGCATCGTGGGCATCCTGGCCGTGATCGTGGCCACCACGTTGCTGGGCATCGCCATGGGCTGCGTGGGGCTCATCATCGCCGTGCGCACTCGCAGCGTGCAGGTCACGGTCAATAGCTGGCTGCTGTTCATGCCGCTGGCGTTTCTCACTTCGGCCTTCATGCCGCGCGATCTGATCACCGGCTGGTTCCAGTTCGCCGTCGGCCTCAACCCGATCGAGTACATCCTGGTCGCCGTGCGCACCATCATCATCGACGGCTGGATCTGGGAGCACATCGTGCCCGGCTTCTGGGTCCTGCTCGGCACAAGCGCCGTGCTCGTCGCCGCCGCCACCTACGAGTACCGCCGCGCGACGAACTGAATTGGTTCGCTGCATCCCGCAGAATCGGCCTCTAGCTAGACCTTGTTGCTGTGGCCAGTATTGGTGATTCTATATTTGCTCATATCAACGCTATCAATATCATATTCTGGAAGCGAAACCTCAAGTATATACTGTTCGCCCGGTTTTAGGATGATCGTCCCAGTCGCTGAATAGCCTAGGATATTCTTGTCTCGAATCTCAATTGTTGGACTTTCAAGCCACACTTCAAAGTCACTTCGGTTTCTGATTCGAAACTTCAGAAGCCAAAATACTTCTTCATTGTTATGAAACAAGTCTCCATCAACCTGCGCATTCAGAAACTCGACTCGTTCTCGTGGATCACGCTGCATTAGCTCCATTAGTTTGGCTTGACTATGTCCTAGATACCAAGAATGACAGAGCTTCGCAATTGTGAGCACGGCAACTATGGCTCCGGGTATACCGACCACGAGCAGCAATGTCTCCAAAATTGATTTGCCGTGTCTGTTACTTGCAACTGCACACTAGGAATCTGGCTCAAGCACGTCAAGAACCGCCATGCAGCAGCGCCGTCGCATGACACCCGCCGCCACGTCGTCCACAATCGCCCTCTGAGGTGATACACGACCGGAGCGCCCCGCGATGAAGATCACCGACGTCCGCACGTTTCTCTATCGGGCCGGTGGGGCCAACAGGCGCTATGGGCCGATCCTGTTCGTGCGGGTGGATACGGACGCGGGCATTTCCGGTTGGGGCGAGGGATCGACTTGGGCCGGCGGCGCCGCACTGATCGCCGACTTCGGCATCAATCAGGTCCGCGAGATGCTGATCGGCCGCGATCCGTCCGAGATCGAGGCCATCTGGCACGACATCTACCGCCGCTACACCTACATGGGGTCGCGCGGGATGCCGACGCAGGTGCTCAGCGCCATCGACATTGCGCTGTGGGACATCAAGGGCAAAGCGTTGGACCGCCCGATCTACGACCTGCTCGGCGGCAAGGTGCGCGAGACGGTGCCGGTCTACGCCAACGCGTGGTGGCCGGATGGCGCGAGCGAGCCGCAGGACTACGCCGACGCGGCGCGGCGCACCGTGGACACCGGCCACCGGTCGCTGAAGTTTGACCCGTTTCTCGAAATGGCCGAAGCGTTCTACGCCTACGTGAGCGGTGAAATAACTCCCGAGCACGAGTCGGCCGGCATCGCGCGCGTGGCGGCGGTGCGCGAGGCGGTGGGACCCAACGTTCACATCCTGATCGACGCCCACGGCCAGTACGACGTGCCCAGCGCCATCCGCGTCGCCGACCGCCTGGCCGAGCTGGACGTTGCCTGGCTCGAGGAGCCGGTGCCGCCCGAGAGCCACGACGCGCTGCGGCAGGTGCGCGAGAACACGGCGGTGCCGATCTGCGTGGGCGAGCGACTGTTCACGCGCTTCGACTTCGCGCCGATCCTGGAGCGGCGCCTGGCCGACTTCGTCATGCCCGACGTGTGCTGGACCGGCGGCATCAGCGAGCTGCGGCGCATCGGCGCCCTGGCCGAGGCCCACTACGTACCCCTGAGCCCGCACAACGCCGCCGGACCCATCCAGATCGCGGCGGGCTCGCACGTGGGGCTGACGACGCCGAACTTCTACCGCCTGGAGCACGCCATGGGCTGGATTCCGGTCTACAACGCGCCGCTGTGCGAGCCGCTGGGATTCGAGCGCGACTTCCTGACGGTGAGCGACCGGCCCGGCTTGGGCATCGAGGTCGACGAGGACTACCTGGAGCGGCACCGCTACACCGAGTCGGAGACGATTGCATAGTTGCGTCTCCCTTTGGAGACCCTTGCAAAATCCACCCGGGCTTGTGGAAGACCGGGCGCATTCCTTTCGCCGCCAGGTTCAATGAGGGGTGGATTCCCGCCTCCGCGGGAATGACGGAGTGGAGGCGGGAATGACGGTATGGAGGGCAGGAATCACGTGGTAGTACCCATAGGTCTCATGCTGGCATGAAGATCACGGACGTCGAGCGCATCGAGCTTGACGTCGGGTTCACGCCGCGCACGGAGCCGCACATGCGGCGCGGCATCACCAACTTCTCGCTGATCGAGATCTGCCGCGTCACCACCGATAGCGGAATCGTCGGCTGGGGCGAGTCCCGCGCCATGCACAATTGGGACCGGGACATCGCCGCCGTGGATGCCGGGATCATCGGCCGCAATCCGGCGGAGCTGCTCTGGCGCGACGAGCTTGGCTCCGGCCTGCAGCAGGCCATGTTCGACCTCACCGGCAAGGCGCTCGGCGTGCCCGCGCACCGGCTCATCGGCCGGCAGGCGCGCGCCTGGGTCCCGCTGGCGTGGTGGTGCTACGACATGCCGCCGGAGGACTTGGCCGCCGAGGCCGAGGACGCCATCGCCGCGGGCTATACGGCGTTCAAGCTCAAGCCGCGTCCCTGGTTCGACCTGACGGCGCAAATGGAGGCCATCAGCGCCGCCACGCCGGACCACGCCACCTTCGATCTCGACTTCAACGGCTTTCTGCTCGACGCCGGATTCGCGCAGCAAGTCTTGGCGGAGCTGGAGGCCTTTCCCAAGATCCACATGTTCGAGACACCCATTCCCCAAAGCGACGTCGCGGGCAACTCCACGCTTCGAGCCAAGTCTCGCCGCGCCATTGCGCTGCACTTCGAGGAGCCCGACTTCCTCACGGCGACGCGGGAGCGCGTGTGCGACGGTTTCGCCGGTCACGGCGAGGGCGTCGGCTCCGCGCTGCACTACGCCGCGCTGGCGCACGCAGCGAACCTGCCGTTCTTCGTGCAGGTTGTGGGGACGGGCATCACCACGGCCTTCGCGGCCCACCTGTCCGCCGCGCTGCCGGCCGCCCGCTGGCCGGCCGTGACGGCGTCCAATGTCTATCCCGACGACCTGCTGCGGGAGCCGCTCGACATCCAGCGCGGCTACGTCCGCGTACCCGAGGCGCCCGGCCTGGGAATCGAGATCGACGAGCAGGCGCTAGAGACCTTTCGTCGAGACGCCTCCGGCCCAAAGCCCCTGCCGCGCGCGATTTACACGGTTCGCTGGGCCGACGGCGGCACCGCCGAGTACGTGTCGGTCCACGCCTACGAACGCGACTTCACCATCGGCAACCAGCCGGCCTTCGAACGCGGCGTCACGCTGACCACCCGCGAGGACGACGGCAGCGTCGAGTTCGACAACCGATATCGCGCGGTGGCGGCAGGTGGCATTGCTCCCCCGTCGCTTCTGATTCCGTCGTTCTAGTCGGGAGCGGGCGCGGTGCTCGCCAGCGCCGCAATGAGGTAGGGGCGGTTCGCGAACCGCCCGTCCGTCGCGCATCCAGTTTCTACCAGACTGGATTCCGGCCTCCGCCGGAATGACGGAGGGGCTAAGCAAGCGCCTCCACCGGGGGAGAAGGCCCGGGACCCGCTCACGCGGCACGCTGACCCGATAGAATCAAGCCCTCGAAGGTTTTGGTACGTCCGCGCCCAATAGAGGAGCTCCTCCATGCGCATCATCCTCGCGGTGCCGCGATTCTGCGCCCGTCTCTTGCGCCGACTCTCGCGCTGGCTGAGTCCGTCGGCGGACCAGCGGATGCGCTCGACGCGCCACAAGCGAGAGGCGCGCCAAAAGGGGTACGACGCCATGCGCGAGCACTACCCCCGCAGCGGAGGGCCGGGCTGGCGCTAGCTAGCCGAAGGGCCGCCGCTCGTGGCGGTCCAGCGGCAGCGAGATCGGCCTGCCGCCCTCGTCGACCGAGATGTAGGCCGCCTGCATGATCTCGACGGCCCGCAGGCCGTCCTCGCCGGTCAACACCGGCGGCTCGTCGCGCAGCACCCAGGCGGCGAAGCTGTCCCACTCGGTGTCGAACGCCTCCTCGAATCCGTAGCCCTCAAAGAAGGTCGTCTGCATCGGGCCGTCGTGCGCGGCGTAGTGCACCGCCACCTGCCGCGGGTCGTAGGCGATGCCGCCGTGCTCGCAGGCAATCTGGTAGCTAAACGACGTGCGGTAGGTCGCCATGGGAAACGCCGTCGTGACCTGGATCGATCCCACCGCCCCGTTGCGGAACCGCAGGTTCACCGCGATCGCATCGTCGTAGTCCGTCACGTCGGGAAACAGCTTCGGACCGGTCATCGCCGAAACCGTGTCGACCTCGCCCAGGTAGTGCCGGATGGTGTCGACGTCGTGGGTGCCGGCCCAGTACAGCAACCCGCCGTTGGCCGCCCGACGCGACCAGAATCCGTGGATCCGCCGTCCGAAATAGCCGTGCACGTTGATGGACAGCGGGCGGCCAAACTCGCCGGTGTCGAGCAGGCGCTTAATCTCGGCGTGCGCGCCGCGAAAGCGTCGCTTGTGACCGATCATCAGCTTCACGCCGTGGCGGTCGGCCGCTTCGATCATGTCGTGGCACTCGGCCACGGTGATCGCCATCGTCTTTTCGCAAAAGATGTGGCGACCGGCCGCCGCCGCATCGACCACGATGTCCCGATGCGTGTTGTGCGGCGTGGCGACGGCCACCGCGTCGCAGTCGCACTCCGCCAGCAGGTCGCCGTGATCGCCCCACGACGGCACGCCGTACATGTCGGCGCGATTCCGGGCCGCGTCGGCGTTCACGTCGGCCACCCCAACAAGCTCCAGCTGTGGACGCCGGGCGACGATCTTGGCCACCTCGCCGCCGAAGTTCCCGGCGCCGATCAGGCCGACGCGCACGACTGATTCAGTCAATTTTCGGCTCCCGCCACTAGGCCGCGTCGATGGCCGCCGCCATCCGCTCGAACGACGCGTCGCCGAGGGTGCGGTGGTGGAACCAGTTGGGAGGATTCCCCAAGAGATCGTGCAGTTCGTTGATCCTGCCCAGCACGATCTTCACCTCGTCCCAGGTGCAGCCGATCTCGGCGGGACGGTAGCGTACCCGGCACAGATCCAGCAGCGCCTTCGTCTCGTCGAAGCCCCATTCATACACGTGCGCGTTGATGAGCGAGCCCAGCGACACCACTTCCGAGTGAATCAGCTCGCGGCCGAGCACCCACTCGAACGCGATGACGAACGTGTGGTCGATGCTGCGCGAGATCTTCATGTCAAACGTGGGCACGTCGTAGCGCTCGCGATTGATCTCGCTGGCGATGCGGATGGCGTCGTCGTTCAGTTGGCCCAGTTCGTCCAGCCCTGCGGCGAACTGCCGGCACCGTGCGTGGATCCACGCCAGCGTCCCATCCGCCGCGGCCTGGTCCATCGGCGGGAGGCCCTCGAGTCCCTGCTCCTCCCACCAGCGCCACGACGCCACGTGCCCCAGGTTGCAGATGCACTCGCCCATGCCGGCGCGGTTGAGATGGGGCGGCGCCGCCGCGATCACGTCGTAGTCCAGCAGCAGATAGTCGGGCGCCACGGTGTCGAAGCAGAACTCCCAGATGTCCGCGCGGCGGATCGCCACCGGCGCCTGGAAGATCGCACCAGTCGAGACGATGGTGGGAATCAGCACCAGCGGCTTTTCCAACTTCCAGGCCATGAATTTGCCCACGTCCAGCGCATTGCCGCCGCCGATGCCCAGCACGACGTCGGCGTCGGGCAACCGATCGATCAGCGGCTCGACATAGTTCTCCGCCATGCCCTGCTGAAACTCGAGCTGCCGCGGCGGGTGGGGAAAGAACTCCTCCACCACGGCCCAGGCGCTCGGCGACGTGATGGCGAGATAGGACGTGTAGGTCGGCCCGTAGGCCGCGAGCAGATCGTGTCCGTAGCGGGCATCCCACTTCCGGCTATCGAGCACCATACGCGCCTCGTCTCCGACATCGCGGCCCGCGGCCATCATACGCCGGAGCGGCTAGTTGACGGGATATCGCTCGGCCAGCTCCAGCCGATCGATCAGCTGCCCGATCTCGTCCCGCGTCGCCGCGTCGATCACGGGCGCCGGATCGCGCACCGTGGCGTGGTCGATCAGTCCCCGCCGCTTGAGAATCTCCTTGCGCACCGCCCACATGAGTCCGGGCCGCGCGTCCATCGCCGTCAGCGGCATCAGACGATCCCAGAGCGCGTTGGCGCCCGCCGCGTCGCCGTCGAGGAACAGCGCCAGCGTCTCGACGATGACCTCGGGATAGGGATAGCCCGTCATCATGCCGCTCGATCTCCGCTCCAGCTCCTGCACGAAGGAGGTGCCAGCGGCGGAATACAGCGGTCGCGCGTCGCCGACCAGGGTCCGCACCGCACTAAGCCGCTGCGTCACCGGCTGCCCCTCGACCTTGAAGGCGGCCACGCCCTCGACCTCGCGGGCCAAGCGCGCCAGCAGCGCGGCACTCATGGCCACGCCGCTGGTGTTTGGCTCGTCCTGCGCGATCACCGGCACGTCCAGCGCGTCCGTGACCGTCGCGTAGTGGCGCACCACCGCGTCTTCGGTCGGCGCGGTGGCATACGGCGGCAGCACGACTACGCCGGACGCTCCCAGGTCGGTCCAGCGCCGGCCCAACTCGATCACGGCGGCCGTGGCGGGCGCGTACGCCGCCACCAGCACCGGCAAGCGCCCGTAAAGCTCGCCCATCACCACACCGACGACGTCTTCCTGCTCGGCTCGGCTGAGGAACATGGCCTCCGACGCCACGCCGAGCAGAAACAGCCCGTCGCTGCCGCAGTTCTCGCGGTGATGCAGCAGGCGCAACAGGCTGGCGGAGTCGATCGCGCCGTCGGCGTCGAACGGCGTTTGGAGAATCGAGTAGAACCGCCCGAGCCGAGCGTCGCTCACCAGTTCGTATACGAGCCGTCGCGGCGGCGCAGGTGGGGCGCCTCCCAAAACATGGTGGGGTGATCCGCCAGCGCGTCCTCGTTGAGCTTGACGCCCAGCCCCGGCGCCTCGGGCAGCGGAAACGCGTCGCCCTCGATGTCGAGTCCCTCCGGGAACAGGTCCGGCGGGCGCGCCCGCGTGTTCCAGTTGTATTCGAGCAGGGCGAAGTTCGGGATGGCCGTGCAAAAGTGCACCGCCGCCGCCGTCGATATGGGGCCCAGCGGGTTGTGCGGCATCACTTCCAGGTAGTGCGCCTCTGCCATCCCGGCCACCTTGCGGGCCGCCGTGAACCCGCCCACGTTGCACACGTCCAGCCGCACGTAGTTGCTCAGCCCGCGCTCGATGAATGGCGCGAATACGTAGATGCCCGAAAACTCCTCGCCGATGGCGAAGGGGATGTCGGTCATGGTGCGCAGCGAGGCGTAGGCGTCGGGGCTCTCGGACCGGATCGGCTCCTCGAGGAACATGAGGTTGACGTCGTCGACCAGGCGGCAGAACTCGGCGGCGTCGGCCACGCTGAGCCGGTGGTGAAAGTCGATCCCCATTCGCAGCCGCGGTCCCACCCGAGCCCGCACTGCGTGCAGCATGTCGGCCGAAGCCACCACCGACTCCCAAGGCTCGTAGACGTCCTCGGGCGCGTCGGGATCGTCATCGGTCGGCACCACGGGCGAGAAGCGAACCGTGCCCCATCCATTCGCCGCCAGGTCCGCCGCGCGCTCGGGCATGGTGTCGCCCTCGCCGGCCACGGCGTCCGCAAAGCACGTGACCTTGTGCCGCGACGCGCCGCCCAGGAGCTGCCAGATCGGCGTGTTGAGGTGCTGGCCGAGGATGTCCCACAGCGCGATGTCGATCGCCGAGGCGGCGGCGGTGATGACGGTGCCGCCTTCGAAATACTGGCTGCGGTAGAGCACCTGGTGGATGTCTTCGATCCGCCGCGGGTCCTTGCCGATCAGGAATTCGCGGTAGTGGTCCCACATGCCGGCAATCGCCCGCTCGCGGCCCGCCGTCCCGGCTTCGCCCAGCCCGGAGATGCCGGCGTCGGTTTCGACCTTCACGATGGATTGCGGTCGCATTCCCACCGTGGGCGCAAAATGCTTGACGTCGGTGATCCGCATGTCGCCTCCCCCGCGAGGATCGGGTCCGCTCGCACCCGCGGAACCGGCGGCCTATGATCGCATGCTGCCCCGAGCGTTCGGCGCCCGTGGTCGTTGGGCCGCGGGCGAGCAAAGGCGGACCATCCCGTGGACCTGCTGTTCTGCAACGACTACATGCCGGACCTGTCGGGCGGCATCCAGGCGGCGCTCCCCGATCACCGGGTGCTCACGTGTCCCCAAGAAAAGGTCGCGGAGTACGCGGGCAACGCCGCCGTCCTGCTTCCGGCACGGGCCGTTATCGACGCCACCGTCCTCGACGCGTCGCCGAAGTTGCAGTTGGTCCAGCAGCCCGGGGTCGGGCTTGACGCCATCGACGTTGCGGCTGCGAACGCCCGCGGCGTACGCGTCGCCAACGTGCCCTCGGCCGACGGTGGTCTGGCTCAAGCCGTGGCGGAAATGGCCCTCTTCCTGCTCATCGGCGGCGGACGCCGCTATCCGCGACTGCTCGAGGGCATTCGCACCCAGGACTGGAATGTCCCCTTCGGACATTCGCTGTTCGGCGCCAGGGTCTGCGTCATCGGCCTGGGGGGCATCGGCAGCCAGCTCGTGCGGCTCTTGCAGCCGTTCGGCTGCGAGATCGTCGGCGTGCGCCGCACCCCCCGCGAGAGCGACGTGGAGGAGCTTGGGTTGACTTCGGTGCACTCGCCTGACGAGCTGCACGAGGCCGTGCGCGGCTGTCGCTTCATTGCGCTGGCCACACCCCTGACGCCCGAGACCGAGGGCATGATCAACACCGACTCCATCGCCGCCATGGACGACGATGCCGTGATCGTGAACGTGGCGCGGGGTCACGTGATCGACCGCGAGGCGCTGATCGACGCGCTGCGGAGCGGCAAGCTGAGCACGGCTGGGATCGACGTCTTCTGGGAGGAACCGGTGGATCCCACCGGCCCGCTCTTCGACTACGAGGTGTTCGTCACGCCGCACGCCTCGAATGCGTGCGACGCCTTCGTTCGCGAGACCTCGGCCGGCGTCGCCGAAAACGTGCGGCGGTTGATCGCAGGCGAGCCGCTGCTCTGGGAGGCGAAGGCGTCGTGATCGTCGACGTCCACACCCACCTGAGCACCAGCGAGCAGTGGGGCCCGCAGTTCAGCCAGGCCATCGAGCTGACCTATCCGCCGGACGTGCTGGACATCAACGTCACGCCCGAGCGGCACTGGGAGGCCGAGAAGACCGCGGACCGCGTGATCGTGTTCGGCATCAACTCGATTGCCATGGAAATGTGCACGCCCAACGACCACATCGCCGCCTACGTGGGCCAACACCCCGAGAAGCTGATCGGTTTTATGTCAATTGACCCGAATCAGCCGGATGCGCTCGACGAGATCGACCGCAGCGTCAACGACCTCGGCCTGCGCGGCATCAAGATGAGCCCCGTCTATCAGCACTACCACCCCAACGACCCGAAGGCCGGGCGCGTCCACGCGAGAGCCCAGGAGCTCGGCCTGCCGATCCTGACCCACGCCGCCTACCAGGGCATGGCCAATACGCCCATGGAGCTGGCCAGTCCGCTGCTCTACGACCCCGTGGCGCGCGAGTTTCCGGACCTCAGGATCATCCTGGCGCACATCGGCCTGCCGTGGTTCGCCGACGCCATGGTCGTCGCCCGCAAGCATCCCAACGTGTTCACCGACGTGTCGGGGCTCGAGAGCAAACCGTGGTGGCTCTACCAGGCGCTGGCCATGCTCAGCGAGTTTGGCGCCATCGAGAACGTGCTCTTCGGCAGCGATCTACCCTTCAGCACCGTCGACGGCACGATCAATACGTTGCGGAACATCAACGCCGTCACCGAGGGCACCGGGCTGCCCAAGATTCCGTCCGAGGAGATCGAGGGCATCATCCACCGCGACAGCCTGAGCCTGCTGGGCCTGGAGTAGCCCTCAGTCCAGCAGCCGGTCCCCCAGCAGGTCGCGCACGCCGCCAACAAACTGCTTCGACGCCTGCAAGAGCATGTCGCCGTCGTAGCCGTAGCTCATGAAGGTCGCGCCCTTGTCGGCCCACTCGAGCGACTCCTCGATCGAGCCGATGTGCGGACCGCCTGCGATGCCGTGGCGCTTGACCGCCTCCAGCATGCGCTCGACGGAATCCCTGATGTCCGGATGGTGGATCTGACCCGGAATGCCAATGGTGGCCGAGAGGTCGGTGCGGCCGATCAGGATGGCGTCGAGGCCGGGCGTCGCGGCGATCTCGTCGATGTTCTCGATGCCGAGGCCGCTCTCCACTTTCACGGCGGTCAGGACCTCGCGGTTCTGGCCCGCGGTGAGCTCGCCGCAGTCCGGCTCGGCGAACTCGGTGTGCACGCCCGCCGTCAGCACGCCGCGCTTTCCTTCGGGCGGATACTTGCTGTAGCGCACGGCCATGGCCGCCTGCTCGGCCGTCTCGACGTGCGGCACGATCACGCCCATCGCCCCGGCGTCCAGCGGCCGCGCGATCAGGTGGTCCTCCACACTCGTGGTACCGGCAATGGGCACCATCCCGGTGAGCTTGGACGCCATGCAGATCGTCGCCAACTCCGGATAGCCGGGCTGCCCGTGCTCCATGTCGATGTAGTAGAAGTGGAACCCGGCCGAGCCGAAGATCTGGGCCACGGGCGGGGAGGCAAAGGAGATGCTGCATGCCCCCAAGACCACCTGGCCTTCGCGCAGGGCGCGCGTCACGGGGTTGACTTGATGGTTGATCGCGGAAGGGACGGCGTAGCTGCTCATGAGGGTCCTCGGGGGCTGGGGCTCAAACCGCGCCAATGTATCGCAGGGCCGCCTCCGGGAGACTGTTGCCTAACCCTCCGTCATTCCGGCGGAGGCCGGAATCCAGTCCGGCTGAATCCGGCAGCGCATCGGACCCGTGGCGCCGGGCGGGTCTGAGACCCGCCGCTACCGATCTTCGCAACGGTCTCCTCTCAGCCGTAGCCCGCCGCGCGATACGATCATGCGCGCCGCCGCACCTTGGGATCCCGCATGACTAAACAGCCGCTCCAAGTCGTGGTCACGTTCGACGCGCACGGCGTGGCCGAGGCGCTGGCGGACGTGCCGGGCGTACGCCTCGCCGCCGTGGGAGACGCCGACGCTGTCGCGCCGCACGTGCCGACCGCCGACGTGCTGCTGGTCGGGGCGTTCGACGCACCCATGCTCGCCCGCGCCAAGCGGCTGCGCTGGGTGCACGCGGCCTCGGGCGGCGTCGAGAAGATGCTATTTCCCGAGTTCGTCGCCAGCCCCATCCCCTTCTCGTGCTCGAAGGGCGTATTCGACACGCCGGGCGCCGAGCACGCGCTGGCCTCGATGCTCGGGTTCGCCCGCAATCTGATCTACGACGTGCAGCATCGCCCCACGCGCGATTACGTCTACGGCTCGCCGACCGAGCTGCGCGGGAAGACGCTCGGGATCGCCGGATTCGGCCGCATTGGGCGCGAGCTGGCGCGCCTGGCCCAGGCATTCGGCATGCGCGTGATCGCCCTGCGCCGCTCGGGCGGCGGCGAGCACCCGCACGTTGACGAGATGTTGCACCGGGACGAGCTGCCGCGCCTACTCCGCGAATCCGACTACTTGGCGGTGGCGGTCCCGAACACGCCGGAGACCCAACAGTTGATCGGCGCGTCCGAGCTCACTCTCATGAAGCCCTCGGCCTACCTGATCGACGTCTCCGGGCGCGACGTCATCTACGACCTTGAGGCCCTGGCCGACGCCCTGCGCGAAGAGCGCCTGGCCGGCGCCAGCCTGCAGATCTCCCCGCCCCCGGACGACTCACCACTCTGGGACATCGACACCTTTCATCTCTCGTTCCACCGGGCCACGTCGACGGAAGAGGAACGCCGCTGGCTGGATCTCTTCACCGACAACATTCGCCGGTTCCTGGCCGGCAAGCCGCTGCTCAGCCTGGTCGACAAGCGCGCGGGGTACTAGTCGCCCGGCGCCGGTTGCCACCGCCGGGGCTGGCCGACACAATCCGGCAACGTCACCGCGAGGACCCTCCCCATGAGCGACCAACTCCGCCTGGCCATGCTCGGCGCCAAGCACGGACACGCGCGCACGAAGACGCGCTGGCTGCGGGACACCCCCGACATCGATCTCGCCGGCATCTACGAGCCCAGCCTCGAGTTCCGCGCCGACCGGGAGACGACCCCCGAATACCAGCACATCACCTGGATCGACGACATCGACGACATTCTTGGCGATGCGTCGATCAAGGGCGTCGTCATCGGCGGGGCCGAGGTGGAGAATCCGTCATACGCGCGCCGGTCGCTCGCCGCCGGCAAACACGTGCTCATGGAGAAGGCCTGCGGCTGGACCAAGGCCCACGCCGACGAGCTGATCGGCACGGCCAAGCAAAAGGGCTTGCTCTTCCAAGTCGGCTATAACTTCCGCCCGCTGCCGCCATTCCGCCGCGTGATCGACATGGTCCGCGCCGGCGATTTCGGCACGGTGCATCTCGTGAGGGCGCACATGGGCTCGCCGTTCAGCGCCGACGTGCTCCCGCGCCAGCTTGGCGGGCCGTATTTCCGTGGCGGCGCCTTCTACAACCTGGGCTGCCACGCGCTCGACATGGTCATGGCCGTGGCCGGCACCCCGGACTCGGTCCACCCATTCCAGCGCCAGGTGCGCCCCGAGTCCCAGGCGCAGGACTACTACGACCTCAACATCGTGGTGCTGGAGTATCCCGAGACGCTCGCCTCGATCGAGTTGAGCTTTCTCGAAACCGAGAACCGGCGTCCGCGCAGCTTCGAGGTCTACGGCTCGGAGGCCCAGGCCATCGTGACGCCGTTCATGATCGCCGGCGACCGCGTGCCGTCAGCCGCGATTCACACCGGCGGTCCGGGCGCCGGCGCCGACGGCTGGCACACCTACGGCGCCGATCCCTTCGAGCCGTTCAGGGCCGACATCGACGAGTTCGCGGCGTGCATCCGCGGCGAGAAGGAGCCGTGGATCGACTACGCCCACGACCTGGCCGTGCAACACACGCTGATGGACATCTGCGGCGAGAGCGACGTGGAGGAGCTCCACAGCTAGGAAAGCTCAGCGTTCACTCCTTCCCCCTGGTGTGCGGACCGGGGACATCATGAACACATGTTCGGGGACATGGTGAACACAT
>JAPPNP010000023.1 GCA_028873795.1 Chloroflexota bacterium
GCCTCCAGCTTCTCGGTGGGATCCACGCGCAGGTAGACCTCGGTGGTGCGCACGTCGGCGTGCCCCAGCCACAGGGCCACCTTGCGGATGTCTCCGGTAGCCTGAAGCATGGTGAGCGCGCAACTATGGCGGAGTTGGTGAGGCGAGATCGAGCGTCCCGCCAGCGAGGGGCAGGCGGTCGCGGCTGCCCGCACGTGCTTGTGCAGGACGTACTCGAATCCGGCGCGGCTCATGGGCCTGTCGGCGGCGTTCAGGAACAGCTCAGGCGCTGAGTTCTCGCCGCGGACGGCCAGCCAGGCCCGCAGGTCGGCGACGGTTTGTTTCCACAGCGGCAGACAGCGCTCACGGCGGCCCTTGCCTTGAACGCGGAGGCTCGCAGTTCCGCGCAGCGACAGATCTGCCACCTGCGCCGTCACCAGTTCGGACACGCGCAGAGCAGCAGCGAAGCACAGATGGAGCATGGCTCGGTCGCGGATGCCTGCCCGAATGGTGATATCCGGAGCGTCCAGAATCGCGTTGATCTCCTCCATGCTCAGGTGGCGAACGAGCGGCTGATCATGGCGCTTGGTGGGGATGGCGAGGATCTGCCGGGCTTGCTCCAGCGCGGCCGGGTGACGAAACTCGATGTAGCGCATGAAGGCTTTCACCGCCGCCAGTCGGACGTTGCGGCTGGCCGGGCTGCCACCACGATCCACCTCGAAGTGAGTCAGGAAAGCGACGATGAGCGGGGCGTCGAGGTGTTCAAGATGAAGCGCCGACGGTCTGATGCGGAGCCGTTCGGCGGCGAAGGTGAACAACAGGCGGAAGGCATAGGCGTAGCTCTCACAGGTGTGCGGGCTGTAGCCGCGCTCCACGGGGAGGTAGGTGCGCAGGAACTCGCAGATCAACGGTGCGATGGGAGTCATGCCGCCCCCTCGGCGACCAGGTTCTCGCCCGCCGTGGCGATGTCGGCCATCAAGTCCGGGGTGGCCTCCAGGTACCAGTAGGTGTGCACGACGTTGGCGTGCCCGAGATAGGTGGAGAGCGCCACCATGTGGCGCGACACCGATTCGCGCCGAACCGCACAGCGCTGCAGGGATCTGGTGGCGAAGGTGTGGCGCAGGTCCACCAGCCGCGGGCGGCGCTGCCGATCAGGTGCGATGCCGGACAGCCGGACCACTCGCTGGAAGGTGGTGCTGGCCGTCGGTGTCGGGATCCGTCCGTGGTTGGCCGACACGAACAGGTGGTCGTCGGCGATGGCCACACGCTGGCGCTCGTGCAGGTACGCGGTCAGTGCCTCGACCGTGGTCGCATGCAGCGGCACCAGGCGGCTCTTGGCGAACTTGGTCTGGCGGATGCGCAGCACACCGTTGGGGAGCAGGTCGTCGAAGCGCAGGTCCAGCGCCTCCGAGACCCGCAGGCCGGTAGCCGCGATGAGCCCGATCAGCGTCGCATACACGGTCGGTCGCAGCACGTAGGAGCGCGGCAGACGGTGCGCCGCGGCCAGCAGTTGGCCGATCTCGGCAGGCGTGTAGATGTAGGGAGGCTGTCGGACCACCCGGACGTGGAAGAACCGATCAGGGGGCACCTCGTGGGCCGCATCCTCGGCGTGCAGGAAGCGGGCCAGCAGCACGACGTCGCGAAGTCGAACAGAACGCGCGTGCGGTGAGGACGCCTGCGCTGCCCACTGCACGGCGGTGGCGGCGCGGATCTGGGTGTCACCCTTGTCGCTGGCGAAGGCTGCGAATGCCTGGAGATTGCGGCCCGTGTTGTGGAGCTTGTAGCCGAGGGTTCGCCGCAGTGCCAGGTAGCGCTCTACGTGGTCGCTCAGCATGAGTCCACCCCCGGCCACGGCTGGGCGATTTCGCCCAGCAGATCGAAGTCGACCTTGGCGTAGTGGGCGCTCGTGTTGGGCGAGCGGTGCCTAAGGACGGTGGCCACGCCGTTCAGCGACACCCCCGTGCGCAGCATGGCGGTGGCCGCCGAATGGCGCAGCAGGTGCGCGCCGTGGTTGGGTGCCTTGATTCCTGCCCGACGAAGAGCTCCGCGCACGACATCGGACACGGCGTGTCGAGTCATCGGGCGCCGTGGCGCCAGCACCGAGATGAATACCTGCGGGACCGGCAACGTCGGGCGCCCGCGGCGCAGGTAGGCGAGGATGGTGTCGCCGACCTGCTGCGGGAGCGGCAGCCACTGGTGGCGCCGAGCCTTGCCGCAGACGGCGATGCGCCCGTTGTGCCAGTCCAGGGCGTCGAAGCTCAGTTCGGCGACCTCGCTGGCGCGCATCCCCAGGCGGGCCAGCAGGAGGATGACCGCCCGGTCTCTGAGCCCGGCCTCATCCTCGTCGTGGCACGCTCCGATGAGCTTCTCCAGCTCCTCAGGTTCAAGGAACCGAGGGGTGGCGGCGAGTTGGTAGGCCGCCACGCGTGGCACCGCGTGCCGCAGGCCCTCGGAGCACTGCCCGGTGGCGGCGAGGAACCGCAGGAAGGAGCATGTGGCCGTCGCGATCAGCTGAGCCGTTTTGACCCTGTGACCGTCAGACCGCGTGATCACGAAGCCGCGAACCGCAGCGGCGCTGTAGTGCGCCGGAACCACTCCCAGGGCCTCGACGAAATCGGCTGCGTAGCGCTCGTAGCGTTCCATGGTGCTGGGTGTCACGCCGTTGTGTTCCAGCATCCACGTCCGAAACTGCTTCAGCAGTGGCCAGCGCTCGCTCGGCGTCAGTGGCTGCTGAGCGGCCGCCACGACGCCTCGTTCCCTCAGGAACCGGATCAACGCCGCAGCGGCGGCCAGTGCGTTTCGATTGGGACTCCGCTGGTAGCGAACCCGACCGTGCTCAGACAGCTCCGCACGGCACGCCTCGTATCCGGCCACGAAGTCCCCGTCAGAGAACGACCGCTCGGCGAGCCAGTCCGTCCATGACGCCAAACTGCGCAGCATGAAGCTCCGCGTGTTCGCCCGATAACCGCGTTCCCGCAGCCACTCTGCAAAGTCGTCGACGTAGACGCCCACGGGCCCAGAACGGAGTCGGCGACACGGGTTCGCCAACTTGAGATGGTCTTCAAGCATGGATGCCTCCTTGCTTGAAGGG
>JAPPNP010000065.1 GCA_028873795.1 Chloroflexota bacterium
CGCGGTCGCGGCCTGTCGCGCGTCCGTTACAAACGGACGCGCTCTGACCCCTCACGCGGTCTGGATCAGGCGATAGCGGTCCGCCTCCAGCACGAGGCAGGTCAGCACGTTGGTCGCGAAGGCGCCCGTGTCGATGCCGATGCGGTTGGGGCAGACCTGCGCCTCATTCACGATCGTGTGGCCGTGCACCACGACATGGCCGTGTTCCGAGGTCGAGAGCAGGAAGTCGTCGCGAATCCAGTAGTAGTCATCGCTCGATTGCTCGGCGAGCGGAACGCCCGGTCGGATGCCGGCATGGACGAAGAGATAGCCGCCGATCTCGCGACAGGGTTCGAGGCCGTGCAGAAAGGCGCGGTGCGCTGCGGGCAGCGCCGCCGCGAGGTCCGCCTGCAACACGCGGAGCCGCATCGCATCGTCCTCGCCGAGCGCCGCGCGCACGCCGTAGCTCGCGAGCGTCTGCACCCCGCCGCAGTAGAGCCAGCTCGGCCCGACCGCGATATCGCCGCCCAGAAAATCCTCGAACCACTGCTCGTGATTGCCGCGCAGGTGCACGCGCTCGAAATCGGGCAACGGGCGCTGGCACAGCCAGTCGATGACGCCGAACGAGTCCGGGCCACGGTCCACGTAGTCGCCGACGAACACGATGGTCGGGCGCGCGGGCGGCAGCAGGTGCTGCTCCTCCTCGACCGCCGCGACCAGCATCTGCAGCAGGTCGAGCCGGCCGTGGATGTCACCGATGGCGTAAACCCGCTCGCCTTCGGGCACCTGCCCCGGAGCAGGGCTCCACTCCGAACGCCGAATTGACGGCTTCCTTTGCCTCATGAAGAGGCGCATGGTTCCACCGCTCCAATGCGTGTCACGAATACGCTCATTGCGCCTGGAGCCAGCCCTGCTCCCGATAGTAGCGCGCAACACCGGGATGAAGGGGCGCCCCGAGACCCTCCAGCATCGCCGCGGGATCCAGGCCGTCGAGCGCCGGATGCGCTCTCCGCAACACGTCGAGATACTCGAACACGGTTCTCACCACGTCGTAGACGAGATCGTCGGCGACATCGGCGCTGGTCACCAGCAGCGCCGTCTCGACAGGCAGGCGAAAGACGGCCCTGAGCCCCGCCACCGGCGCGCCCTCCCACGCGCCTGACCCGGCGACGGCCTCTCGCGCCCGGTCCGATTGTGCCAGGCCGAACTCCATCAGGCCGATATCGACGGCACGGATGTTGAAGACCGACCCCGGCGCCGTACGGGCGATGCAGCCGTACTCCTTGCCGGCGCGCTCGTCCAGCAGCACGCAGATCTGGCGCGCTGCAAGGGTGTGAACGCTGCCCTCCGCGCCGCCGCCGATCAGGATGGTCTGCGTCGCCTTGGCATAAGGCGCTGCACCGACGAGCAGCACCGCCGCGACCGCCGTGCCAAGCACCATCCGGCGTACCAGCATCGGCCCCTGTTTCCCCGCAATCCCGCGACGGTTGCGCTTGCCGGCCTATTTGACGAGGCGAGAGACCGCCTTGAACTCCGGCGTGCCCGCAACCTCCAGCCACTCGAACAGCGCCATCTCGGTGGTCACGCGGGAGATCCCCAACGCCCCGAACCGCGCCAATGCGGCATCCTTGCTGGCGGGCGCGCGCGAGCCGCAGGCGTCGGCGACGATGTGAACGGTACAGCCCTCCGCGTCGAGATCGGCGGCGGTCTGCATGACGCAGACATGGCTTTCCACGCCGCAGATCACCATGTGATCGCGCCCCCCGGCCTTGAAAGCGTCGATCAGCGACCCGAAGTCGTGATTGCGCGCGGCGCTGAAGGTCATCTTCTCGACCACCGCCGCGTCATTGGGAAGCCGGCCCGCGATGGCATCGACGGTAGCACCGAGACCCCTGGGGTATTGCTCAGTGACCACCACCGGCACCTCAAGGTGCCGCGCCGCCTCGATCAGGATGCCGGCCGCGCGGGTCACTGCGTCGGCTTCTGCGATCGCCGGCATCAGCCGCTCCTGCATGTCGATGACGATCAGGGCCGAACGGTCCCGTTGCAGCAATTCCGGGCTTGGCTGCCGTGTCATTGCGCGCAGTCCCATCGCTTCACCACTGGGCGGGCACGGTGGCGCAAGCGATCGCCAGCCGCAACCCCGGGGCGGGTCGTGGGGCGCTGGCCTGCCGCCCGTTCGCAGTGATAGGGTCCGCGCACCGTGAAAGGAACGCAGAGCATATTGAGCAGTCGTCGAAAGGCGGTGAGAACTGGTTCCGCTGTCGGAATTCTGCTCGCGATGGTAGCGCTTTGCTTCGGCGCGGCCGGGCCGCTGGTGGCGGCCGAGCGGCTCGGCACGTACGAGACCGCCAAGCACAGCTTCCATCTGGTCAAGATGACGGACGGGCTGGAGCACCCCTGGGGTCTCGCCTTCCTGCCGGACGGGCGGATGCTGGTGACCGAGCGGCCCGGCAGGCTCCGCATCGTTGCGGACGGCTGGCTCGTGCCCGAGCCGATCGCGGGCGTGCCCGAGGTGTGGGCGGACGGTCAGGGCGGGCTGCTCGACGTGGCCCTGCACCCGGACTTCGCGGAGAACGGCCTGGTCTACCTCTCCTACGCGAGCCCCGACGACGACGAGGCGGCTACCGCGGTCGCCCGCGGACGGCTCGTCGGCACGCACCTGGAAGACGTCGAGGAGATCTACGTTGCACCGCCGCGCGACGACGGCGGGCGCCACTTCGGCTCGCGCCTGGTCTTCGCCGACGACTACCTCTTCGTCACCGCCGGCGACCGGGGCGAGCCCGACCGTGCGCAAGACCTGGCCGACCCGGCAGGCAGCGTCATCCGCCTGCACGACGACGGGCGCGTGCCCGAGGACAACCCCTTCGTCGGGACCGCGGGTGCGCGGCCCGAGCTCTACTCCGTCGGCCACCGCAACCCGCAGGGCATGACCCTGGAGGCGGCAACCGGGCGGATCTATGCCATCGAGCACGGGCCCAAGGG
Organism: Chloroflexota bacterium; assembly: GCA_028873795.1. Taxonomy (GTDB): domain Bacteria; phylum Chloroflexota; class UBA11872; order UBA11872; family UBA11872; genus JAJECS01. Next base: position 2,965 of record JAPPNP010000065.1, read on the forward strand.
CGGGGACGAGCTGAACCTGATCGAGTCAGGGGTGAACTACGGCTGGCCGGTGATCACCTACGGCAAGAGCTACATGGGCTTCAAGAT
>JAPPNP010000010.1 GCA_028873795.1 Chloroflexota bacterium
AATGTGTTCACCATGTCCCCGAACATGTGTTCATGATGTCCCCGGTCCGCACACCCACGGGAGAGGGAGTCAGACCGTCCCACTCCCCATGGAGACCTTTGAAGAAATGATGTAGGGGCGGTTCGCGAACCGCCCGTCCGCGTGCACCCTGGTTCGCCCGGACTGGATTCCGGCTTCCGCCGGAATGACGGACGTGTCTAGCAACGGTCTTCTACAAGGGGAAGGGTCGGAATTGCGGTCGGCGAGAGACATTCCAGGCGACCCCGATCGGCGCCACTAGCACGAGATGATGCGCGGTCTCGACCTACGTCGGCGACCGGTCGATGGGCTTTCCGGATGCGCCGAGCGGCACGGATGACGACTGCGGGATACCCCGAATCAACTCGAGTTCGTCTTCCGTCAGAGCCACGTCGGCGGCCGCGGCGTTGCCGCGCGCCTGGTCTGGCGTTTTCATTCCCGGGATCACCGAAGTCACCGCCGGGTGCGCCAGCAGGTAGGCCAGCGAGACCTGCGTCATGCTGCGCCGCGCGTTCGTCAGCGGTCGCATCTGGTCAGCCGCGTCCAATTGCGCCAGGAATTCGTCGCGCGCGGCCTCGTTCCACGCGGACCGGTTCATGTCGTCGAAGACGGTGTCCCGGTCGAACTTCCCGGTGAGGATCCCCCGCTCCAGAGGCACGCGCACCAGCGTCCCGATATCTCGCTCGGCGCACAGCGGCAACATTTCGCGCTCCGCCGCCCGGTTGAGAGCGCTGTACCCAAGCTGGCAGACGCCGTTGCCGCCGCGCTCGTCGAAGGCCCGCAGCACCGCCGGATCGTCCGTGGATACGCCGTAGGACCGAATCTTGCCGGCCTGGAGCAGCTGCTCGAAGGCCTCCACCAGCACCTCGGGATGCGCCGGATTGGGTTGGTGGCACTGGTAGATGTCGATCACGTCGGTGCCGAGGCGGTAGAGGCTGGCGTCGCAGCAGTTGTGGACGTGCTCCACCGACTCGTAGCTGAGTAGATGCCCCGTGTTCCAGCCGATCTGCCCCACCTTGGTCGCGATCAGCACCTGGTCGCGCACGCCGCGCAGCGCCTTGCCGAGCATCACCTCGCTCAGTCGCGGTCCGTAGGCGTCGGCGGTATCGAATAGCGTCACGCCCGCGTCGATGGCCGCGTGCACCGTCGCGCTGGCCTGCGCTTGCGAGACGTGCCCCAACCCGCCGCTGAGACCCCAGCAGCCCATGCCCACAACGGACACGTCGAGTCCGGTCTTGCCCAGCCGTCGATACTCCACGTGGGTTCTCCTCGGTCAGCCGCCGTCCTGACAATAGCGCGACACCGGCAGACGCGTATCTCCCGATTCGGTCCCTTGCCCCTGGAAGGGGGAAGGGCAGAGCCTGCCCCGTACCTGATACGGGGATGGGGGTCAACGGCTAGCAGCTCAAGAGATTCGTCTGGCCACCCTCAGGCCGCCTGCCGCAGTAGTCGTCACCGCGCCGAGCCACTCTGACGTCTTCTAAACTCCGCCCAACCCACGCACACGCAAGGCGACCACATGCGAGTTTCCCTGGCGATGATGGGGTTCGGCTGGACCCAGGACGTGGCCGAGCGTTGCATCGACGTTGCCGGCCGCCTCGGCTACGACGGCATCGACCTCTGGAAGCAATACCTCGACACCGCCGATCTCGGCTGGGTGCGCGACGCCTGCGCCGCGCAGGGCTTGCAGATCGTGCAACTGAGTCCCTACTTCGACTTCACCACCAGCGAGGCGTCGGCGGCGGAATCATTGCGCGAGGCCGCCACGTTCGTCGGCTATGCCGAAACGCTGGGCGCCCCATACGTGCGCGCCTATACCGGCACTACGCCCAGCGCCGAGGCCGACGACGCCATGTGGGCGCGCTGCGTCAAGGGCCTCCGGGAAGCCTGCGACATGGCAGCCGCGTCGGACGTGTCTCTGCTGCTCGAAACCCACCAGGTCATCCACAGCGGCCCGTGTCTCTCCGATACGAGCCCGACGACGATCCGGCTGCTGGAGCTGGTGGACCGCCCCAACCTGCGCGTCGCGATTCAAACGCCGCTCGTCGGCGAGACGCCCGAGGACAGCGCGCGGCAACTGGGACGCTACACGGACCAGATTCAGGCCCACAATTGGATCGGCGCCACCGAATCCACCTGGGGCCAACTGACGTTCCTGGACGCCGGCGACCTCGACTTCCGGCGCTACCTACGAATCCTGCGCGAGGAAGGCTTCGACGGCTGGATCAGCGTCGAGCACGCCAACCACCACCCGTGGGAACAGACCGCCGCCCACGAGATTGTCTACCTGCGCAAGCTGCTCGCCGAGCGCTAGGCCACCCCGTACCGCTCGAGGGTCGCTTCGTTGATGGTCACGCCAAGCCCGGGCGCGTCGGATGGGCCGACCCAGCCGGCGTCGAGCTCAAAGTCTTCGTAGGTCAGCTCGTGCCGGATGGGCGACTCGGTCATGGCGTATTCGAGCACCTGCGTGTTCGGCACGGCCGCCAGCACGTGCAGCGAGGCCGCGATCGACACGCCGGTCTTGAACGTGTGGTTCACGAAGCCGCGCTGATGGCGTGCCGCGAGGCGCCCGATCTCAACCATGGTGGTAATGCCGCAGCGGCCCGGGTCAGCCTGCACCCAGTCCAGGCCGCCCACGAGGATTAGCTCTTCGAAATCGAGCAGGCGGGATTCTGACTCGCCGCCGGCGATCGGAATCTCGCTAACCGCGGAGAGCTTGCCGTAGCCGGCGACATCCTCGGGGTGCAGCGGCTCCTCCAGCCAGAACGGGCGGAACTCGGCGAACTGCCGCGTGCGAACCAGGGCCGTGCGCCAGTCCCAGGGCTGACCCGCGTCCACCATCAGGTCCACGTTTTCACCCAGACCCCGCCGCGCCTCGCGGACGAGGGCGATGTCGTTGGCTTCGCTCTGCCCCATGGGCCCCCAGCCAAATTTCGCCGCCGTAAACCCGCGATCGGCCAGGCGCGCCGCCAGCTCGTAGGTATCCGCGGGCGTGTCCTGGAACAGCACCGACGCGTAGGCCCGCACCTGCCGCTGCGCGGCGCCGAACAGCCGGTAGATCGGCTGGCCGTACGCCTTGCCCGCGATGTCCCAAAGCGCGATGTTGACTCCGGCGACCGCGTGAGCGCCGGCGCCGTAGCGCGTGTAGTACTGCGTGAGGTCGTAGATGCGCTGCATGCAGGCGTCGATCGAAAGCGGATCGGATCCCTCCAGCGCACTCGCCAGGCCGCGCGTGATGCCGTTCGACAGCGGGGCTTCGACAGCCGCCCGCACCACGGTCGGCGCCGAGTCCACCTCGCCCCAGCCTGTGATGCCGGCATCGGTCTCGATGCGAATCAGGCACGTATCTTGCGTGCCGTCGGCGGCGGTGGTGACGTCGGGCAGTCGGAGAACGATGGCCTGGACGGAGGTGATCTTCATGGCGAACTCTCTAGCTGGGGGCGGGGCATTGTGACCGATGCCCGCGCTCGGCGTCAGGCGCGCAGCAGCGGCTGCAAGTTCTCCAGGATCGCGTCCAGTTCGGCGTGATCGTGAGCGTCGGGCTGGAGCGCGCCGGGCTGGCGCATGCGCGCCGACGTGAACACGCCCCGCCGCACGAGCACTTCCTTCAGCAGCGGCGTTTCCAGCAGCACCGAGAGGTTGATAAGCGGCAGCAGTCGGTTGAAAGTCTCGCGCGCGCCGTCCCTGTCCCCGCGCTGCCAGGCCTCCCAGACCTGCACGTGCACGTCCACGGTGTCGGCGGCGGGCATGAATCCGGTCGCGCCGCGTGCCAGCTCCGACAGCATCCAGCGGCCGTAGTAGCCGCCGAACACGCCCACCGAACTTTCCGGCAGCGCCTCCAGCACGCCGCTGATGTAGTGCGCGCTGGGGTGCATTTCCTCCTTGATGTAGTGGACGGACTCGATTTCGCGCACCAGGCCCGCCAGGAACTCGGCGTCCATGCCCGCCTGGGAATGCTGCACGAACAGCGGCAGCCCGGCGGCCCGCGCGATGCCCGCGTAGTAGGCGCGCAATTCGTCCGGCCGCCCGGGTGACAGGATCGGTGGCAGCGCCATGACCGCGCCGGCGCCGGCTTGCGCGGCGTGCTCGGCGTAGATCGCCGCTTGCGCACCGCTGGCCGACGCAACCCCGGCCACGACCGGAATGGCGCCTGCGGCCGCCTCGACCACCGCTTCGACCCCGGCGCGACGCTCGTCGTCGGTCAGGTACTGAAACTCGCTGGCAATGGCGGGAAATACGACGCCGTCGACGCCCGCCCGGCGGCAAAACGCCACCTCCGCCGCCAGCGCGTCCAAATCGAGCCGGTCGACGTCGTCGAAGGGCGACTGCAAGACGGGGAACACGCCCCGCATGCGCGCCTCGGCGCTAGGCATCGTCGTCGATTTCGAGCGGCATGGCCCGCCGACCCTGGTAGCCGTAGTCCGCCATCAGCGTGGACTCATCACGCCAGCGCTCGCCGGTGCGCTCCAGGCGCTTGGTGCGGATGGCCAGCCCGGAGCAGCGCTGCGCCAGCGTCTGGAAGATGGTGTGCGCGACCAGCCGGTGACCCAGATCGTTGGCGTGCACGCCGTCATAGTGCACCATCCACGCCGCGCCGCCGTAGGCGTTGTAGACGTCGCTGAAGAGGCAGTTGGTCGCCCGGGCGACCTGCTCGGTGACGAGGTTGTAGGTCTGGAACACCTCGTGGCTGCCCTCCTGAAAGTGCTCGCCCAGGCCAAAGTCGGTCATGTAGTAGGGTCCCGGCAGCACGATCAGCGGATCGCACCCCTCCCGGACCTGCTCGATCACGCCCGTCATCTCGGTGCGGAACATCTCGGCCGGCGTGCCGCCGCGGGCGTCGTTGAGACCGTAGGAGATCACCAGCAAGTCGGGCTCGTGGTCGATCACGTGCTTTTGGACCCGCTCGTCGGCCGCCGGTTTGCCGGAGTACGAGTAGCAGGGCACGCGCGTCGAGATGACGTTGGCCCCAATGCCCGTATTCACCAACTCGACCGGCTCATCTTGAAAGTCCGAGATCAGCGCGGCGAGTACGTGAGGCCAACTGCGTTCGCGCACGGAGCTCCACCCTCCGGCGGTGGTGCTTTCGCCAAGCGTGACGAGCTTTCGGAACGGCTCTGGGTGCCAATCGTGTGGAGGGGCGGTGTCCGGCATGAGGGCTGCCCTCACTAGGCGAGCGCGCCGAGTGTGGCACACGCCGTAGGATGATCCGGCACATCTGGGGAGCTTGCCGGACATGCTGATCGGTGTTGCAGGCGCATTGCCGGACCGTCCGGGGGACATATCGTCGGCGGACGTGCGAAACCTCGCCGAATTGGGATTTCAGGGCACAAACGTCAAGCTGGGCGGACCCGGCGAGGCCGGTGACGCGGACCTTCGGCACGCGCGCGGCGTCATTGCCGACGCGGGCCTGGTCATCGCCCAGTCCAACGGCGCGTATGGATCGCTCGTCGGGCACAGTGATGCGGACCGCCGCCGGGGGATCGACGGCCTGATCGCCCACATGCGCGCCACGAGGGTCCTAGGCGCGCACACCTGTTACGTCCGACCCGGCGGGCTCAATCCCAACGGCCCATGGTTTGGCCACCCCGACCATCATCTGGACGCCACGTTCGACCGCGCGCTCGACAGCCTGCGCGTCGCGACCCGGGCCGCGGAGGACCTCGGCGTGGTGTTGGCGTTCGAGGGGCATGTCCTATCGACCGTCGACCGGCCCCAGCGCGTGGCTGCCATTCTCGACGCCATCGACTCGCCGGCCCTCAGCTTCAATCTTGATCCGGTGAACTTCATCGGCAGCATCTGGGATGCTTGGCGGCCCAATGCGGTCTACGACGACCTGCTCGACCGCGCGCGTGGCCGGATCGCGGCGGCACACTGGAAGGACTACGTCGTTCGGGAGGAGCTTGTGCTGCACGTCGATGAGGTCACGCCCGGGCAGGGCGTCGTCGACCACGCGCGGTGGCTGAAGCGGCTCAACGCCGCCGAGCCGCACGCATGGGTGCTGCTGGAGCACCTGACGCTCGACCAACTGGCGCCCGCCAAGCAAGCCGTCGACGCCGCCATGGCCCACGCCGGCCTGTCTTGGGACCCCGCGTCATGACATCGCTTGACGGACGGGTCGTTGTCGTCACCGGCGGCGCGTCAGGTATCGGCGGAGCAACCACGCGGCTCTGCGCCGCGCGCGGCGCGCGCGTGGTGATCGGCGACGTGGACGACGCCAAGGGCGGAGCCCTGGCGCGCGAGCTAACCGAGCTGGGTCTGTCCGCCGCCTTCGCGCACGTCGACGTCACCCGCGAGGCCGACTGCGAGCATCTGATCCAGACGGCTGTTTCCGAGTTCGGAACGCTCGACGTCCTAGTCACCTGCGCGGGAATCCTGCAGGGCGCCTTCGTCGAAATCGCGGAATTGGACCTCGACATATTCGAGCGTGTCCAGGACGTGAACGTGCGCGGCACCTTCCTTTGCATGAAGCATGCCGTCGCGGCCATGGGCGACCGCGGGGGCACGATTCTCGTGGTCGCCTCGGGGGCCGGCGTGACCAGCCGCAGCTCATCCGTGGCCTACGGCACCAGCAAAGCCGCTGTTCACGGCCTCGGATTCATAGCGCCGAACCACCTGGCGGGTCGCCCCATTCGCGTCAACACCGTGTGTCCGTCGATCGTCGACACGCCGCTCAAACGGGCAAACGTCGAGGACGAGGGGCGAGCGCGCGGATGGTCGCGCGCCGACATAGACGCCGCCAAGAAAGAACTGCGCGATCCAGAGGGCGTGGCCCGCGTGCTGGCCTTCCTCGCGTCGGATGAGGCCGACTACGTGCGGGGAACCGTGTTCACGGCATGAAGGAGCTCTATCCCCTCACGGGCGTCGTGCCGATCGTCAACACGCCCTTCACCGACGACGACAGGATCGACATCGCATCCTTGGAACGCCTGCTCGAGGAAGGCATCGCCGACGGCGTGAGCGGGTTCATCGTCCCGGCGGTGGCCAGCGAGGTCGCCAAGCTGACGCCCGACGAGCGGCACGTCTTCGTGCGCGAGGTGCTGGGAATCGTCGGCGGCCGCGTCACCGTCGTCGCCGGGGCCAGCGATCCCGACGCCGGGCGCGCGCGAGCCCTGGCCGAGGACGCCGTGGCCCTTGGCGTCGACGGGGTCCTCTGCGCCGTGCCCGTGCCCCTGATCGAGGATCACGACGGGGCCGTGGACTACTTCCGCGAGGTCGCCCGCGCCGCCATGCCCATGTTGATGATTCAAGACCTGCATTGGGGCGGCTACGGCATGGCCCGCAAGACCCTGCTGCAGCTCTGGGACGAGTTGGAGTCCTTCCGCTGCCTCAAACTGGAGACCGTGCCTTCCGGCGCCAAGACCACCGAGCTGATCGACGCGACCGACGACCGGCTCACCATCGGCTGCGGCTGGTCGCTGCCACAGTTCATCGAGGCCCTCGACCGCGGCACGCATTTCACGACGACCACCGCCATCAACCGGCCGTTCGTGCACGTCTTTCGGCTGCACCAGGCCGGTCGCCGCGACGAGGCGCGCGAGCTGTTTCACCGCGTGGTGCCGTTCCTGGCGTTCGCGCACCAGTACATCGACATCTCGATCCACTTCTACAAGCGCTACTGCGTGCGCCGCGGCCTATTCGCCACCACTCGCGTGCGCGAGCCGATCATGCCGTTCGACGCCCACCACGCACGGGTCGCGGACGAGTTGATCGAGCTGATCTGCGAAATCGAGGACGAGTTGGGGCCGGCGGGCGGAGGCCCTTGAAGCGCACGGTGCGGGCGGGTTTGAAACCCGCCCCTACACCAAGCGTCCAAAACGCCTGGAGGTCTGACCGGACTGGATTCCGGCCTCCGCGGGAATGACGGAGGGGTTACCTACGGGATCCCGCTAGCGGGTGACGGGCCGGCCGTGGGCGAGCGCCGTCAGGACCTCGTCGGCGGCCTCCAGCGTGCGGTCGATGTCGCTTTCGGTGTGCGACGCCGAAATGTGGTTGCGCTTCAGGGCCATCGGCAGCATGTAGAACCCGCGGTCGAGCATGCCGCGGTGAAAGTCCAGGTACATCTCGTCGTCGTTCCGCAGCAGATCGCGGTACGAGTTGGCCGGCGGGGACATGAAGTAGGTCACGAACACCGAGCCGAACTGTCTGGGGAATGCCTCCATGCCCAGCCGCTCGATGATGTCCTCGAGCCCGCTCCGCATGCGTTCGCCCAGCGCGAATAGCCGCTCGTAGAGTCCGGGCTCTTCGAGCGCCTCGATCGTGGCCAGGCAGGCGGCCATCGTCAGCGGATGCCCGTTGAACGTGCCCGAGAAGAACACGTCGCCGTCCGACGTATTGAAGTGCTGCATCAGGTCGCGCCGCCCGCAGATCGCCGCGCAGGGATAGCCATTGGCCATCGCCTTGCCCAGCGTGGTCAGGTCCGGAGTAATGCCGCTGATGGCCTGGTAGCCGCCCAGCGCGTGCCGAAAGCCCGTGACCACCTCGTCGAACACCAGTACGACCCCGTGCTCGCGCGTCAGCGCCCGAAGGCGCGTGAAGAACTCCTGCTCCGGCATCACCACGCCGATGGCGTGGGGAATGGGTTCCAGAATCACCGCCGCGATCTCGCGACCGCGCTCGGCCATGACCCGCTCCAACCCCTCCAGGTCGTTCCACTCCAGCACGATCAACTCCGCGTGCACGTCCGGCAGGATGCCGGAGGACAGCGGGTCCAGCCCGCCCAAGCGGTCGGGCGGCGAGATGACGTTGGCGAGCAGATGGTCGTGCCAGCCGTGGAAGTGCCCCTGGAATTTGACGATCGCCCGGCGGCCGGTGGCCCCGCGCGCCACCCGCACCGCGTGGTAGGTGGCCTCGGAGCCCGAGGTGCAAAACAGCACCTGCTCGGCCGACGGCACGTGCTCCACGATCTTCTCGGCTGCCCGGATCTCCAACTCGCTGGTGCCGACGCCGATGAGGTCCAGCGAGCGCTGCTGCTCGGCCACGCCCGCGGCCACGCCCGGATGCGCGTGACCGAGGATGATCGGGCCAAACGCGGCGTGGTAGTCGAGAAAGGCGTTGCCGTCCACGTCGTACAGGTAGGCGCCCTCCGCGCGCGACCAAACGATCTGCGGCTCGACCTTGCGCAGCGAGGTGTTGACCCCGCCCGGGATCACCTGTCGCGCGCGGTCGAACAGGGCCGCCGATGCGGCATGCGGCAGTGAAGATTCCTGCGTCATTGGCTGGGACTCCGGTGACTCCGCGCCAGCATAGCCCGCGCTCGGGGCCCGCGATTTCAGATACGCACAAACAGCGAACAACGCTATCCTATACTCGAGAAATCCCGCGCGGATCCCTGGGGGTGCAGGCAATGTCCGGCCATTCCAAGTGGTCGCAGATCAAGCGCCAGAAGGCCGCGAACGACGCGAAGCGCGGGCAGCTTTACACCAAGATCGGGCGCGAGATCACGGTGGCCGTACAGGACGGCGGCCCCGACCCCAGTGGGAACTTCCGGCTCGAGCAGGCGCTCGCCAAAGCCCGCGCCGCGAACATGCCCAAGGACACGATCGAGCGCTCGATCCAGCGCGGGGCGGGCGGCGGCCCCGGTGAGGGCGCCTCGCTCATCGAGCTGACCTACGAGGCCTACGGTCCGGCGGGCGTCGGGCTGCTGATCGAGGTGGTCACGGACAACCGCAATCGCGCCGTCGCGGAGGTCCGCAACGCCGTCGGCAGTCTCGGGGGCACGTTTGCCGATTCCGGCTCAGTGGCCTGGCAGTTCGAGGCGCGCGGCAGTCTGGCGGTTGCGGTCGGGGACGCCGATCCCGAGGAGATCGAGCTGATGGCCATCGACGCCGGCGCCCTGGACGTGGAAGCGGCCAACGGCACGGTGCACGTGTCCACGCCCGCCGCCGACTTGGCGCGCATGCGCCGCGAGCTCAGCGACGCGGGGTACCAGGTGACCTCGGCCGATTTGATCCACGAGCCGACGACCCCTATGCCGCTGGAGTCCGCCAAGGCGGCGCAAGCCATGCGCATGGCGGAAGCCCTGGAAGAACTCGACGACGTGCAGCGCGTCTACACCACGTTGGAGATCAGCGACGACCTGCTCGCGCAGATCGCGTCCTAGCGCCCGCTCACGATCCGGCGTGCATGCCTGATCTGGTAACGCTGGGTATCGACCCCGGGACCGCGCGCTGTGGCTTCGGCGTCGTTGCGGGACCGCGCAATGCGCGGGCGCTGGACTCGGGGTGCATCACCACGCGGGCCAAAGACCCGCTCGGGACTCGTCTGGCAACCATCCGCGACGCGCTCGCGGATCTCATTGAGCAATATCCCATCACCGACATTGCGCTCGAGCGCCTGGGATATGCGCGTCGACTGACAACCGCCGCACAGGTCGCCTACGCCACGGGCGTCGTCCACCTGGTGGCGGCCGACCACGGACTGCCTGTCGAGGAGTATGCGCCGAAGGAAATCAAGCTCGCCGTGGCCGGCTACGGCGCCGCCGAGAAGGACGCCGTGCAAGCCATGGTGGTCCGGCTGCTGCGCATGGCCGCACCGCCGAACTCCGACCACGCCGCCGACGCACTGGCGACGGCGCTCTGCCACCAGCACTCGATCCGCGCGCGCACGCTCGAGCGCACCCTGGGCGTCAGATGATCGGCTATCTGGAGGGCCTGGTGATCCGCACCGGCGACGACTCGCTGGTCGTCAAGGTGCACGGCACGGGTCTGGGGTTGGAGGTCGTGGTTCCGGCGCGGGCGCGCCGGTCGCCCGGCCAGCCGGTCGAGCTCCACACGCACACCCACATCGCGTCGGACGGGGCCATCCTCGCCGGATTCGGGTCCGCGCAGGAGTTGGACATGTATCGCCACCTGCTCGACGTCACCGGCGTGGGGCCGCGGATGGCGGTGCGGGTGCTCTCCAGTCATCCGGCCGACCGCATCGTGCAGGCCCTCGACGACGAAGACCCGCGACCGTTCCAGGCGGTGTCGGGCATCGGGCGCAAGCTGGCCAATCGCATCATCCTCGAGCTGCGGGGCAAGCTGGTTCCCGAGCCCGGGATCAGGATCGGACCCAGCGGAGCCGACGAGGCGCTCGACGCGCTGGTAGGGCTTGGCTACACCCGTGTGGAGGCGCAACTGGCCCTCGAGCAGATCGCCGCGGAAGACCTCGACGTCACGAACCGGATTGCCGCGGCGCTGCGCATCCTCGGCACGCGAGTCGCGCCGTGACCGAGCGCATCGTCGCCGCCGACGCCGGCGGTGAGGATGGCAGCCTCGAAACCACGCTTCGCCCCGTCAGCCTGGCGGACGACGAATTCATCGGGCAGCCGCGCGTCAAGCGCGGCCTGCGCCTGATGATCGCGGCGGCGCGGCAACGCAGCGAGCCTATCGACCACATCCTGCTCGCCGGACCGCCGGGCCTTGGCAAGACCACCCTGGCCAACATCATCGCCACCGAAATGGAGGGCCGGCTGCACGTCACCTCCGGTCCGGCGCTCGAACGCCCCGGCGATCTGGCCGCCACCCTGAGCAGCATGGAGCACGGCGAGGTCTTGTTTATCGATGAGATCCACCGGCTGGGCCGGACGGTCGAGGAGATCCTGTATCCCGCCATGGAGGACTTCGCGCTGGACATTGTGGTCGGCGCGGGCAAACCGCATGCGCGCACCTATCGGCTCGACCTGCCGCGCTTCACCGTCGTCGGCGCCACGACCCGGCACGGTCAGCTCACGCCGGCGCTCAGCGATCGATTCGGCGAGTCCTATCGCCTCGACTTTTACTCGCCCGACGAGTGCGCCCAGATCGTGCTCCGCTCGGCCGGCATCCTCGGCGTCGAAGTCGTGCCGGCCGGGGCCGCCGCCATCGCCCGGCGGGCGCGCGGCACGGCGCGGGTCTGCAACCGGCTGCTGCGCCGCGTACGCGACTTCGCCGAGGTCGAGGCGGACGGCGTGGTGACCCAAGCCGTGGCCAATCAGGCGCTCGAGGACATGGGCGTCGATCCCCATGGCCTCGACAGCATGGATCGCCGCATACTCACCACCATCATCGAGTCCTATGCCGGCGGTCCCGTTGGACTCCAATCCCTGGCCGCCACGGTGGCCGAGGAAGTGACGACCTTGGAATCCCACTACGAGCCGTACCTGCTGCAAGCCGGCTTCCTGGCGCGGACGTCTCGCGGCCGCGTCGCCACTCCCAAGGCCTACGAGCATCTGGGATTCACCAAGGGCGATTCCGGGACGCAGCAGGGCTCGCTGCTCTAAGGCCGTCGTGCCCCGGCTTGCCGCGACGGTGTATGGCCGGGTGCAGGGGGTCGCGTTTCGCTATTTCGTCCAAATCCAGGCCCGGCGACTGGGCGTCAGCGGATATGCCCGCAATCGAGCGGACGGCTATTCGGTGGAAGTCTGCGCCGAAGGCGGTCAGGCAGACCTGGATACATTGCTCGCGCAATTACGCATCGGTCCGCCCGGTGCTCGCGTGGTGCGCGTCGACGCAGAGTGGCCGTCCGCAACCGGTGAATTCACGGGCTTTACGATTCGCACCTAAAATGCGCCGATGCGCACGGAAACGGAAATAGCGACGCCCCGAGCAGCTCCCGAGACCGAGGCCTACCGCGGCATGCAACGGCTCGCGTGGGTCGCGCTCGTCGTGTCGCTGATTGTCTTCGTCGCCCTCGTGGTCTTCGTGCCGCGTGGGATCGGCGCGGCGCTCGGCCTCGTGCAGGAAGCGCGCGGGAGTCGCGCCCTCGTCCTCGAAGGCACCGTGCTCGTCCAGCCGCCGGCGGCGGCCACCTGGCGTCAGCTTGCGGCGTCCGCCGACTTGCCCGAGGGAACGCGGCTCCGGACCGATGATCGATCCCGTCTGCTCATCAGTCTTCCCGATGGCAGCACCCTGCTGCTGTTCAATGAGACCGAGCTCGCCCTGCAGCGCATGCAGTTCGGGCGGTTCAACGAGCGCTCGCAAGATTCCGTGCTGCGGCTGTTCACCGGTCAAGTTCGCATCGGCGTGAGCCGGCATCCGCACCTTCCAAACCGTGACATCACAGTTCTTGTCGACGACGGCAGGCTGGACTTGGCCGAAGGGAGCTATCTGGTTGAGCGCCCGGTCGAAGGCCCCAACCAGGTGGCGGTTCGCGTGGGTGAGGCTCAAGTAAGTCTCGGCAGTCGCTCACTGCGCCTCACCAGTCAATCGCGGGCGGAGTTCAACATGGCCTCCGGCCTCATTGGGCCGCTGCCCGTCGAGCGAGACTTGATTCAAGATTCGCTGTTCGTCACCGACATCGGCAACGGACCCTGGTGGAGCTTTTTTGACACCGAGGCCGGGCCGGCAGGTCGCGTCGAAGTCAGCGACGGCACCCTGCGTTTTGTGCGACTCAGCGACGGCGCCCCCATCGACCGGCACGGTGAGAGCGGCGTCATGCAACTCCTCGACATCGATACGCGCGACCTCATGACGCTGCGGCTGCGTCTGGAGGCTCGCACCGACGTCCAGAGCCTGTCCGGCGGCGGCACGGCGGGCACGGAGTATCCGCTGATGGTTCGCTTGGTCTACGTGGACGATCAAGGCGGCGAGCAGATTTGGGGCGCGGGGTTCTACTACCAGAACGACGACGGGCTCAGCGTCAAGCTGGGCCGGCAGGTGCTCCAGGGTCAGTGGACGACGCTCGAAGTGGACGACCTTCTCGGGGCTCTACAGCCTCCGCCCGTCAAGTTGCGCCGCATCGAGTTGCTCGGCAGCGGCTGGGAGTACGACTCCTCGATTCGCCGCGTTGAAATAACCGGACACTGACCCCACCGTGAGCGGCCCCCGCGTCCGCACCGGCGTCGACCTGATCGAGATCGAGCGCATCCGCCAGGCGCACCACCGCTATGGCCAGAGGTTTCTCAACCGCATCTACACCGCCGCCGAGCAGGCGAGATGCCGCGGGCGCGCCGACGAGCTTGCCGCGCGCTTCGCGGCCAAGGAGGCCGTGTCCAAGGCCCTCGGCACGGGCATGCGCGGCGTGCTGTGGAAGGAGATCGAGGTCGTGAACGATCCGCGCGGCAAGCCGCTCGTGCGGCTTCACGGCGCCGCCGAGCGGCGGGCAGCCGAGCTTGGCATCCACGATATGGACATCAGCCTCACCCACAGCCGCGACCAGGCCATCGCCTTCGTCGTGGCGCTCAGCAGCCCATGACCCGGCCGCGGGCGTTGGTGAGGACGCCGGGAGCGGCCTTGGACCGCGTGGTGGACGTCGCGGGCATGCGGCGGCTCGAGTCGGCGACGGCGCCGGAGATCGACCTGATGCAGCGGGCCGGGTCCGCGCTGGCCGTCGCCGTCCACGGCCGCATTGGGCCGCTGCGTGGACGCGTGATCGTGGCCCTGGTCGGCCCCGGCGACAACGGCGGCGACGCGCTCATCATGGCGCGCGCGCTCGCCCGCACGGGAGCGAGCGTCATCTGCTGGGCCTCGCGCGCGCGATCCGATGATCCGCTGGTTGACGCGACCCGCGCGGCCGGCGTTCGCTGGCGGGTCTGGTCGGATGACGCAAAGCCGCTTGCCCGCGATATCCGGACGGCGGTCTGCGTTGTGGACGGCCTGCTTGGCATCGGCAGCGCACCGCCGCTGCGCGGCCACGTCGCGGCGATGCTGCGCGCGCTCCCCGAGGTTTCCGGCCAGCTGCGGCTGGCGATCGATGTCCCGAGTGGCGTGGACGGGGACACCGGGCAAGCCGACGCCAACGCCTTTCGGGCCACCGGAACCCTTGCGACCGGTCCCATCAAGCTCGGCACGGTGCTGCACCCGGGCATCGACTCCGCGGGTGCGGTCGAGGCGCTCGACATCGGGCTCGGACCGGAGATTGCCGCCTCCCGCGCCGCGCAGATCATCGACGCGGCCACGGTGCGGAATCTCGCGCCGGCGCGACCGCTGGATGGGCACAAAGGCGCCTTTGGCCGCGTGCTGATCGTGGGCGGTTCGGCGGCCTATCGCGGCGCGCCCGCCCTCGCGGCGCTGGCGGCGCAGGGCGCCGGGGCCGGCGTGGTAACCGTCGCTTCCGTGGAATCCGCGGTGGGCGCCTGCGCGGCCGTGGCGCCCGCGGCCACGTTTCGCGTGCTGCCGGCAAATGCCGACGGCTGCATTGGCGCATCGCTGGATGCCATCCAGGCGCTGGGCGAACCGACGGCGTTGCTGGTCGGTCCCGGCCTGAGCCGGAGCGAGAGCAGCGATGCTCTGGCGCTTGACCTTGCGGCAGACGCCCAGCGCGGCGTGCCGACGGTCATCGACGCCGACGGGCTGAACGCGCTCGCCGATGAGCCCGCGCGGCTCGGGTCGCTGGGTCCGAACACTATCCTTACGCCGCACCCGGGCGAGATGCGCCGCCTCCTCGACTTGGCCGAAACCCCGCGCGGAGCCGACATGATGCACGCCACGCGCGAGCTTGCGGCCCTCACTGGAGCGGTCGTGATCGGCAAGGGCTCGCCGACGTTTGTGGCCGCGGGCGACCGGGTGTTTCTGTTGGCGCGGCCCAACCCGGCGTTGGCGGCGGCCGGGTCGGGCGACGTGCTGGCCGGCGCCGTGGCCGCGCTGGCCGCGCAGGGACTTGCCCCGATCGACGCGGCTCGGCTCGGCGTCTGGCTGCATGCCCGCGCGGGCGAACTCGCCGGCTACCAGCAGGTGGCGGGCGTGCCCGTTGAGCACGTGGCGCGTCACCTTGCCGTGGCGCTGGCTGAAGCGCCCTCGGAAACCTTTGCGTAGTCCCTCCGTCATTCCGGCGGAAGCCGGAATCCAGTTCGGTTGAACTAAGAATCGAACCGGATGCTTGGCGTCGGGCGGGTCTGAGACCCGCCCCTACCGATCTTTTGGCGTTCTCTTGAAGAAAATGGGGTGGAGCCGGACCCGCGCTTGACGCAGGAGTTGGTGCGTAGGCCCCGAGCCGCCTTCGAAATTTCTGCATGCGTGGGGCCTGGATTCCCGCC
Organism: Chloroflexota bacterium; assembly: GCA_028873795.1. GTDB lineage: Bacteria > Chloroflexota > UBA11872 > UBA11872 > UBA11872 > JAJECS01. The sequence continues at coordinate 15,950 of JAPPNP010000010.1, forward strand.
TCCGCGGGAATGACGAAGGTGGCGCCAAGCTCACCGCTGGCTGCCTACTCAGCTCAGGGACGACCCCCGATTACGCCCATTGCGCCCGCCGATCAGACCAGCCCAGGCTGGCAGGCGTCGCTCGGTACCGGAGACGATCCGTCGCATGTTGTCGATGTGTTGGGTAAACATGAAGAACGCGAGCCCGGCCGCCAGCAGCAAGTCGTAGCCCGTGATCCAACCACCGACGGCGTAGAAGATGGCCGCGCTCAATAGCGCCGTCAGGGAGCCGGTCAGCGACCCCACCGACACGTAGCGGCTGATCGCCGCCGCCAGCAATCCCGCCGGCAGCGCGATCGCCACTACGATCGGAGCCATCGCCGCCAAGCCGCCGACCGCCGTGACCACGCCCCGGCCGCCGCGCAGGCGCAAGAAGACGGACCAATTGTGTCCCGCAACGGCCGCCGTGACCGCCAACACCGGCACGATGGAGTCCTCGCCGAAGATTAGGCGGGCCGCCAGCCCCGGAAGAAATCCCTTCAGCAAATCGCCGACGATCACGAGCGCCGCGGGTCCGAACCCAACCGCGCGCATGACGTTCGTGGCACCCGACCGTCGGCTGCCTTGCGCAAACACGTCGACGCCGAATCCGACCCGGCACACCAGGACGCCGAACGGGACGGAGCCGACGAGATAGGCGCCGAGCACAATGCCGACCGCGCCCAGGATTTCGCCCACGGACATGCTGGCAGCCCTCTCCGCCGCGTGGCGCCAAGCTTGAAATGGGGTAGGGCGCCTGTCAACCCGCCAACCGCAACGCGCAGTTGCGACCGCCTACGACGGTCGCAGCCGGATCACGATCGGCGTGCCGTCAAATCCAAACGCCTCGCGCAGCCCGTTTTCGAGATAGCGTACATACGATGGATGCACGTTCTCGGGCCGCGCGAAGAACGTCACGAAGGACGGCGGGCTGACGCCGATTTGCGTGGCGTACTTGAAGCGCGCCTGGCGTCCCTTGCGACTGGGCGGACCGCGCCGGCCGGCCCATGCACGCAGGAACCGATTGAGCGGCCCCGTCGCCACGCGGGTCTGTCGAACCTGATGCACCTGGAGGCCGGCGCTGACGCTCGCGGGCACGCCGCGTCCAGTGAGCGCCGAGGTGTGCAGAAACGGCGCCTCAGGCAGGAAGTGCAAGACCCGCTCGAGGTGAAAGTCCACTTCCTTGCGACGCTCCGGATCCTGGAGCATGTCCCACTTGTTGGCAAGCACGACAATGCCCTTGCCAGCCTCGAGCACCAATCCGGCCACGTGCGCGTCCTGCGCGGTCGGTCCCTCGTGCGCATCGACCACCAGTAGGCCGATGTCGCAGCGCTGAATTGAGCGCACGGCACGCAACACGCTGTGGTACTCCACGCCCGAGTCAATGTGGCCCCGGCGCCGGATGCCCGCCGTGTCGATGAGCCGGATCGATCGGCCTTCCCAATCGAGCAGGGTGTCGATGCTGTCGCGGGTCGTCCCGGGTGCGTCGTGCACCAGCGCCCGCGTCTCTCCCAGCAGCGCGTTGAGCAGCGACGACTTGCCGACGTTCGGGCGACCCACGATCGCCAAACGGGGCACTTCATCCGACTCGCCGGCATAGGCCACGGCCGGCAGCCTCTCGGCCACGGCGTCCAGCAGGTCGCCGGTCGCAGTGCCGTGCATTGCGGAGATGGCCGTGGGCTCACCGAGGCCCAGGGCGTAGAACTCGCCGGTGTCGAGCCGCAGGTCCATGTGATCGGCCTTGTTGACGACCAATAGATGCGGTCGCTCTCGCCGGAGCACCTCGCGCGCCACGACGCCATCCAGCTCCGTCACTCCGGTCTGGACGTCCGTCACCACGAGCACCAGGTCGGCTTCGTCAGCGGCGGCTTTGGCCTGCGCCACGGCGGCTTCGGCCACCGGGGCGGGATCGTGCCAGGCGATGCCGGCGGTATCCACCACGGCAAACGCGCGCCCGCGCCACTCCAGCTCGCCGTAGATGCGGTCGCGGGTGGTGCCCGGCTGCGGCTCGACCACCGCCGAGCGCTCCCCGACCAGGCGGTTGAACAGCGTGGACTTGCCGACGTTGGGCCGGCCGATCAAGGCCACCAGCGGCAGCCGCCGATCGCCGTCAGGCATCGGCCGTTCCCTCTGGCGACTCGGCGTAAACCCCGCGCAGCCGCTCCGGCAGAAGCGCCGCGAGCCGCTGCATCACGTCTTCGCCAACCTGGTCGAGCACCTCCCGCGTAAGTCGGCCCGACGGAACCTCGGGAACCATCGCCGGGCCCACGCGGATGTCAACCCGGGGACGGCCGCGCACCATCCGTCGCTTGAGATTCAGATTGTCCGCGCCCCAAACGGCCACCGGAAGAATGGGGACGCCACTCTTCACCGCCAGGTACGCCACGCCGGGCAGCGGCCGCTGCAGCCCCTTCCCGCGGCTGCGCGTGCCTTCGGGAAACATGCCCACCGTGCCGCCTTCCGCGAGGATCCGCAGCAGAATGCGCAAGGGGCGCATGTCCAGGCCATCACGCCGGACCAGCACCGCGCCCCACCAATGCCACAGCAGGGCCAACGGCGCTACCCGGTAAAGCTCCTGCTTGGCCACGAATGTCGTCGTGCGCGGGACATACGTCCCCACCAAAATCGGATCGAAGTTGCTCACGTGATTGGACGCCAGGATCAGGGGGCCATCCGTCGGCACGTGCTCCAGCCCGCGGACGTGCATGTCGAAGAGCAGCGGAAACAGGACGAAGCGACCGAAGGCTCGCCCGGTGAGATAGGCCCACATCGAGGGACGCGGATTGTCCCGGGCTTCCCACTCGACTTCAGGCCTCACGGATCAACCCTCGCTCGGCCATCGACGCTCTGATGGCCTTTACCACCTGAGCCGCCGTGACGTCGTCGGTGGAAATCATCAGGGCGTCGGGCGCGGCCTGCAGCGGCGCGATCGATCGCTGCGAGTCGATGCGGTCGCGCGCCTGCAAGTTATTGCGAATATCGGCGATGTCGATCTCGCCTCCCGCGTCCCGGCGTTCTTTCCAGCGACGCCGTGCGCGCACGTCCGGGCTGGCGTCCAGGTAGACCTTGACGTCGGCCTCCGGGCACACCACGGTCCCAATGTCACGGCCGAGGGCCACAATGCCGCCCTCTCGGAGCGCCTCGCGCTGAGGATCCAGCATCGCCGCCCGAACCTCGGGAATCCGTGACACCAGCGACACCGTGCCATCCACCTCGGGGCTGAAGAGCGCTTGGGTGATATCACAGTCGCCGTCGAACGCCCGCGCCGCAAATCGCCCGGACGGGTCCGGGGCGAAGCGCAGCCGCAGGGCGTGAGCCGCCGCCACGGCATCGTCCGGGCTGTCCGGATCGCCGCCGGCGCGCACGGTCGCCAACGCCACGGCGCGGTAGAACAGCCCGCTATCGAGGCACAGATAGCCGAGGGACTCGGCCAGCAGGCGGCCGACCGTCGTCTTGCCCACGGCGGCCGGACCGTCGATCGTGACTATGGGACCCCGCGCGGCGGGAGCGCTCATGAGTGTTTGCCGCTGCGCGACGCCACCGTCGCAGTATATGGGCCGGCGGCGCGTCCCACGGCCGGCCTGCCGTCACGGTCCGCGGCAGCCAACCGTTTGCTGATGTGGCTCAGACGTAGGCCCGCGGGCCGTACACTCATTGCTCTGTGAGACGACACGCCCCCATCTTCCGCTGGTGCCGGGCGGGCCGGCTGGCAGAGGCCCTTGCGGGCCTGGTTGCCGTGACCGCCGTGTTGCTGGCGACCGCGCCAGGCCGTGCGTCCGCGGTGAGCACCGTCGCCATCCCCTTCCATCCCCAGGCCACCGTTCGGCTCGAAGGCGCCGGATGGGGCCACGGCGTGGGGATGTCGCAGTGGGGCGCGCGCGGACGCGCGCACGCGGGCCAATCCGCCGCGCACATCCTGCAGGCCTACTACCCGGGCACCGAGGTTGCTCTGGCCGACACCGGCGGCACGCAGATCCGGGTGCTCATCGACCGCGGATTCCGGCCTCCAGCCGTCGACGGCTCGAGAGGCTCGTCGAACGGCCTTCCGGGCGACATCATCGGCGTCGGCGGAAGTTGGCAGGTTGAGGGCGTCACCGGCCCCCTGCCGGCGGGCGCCCGCCTGCAAATGCTCGAGCAGACCGGCAGCGGCGGCATCACCGTCGGCGTTATCAATCCCAGCGGCGTTTGGACGCAGGGGTTCCAGTTGCCCAGCGTCCTGGTCATCAAGCCCCTGGAAGCAACCACGCGGCTGCGGGCGGTGCACAAGCCCGCCGGCAAGAGCGAGCCGGTTCCGGGCGCCTATCTCGATACCTACCGCGGCTCGCTGGTGCTGCACGACCGCGGCGAAGCGCAGGTCGACACCGTCAACGTCCTGCCCATCGAGGACTATCTGCGCGGCGTGGTTCCGGCGGAAATGCCCCATCATTGGCCGGCGGCGGCGCTGCAAGCCCAGGCGATCGCTGCCCGCGGCTACGCCCTCACCGGCCTGCGGCCCAGCCACTCGATGTGGGATATCGACGACACGCCGAATCACCAAGCCTACGCGGGGTCCAACCACGAGCGGGAGTCCACAAACGCGGCGGTCGACGCCACGGCGGGACAGGTACTGACCTACGGCGGCGAACACGTGCGCCCCTACTACTTCAGCACCTCCAACGGCCACACCGAGGCCAGCAGCGACCAGTTTGGCGGCGCGCCCCTGCCCTATCTGCTGGGCGTTTCCGATCTCGACCCGTCGGGACGTCCCTGGGACGCCGACTCTCCGTTCGGCACCTGGCGCACCGAGTCATTCGGCCTGACGGTCTTGGGGGACGCGCTGCGGGCCGCGGCGGCAGGGGTCACCCTCGGCGACATCACGAGCCTGGAGATTCGCCGCACGGACGGCGGACGCACGGTGCGCATTCAGGTCAACGGCACCGCCGGCTCGGCGAACGTGAGCCACCGCGACTTCAGAGCCGCCTTCAATCAGCACGCGGCGCCCCGGGTGGGCGCCATCGCGGGGTCGCATTTCCGCATCGTGCTGGGGCACTCGCTCACCCAGCCCGTGGTTCCGCTAAACCTGCCCAACAACCAGTCCCGCTACTACGAGGAAACCGGCCACAACATCATTTTCGGCTTTCTGCGCTACTTCGACGCGAACGGCGGCGTCGAAACGTTTGGGCTGCCGCTCACCGAGGAGTTTCAGTTGGGTGGTCGCAACGTGCAGTACTTCGAAAAGGCCCGATTCGAATACCACGCCGAGCACGCCGGCACCCGCTACGAGGTCCAACTCGGCCTGCTGGGCGATGAGCTGACGGCCGCACGGCGCCCGTTCCCGCGCGCCGAGCCGATCCCTCGCGAACCCAACCACCGCTACTTCCCCGAGACCCGGCAGGCGGTGCACTACGCCTTCCTGGCCTACTGGGAGTCCCAGGGCGGGCTCGACCGGTTCGGCTACCCCATTTCCGATGAGATGCCGGAAAACGGCCGCACCGTGCAGTACTTCCAGCGCGCCCGCTTCGAGTGGTACCCGGAGTTCGGCGAGGTCCGCCTGGGATCCATCGGTTCGGAGCTGCTGCGTCAGCGCGGGCTGCTGCCATAGGAATCCCACGCATCGCAAGCACGTCACTCCGGTGCCCGTCTCCCTCTCCCGTGGGGAGAGGGCCGGGGTGAGGGGTCCCGTCCGTCATTCCGGCGAAAAGCCTGCCCCGTACTCGATACGGGGCCGGAATCCAGGTCCCACCCAACCTGAAGCAGCCGAGGTTGCGTCCGGTGGCTCTGGGCCCTCCACGGTTACGCAGGGGCATACCGTTGCGGCTAAGATTCAAACCGCCAGGGAACGCACGCCCGGAACCGTCCAGACGCCACGCATCGCGCCCGAGCAACAGGCCGACATCGCCGAGCAGCGCGCCCAAGCGCACACCACCCGGCGCACCACGGTCGCGGCGTTGGAAGAGCTCTTGTTCGAACCCGTGCCCGTCCTCGACCACGGCTTCATCCGCGTGGTCGACTACATGGGTGACGACGAGGCCATCGTGCAAGCGGCGCGCGTCTCCTACGGCCGGGGCAGCAAGCGGCGGCGGCGCGACCGCGGCCTCATCCGCTACCTCATGCGCCACTGGCACACCACGCCCTTCGAGATGTGCGAGATCAAGCTGCACGTCAAGCTGCCGATCTTCGTGGCGCGCCAGTGGATCCGCCATCGCACCGCCAGCGTGAACGAGTATTCCGCCCGCTACTCCGTGCTCGACCACGAGTTCTACGTCCCCGAGCGCGACCGCCTGCAAGCCCAGTCCACCCTCAACAGCCAGGGCAGCGGCGACGTGCTGAACGACGACGAGGCGCAGCGCGTGCTGGACCTCCTCGCCACCGACGCCGGCCATGCCTACGAGCACTACGAAGAGATGCTGAACCTCGACGCCGAGGGCGAGGTGCTCGATCCGGGCCGCCAGGGCCTGGCGCGCGAGCTGGCGCGGATGAACCTCTCCCTCAACTTCTATACCCAGTGGTACTGGAAGATCGACCTGTTCAACCTGCTCCACTTCGTCTGGCTGCGGGCCGACCCCCACGCGCAATACGAGATCCGCGCCTACGCCGACGTGCTGCTCGACGTCATCCGCCGCTGGGTACCGCTCACCTACGACGCCTTCATGGACTACCGCCTGAACGCCGCGTCGATCTCCGGCCCGGGCCTGGCCGTCCTCCGGCGCATGCTCAACGGCGAAGCGGTCGACCAGGAATCCAGCGGCCTCGCCCCCGCCGAATGGCGGGACTTGATGAAGCTGTTGGAATCTCCGACGCCAGGAGCCTGACATGGCCCGCACCAGCCAACCCGACACGTGCGGAATCCAGATGCCCGCGCAAGAGTTAGCCGCATTCTGCGAGCGCTGGCAGATCTCGGAGTTGGCGCTCTTTGGATCGGTGCTGCGGGACGACTTTGGGCCGGAGAGTGACGTTGACGTGTTGGTCAGCTTTCTGCTGGCAGCCGAGCATGGGCTCTTCGAATTGGTCGACATGGAAGAAGAATTGGGCCAGTTGCTTGGCCGAAAAGTGGACCTAGTCGACCGACGCGCCGTCGAGCGAAGTCGGAACTACATCCGCCGCCGGGCGATCCTCGATTCCGCCGAGGTCATCTATGCAGCGTGACGAGAACGCCTACTTGTTGGACATGCTTCTGGAATCGCGCGCAGCGCTTGAGATCACGGACGGGCTCACGTTCCGTGAGTTTGAGCAAGGCAACCTGCACTGGCGCGCAACACTGAATGCGGTCCAGAACATCGGCGAGGCTGCATCCAGGGTCGGTAAAGACATTCGGCAAGCTCATCCAGAGATCCCATGGCGCCGGATCGTCGCCTTCCGTAATCGTGTCGTCCACAAGTACTTTGACGTGGACTTAGATATTCTCTGGCGGATCACTCAAGTGGAATTGCCGGACCTCGTCACCCAGATTGAGCCGCTGATTCCACCAGAGGAGTCGGCCTAGACCGGCCTACCGCGCCGCCCTTAGCGGCAAATCCGCCAATTCGTGGACGACCGATTCGGGGCGTTCGTTGCGTTCTACGCGGGCCACGTTTTCGTAGGCGAAGCGAATTCGCTTGGTCCAGCTTTCGTAGGTCGGGCCGGCGAAGTGCGGTGTGAGGACCACCGAATCGAGCGCGGCCAGCGCCTGACCGGCGGGAAACGGTTCCTCGACGAATGCATCGAGGCCCGCCCCGCCCAGGTGGTCGCGTTGCAGGGCGTCGACCAGCGCGTCCTCGTCGATCACGCCGCCTCTCGCCGTGTTGATCACGATCGCGTCCGGCTTCATTTGGGCGATCTCGGCTGCGCCGATGAGGCCGCGCGTGCTCTCCATCAGCGGCACGTGGAGCGAGACGATGTCGGAAGTCTCCAGCAGCTCGGGCCACGACACGTAGCGGATCTGCAAGCTCTCGGTCACTTCCGTCGGCGCCTGCACCACGTCGTAGTACTGCAACTCCACGCCGAACGGGAGCAGCCGCTGTGCAACCTGCCGTCCGATCTGTCCGAAGCCCACCAGCCCGACAGTGCGGCCCTCGAGCTCGTGCGGCTCCCACTCGGGCGTCTTGGCCGCCGTCCAGCGACCGGACCGCGTATCGCTGTCGATGACTGGCAGCCGCCGCAGCACCGAGAGCATGAGCAAGATCGTGTGCTCGGCCACCGCCACGGCGTTGGCGCCGCCATTGGTCGCCAGCAGCTGCCCTGCGGCCCGGCAGCGGTCGAGATCGACCGTGTCGTAGCCCGCCGACAGCAACTGGATCAGTCGCACCCGCCCGTCGGGATCGTAGATGGCGTCCGGCAGGGGACTGAGGGGCGTGGCGATCACGACCTCGGCGCTGCGGATGATGTCGGCGTCCTCGTCGGCCAATGAGTCAACGTCGGCCCCGACGTGCCGCGTTTCCATCAGCTCCCAACCGGAGTCGACCGGCAGCAGATCATGGGTCAGGCGCCGGCATCCCTCGCCAAACTCCTGGTAGAGCGCAATTCTCATCGAGCGGTTTCTCGCGGGTGAATGAGCAGTGGGGTCAAGTCGCGGGCATACCCTAGCAGTCGCGCGGCGCCTGTTTCGGTGACCAGTCGTGGGCGATCCTGAATTCTAAGTGCCGCCCATGGTCCAGCAGCATCCGGCACTCTCGACTCGCCGGTTGACATAGGGGGGTGGATTCCCGCCTTCGCGGGAATGACGGACTCAAGGTGACCCACTAGCCGGAGCCGCGCTACGGCGCCGGGAATCCAGCGGCCGCCAGCGCCGCCCGCGTAACCGCGGCTTCGTCCCAGGCGATGGTGCGATCAGCGTAGGCAATGGTGGTTTCGTGCCCTTTGCCCGCCAGCAGCACGGTGTCGCCCGGACCGGCTTCGGCGATGGCCGCGTGAATCGCCGCCCGGCGATCCAGCACGATGTCGATCCACGCGTTTGGGCGCACCTCCCGCGCGCCGGCAACGACCGCCTCGGCAATCGCCTGCGGGTCTTCGCTTCGGGGATCCTCGTCCGCCACCAGCACCCAGTCGGCCAGCTCCGCCGCCACGCGACCCAACAACGGCCGCTTGCTCCGATCCTGGTCACCGGCGCTGCCGAACACCGCAATGAGGCGCCCAGGAGTCTGCGGTCGCAGCGCCCGCAGGCATGCCTCCAGCGCGGCCGGCGTGTGCGCGAAGTCCACAATGACCCGGAACGGCTGACCGCAATCGATGACCTGCATCCGCCCGGGCACCGGCGCCAACTGCGGCAGCGCCGCCATCGCGTCGTCGAGACGGCCGCAAATCGAGCCCACGCACGACGCGGCAGCCGCGATGTTGGCGGCATTCCACGGGCCGATGAGGTTGGTTGGAACGGTCCACCGGCCCCAGGGAGAGTGCAATCTCACCTGGCGGCGCCCGTCGTCGAGCTCGATCCACTCCGACTGCACATCGGCGGTCGGCTTCTGCCCAAATGTGATCACGTCGCTGCGCGTATGCCGCGCGAAGCCCGCGACGACGGGATCGTCGGCGTTGAGAATGGCCGCCCGACCGCGGTCGGTGACGGCGGTCGCGTCCAGCAGATCGAGCAGCCGGCGCTTCGCCCGCCGGTAGCCCTCGATGCTGCCGTGAAGGTCCAAATGCTCGTGGGTGACGTTGGTGATAACTGCGCGGTCGAAGCTGAAGCCGTCCACGCGCTCGAGCTCGAGCGCATGCGAGGCCACTTCGAGCACGGCCCAATCGGCGCCGGCATCCACAAGCTCGCGCAGCTGCCGGCCAATCACCGGCGGCTCGGGGGTCGTGAGGCGCCCGGCGGCCGGGAGCCATTCGCCGGCGAGCCACGTGCCCACGGTGGTCATCGCGCCCGCCGAGAGCCCCTGCGTCTGCAGCATCGCTCCGATCAGGTGGCTCGTCGTGGTCTTGCCGTCGGTTCCGGTCACGCCAACCGTGCCCAGCGCGAGATCGGGATCGCCCCAGAGACGCCGGGCCAGCGCGGCCAGCGCCCGTCGGCCGTTTGGCACGAGCGCCAGCCCCACGCTGCTCGGAACTTCGACGGGACGCTCGGCCACCACGGCCACCGCACCGGCGGCGATGGCCGCGGCTACGTAGTCGTGGCCGTCGTCGCGCAATCCTCGCCGTGCGACGAAGCAGGCGCCGGGGCCAACCTGTCGCGAATCGAAATGCACCGAGGCAACCAATTGACCGGCCGGCTGGCGCAGTGTTGCGTCCGGGCAGGCCGCCAACAGATTGGCGAATGTCCGCGGGGCCGGTGGCACGCCGCCGCTCATACCGGGCCGGCCTGGCCGGCGCGTGCGCTGTGAATTGCCTCGCGCAGGCGCACGGCGCGGGTCAGCAGCCACGCACGCACGGGCTGCAGCGGCAGATCGAATGCGCCGGGATAGGTCACCAGATCCGGGTTGAAACCGAGCTTGAATCGGTGCACGCCGGCCATGGCATCGGCAGGGTCGTCGGGGTCCGCCATCCCCCACAGGTCATAGCGCGCAAAGCCGTTTGCCCTCGCCCACTGCATGGCCGCCCACTGGACCGCGTGGGGCGCCATGAGGTTGCGGTGCTGGTTCGACGATCCGCCAAATACATAGGCGGCCGTGCGGCCCGCGCCCACCACCATCAGCGCCGCCAGCGGCGTTCCCTGATACCGGGCGATGAAGAGCGCTCCCTGATCGGGCTGAAACGTCTGCCACACATCGCGGTAGTACGACGGATAGTGAATGGCAAACCGTTCCCGCGAGGCGGTGACTCCCATCAGGTCCACGAACGCCTCGAAGTCGGCGTCGCCTTCGACAAGCGCCACCTCCACGCCGCGACGGCCGGCGAGCCGAATGTTGTAGCGCATCTTGGACTTGAAGCCGCCGAGGATGTCGGACTCCGAGCGCTCCAGCTCGATCATGGCGGTGCGCGGGATCTGCACGAATTGGCTGGACGGTCGGAACCGGCAGGCGCGCACCGCCTGGGCCACGAGGTCGGTCGGCGGCTCAACGCGCATGAAGGATGCGCCGTGATCGCGGGCGATTCGAACCGACGCGCGCACCACCGCCGCCGCGTCGTCCGAAGTTTCGGCCAGAGGTCCGCGGGGCACGTAGGCCAGTCCAACATGCGCACCGCCCGGCCAGAGCCGCTTCGTTCGGACGAGCATCTGGGCCCCGGCCGCCAGACCGCCGTCCCGGCGCGGCAACGCCAGCCGAATCGCCCGCCACCCGTAACGCGCCTTCAGGTCTCCCCAGCGCCAGGACTGCAGGAATCCGCCGTCACGATGGTCGACGGCGAACGCGTTCCATGCCTCGCTCGACTCGATAGGCGCAACGACAGTCATGGGCGCCGCGCCCAGTGGACGGCCACGGCGCCCAGACCGTGCTTTCGGAATTGCACGTCCACGAATCCGGCCGCTTCGATCTGCTCCGCCAGATCCGGCGCCGTGGGAAAGTCGTCCACCGACTCCGGCAGCCACGTATAGGCCGCCCCGTGGCCGCTGATCCGGCGCCCCACCCAGGGAATCCAGCGATGGAAATACAGGCGAAACAATTGCCGAAACACCGGGGTGCGCACCGGTGTCATTTCAAGGATCACCAGCACGCCGCCGGGTCGCAGCACCTGCGCGAAGCCTTGCCAGGCGCGCGGCAAGCTATCCAGGTTACGCGGTAAGAACGCGCTGACGATCGCATCGACGGAGCCCGATGCCAGCGGCAGCCTGAGAGCGTCACCCTGAACGGCGCAAACGTCCGCGCCGGCGCGTCGCACCCGAGCCATTCCGTGGGCCAGCATTTCGCCGGCAAAGTCGAGCGCGATGATCCGGGGAGCGTCGGCGGAACTGCGACAGGCTTCCAGCGAAAGGTCGAAGGTCCCGGCGCCGGCGTCCAGAATGGTCGCGGGCCGTCCCTCGAGCGCCCGCGCCACGACATGGCGGCGCCAGCCGCGGTCCATCCCGAAGCTCATGAGCCGGTTGAGCAGGTCGTAGCGGGGTGCGATCGCGTCGAACATGGGGCGCACCCAAGGCGATTTGGCCATGCCGCATTATCGGCCCCGCGGGCGGCTAGCGGGTGCGCTCGGTCGCCTGCCGAATGAAGTCTTCGAAGGACGCCCGCGACGGCGCCGGTCGAACGCGGTCCAACGCCGCGTGGGCGCGCGCCGCGTAGCACGTGGCGACGCCCGCCGCGCTCTCGACGGCGCCCGAAGCCTTGATCGCGTCGAGGGCCTGCGTCACGGCAGCGTCATCCGTCGCCTCACCCGAGAGCACGGCGTGCACGGGATCGTCGCCGCTCGTCTCGTTCCCGAGGTACACGATCACCGGCAGCGTGACCAGCCCGGCGCGAAGGTCGGTGCCGACCGGCTTGCCCGTCTCGGCCACCAATCCGCTGATATCCAGAATGTCGTCGGTGATCTGAAAGGCCATGCCGAGATTCCAGCCCAGGTCGCGGAAGGCTTCGCGCTCGACCTCCGGGGCGTCGCCCAGGACGGCGGCGGCTTCGCAGGCCAGCGCAAACAGCGAAGCCGTCTTGTGCCCAATCTTCCTCAGGTACTGCTCACGAGCCTGCTCGCCGTCTTCGTAGGCCGGCGTCACAAACTCGCTGGTCGACATGTCGTGGATGGTGGCCGCGAACAGACGCACGATGACCGGCCGATCAAGCTGCGCGACCAGGTCGGCGGCAGTGGCGAACAGGTAGTCGCCGGCGAGCAATGCGATCTTCTGCGACCACATCACATGCACGGCGGGCCGCCCGCGACGCTCGGGCGAGCTGTCGACAATGTCGTCGTGCACCAGGGTGGCCGAGTGCAGCACCTCGGTTGCCGCGGCGAGTCTGGCTACGGCTTCGGGGCGCCCGCCAACGGTGTGGGCCACGTGGAGCGCCAAGGCCGGACGGAGGCGTTTACCCGGCGCCATGAGCACCGCGTTGAGGACCTCCTGGAGCAGGGGGACCTCGGGAACGCGCGCGCAGTCGCGGAGAACTCGCTCGACGTCGGCAAGCTGCGGCGCGACCGGGCTGGTCGCGTGGTGGTCAGCGTCGGCCGCCGATTGAAGGTCAGGCACTGGCGGCGGGGGCACCGAAGACGGCGCGCGCATTCCGGGTGGTCTTCTCGGCCAGTGAGGGTACCGACATTCCCACCGCCGCCGCCACCACCGCCGCCGTGTGCGGCAGGTGCGCCGGTTCATTGCGCCGACCTCTGAGCGGCTCGGGGGACAGGTAGGGCGCATCGGTCTCGAGCAGCAGCCGCTCGAGCGGAATCTCGGCCGCCATTTCCCGCAGGGCCTGCTCACGACGAAACGTCACGATGCCCGAAAGTGAGATGTGCAGCCCGAGATCGGTGAACACGCGGGCCTGGCCGGCGTCGCCCGCATAGCTGTGCATCACGCCCGTGATGCCCGGCGCGCCCTTGAGCACCTCAGCAACCGCATCGAGCGCCTCTCGCGAGTGGATTACGACCGGCAGGTCAAGCTCGACCGCCAGCGCGCAATGCTCGGCAAACGCGCGCTCCTGCACCTTCCGCGGCTGGAACTCGCGGTAGTGATCGAGCCCGGTCTCGCCAATGGCGCGCACCTTGGGGTGTGCGGCCAGCGTGCGCAACTCGCGTGCGGTGCGGCGGTCCCAGCTCCCGCATTCGTGCGGATGCACGCCGACCGACGCCAACCAGCCGTCAAAGCGCTCCGCAAGCTCGATGGCCCGGCGGCTGGACGGGAGATCGTTGGCCACTACCAGGACCTCGCCGACTCCCGCGGCGACGGCACGATCGCGGAGCGCCGACAGCTCGTCGGCAAAGACGGGATCCCCCAGATGCGCGTGGGTGTCGAAGAGCGTGGCTATGCGGCCTCGATGCGCGGGAACAGCGCCTCGCCGCCCGGCGCCCGGTGTCCGGCCGGCAAGCCCGTCCAGCCTCCCGCGCCCCAGTCGCCGGGGCCGGCGGGCGGCAGGCCCAATCGGCCCAGGATGGCGGTGGAAGTCCGCGGCATGGCCGGCTGGATTTGGATGGCAATGTGGCGCACCGCCTCGAGCGCCGCGCCCAAGACGGTGCCGAGGCGCTCGCGTTGCGCCGGGTCCCGCGCCAGGCGCCAGGGCTCCGTGCGGTCGATATAGCGATTCACCGCGCTCACAAGGTCGAACGTGGCGCCCAGCGCCAGGTGCAGCCGCCAAGATTCGTAATGCGATTCGGCCAGCGTCCAGGCCGTCTCGGCCGCGGCGCGCAGCTCGCTCTCCACCGCCGACGGCTCGTCCGCCGGCGGCACCACGCCGTCGAAATAGCGCCCAAGCATGGACGTTGTGCGCAGCACCAGATTGCCCAGGTCGTTGCCCAAGTCGTCCTGGTAGCGCCGATTCATGTTCGCCCACTTGAAGTCGCCGTCCCGGTCGAACGGCACCTCGCGCAGCAGGTAGTAGCGCAGGGCATCCGATCCGTGCCGCTCGATCACGTCCGCCGGCCGGACGATGTGGCCGCTGGTCTGGCTCATCGGCGCGCCTTCGTAGTCCACCCATCCGTGAACCACGATTTGCCGGGGCAGCGGCAGCCCCGCCGACATGAGCATGGTTGGCCAATAGAGCGCGTGGAAGCGAACAATGTCCTTGCCGATGACGTGCGCCTCGGCCGGCCACCATCGCTCAAAGGCCGCCGCGCCGCCGTCGTGGCCGAAGCCAACGCCGGTGATGTAGTTGATCAGCGCGTCGAACCAGACGTAGATGCGTTGCGCGGGATCGTTGGGCAGTGGGATGCCCCACGTCAGCGAGGCGCGCGAGATGCTGAAGTCTCGCAGGCCGTCGCGAATGATGCCGAGCATCTCGTTGCGCCGCGTCTCCGGGTACACGAAGTCCGGGTTCGCCTCGTAGTGAGCGGCGATGGCGTCCTGGTATTTGGACATGCGGAAGAAATAGTTCCGCTCGGTGACCCATTCGGGCTTGGCGTCGTGGAACGGACAGAGGCCGTCGGTCAGGTCGTCGTCGGTGTAGAACGCCTCGCAGGGGACGCAATACCAGCCCTCGTAGTCGCCTTCGTAGATGTCGCCTTGAGCCAGCACACGAGCAAAGAACTCATTGACGGTCACGTGGTGCCGCGGCTCGGTGGTGCGGACGAAGTCATCGAACTCGACGTCAACGCTGCGCCAGACGGATTGAAAGCGTTTGGCGGCCTCATCGACGTAGTCCATCGTGTCGATGCCCGCCTCGGCAGCCTGGCGGCTGACTCGCTGGCTGTTTTCATCAAGCCCGCCGAGGAAATACGCGTCGACGCCGCGCAGCCGCTTGAAGCGCACCACAGCGTCGGCGGCGATCATTTCGAAGCTGTGGCCCACGTGCGGCTCGCCGCTGGGATAGGGAATGGCGGTCGTGAGGTAGTACTTCGACACAGAGGGTTTCGCCCGAGGCGAGTTCGCGATTCTAGCCCAGCACGCCTAGCTCGACTCGCCGGAGTCGCCGCGGCGCAGCTCCTGGACCAGCGCATAGACCTCGCGCCGCGGAACTCGCAGCTCCCGGGCGACCGCGGCCGCGGCCTGGGCGGGCGACGCGCCGGACGCCAGGGCGGCCGTGACCGCGCTGGCAATGTTGGACGCCTCGGGCTCGGATACAGGCTCGCGCTCCGCCACGTCGATCACCAGCGTAATCTCGCCGCGCGGGGCGTCATCCGTCAGCACGACACACAGCTCGGACAAGGGCATCTCCCGAATGTCCTCGTGGAGCTTGGTCAGCTCACGACACATCGCCGCGGGACAGTCGCCGAGCCATTCCAGCAGCTCGGCCACGCGCGCCGCGGCCCGATGCGGCGGCAGATAGATGACCAGCGTGCGCGCGACCGCGGCGGCGCGCCGGACCAGGCGCTCGCGCCGCGGCCGTCGCTCGGGCAGAAACCCAATGAACGTCACCGGCTGCTGCGCGAACGACACGACCGACAGGGCGGTGGCCAGGGCCGACGCGCCCGGAATCGGCACCACGGACATCCCCTCGCGGCGAACCCGCGCCACCAGGTCGGGGCCGGGGTCGGCCAAACCCGGCGTCCCCGCGTCGGACACGAGCGCGACGTCGCCCTCGCGCAGACAGGCGACGATGGCGTCCTCCCGACGCTCGGGGCTGTCGGCGTGATAGGCGATGAGACGTGGACTCGCGCCGATGTGGTTGAGCAGCTTGCGGGTGCGTCGGGTGTCCTCCGCCGCGACCACCGGCACCGACGCCAGCACGCGCGCGGCGCGGGCCGTCAGGTCCTCGAGATTGCCAATCGGCGTGGCCACGACGTAGAGCACGCCCATGGCGGCTAGTGTAGGCGCTCCAGCCTCGCACGCAGCCGCAGCGGCGC
>JAPPNP010000076.1 GCA_028873795.1 Chloroflexota bacterium
GTCCCGGATGACGCCGGGTTACTGGTCGAGTCCCATTAGGGGCGCCCCTACAAGAAACGGGTCCGTGTAGGGGCAGCCCTTGTGGCTGCCCGTGGCACTCCGGCGCCGGATCCTATGTGAGGCGACGAATCTCGGCGACGACACCCGGCTCGATGCCGCACTCGGCGGCGACGCCTTCGTTGACCTCGACGGCGTAGCGGGCGGGCGCCGCCGACCGTGTGATCGGCAGGTTTGGCGCGGTCTCGCCTTCCGGGCGCATGGTCTGCACGTCGACGACCACCGAAGCGCCGTTGATGAAGATGATGTCGAGCGGGATCAGCGTGCCCTTCATCCAGAAGCTGAGGATCTGGTCCTCCGCATAGACGAACATCATGCCGCGGTCGCGCCCCAGGGATTCGCGGCCCATGAGACCCACGGCGCGCTCCTCGGGATCATCCGCCACTTCCAGATAGAACTCGCAGGCGCCGATTGACGCCGCCGCCTGGATTTCAGGGCCGAGCGCAGGCGTCGGCGTTGCCGCGGGAGTGGGGGTAGTTGTTGCGGGGGGCGCGGGCGTCGGTGACGGCGTGGGCGTAGGCGTCGCGGTCGGTGAGGGCGACGGCCGCGGTGTGGGCGCGGGAACCAGCGTCGCAGTGGGTGCCGGCGTCGTCGTGGGGTCTAGCGTCGGCGCGGTCGTTGCGGTCGGTGTAGGCGGCAGTGCTGTCGCGTGGCTCGGCGAAACGGTCGCAGTTGGCGGCCGCGCTGCCACGGGAGCCTCGGCAGGCGCCGCGCCGCAAGCGGCCAGCATTACCACCGCGGCAACAACGGCGACGACCCTCATGCGCCGACCTCCCTAGCCGTCGGTGCGTGTCGCGCCCTCAGCCTTGGTCCGCGTGCGACTGGTGCTCGTCCAGCACGATGGTGTCCGAGTGGTCGGCGGGATACGGCGGCGACGTCACGAATAGCACCCGCGCCGGGGCATCGCCAGCGCAGGCAAACTCGATGGTCTCGCGCGGCAGCGAAACGATGCACTCCCCGGCTTCTAGCTCGACGCTTTGCGGTTGGTCCGCGTTCTGATCGAACGACGTGACGCGCACACGCCCGGCCAGCACGTAGGTGACCTGCTCGATCGTGCGGTGAGCGTGCGGCCGGTAGGACGCCCCCGGCTCGAGCAGACCCTCGGCAAGCGTCATGTGGCGCGCTGGCGCCAGGTCGAACGGCCACACGGGCACGTCGTCCGGCGCCACGACACGCGGACCCGAACGCCGCACGCGCAGCGTCGCATTGCCCACCTGGAGCGTCCTAGGCGTGCGCGCCCTCGCCTAGAGAGACCGGCACGCCTTCCAGGTATCCCGCCTCGTGCATCTGCACCCATTCGTCCATGAACATGTCGTTCCACTGGTCGGTGAGCGGATGCTCCATCAGCTCGGCGAAGACATTCCAGAAGATGATGATGCCGTCGGCCCCGTCGCGCAGCGCGGCATAGGCGGTGTCGACCGAACGCACCAGCGCCGCCGTGATATACGGACGCTGCTCCCAGCCGCGGAACATCGCCACGCACTCGCGCACCAGCTTGGTGGGATCGCCGCCGACCTGCTTCACCGGCTCGCAGAACGGCAGGATGTGCGTCGCGCCGGCCTGGGCGACGGCCGCCGCCTGGCCCAACGAGAAGCACGTGGTGCAGAAGGTCTCCACGCCCTCGGCCTTGAGCGTGCTGAAGGCCTCGAGACCGTGCACGGCGCAGGGAATCTTGATGACGATCCGGTCGGACATGCGCGTGAATACGTGCGAGACGTCCAACAACTCCTGGGTCGTGTGCCCGTCAACCTCCACCACCACCTGCTTGTCGGTGATGTCCAGGTAGCGCTTCACCAACTCGGTCAGCGGTCCGTATTTTTGGACCATCTCGTTGAGCACCACCGTGTTGGTCACGATGCCGTAGCCGCCGCGCGGCAGCCAGACCTTCAGGTCTTCGGGATCGCCGGCCAGCCAGATCGCCGGCCCAGTACCCCGCTGACGCGCGGCGGGCACCGGCCCGGCAACCGGCGCGCTGTTGGCGTGTGCCATTGCGTTACTCACTGTCATGCCTCCCGTCGACCAGCTGCAATCCCATGTCTTGTGTGGCGTCGGTGTCGAGGAAGCTGATGCGCCAGCCCGACGAGCTGACGATCGGCGCCGTGCCGCCGATGCCATATGCCGCCTCGAGGGTTGCGAGGGTGACGTCCATGGCGTCATCACGGAAGGCCACGTGGTGCACGCTGGCGCCGTGCTCGTCGAGGTGCGCGGCGAACTTGCTGCGGGAAGGGTCGGTGGGGCAGATCAGTTCCAGGAACGCGCCCGAGTCACCGACCCTCAGCGCCGCGTATCGATTGCCCTCTTCTTCGGATGCCCAGATCTGCTCGGCCTCCATGCCCAGCGTGTCGCGGAAAAGCTCCAGCGCCCGGTCGAGGTCCGGGACGACGTAGGCCACGTGGTGAATTGCGTCGAACATGCCAACTCTCGCTCTAGACGTGCGGCTATGGACCAGAGTTTACGTGGCGCGCCGGTTGCTGGCTGCCCGGCCAGAGATGGCGGGGCGCTCTGTGGCGCGTCGCTCGGCTCCAGCGGCTGTCCTGCCCGCGTCGCGCAACCCTCCGTCATTCCCGCGAAGAGCCTGCCCCGTACTCGATACGGGGCGGGAATCTACCATTCCGTCATTCCGGCGAAAAGCCTGCCCCGTACTTGATACGGGGCCGGAATCCAGTCCGGTCGAAACTGGAGGCGTCCCGGATGCTCGGCGCCGGGCGGGTCTGAGACCCGCCCCTACGGGACTCTGCCAACGCTTCCGTACGGCGACCGCGAGGGCCGATTCGGCGTGGTGGTACTGGGACAGATGTCGTTGAGCGTGCACGCGTCGCATTGCGGCTGGCGCGCCTCGCAGACGCGCCGCCCGTGAAAGATCACGCCGATGCCCGCGAAGATCCAGTCGTCGCGGGCGATCAGGTCCATCAGGTCGCGCTCGATCCGCACCGGCTCGTCGTGCTTGGTGAACCCCAGCCGCTGCGACAGTCGGGCGACGTGCGTGTCCACCACCACCCCGCTGGGAATGCCGAATGCCTCGCCCAGCACGACGTTGGCGGTCTTGCGGGCCACGCCGCGCAGCTTGAGCAGCGACTCCATGGTCGTCGGCACTTGGCCGTCGAACTCCTCGACGAGATGAGCGGCCGTCGCTCGAATCGACCTGGCCTTCTGCCGGTAGAACCCGGTGGGGTGCACGATGTCCTCGATGTCTTCCTGCCGCGCCGACGCCAGCGCCTCGGCCGTCGGATAGCGCGCAAATAGCGTTGGCGTCACCTTGTTGACCGCCACGTCGGTGGTCTGCGCCGACAGGATCACGGCGATCAAGAGTTGGAAGGGGTCGGTGTAGGTCAGTTCGGCCGCGGCCTCGGGGTAGAGTCCGCGAAGACGGCGGATGATTTCGGCCGTCCGCGCGCGGCGCGCCGCCTTTGACTCGCGCCAACTGCGCACCGGCGGTCCTGACCGCCGCCTCGAGACGTTGCCGCGACGCGCTGCCATTTGCGGAGCATATCGCGCACCCGGTGGCTCGGCTGATAGCCGGTCGCCTGACGTCCGTCATCTCCGCGAAGAGCCTGCCCCGTACTCGATACAGGGCGGGAATCCATTCTGAATCTTCAACCGGCACATCAAGGGCGTGGGCTGGCGTTTGGGCGCGGATAGAGCGTGTGGCGTCCCTCACAGATGGCCGTTGATATCATCGGGCAACCTTGACACTTGGTATGGCTGTAACTCACGGACGCGCGTCGCTTCTGGGCGATCGTCCATGACGGCTGAGCACTCCGGCCAATCGCCGACGCGGCGCGCCCTGCTCCTGGCCGGTCTGGGAGTCGTCGGATTCGCGGCGGCCGCTCCCGTCGCCTTGGTCGCGGCCCTGTTGCGCGGCGATGACGGGATGTTGCCGGCGGGCATGCGGGTCGACGGCGTGGACGTGGGCGGGCTCTCGCCCGAGGAAGCCGTGGCGCGGCTCGACGCGCACTGGGGGCCCTATCTCGCGAACCCGGTGAGCTTCGAGCTTGGCGGCCGGATGTGGCATCCCTCGGCCGCCGACGTCGGCCTCACCGTGGACTACCGAGCGGCCTTGCGGGGCGCAATCGCCGCGCAGGGCGGCGGCGGCATTACGCGTCGGATTTCCGAGCCACCGGCGTCAGTGGATCGCGCGCTGGTCGCCGCGAAATTCGACGCAAATGTGCTGCGCGGCTACGTGGCCGGCATTGCCCAGGGATTCGATCAGCCCGCCGTAGACGCCGGCGTGTCCCTGGCTGGAGCCGACACGGTGGCCGTGCGGCCCGGACAGACCGGTCGCGTGGTCGATGTCGAGGCGGCGGTGGGGGCCGTCGGTGATCTCACACAACCGGTATCGCCGCGTCCGGTGATTACGCTGACCTTCCGCGAGGACTTTCCGGCCTATACCACGGACGACGTGCGTGCCGCGCTCGACCAAATCACGCGCATGACCAGCGCGCCGCTGTGGCTGACGCACAAGAGTCGGGGATGGACCATCACCCCCGAGGAGCTGCGGGCTGCCATCAATGTCCAGGGGAACGACCAGCGATTGACCCCAACCCTTGACTTCACGCGTTTCAACGACCTGTTCACGCTCATCGACGACACCCTCGCCGCCGAGCCGCACCCAACGGTGTTCGACTACGACGAGGCGCGAAATCGCGTGCGGGCCTTCGAGGTGGGCAATCCCGGACAGATCGTGGATCGTGCCGCGCTCGAGCAGGCAATGGCGCAGGCGGTGGCCTCCCCCGATGACCGCGTGGTTGAAATCCCTCTCATCTTGCTCAACACGGGCGCCGACTTCGCCGAGAATCCGTTGGGAATTCGGGATCTGCTGGCCATCGGCGATTCGGTCTACAAGGGGTCCCCCGACTACCGCCTGCACAACATCTCGGTCGGCGCGAGGAAGCTCGACGGCCTCGTCGTGCCGGCCGGCGAGACGTTCTCGTTCCTCCAGAGCATCGGGCCGTTCGAGCTGCGCCATGGCTGGGTCGAGGGCAGCGTCATCCTCGCCGACAAGACCGAACAGGGCATCGGCGGCGGCATCTGCCAGGTCTCGACCACGCTCTTTCGCGCCGTGCTGAACGCTGGACTTCGCATTGAGGAGCGATGGCCTCACCTCTATCGGGTGCGCTACTACGAGATGGGTCCGGCGCCGATTGGCATTGACGCGACGATCTTTAGCCCCGGGCTCGACTTCAAGTTCCGCAACGACACCGAGCATCCCATCATGCTGCGGGCGCACGCCGACGAAGACATTGGCGCCCTGACATTCGAGGTCTGGGGCGTCAACGATGGTCGACGGGTCGAGATCGTGGACCACGAGCTCAAGGACTGGGAGGACCCGCCGCCGGATGAAGGCATTGTCGAGCCGACCGAGGATCCCGAGTTCGAGGAGCAGGTCGAGTGGGCCAAGCGGGGCGTGCTGGCGGCGTTCTCGCGGGTGATCACCTGGCCCGACGGGAGCGAGACCAGATCGACCTTTCGCTCCAGCTTTGTTCCGTGGCCCAATCGCTACCTCGTCGGTATCGACGTGGCGAAGGCCAGGTTCCCGGCGCAATACACGGTGGGGTTCCCCTACACCCCCTTGGTGGCCGGGGGGGGGGGGGGGGCCGGGGCGCCCGCCCCGCCCCCCTTTCCGGCCGGGCGGGCGGTTTTGGCGGCGCACGGCCGCTAGCCAAGCGGCCGCGCGCCCTTCTAGGATGGATGGGCGATTCACGGGGCGTGGCGCAGCCTGGTAGCGCGCATCGTTTGGGACGATGAGGTCGCGAGTTCGAATCTCGCCGCCCCGACCAGCGGGCGGTGCCGACGCAGATGCTCTGGGGCAGGTGGAGTTGGCGCGCGGCGGCAGTGTCGTCCGGGCGCCGCTCCAGCGCTCAGGTTGCCGCGACAATGACGTGACGATGCGAATGACAATCGGGGCTGCAAGGTCCGCCGTCCGCCGGCATCCGGTGGCGCCGGCGTCGAGTCCGCCACCGTGCTAGCCGCCAGGCGGCCGCGGCGACCGGGCCGGCGCGTACTCCGGGCAA
Source organism: Chloroflexota bacterium (assembly GCA_028873795.1). Classification (GTDB taxonomy): domain Bacteria; phylum Chloroflexota; class UBA11872; order UBA11872; family UBA11872; genus JAJECS01. The sequence continues at coordinate 6,069 of JAPPNP010000076.1, forward strand.
CAGCGGTGATCCTGTGCACGGCGGGCCTGCTGGCAATGAGTGGCGCCTCCGTGAGCCTTGCCGCGCCGGGCGATCCTCCGCTGTTACCCGAGCGCCGCGCGGCGTCGGACGCCGCGCCGCCGGCCAAGAAGCCGACGCCCGAGCCAACCGAGCCGGCGACCGAGGTCGATGAAGCGCCCGACTCGGTCGGGAATTCCCGGGTGTTGACGCGCTCGGTCGAAGGGCGCGCCATTCACGTCGTGGAAATTGGCCGCGGACCGCGTTGGATCGCGGTCATCGGCGGCATTCACCAGGGCAACGAAGCGAACACCACCGATCTCGTCGATCTGCTGCTCGAACACTTTCGCGAAAATCCCGACCTGGTCCCCAGCGGGGTTGGCCTGGCGCTGATTCCCAACCTCAACCCCGACGGGGCCGTGGCGGGCACGCGCGAAAACGCGAACGGGGTCGATCTCAATCGCAACTGGGACGCCGACTGGCAGCCCGACAGCTACGGTCCCTCGGGGCTGGTTGTCGGAGGAGGAGGCACGGAGCCATTCTCGGAGCCGGAGACCCGTGCCCTCGCCCGCTATCTGGTTGACCGACCGTTTCTCGCGGCGATCTTCTACCACAGCCGGGGTGGCCTGGTGGTGGCGGGTTATGGCGACGACGGCGGTTCGGCGGAGCTCGCGCGCGTGATCGCCCTAGCCGCGCAGTACCTCTATCTCACGGAATGGACGGCCTACCCCCTCAGCGGTCAGGCGACCGACTACCTCGCCAATCAAGGCATTCACGCGGTGGACGTGGAGCTGACCAACTACACCGATCCAGACTTCGCGCGCAACCTGGCGGGGCTGCGCGCGGCCCTGGCGTGGGCGCAGGAGCTCGATCCGCCCCCCGGCGCCCAGCGCGATGTTCCGGCGCAGATTGCCAATCGCTGCGGGTGCAAGCTGGGCGTGGACTGCGTGGGCTTGGGGCTGGCGCTGTGCCTGTGGTGACGACGAGCTAGGAGGTTCCCCAGGCCTCCGGCGTGCCAACCGACTGATATTTGCGAAGCGCAGCGTCACCAGCCCGCCCGCCATCATGGCCAGACCCACCGGGAGTCCGAGCACGCCCGGCATCAGGTACACGTCTGGTCGCAGGGCGAACGCCACCGGATAAAACACCGTGAACGCGATCGGAATGGCGGTCAGCACGCCCCGCAGCGGCTGGCCCATGATGTCGATGGGATACCGCGAGTGATCCATGAACGACGCGATGCCATGAAAGAACTGCCGCGAGCGCGTGAACCAGGCGCACGACAAGAACATGATGAGCCGCATGCCGGTCAGCACGAATACCGTGCACACCAGAGCCAGCAGCAGTAGGCCCGTCTGCGCCAGACTCTCAAAGATTCCGCTGTTCACTGCCGCCACGGCCGTGGTTGCGACGAAGGTGATGACGACCATGGCGTAACGCGGGTGCGCGGCGTCCAGGTTTGCCCACAGCACGATCGGGACGGGACGCACGCGGGCGTAGTCGAACTGGCCCGTGTAGAAGTAGGAGTCCACTTTGTTCGGAAACGCGAAGAGGAAGTTTCCGATCGCGTCCGCCAGCATGGCCATGCTCCACATGAGCATGACCTCCCATGCCGTCCACTGGCCAAGCTGCGGCGTCACGGCGAAGATCACGCCAATGAACGCCAGCCGCACGGCCCGATAGATCAGGTCGCCGATGACGGTGGCGATCGTGTCCGCGCGGTACTGCGCGAGTACCTTGGGCAGGAGCCGAAATCCTTCGACATAGATCCGGGCCCAGCGCATGGTCAGCCGCCCTGGACCAGCACGCGGCGCACGAGTCGCAGCCAGAGGATTCGGCCGGCCACGATCAGGCCCACGCCCCACGCCGCCTGAACGCCGAGGGCGGCAAGCGCATCGAGGCCTTCCAGCCGTCCGATGTAGATCAGGGTTGGGGAAGAAACCATCGCGTGGAACGGAAACACCAGCGCGAGGGCGCCCAGCCATGCCGGGAGCAGCGTAAGGGGAACCAGTCCGCCGCTGAGCAGTTCCTGCACGGCCACCCGAAACATATTGATACCCGGTGATTGGGTGACGACGATGGTGAGGGCGGCCATCAGGTAGTGAAAGCCAGCGGCCACCAGCCAGCCCAGCGCCACGCTCAGGACAAACAGCAGCGCCTGCACCCCGGAATGCGGGTCGCCGATGACGCCGGTGAGCCGGAAGACGAGCCACGTCGGCAGCGCGACCATTAGCGTGTCGACGGCAAACACGCCCAGCCACTGCGCGTAGCGCAGCACCTGGTTATCGATGGGCCGAACGAGGTCCATCGCAATCTCGCCGGAGTCCACGCTACCCATGGCCTTGTAGAAGAGCTGCCGGTTGGCATGGCTCATTCGGGCCAGGCTCACGACCTGCGCGACGGCGATGTAGGTGGCCAGCTCCCCCGCCGTGAAGGCGGCTTGCGTCGCATCCGAGTTCTGCCGGATTGCGCCCCAGAGATTCACCAGAATCCACGTATTGAGCAGGGTGATTCCCAGACTCATGAAAAACCCGAAGCGAAGCGCCAGGCTGACCTTGACGTACGACCACGCAACGGCGGTGAGCGTGGCGAGTCTCCGCACGAGGCCGAGCTACTCGACGCCGTGCTGGTAGACGCTGAGGATCACGTCCTCGATCGGCGGATCGAGCACCGTGATGCTTCGCAGCCGGGCAGTTTCCATGATGAGGCTGACGGCGCTCACGATGTCTTCGGCGGCGCCGATCCCCGACACTCGCAGGCGAGTGCCTTCGACCGCGATGGCGGCGCTCGGCCAGCGTTCGGCCAGCCTGGCGCGCGTGGCATTCGCGGATCCATCGGCCAACTCGGCCTGGATCGAGCGCGACGAGGCGTGGCGGTTCAGCAGGTGCTCGAGCGATCCGTCATAGATGAGCGCGCCCTCGTTGAGCACCACCACGCGCTCGCAAAGCTCTTGGATGTCCGAGAGATCGTGGGTGGTGAGGATGATTGCGGTTTGGTGCTCCTGGCTGATGGAGCGGATGAACTCGCGGATCGCGTGCTTCCCCTCGATGTCGAGGCCAATCGTCGGCTCGTCCAGGTAGACGACGCGGGGACGGTGCAGGAACGCCGCCGCCAACTCGCAGCGCATGCGCTGGCCGAGACTGAGCGTCCGCACGGACTGGCGCATCAGCTCATCGAGCCCCAGCAGATCGGAAAGCTCCCGCAGCCGCGCCTCGTAATCCGCCTGGCTCAAGCCGTAGACCTTGCGCAGCAACGCATAGGCGTCGATGGGCGGCAGGTCCCACAGCAGGTGCGACCGCTGGCCGAACAACACGCCGATGTTGCGCGCGTTGTCGATGCGGCGCTTGAAGGGGTCGAGCCCCAGGATCCGGGCGTCGCCGGACGTCGGGTAGAGCACGCCCGCCAGGATCTTGACCGTCGTCGATTTGCCGGCGCCATTTGGTCCCAGCAAGCCGACGATCTCGCCTTCGGCCACGTCGAACGACACGTCGTCCACGCCGCGAATCTCGCGGTATTGCGGCGCGACGAACGACCGCAGCCACCCGAGGCGTCCGGAGCGGCGCCGCTCGACTCGATACGTCTTGGTCAGGCCGTTGGCCTCGATTGCCGCGATGGGAACCTCACTTTGCCGCTGCCGGTCGGAATCCGGGCCGCCGCCGATTCGGCGCCCAACTTTCAGCCTACTCCCCGCCGCGATGAGGCGTCAGCGGGTTCCATCGAATCCGGGCGCCGCGCCGAGAACGCTGAAATCTCGGCGTCCCGACCATCCAACTGAAGCCAGCGGCGTCCGCTGCCGCCGGAGATGTTCTAGGAAGCTCCCCACATCTCCGGGGTGCCGACCGACTGATACTTGCGGAAGGCGAATCGAAGCATCACGAGACCCCCGGCCATCATGATCGCCGCCACCGGGAGCCCCAGGATGCCCGGCATTAGGTACTCGTCCGGCCGCAGGGCGAACGCGGCGGGATAGAACACCGTGAACGCCAGCGGAATGGCCGTCAATACGCCTCGGAGCGGCTGGTCCATCACGTCGATGGGGTACCTCGAGTGATCGGTGAAGGCGGCGATTCCGTGCGATAGCACGCGAGACCGCGTGAACCAGGCCGCCAGGCAGAAGAGCATCAGCCGCATGCCAATGAACACCAAGCCAGTGCTCAGAAGGGCGACTGCCAGCAGCCCCATCTGTCCGGCGCTTCCCAGAATTCCTGTGTTCGCCGCCGACACGATCGCCACGCTGAGCATGACGACAACCAAGCTGACATAGCGCGGCTGGGTCGCCACCGTATTGGCCCACAGCACGATCGGGGCCGGTCTGACACGGACGTAGTCGAGGTCTCCTTCGTGGAAATAGCGGTCAATCACCGTCGGAAAGACGAAGAGCAGGTTCCCGACGCTCTCGGCGAGCATGGCCGTGGCCCACATGAGCGTGATCTCCCACGGTCCCCATTGACCCAATTGTGGCGTGACCGTGAATAGCAAGGCGACGACCAGCAGTCGTATGACCCGGTATCCCAGATCGCCCAGAATCATCGCGAGGGCGTCCACGCGGTATTGCGCCAGCCGCTTGAGGGTCAGCCGCAGACCCTCGACATATATCCAGGCCCAGCGCACCGTCAGCCTCCCTGGACCAGCACGCGGCGCACGAGCTGCATCCAGAGCAAGCGACCGCCCACGATCAAGCCAAGCCCCCACGCCGCCTGAATGCCCAGAGCTGCCAGCGCGTCAAGGCCTTGCAGATGACCGATGTAGATCAGCGTCGGGGAGGACACCATGGCATGAAACGGAAAGACCACCGCCGCCGTTGCCAGCCAGCCCGGCATCAGTGCCAGTGGGATGAAGCCGCCTCCCAGCACTTCCTGCAGCGCCACTCGCATCAGGTTGACGCCCGGCGTCTGGGTAATCACCAGTGTCAGGGCGGCTAGCAAGTAGTGGAAGCCCGCCGCCACCAGCCAGCCCAGCGCCACGCTCACGGCAAACAGCCCCGCCTGCACGCCGGAATGCGGATTGCCGACGATGCCGGTGAGGCGGAACACCAGCCAGGTCGGGACGGCCACCATCAGCGCATCCACGGCGAATACGCCCAGCCACTGCGAGTAGCGCAAGACCTGATTGTCGATCGGACGCACCAGGTCCATGGCGATCTCGCCCGTATGTACGTGGCGCAGGGCTTGGTAGAAAAACTGCCGATTCGCGTGGCTCATTCGCGCCAGGCTCACGACCTGGGCGATGACGATGTAGGTTGCCAGCTCCGCCGCCGTGAACTCGGCTTGCGCCTCGACCGAATTCTGGCGAATCGCGGCCCACAGCCCTACAAGAATCCACGTCGTGAGCAAAGTGATCGCCAGGCTCATGAAGAACCCGATGCGGCGCGCCAGGCTGACCTTGACGTACGACCACGCGACGGCAATGGGAAGGGTCGCTGCTTGCATCGGCCGCGCTATGCCGCGCCGTGCCGGTAGACACCCGGGATCAGGTCCTCGATCGGCGCGATGGGAACCTCCCGTGTGCTTGCGGTCGGGGGACTTCGCGCAGCCGTGAATGCCGCGCAATACATTGAGCGTACTCCGCGCCGCGCTCAACGGTGACCGTGACTCCGATGCGCCGTGGCGTTCCTTGCCTAGAATTGCGCGAACCCGCGCGAAATCTGGAGACCCGCAAATGCCGATGAACGACGACCTGGCCGACGCACTGAACGCGCAGATCACGCACGAGTTCAACGCCTCCTATATCTACCTGGGGATGGCGGCCTACTTCGAATCCCTGGACCTCGACGGCTTCGCCGGCTGGATGCGGGCGCAGAGCACGGAGGAGTGGGACCACGGGATGCGCATCTTCAACCACCTGGCCGCTCGGGACGTTCCCATCGCGCTGGCGGCGCTGCTCAAGCCCAAGTCGGGCTATGACGACCCGCAAGCCGCCATTGCGGCCGCGCTCGCCTACGAGCAGGGCAACACCCGCGCCGTCAACGCGCTCTATGCCAGGTCGGTCGAGTGCGGCGACTATCAGGCCAAGTCGCTGATGGACTGGTTCGTCAACGAGCAAATCGAGGAAGAGGACACCCTACGCACACTGCTCAGCCAGCTCAAGATCGCGGGCGGGGACGGAGCAGGGCTGCTGATCCTCGATCGCGAGCTTGGCGCCCGGCAGCCGGCGGAGCCGGGCGGCGAGGACATGGGCGGCGATACCGCGGGATAGGCGGGGTTCCCCGGGGGTGTCCTTTCCCCCACGGGAGACCTCAGAACAGATGTAGGGGCGGGTTTCAAACCCGCCCGGCTTGCTAATGAACAGGTTCAGCTGCCGGTGGATTCCCGCGCTGCGTGCTGTCATGCCGCCTGTGGATAGCAAAGCAGCCAAATATCCGGCCACGGACGCTCGCGCGTGCGTCATAATTCGGCATTAGCACGGGTCGAATAGCGATTAAGGTGGGGATCACATGGTGTCCATTACCCCGAGCGTGCCGCAGCTGGAGCCGCTTCCCGAACGGAAAGTCACGGCCGTCCCGACCGTGCCGCAAGTGCCGGCGCTGACCGAAAGTCAGATCACCCAGTTCAAGCGCGATGGGTTTCTTGTGCTGCCGGGAGCCCTCGATCAGGAGCTTTGCCGCCGCGCGCGGGACGATATGTGGGAGGCGATCGGCACCTATCTCCCGCGGATGAAGCGCGGCGATCCGTCCACGTGGACGCCGATCACCGACGAGGAAAAGACCAACTTCCCGGTCGCCTATCACGGCGGGCAGCCCTATTTCGGCGGCGGCGGAACGCGGTACTACGTGCGCAACGGCACCAAGGACTTCATGCTCGACCTGGGTCCACGGGCGCTGTGGACCGTGGCGGAGCAGCTCCTGGGCAAGGGCACCGTGGTGTGGCCGGCCGGGCGCGACGAGACCGGAAGCACCAGCGGCCCCTGCCTGATGAGCGACGAGTCGATGGAGGTGCTGTACGGCCAAGACCTAGAAACCTGGCCCTCTCTGCCCACGTTCCAGACGCAAACCCTGCGCCTGCCGCAGCAGGGGATCGAGCTCCTCACCGGGCAGGGCACGCGCGGCCTCTACTGCACGCTGCCGAATAGCCCGGACCCAGGGCCCAACTGGCGCGGCGCGCATTCCGACGGCTCGTCCTACGGCCGCTTCCGGCTCAACTTCGCGGCCTACATTGACGACCTGCCGCCCGCTTCCGGCGGCTTCACCGTGTGGCCGGGCAGCCATACGCGGATCTGGGAGCACCACTGGAAGACGTTTCACGCCGGTGAAACACACGTTGGACGGCGCCACAACTCGCGCAAGCTGGGGGGCCACGAACGCATAGCCGATCCCATCGTCGAAGCGGTGAAGGCCGACACGGAGGCGGTCGACACCTACGGCCCGACGGGTTCTGTGGTGCTGTGGCACCACAAGATCCTGCACGTGCCCGGCCAGAACACGTCCAACGACGTGATCCGCCAGGCCACGATCTATGGATACATGAAGTCGCCCGAAAGCCTCTCCGACGAGATGGCCATGACCGACGCGGGCGGCGACATCTGGCGCGACTGGTCGGACGAGGTGCGCGCGATCGACGCGGGGGGCTGAGGCCCCGCCTGCAACCGCGATGAGGGCAGCCACAAGGGCTGCCCCTACGTGCACCAATTCCCTGTAGGGGCGCCCCTAGTGGGCGCCCTCCGGAATCGATCCGAGCGCGTCGATCTGGGGTGACGTGGTCCCACTGCTACCGTGGCCGAATCGGACCGAATCCCAAGGACGCCGCGTGACCTCGGACTTGCAGCGTTGCGTCGCTGAATTCGAGCGGCAGGCGGCGGCGGACGCCGCGACGGCTGACCACTCGCTGCTGGCGGACGGCTTGGCCGCCTTCGAGCGCCTGCCGCCGGACCAGCGCCTTGCATCAGACAACGTCCGAGCCGCGGCCAAACTCTTCATCCATCTGCGCAAGCGAGCCGAGACTGTCGACTTGCTCACCGAATATCTGGCGCAAGACCTGGAAACCGAGGACGAGGAGTGGGCGCGCTGGGAGCGCACCGACAACCTGGCGCTCATGCGCCGCTTCGAGGAGACGGTGGAAGCGCAACGCGACGACTACGCCTGGGCGAAGGAACGACTCGAACCGCACCGTTGGCTCCCGGTCATGTACGACGGCACGCAGGCCCTGGCGTGGTGGGGAAGTGGGCAGGTGGGCGACTGGCTGGCCATCGTGCACGAGTTGCGCGCCGCCGTTCCCGTCGACGAGCGAACGCGCACGGACTGGTTTGTGCTCAACCGCACCGAAGTGGCGATGCTTGCGCAAGCCGAGCGGATCGACGACGCGCTGGCCGCCGCTGACCGGGTGGGCGCGCTGGCCGATTGCTTTCCCGCGTGGGAGCAGGCCGAAGGCGTGCGCCTGGAGGCGGAATTCACGCGCATGACCGTGCTCACACGGGCTGGTCGCGACGAGGAGTTTGACGCCGTGTCCGACCGCGTGATCGCGCGGCTGGCCGCGTTCCAGACCAACTACGCGGACGCCGCCCAAGGCCCGCAGCAATACGGGATGCTCTGTCACAACGCCGCCAGCCGCCTCTATTTCGCGAAGCGCTACGAGCGCGCGGCGCGGCTGTTTCGGGAGGCGACGCGGGGAAATGCACCCAATCTCACCTACATCTGGCTGGCTGCGTGCGAATGGGCGTCCAACCGGGACCGCGGCGAGGTCATGGACCTGCTTCGCGAGGCGGCCAAGCGCGATCCCTCGGGGTCCGTCTGGCGGCAAGTCCAGCGACTGCCCGAGCTCGCCGACCTCGCGGACGACGAGGAAGTCATGGCAGCCGCTGCGGATGCGTAGGCATTTAGCATTGAGCCTGCCCCGCGTCCGGGCTCAATCACGGACTAGCGCCGACGCATGAGCGGTCGTCTCCGCCGCCGCGCAACCGTGGTCGTATATCGGAGTGGGAAGGTGCTACTGGTCAGTGACAAGGCGGGCCGGTTCTTGTTGCCCGGCGGGGGCATCAAGCCGGGAGAGCAACCGATGGCGGCGGCCGTCCGGGAGCTGCATGAAGAAACGGCACTGACGGCCAAACGAGCGGAGTATCTGTTTACTTGGGAAAGCTCCACCAACCGCCATTTCGTCTTCCTCGTCGAGGCGAACGGCGACGTGGAAATCGGCCCCGAGATTGGGGAATTCCACTGGTGGGACCAGCGGGAGCCCGTGCCGTCCTACCCGCATGTGCGGACCGTCCTCGAGCGCCTGAGTTAGCGACGCATCCGCTGTCCCTGCGAGGAGCCTTAGGTGTGGGCGCGTATGAGCCCCCGATCCAAGCCGACTCAGGCCAGATGCTCGACCAATTAGGCGGTCTTTAGCAGCTGCCCGATCAGAAAGTCCGCGTAGGCCAGGGAGTCGGCGTCGATGGTGACGGTGGGGTTGCGCAGGGTGGGGTGCTGGAGGAGGCCACGGGCGGCGAGCAGGCGCTTTTCTAGGGCGTTGAAGAACTCCATGTCGGAGAGGCCGAAGGCCAGCCACGGCACGAGCGGCTCGAACGCGGCCAGCGCCTCCGCCGCGTGGCCGGCAACCGCCAGCCGCCACGCGGGCGCCAGCCGATCGGTGAGCGCGAGGCCGGGCATGATCCCGACGATGCCGGTGGGCACCAGCTCGAGCATGTAGAGCCCGCCCCAGCCCTCGAACACCTCCACGCGGCCCCCGGTGGCCTCGATGATGGCGCGCACCTTGGGACCCATGCGCGGCTCTTCCAGCTTGATGTAGCGAAAGTTCGGGCAGACGTCGGCGAGCTTGGCGCAATAGTCGGCGCCGACGGAGCCGCCGCTCGGGTTCCAGTCCTGGATTAGCACCGGCGTCGCGACTGCATCGCAGACCGTGCGGGCGTAGTCGAACTGATCGTCGTCGGTCAGCGGAAACTGGCGCGGCAGCGCGAAGGAAATGACCTCCGCGCCGATGTCGGCGTTTTGGCGGGCGAGTTGGGCCGCGCCCAGGGCCGAGCCGTGGTTGCACTGCGCCATCACCGGCAGGCGGCCGCCGGCCTGGTCCACGGCGACCTCGACGACTTCGAGCCGCTCCGGCTCGGTGAGCTTGTAGAACTCGCTGCCGTAGGCCGGCAGGCAGATGGCGGCGGCCTCGGCGTCCACGGCAAAGTCGACCAGACCGCGAAGCGCCGCCGCGTCGATGGCCTCGTCACCGGGCGCGAACGGCGTCGGAACGATTGGCACGACGCCCGAGATTGATTTCATGGTTGCCCCCTCACCCCCGGATCAAGTCCGCGGCAGGCTCTATCCCTCTCCCACGGTGGGGAGAGGGGACGTTCCAGCCGTCGCGGTCGCGCGTCGCAAGTCCGTGTAGGGGCAGCCCTCGTGGCTGCCCTGAGTCATTCCCGCGACGGCGGGCATCTAGTGGCCCCTGAACCTGCTCAGCCGGGAGTAGGGGCGGTTCGCGAACCGCCCCTACGCTTAGCGGCAAGCGTGTTTCCAGATTCGACGGCACTGGATTCCGGCTTGCGCCGGAATGACGAGGGGTTTCGCAACGATCTTCAATCCGACGTGGCAATGGATATCTCGCGTGCTAACTATCCCCGCCGCCCTGGGCGGCTGTCGGTTGCCCGTAGCGCGGATACCAGTAGGTCCGGTAGATGCGGAAGCACTTGTCGCTGCACACGATGACCGGCTTGCCCTCGTGCTCCTTCACCATCTCCTGCACTGGAATCAAGATGCCGCAGCTCGCACAGCGCGGCATTTCGTCGACTTCACGTTGCGGCATGCGCCATCTCCCCTCGCTTGCGGCGCGTCGCGTCGGCATCAATCGCGCCCGCGTCGTCCAGCACCACCCCATAGGTCCGCTCGGCTGCTTGCGCGTCGATCAATTCGTCGGCCACGTCCTGGCGCACCAGCTCGGGTTGTCGCTCGTGGGGAGCGCCGTAGCCGCCCCCACCGGGCGTGCAGAGCATGATCAGGTCACCCTCTTCGAGCTCGACGTTCGAGAATTTGCCCGCCGAAATGCGGTCATACAGGTCCTTGGCCGAGAGCCAGCGGTCGGAACCGGACGGCTTGAACAGCAGCGCCGCGTTCCCGGCGGGATCGCCGCCCTTGAGGCCCCAGGGCCTGAACCAGGTGCGGTTCACGTGCGCGCTGATGGTGATCGGCGCCAGGCAGCGCCAGATGCGCCGCACGCCGAATCCGCCGCGGTGGGCGCCCGGCCCGGTGCTCTCGGGAATGACGCTGTACTCCTCGATGCGCACCGGATAGCGGACCTCGATCACCTCGCAGGGCGAGTTCAGGCAGTTGCCGTTCTTGGTCACCATCGCGTCGTTGCCATCGGCGTCGATGCGTCCACCGCAGCCCATGCCCTCGATGTGCAACAGGACGAACGGCTCGCCGGTATCGGTGTTGGTGCCGTAGATGCCGAGCAGGCCGCTCGTACCGCCGTCGCAGGCCTGGCTGCGGTCGCTCATCTGCGAGAAGGCGGCGAAGAGCACGTCCATGGTGTTGGGATAGGTGTCGGAGTTGCCGCCCACGCACGATCCGGGGTAGTTGACGTTCACCACAGTGCCCGGCGGCGCCACGATGGCGATGGGCCGATAGGCGCCGTGATTCCACGGGATGTCGTCGGGAATCATGTGGAAGATCGTGGCGTAGGTCGCGGATGCGGTCGTGCCAAATGACTGGTTGATCGCCCCGGCCGATTGGGGATCGGACCCGGTGTAGTCCACCACGATCTCGTCGCCGCGCACGTTGACTTCCGCCGCGAAGCGGTAGGACGTGTCGGGCAGCACGCCGTCGTCTTCGATGATCCCTTCCGCCGCATAGGCGCCGTCGGGCATGCGCGCGATGGCCTGCCGCATCATGACCTCGGATACGTCCTTGATCTGCTCCGACAGCAGGTTGAAACGGTCGATGCCCAGGCGGTCGATGAGGTCCACGATGCGGCGCTCGGCCAGGTAGGTCGATCCCACCATCGCCATCAGGTCGCCGCGCGACACCTTGGGCGTGCGCACGTTGGACGTGATGATGGCGAAGATGTCTTCCACCGGCTCGTCGTTCTTGTAGATCTTGATCGGGGGCAGCCGCAGACCTTCCTGGAAGATGTTGCGCGTGTCGCCGAAGGCCGCCGGCACCATGCCGCCGATGTCGGTCATGTGCGCAATGTTCGCCGCATAGGCCACGACCTCATCGTTGTAGAAGCAGGGCTTGAGGGTCATGAACTCCGGCATGTGGCAGCCGCCGCGATAGGGATCGTTGTGCAGGATCACGTCACCCGGATGCATGTTTTCCGGGCCGACCTCCTTGATGGCCCACTCGACGGTGTGCACGATCGCGCCGATGTGCGCCGGGCAGAAATCGCCCTGGGCGATCATCTGGCCGGCGGCGTCGAACACCACGCAGGAGAAGTCGCGCGCCTCGTTGAACATGGTCGAGTAGGACGTGCGCAGCATGGCCGCGCCCATCTCCTCGCAGGTGCCGATCAGGTAGTTACGCGTGACCTCGAGCTGGACCGGGTCGTCGATGTTGAGGTCGGCGACGCTGCGCTTGGCGGATGTGTCCTGCACCATCTCACTCCACCTCCAGAATCACGCTGCCCTGCGGCTCGACCCGAGCCGACCAGTCGGGCGGCACGATGGCCGTGGCGTCGTCTTCCACGATCATCGCCGGACCGGTGAAGGTGTTGCCGGCCCGCAGGTCGTCGCGGTGATAGAAGGGCGTGGACAGCAGGCCATCCGCTTCGGTGAAGTAGACCTCGCCCACCTTGACCGGCGCCGGCATGGGGCCGGGCGGGACATCGGGTAGGAGGACCTCCCGACGCCGGGCAATGGCCGTCAGGCGCATGTTGACGATTTCGAATGCCGACTCGGGGAAGCTCCAGCCGAACTGGCGATCGTGCTCAGCGTCGAAGGCCTTGCGGGCGGCGGCGATGTCTTCGGCGGCGATAGTTCCGCCGGCGACCGGGACTTCGAGCTCCCAGTTCTGCCCGTAGTAGCGCAGGTCCAGACTGCGCTGCATGGCCGGCGGATCGCCGAAGCCCTCGCGCGCGAAGTCGTCGCGGGCGCGCTGCTCCAGATCGTCGAAATCGCTCTGCACGGTCTCGACGTCGATGTTGTCGGAGTAGGTGATGCGCGTTTGCATGTAGTCGAACCTGGTGTCGGCCATCAGCGCGCCCAGGGCGCTGAACGCGCCGGGGAAGGGCGGCACCACGACGCGCTGCATTCCGAGATGATCGGCCAGGTAGGCGCCGTGAAGCGGGCCCGCGCCGCCGAAGGCGACGAGGGCGAACTCGCGCGGGTCGATGCCCTGGTCGATGGTGAGCAGGCGCATGGTCTCGGCCATGTTGCTGTTCATGATCTCGAGGATGCCCGCTGCGGCGCGCTCCGCCGTGAACCCCAGTTGTGAGCCAATGCGCTCGACCGCCGTCCGCGCGGCCTCCGGCACCAACTGCACGTCGCCGCCGAGCTTGAATGCGGGATCGAGTCGGCCCAGCACCACGTTGGCGTCGGTCGACGTCGGCTCGGCGCCGCCGCGGCCATAGCTCGCCGGTCCGGGATCGGCGCCCGCGCTTTGCGGGCCGACCTTGAGCAGGCCGGCTGCATCGAGCCAGGCGATGCTGCCGCCGCCGGCGCCGATGGAGCGGATGTCCAGCATGGGCGTGGCGATGGGGATGCCGAACTCGAGCTCGGTGGTCGTGGTTTGCGCCGCACGGCCGCCGGCCACCAGGCAGGCGTCGAAGCTGGTGCCCCCAATGTCGGCGGTCATCAGCGGGTCGAGTCCCAGGTCTTGCCCCAGCTGCAGGCTGCCGATTACGCCGCCCGCCGGACCGCTCTGAATCATGGTGACGGGCTGGGCCTTGGCGGTCTGCGTCGCCATGACGCCGCCGTTGCTGCGCATGATCAGCAGACCGCGTGCGCCTCGGCGGTCCAGCTCCTCTTCGAGCGAGGTCAGATATTCGTCGATGCGCGGCTTGAGGTAAGCGTCGATCACCGTGGTGCTCGTGCGCTCAAACTCGCGCCACTGCGGGAACACGTCCGAGCTGATCGAGACGTAGGCCTCGGGGTACAGCTCGCGCACGATTTCCCGGGTGCGGCGTTCGTGTTCGGGGTTCAGGAACGAAAAGAGATAGCTGACGGCGATGGCCTTGACTTCCTCCGCGCGCAGGCGCTCCACTGCGGCCACGACGTCTTCTTCCTCCAGCGCCTGCACCACCTCGCCGTGCGCGCCGATCCGCTCGCGAACCTCCAGGCTGAGCGCGCGATCCACCAGGTGGCGCGGCTTGCGCCAGTGCAGGTCGAACGACTCCGGGCGCACGATGCGCTGGATGCGCAGCACGTCCCGAAATCCCTGCGTGGTGATGAGCCCGATGCGCGGTCCGCGGCGCTCGATGAGCATGTTGGTGCCGACGGTGGTGCCGTGCACGAAGTACTCGATGGCCGCCGGGTCGATCTCGGCTTTCGCCAGGGCGTCGAAGATTCCCTGCGATGGCGAGGCGGGTGTCGTGAGCGACTTCGCGACCTGCAATCCGGTGTCGCCATCGGTGGCGATCAAGTCCGTGAACGTGCCGCCCATGTCGACCGCGACGTTATGTGGCACTCATGCGCTCCAATTCAGATCAGGTCAGGGTCAGACGGACCCTGACGGGCGTATCGGCGGCGCCGGCAAATTATGCGGCAGGCGCCCGCTCAGGTGAGCCGGACGCGCGGGTCGATGTACGTATAGAGCACATCGACGAGGAGATTCGCTATCACGTAGATCGTCGCCGCCAGCATCACCAGGGCCTGAACCACGGTGTAGTCACGCGTGAGGATGGCCTTGACCAGCGTGAAGCCAATGCCCTTGCGGCTGAACACCACCTCGATGACCACCGCGCCGATCAGCAGGCTGCCGAACTGCAAGCCCACGATCGTCACGACGGGGATCAGGGCGTTCTTGAGGGCGTGGCCCCAGACGACGGTGCTCTCGCGCACGCCTTTCGAGCGCGCGGTGCGGATGTAGTCGCGGCTCATCACGTCGAGCATGGACGACCGGGTGAGCCGGGCCACGATCGCCGCGCCTCCAATTCCCAGGGCGAGCGCGGGCATGATGAGCTCCTTGCCGTTGCCGTTGGCAATGGCCGGCAGGAAGTTGTTCATATTGATGGCGAAGATGTAGATCAGGAGCAATCCGATGAGGAAATTGGGAACGGAGACCCCCAGCACCGCGATGAATTGGCTTGTGTAGTCCACCCAGGTGTGGTGCCGCATGGCCGAAATCACGCCGGCAACCAGGCCAATGAAGAGTGTCACCGCCATGCCGGCCAGCGTGAGCAGCAACGTCGAGGGGAATTGCTCCGCGATCACGTCCGTGATGGGCTGCTTGGTGCGGAACGAGCGCCCAAGGTCGAGCCGCAGCACGTCCCAGATGTAGTAGACAAACTGCTCGGGAATTGACTTGTCGAGGTGCAGCTTCGCCTTCGCTTGCTCGAGGGCCTCGATCGAAACGGATGTGTTGGACGTGCCGCCCGCGTCGCTGCTGTAGTAGAAGACTGTGACGGGATCCCCAGGGATAAGGCGCAGGAGGACGAACACCAGCAGCAGAACGCCCAGAATCACTGGGATCGCGGCGAGCAACCGCCGGACGATATATCGCCCCATGTTGCGCTTGCTCCTAGCTCACCGTGTGAACGGCCCGACGAGGCGCCTCGTGGAGGGTTGAGCCTAGCCATCCTTCGAGTGGCCTCAGGCTCGGCAGTGTAGCCGACAGCTCATCTGGCGATCACGCGGCCGACGAAGCGCTGGCTGAGGCCGTGTACGGTCGCGACCCAGGGGCGAGGCTTCGAATTTGCTCTCGTGAGACACTGCAAGCAGCCCGACTACGGTGTCCTCGCGCGTTGAAAATCACAAGCGTCGAGACCAGAGTGCTCGAGTTGCCCGCTCGCGATCCCGCTGACGGTCGGCGACGCCCCGGCTGGCTCGAGCGGAACCCGATCGCGAATCCAATGTCGCCCTATGTCCCCGCCGAGTCGAACATGCTGCGCTGGGTGCCGGAGTGGCCGGACTTCCTCGTCGTGGTCACGGCGGAGGACGGCACGCAAGGGATTGGCCCCGGCCGATATGGGCGTCCCGTCGCCGCCGTCATCCAGGACTACCTGGGGCCGCGCATCGTCGGTGAGCCCGCGCTCGCAACCGAGCGGCTCTACGACATGCTGGTGCGGTTGTGCACGCCTTTCGGCGCCGCCGGCCTTGCGTCGTACGCCGTCAGCGGCATTGACCTGGCGCTGTGGGATCTCAAGGGCAAGGTTCTCGGGCGTCCGGTCTATCAGTTGCTGGGCGGTCCGGCCCGAGACTTCGTGCCGTGCTACGCCACCTGCGGTGACGTCGACTGGGTCAAGGAGCTTGGATTCACCGCCGTGAAGGTGCCCTGTCCCTACGCCCCCGTGCATGGCCGAGGTGGCCTGAAGCGAAACGTCGAGCGCGTGGCCGAGGCTCGCGAGTACATGGGCGACGACGCGCAGCTCATGCTCGACTGCTGGATGTCGCTCGACGTGGAGTACGGCGTGCAATTGGCGGAATCGTTGCGCCCGTACAACCTCGCGTGGATCGAAGAGATGCTCCGTCCGGAGGACTTCGACGGCTACGCGCAGTTGCGGGCGCGCCTACCCTGGCAGACGCTGGCCACCGGCGAGCATTGGTACACCCCGATTCCCTTTCAGCATGCGGCGTCGCGCCGCCTGGTGGACATCCTGCAGCCGGATATTGCGTGGGTCGGCGGCTTGACGCCCCTGCTCAGGATCTGCGCCATCGCGGAGGCGGCGGGGCTGACCGTCATTCCGCACGGCGGGGCCGGGAGCCCGTATGGGCAACACGCCCTGTTCGCGCTCCCGGCGATCCCGCTCGGTGAGTGGTACATCGCCACGGCGCCGGGTGTTCCGCTGGAAAACGGCCCCTTGTTGCCGGGCACGGCCGTACCCAAGAATGGCAGGCTACGACCATCTGACGCGCCCGGCTTCGGCGTGGAGATCGATGCCGACAAGCTGCCGGCGTTCCTGTAGGGACGGCGCGCCGGCGCCGCGGGCCGGCTGATGGAGTATCGGCGACTGGGCCGGACGGGCCTCGAAGTGTCGCTGGTGGGACTCGGCACCGGCGGGCCAAGCCAGTTGGGCCAGACTCGCGGCGCCACGCGTGAAGTTATTCGCGCCTTCGTGCGGCGCGCGCTCGATTTGGGAATCAACTATTTCGACACCGCGCCGGTATATCACGACAGCGAGGCGCTGCTCGCCCATGCGCTGGACTGCGTGCCGCGGGACGAGGCCGTGGTTGCGACCAAGTATCCGAGCGTGGTCGACGTGCATGCGGACGCGCCGCCCCTGGCGTCGCCAAGCGTCATTCGCCCATCCGTGGAGGCGAGCCTGCGGCGACTCCGGCGGGACGCGCTGGACATTGTGCTGATTCACGCGCTGCGGCCGGAGCTCTACGACGAGTGCCGCGAGCGCCAGGTGCCTGAATTGCTCCGCCTCAAGGACGACGGCCTGGCGCGGTTCGTCGGGATTTCCGGATGGCCGGTGATGGTGGGCCGAGCCGTCGCCGAGGGATGGCCCGACGTGGTGATGCCGAACTACAACCTGCTCACCCACGCCCCCGAACGGCATGTATTCCCGCCGGCCCGCGTGCACGACGTGGGCGTGGTCGCGATGACGCCGGTGCGACGCGCCATGACCGATCCCGCGCACCTGCGCGAGGTGGTGCGGCAGATGAAAGCCGCCGGCCTGGTGCCGCCCGCGTCAGTGCCGGAGGCGGAACCGCTCGACTGGCTCATCCACGGCGACGTGGGGTCGGTGATCGAGGCGGCTTATCGCTTTGCGGCTACGCCGCCCGAGGTCGCCTGCGTGCTGACGGGTACGGCCGATCCGGCCCATCTCGAAGCGAATGTCGCGGCGGTTCAGCGTGGACCGTTGCCCGCCGCTGACGTCGAGCGGCTGCGGGCAACCTTCGGCGGCCACGACGAGTATTTCGGCGACTAGAGCCGAAGCCCGCGCGTGCGATGCATCGCCAGGCGGGGCAGAAAGAGCGCACCGCCGCCGGTCCTGGGTTTACCTGCTCGGCGAAGAGCACGAGGCTCGTTCGCCGGCAGGCCCTGGCCGAGGTTCCCGCCCAACCTCGGCCACCCAGACCCGGCGGCGGTGCTGATCTCCCTAGACGCTAGCCGCCCTTCTTGTCGTAGAAGTCCATCGCGAACGCCTGGTCGAGCAGCGTGGAGTGCGCCACGCCACCGATCTGGTCGCTGTTGTAGAACCACTGCGCCATGGCGTCGGCCAGCGGGATGTTGACGGCGGCCTCCTGGATCAGGCGGTTCGCCTCCATCCACATCTCGGCGCGCTTGGACTCGTCGAACTCGGCGCGGGCCCCGTCGAGCAATGCGTCGATGGGGTCGCCCTCGGTCGCCACGCCCGGCTCACCGTTGTAGTTGAGGAACGCGAACGCCCGACCCGGCAGCCCGTAGTTCGACGTGTGGTACTTGGCGTACAGCACGTCGGCGTCGGGGCCACGCCCGCCGGTCCACTGGTGGGTGTACTTCCCTTGCGCCATGTCGTTGATGTAGGTCGCGAACTCGACGTTCGGGATGTCAACGAAGATGCCGATGCCGGACTCGATGTCCAGCTTGTACAGCTCGCTCAACGGGTTCGGCGTGTTGGGGAACTCCACCTGCATGCGCTGGCCGTCGCGATAGCGGAAGCCGTCCTCACCGCGGGTGTAGCCGGCGTCGTCCAGCAACTGGTTGGCCTTGCCGACGTCCCACGGGTAGAGGTCTTCCATGTCCGCGTTGTAGCCGATGGTGCCCGGCGTGAGGATGTTGCCGGCGATGCGCGGGATGCCGCCGTTGCCGCGCTGCACCACGAGCTTCTTGTTGACCGCGTGGTTTAGCGCCTTCCGGACGACGATGTCGTCGGTGGGCCAACGCGTCGAGTTGATGTGCAGGAACCACGGCATACCCGAAGACATTCGTCCAAGGATGGCGCGGTTGTCCTGCTTCGCGAAACGCTCCATGTCGATGAACTGGAAGTGCTGGATCCAGTCCACCTCGCCGGCCTCGAAGGCCGCCGCGCGCGCCACCGCGTCCTGCGCCAGGATCTGGATGACGAACTCGTCGGGGTACGGGGCCCCCTGGTTCGTCGCCCACTCCGGCGCCCAGGCGTAGTCTTCGTTCCGCTCGTAGGTGACGGAGACCTGCTCCTGCCACTCCTTGAACTTGTACGGACCCGTGCCGACCGGGTTGCGCGCGATGTCTTCGCGGTAGGTGATGTACGCCTGCGGCGAAGCAAACGTGATCTGGCGGTCCGCCAGCACCTGCATGAACAGGGCCTGCGGCGTCTTCGTCTTGAGATCGATGGTGTAGTCGTCGACCTTCGTGACACTCTCGATGTCGCCAACTTGGCCCGCGATCTCACCCCGCTCCAGGCTCTCGTCTAGGAACAGCATGAAGTTGAAGGTCACCGCGTCCGCGTTGAACGGCGTGCCGTCGTGGAACACGACGTCCTGCCGCAACGGAATGCGGCGCGTCAGGCGGTCATCCGACAGCTCGGGCATGTCGGCGGCCAGCCGCGGGATTATCCGGTTGTTGGGCGCCCAGGTGTACAGGGTCTCGTACATCGGGAAGCCGCTGCGGTAGGACCACTGGTCCATGCGCACCGGGTTGAACGAGGTGATGGGACCAGGCGTACCCCAGGTGATGCGGCCACCGCGGGTCGGGTTCCACTCGCCGAGCGGAACGGCTTCGTCTGAGCGGAAGAGGTTGATGCCCTTCAGCGCGCCGCGCGCCGCCGTCTCGGCCTCGATCTCGACGACGACTTCCTTCTCGACGATTACTTCCTTCTCGACGACGACTTCCTGTGTGACGACGACTTCCTTCTCGACTTCCTTGATGACTTCCTGCGTCACCACCTTCTCGACCTCGACCTGTTGGATCTCGGTGACGGTGACGATCTTCTCGACCTCGACTTCTCTGATCTCTACCTCGCCCTCGCCACACGCGGCGAGCGCGGCGACGCCGACGCCCCCCGCCAGGGCCAAAGCCCCGCCACGCAGGACGTTTCGACGACTCAGAGACTTCCCACGATCCATAGACATTCCCTCCAATTGCAGGCACTCCGGGCCTGTGCGCGAGAGGATAACAGCCCGCGCGGGCGATTCGCACCGCGCGGAATCAGGTGATCGCGGGTCCTTTTGGTCGTCTACGCCCGCGCACGAGGGGATCCCGGCACCGTCCGCCGGCGGATGATCCGAGCGGTCCCGAGACCCTCCCGGCGGACGGTGCCGATCTCCCTAGGCGCTAGACGCTAGCCGCCCTTCTTGTCGTAGAAGTCGAGCACGGTGGCTGGTTCGTGGATTGTGGAGAGCGCCACGCCGCCGATCTGGTCCCTGTTGTAGAACCACTGCCCCATGGCGTCCGACAGCGGCAGGTTGACGGCGGCCTCCTGGATCAGGCGGTTCGCCTCCATCCACATCTCAGCGCGCTTGGACTCGTCGAACTCGGAGCGCGCCCCGTCGAGCAGCGCGTCGATGGGGTCGCCCTCGGTCGGCACGCCCGGCTCGCCGTTGTAGTTGAGGAACGCGAACGCCCGGCCCGGCAGCCCGTAGTTCGACGTGTGGTACTTGGGATACAGCACGTCGCCGTCAGGGCCACCCCCGCCGGTCCACTGGTGGGTGTACTTCCCTTGCGCCATGTCGTTGATGTAGGTCGCGAACTCGACGTTCGGGATGTCAACGAAGATGCCGATGCCGGACTCGATGTCCAGCTTGTACAGCTCGCTCAACGGGTTCGGCGTGTTGGGGAACTCCACCTGCATGCGCTGGCCGTCGCGATAGCGGAAGCCGTCCTCACCGCGGGTGTAGCCGGCGTCGTCCAGCAACTGGTTGGCCTTGCCGACGTCCCACGGGTAGAGGTCTTCCATGTCCGCGTTGTAGCCGATGGTGCCCGGCGTGAGGATGTTGCCGGCGATGCGCGGGATGCCGCCGTTGCCGCGCTGCACCACCAACTTCTTGTTGATGGCGTGATTCAGCGCCTTCCGGACGACGATGTCGTCGGTGGGCCATCGCATCGAGTTGATGTGCAGGAACCACGGCATGCCCGGGGCCAGACGTCCAAGGATGATGCGGTTGTCCTGCTTCGCGAAGCGCTCCAGGTCGATGAACTGGAAGTGCTGGATCCAGTCCACCTCGCCGGCCT
This sequence comes from Chloroflexota bacterium, assembly GCA_028873795.1. Lineage (GTDB taxonomy): Bacteria > Chloroflexota > UBA11872 > UBA11872 > UBA11872 > JAJECS01. The sequence goes on from JAPPNP010000076.1 coordinate 27,214, forward strand.
CGAAGGCCGCTGCGCGGGCGACGGCGTCCTGCGCCAGGATCTGAACCACGAACTCGTCCGGATACGGCGCTCCCTTGTTCGTTGCCCACTCCGGCGCCCAGGCGTAGTCGTCGAACCGCTCGTAGGTGACGGAGACCTGCTCCTGCCACTCCTTGAACTTGTAGGCGCCGGTGCCGACCGGATTGCGCGCGATGTCCTCGCGATAGGTGATATAGGCCTGCGGCGAGGCGAACGTGATCTGAAAATCGGCCAGCACCTGCATGAACAGGGCCTGCGGGGTCTTGGTCTTGAGGTCGATGGTGAAGTCGTCCACCTTCGTGACGCTCTCGATGTCTCCCACCTTGCCCGCGATCTCGCCCCGCTCCAGGCTCTCGTCCAGGAACAGCATGAAGTTGAAGGTCACCGCGTCCGCGTTGAACGGCGTGCCGTCGTGGAACTTCACGTCGCGGCGCAACGGAATGCGGCGCGTCAGGCGGTCAGCGGAAAGCTCGGGCAGGTCAGAGGCCAGCCACGGAATGATCCGGTTGCCCGGCGCCCATGTGTACAGGTTCTCGTAAATCGGGAAGCCGTTGCGATAGGACCACTGGTCCATACGCACGGGGTTGAGCGACGTGATCGGGCCCGGCGTTCCCCAGGTGATCCGGCCACCCCGGGTCGGGTTCCACTCGCCAAGCGGGACGGACTCGTCGGAGCGGAAGAGGTTGACGCCCTTCTGCAGGCCGCGAGCGGCCGTCTCGGCCTCGATCTCGACGATGACTTCCTTCTCGACGACGACTTCCCGTTCGACGACGACTTCCTGCGTGACGACGACTTCCTTCTCGACTTCCTTGATGACTTCCTGTGTCACCACCTTCTCGACCTCGACCTGTTGGACCTCGGTGACGGTGACGATCTTTTCGACTTCGACCTCTCGAATCTCAACTTCGCCCTCGCCGCAGGCAGCCAGTGCGGCGACGCCGACGCCGCCCGCCAGGGCCAAAGCCCCGCCACGCAGGACGTTTCGACGGCTCAGAGACTTGCCACGATTCATATTTCCCTCCCCAAACATCTGGCTTCCCGAACCTGTGCGCGAGGATACCAGTCGGCAAGTATCTCGTTCGGCCCGGAAACGGTCGCCGCGATGGTCGGGGCTATTGCGCCCAGGCGCTCGCTTGCGGGTCCAGCGCCTCGCGCAGGCCGTCGCCCAGCATGTTGAACGACAGCACCGTCAGCGCCAGTGCGAGCCCGTTGAAAATGCAGATCCACGGGGCCAGGGCGAGGACGGCGCGGTATTGCGAAATCTCCAAGCCCCACTCCGGCGTCGGCGGTGAGGCGCCCAAGCCCAGGAAGCTGAGTCCGGCCGCCGAGATGATGGTCGAGCCCAGCCCCAGCGTGGACATGATCAGGATGGGGCTGAGGATGTTTGGCAGGATGTGACGCACGATAATGCGGGAGTCGCGCATGCCGATCGCGCGCGCGGCCCGCACGTAGCCAAACTCCTTGGCCGAGAGCGTCGAGCCACGCACGACGCGCGCATAGAACGGAATGCCCGCCACGCCCAGGGCGATCATGGCGTTCGTGAGGCTGGGTCCGAGCGACGCGACGATCACGATGGCGAGCAGCAGCCCTGGAAACGCCAACAGCACGTCAAGCAGGCGGCTGATGACCATATCGATCCGTCCGCCGAAATAGCCAGCGGCCATACCGAGGATCGTGCCGCCGGCCCCAGCAAGCAGGACGGCGACGAAGCCGACCCGCAGCGAGATGCGCGACCCGTGCACCACGCGGCTGAAGACGTCGCGGCCGATGTCGTCCGTGCCAAAGGGGAAGAACGCCGGTTCCACCTCCCCGCTCTCGCCCACGCGGGTGCCGCTGGACCAGGGCGGGAGCAGGCGATTCTCGAGCACCGACTCGAGCGTCGGTTTGATGTTGATGCCTTCGGGCGCGATCACGTCGGCGAAAACGGCACAGAGCGCAAAGAGGATCAGCACCACGCCACCGGCCATGGCCGCGAGATTGCGGCGCAGCCGCCGCCACGCCATCGACCACTCGCTGCGCACGGCAGCCGAAGCCACCGCGTCGATGGAGGCCGTGTCGGACAGGGGTTCGGCTGTTGCCATTGCCGTCGGTAGGAGAGGGGCCGCGATTCGGGGACGATACTACATAGGCCGTTTGGCGCGGGCGGGCCGACGGCGGCCTACGCCAGCGCCACCAACCCTGCCCCAAGGGCGATGGCGCCGGCGCCGACGAATCGCGGAGCCGTTCGCGGCTCGCGCAAAAGCGTCATGCCCAGGGCCGCCCCGATCAGAATGCTGACCTCGCGGGCGGCGGAGACGTACGGCGCGGGCGCCATGGTCAGCGCGATCAGTACCAGCAGGTACGCGGCCACGCACAGGATGGCGACCAACGTCACGTCGCGCCAGGAGACCGACACGCGGCGCCAGGGTCGAGCGCCGTACTGCGCCAGGACCACCGGGGTGAGAATGCCGGCTGCGATCAGCCACATCAGGTAGACGTACGTGAGGGGATTCACCACGGCCACGCCTTGCTTGTCGACCAACGTGTACGAAGCAATCAACACGCCGGTAAACGCGGCGTAGCGACCGCCGGGACGCAGCAGCATGCGCAGCGGATCGAGCATTGATCGGAGATGCAGGCTCCGCAGATTGAGCACGTAGATGCCGGCAATCACCGTGAGCACGCCGGCCAGGCCGATCCCCGAAACCGATTCGCCGACGAGCCAGACGCTCACGACCAGCACCAGCGTGGGCCCAAGGCCGCGAGCTAGGGGATACGTAACCGAAAGGTCGGCGCGCGCATAGGCGTTGGCCAGCGACCAAAAGTACGCCGCGTGCAGCACCCCCGTGGCCGCGATCCAGCCCCAGCCGCCCGTCGGGATCGGCTCCAGGATCACCCCGACGACGAACGCCGGGAGGTAAAGCACCGACGCGATGGCCAGCGCGAGCCAGAAGAAGACCGGGTGTCCCTCGCCCCGCTTGGCGAGCAGGTTCCACGCGGCGTGCAGCGCGGCCGCGACGAAGACCAGGGCCAGGGCAGCCGGAGGCACGGCGAATCCAATTGAGAGGTCGCGGGGTCCGGCAAGCTACCACGGAGGGTCCGCGATTCCTCGCGACCACGAGCGTCGAGGGCGGGTCTAGAACGTCCGAATCTGGATGGTGGCCGTGCCGTCGTAGCGCAGGCGCTCGCACCGGGCGGCGAAGGCCTGCCAGACGTCCGCCGGACCCTCGAACGTTCCAAAGACGTTCGCCGCTTCGAGCGTGATGAACTTTCCGGGGATGGTCGGGCGGGCGTAGCGGTCGTAGGGCCAGTAAACCTCGCTCAGCGCGCCCGGGTGACCGTGCCGCGTGCCGGCTTCGTAGTGCGTGAAAATCAAGTCGCCGGGCGCCACGCAGGTGGTGGCGTTCTCGATGGGCGCCACCACGGTCGGGTCGAAATAGAACGCCGCGATGGTCCCCGAGTAGATTGCATGCAGGCATTCGGCCTCGTCCGGCAATCTCGCCGTCACCGCCGCACAGGTCTTCGGCGCGGCGTCCCACAGCAGCTTGAAGCGAGCCGGCGGGGCGCCCGGCAGCTCGAGCTCGATGGTGGAAATCCTGGGCTCCTCAGATTCCGGTATGGCCATTCGTGTCGCCTCCTGCGATCAATCCCAATGCGCGACTGTAGGTCTCAAGCCGCTCGTTCGCGAGGCGTGAGCCGGATCTACGCTCCAGCCGCAATGGCCGCCAGCTCGGCCCGCTCGCTTTCGGTCATTCGCCACTCGACGGCGCGGACGTTCTCTTCGATCTCCTCGGGGCGTCGCGTGCCGGCTAGCGCGACGCTCACGATGGGGTTGGCGATCACCCACGCCAGCGCCAGCTGGGCGACGGTGAAGCCGCGGTCGCGGGCCGCCTCCTTGAGCCGGTCCACCCGCCGCAGGTAGCTGAGAAAGTGCTCGCGCTCGAACAGCGGCTGCTCGAACACGGTGCCGCGACTGCGGAAGTCGTCCTCGCCGAAGGTAGTCTCGGGCGTCATCGCGCCCGTCAGCAGCCCGTGCGCCATCGGGCCGAATGCCATCACGCCAAGCTCGCGCTCCTGGCAGAAGGGAAACAGCTCGGCCTCCGGTCGACGGTCGAACAGGTGATAACCGATCTGCTCGGTGACGAGGGGAAACGTCTCCAGGCACTCGCCGAGCTGGGCGGCGCTGAAATTGCTGACGCCGCCGTAGCGGATCTTGCCCTGCCGCTGGAACTCGGCCATGGCGCCCATGGAGTCGGCGATGGGCACGCTCGCATCCGGCCAGTGGATCAAGTAAAGATCGAGATAGTCGGTCTGCAGCCGCTGCAGGCTGCCTTCCAGGTCGGCGGCCATCTTGTCGGGCGCGGTGCTGCCCTTGCTCACCAGCACCACGTCGTGCCGGCGTCCCTTGAGCGCCCGTCCGACGAGCTTTTCGCCTTCGCCAAGCCCGTAACCGGCGGCGGTGTCGATCAGCGTGACGCCAAGGTCGATGGCGCGGTGGATGCTGCGGATGGCCTCGTCGTCGTCGAACGGGCCGTACTGCCCTCGTCCAATGGGAAACCCACCGAAGCCGATGACGGATGTCACCAGATCGGACCGGCCCAGCCTGCGGTGTTCCAAGTCGACGCTCCCACATTCGCGCGTACCGGATTCCCTTCGACCCCATATCAAGTATGGAGCAGGCTCTGGCCCTCTCCCACGGTGAGACCGTTGCATACCGCGTCCGTCATTCCGGCGGAGGCCGGAATCCAGCGTGCAATCAGCCTGTTCCCCCACGAGTAGCAACGGTGTTGGACCGTCAAGGGATTAGCCCATGGTGGGGTCCCACAGGGC
>JAPPNP010000007.1 GCA_028873795.1 Chloroflexota bacterium
GCGGTGTTCACCATGTCTCCGAACACCTGTTCACCATGTGTCCGGTCTGGACAAACGGGAGAGGGTTGGGGTGAGGGATATCCGGCACACGTCTCGCCTTAACCATCATCCCGGCGTCGTGTAGGACAGGTCCCAATCGTCCAACACGTCCACGTCGTGCGCGGTGGGTTGCAGCGATGGCTCACCTGCCGCGCGCCAGGCCTCGATCTCGTCGCGGTGTCCCAGCCGCCGCAGCGCATTCCACATCGCGCCGAAATTCGCCCGCCCGGCGCCGCCTGCCGAGTCCCAGAAGAACAGGTGATCGGCGCCCGCGCCGTAGATGCCCGCCGCCTGACGGCGCACCTCCTCGGGTGGGCGGTGACGCGGCAACATCCCCGGCGCCAGCACGCAGTCCGTCCCGCGCACCAGGTCCACGAAATACTCCAGATCCGCCGGATCCTCCCAGGACTCCTCGCGCGGCTCACCCATCGGCACCGAGGTGAAGGGAATCAGCGTGTCGACGATGCCTTCCTCGACCCAGGCTCCCAGGTCAATTGCATGCTGCAGGTTCTCCTGCTCGCTGCTCACCACCACTGCCGACACGCCAAGCCGTTTGCCGTGCACCGCGCCCATCTCATCCATCGCCTGCCGCACCTCGCGCATGAACTGGGTTAGCTCGCGCGCGCGGAACCGCAGCCAGCGCTCGTCGTCCGCCGGCAGCGCGTGCGGATCGAGGCCGTATTCATCCTTGAACGCCGCCACCACCGGCGGCTCGTATTCCACCAGCGGCAGGCGCCGGTTGTAGAGCAGGCACACCCCGTCGATGGGCCGTTCGGCCATCTCGCGCAGCAGCGAAACGATGTAGGCCCGCACCTCGGGATAGGAATAGGCGATGCGCGGCGTCGTCTGGCCGTTGCGGTCCACCCCGCGCCATTCCGGGTGCGCTGCGGCGAAGGTGTCGCCCACGTTGATGTAGTCCATAGGCGGCGGATACAGGAAGCCGGCGACCCGGTACGACGCGTGAATCTCCAACCCGACGTCGTGACAGTGCTCGATGGCCACATCCAGCGGATCCACGCCCAGCTCGCGGAACTCCCGCCAACTCTCGGCGTGCAACCGGTCGCCCACGCGGGCGAAATCCTCGGCCTCGTCGAACGTGCACCAGCGCGCGATCTTGCTGAAGTAGTAGCTGATGTCGCCTTCGCCGGCTTCCCAATACATGCGGGAGAAGTCGGTGTGACGATAGGGCTCGATTTCGCGCCGGATGCCCTCGGCATCGTTCAACCGCCACAGGTAGTGCGGTCCGTGCGCGTCCTGGTGGGCAAAGAGCCGGCCGGTGTCGGTGCCTTCGCGCTCCGCTTGCGCCTCGGCGACCTCGGCATCGGTCAGCGGCACCAGCTTGACATAAGCAATGCGCACGATCTCCGACCGCCACGCGCCAACCTCGTCCACCGGCGCCGTCTGCCACTGTGGCTGCCCCAGCACCAGGTGTTGGCCCGTCAAGTCCGCGGTGCGCCAGTACAGCTCCACGAGTTGCAGGTCGTGCCCGACCTCGGGATGCGCCGGCTGCGCCGTCAGCATCGTCGGCGTCGGGTCGCCGCTCAGCCGCGCCGTCACGCATAGCCGCGCGCTCTCGTAGCCCGGCGGCGGCATCACGCCGAGAGATACCGCGTGCCAACCGGCCGCGTTCAGGTCCAGCGTCACGTCCGGCGCGGCCGTCTCGGGACCGGCCAGCAGCATCCGGCCGCTCAGGTCGCCGGCGTTGTAGGTCATCGCGCGCCAGCGGTGAAACCCCGGCACCGGGCCCACGGCGTCCGCCGGCTCCACGGCGCTCAGATCGGTGATGTAGACCGGGTCGTTGACCAACCCGCGGTCGGCGATGCCGTCGGTCATATGCACCTCACCCAATTCAAGGGGCTGAGGCGGACGCCTCAGCCCCGCGACTAGCTCCCGCTCCGCAGAGGTGGACGTACTTTAGGCGGCGATATTCCAAACGCACAAACCCGGCATTTCCTCTCCGGTCCCACGTACGTTCAAACTGAATCCCGAGGCGCGCTATCGAGCGCCGCCAAGTCCGTCATTCCGGCGGAAGCCGGAATTCAGCCACTCGGGGCATCGGCATCCCCAACCGCTGGTCTCCTGGCTCAGTCGCCCCCGGTCATCTCGCGCAGCTTGCCGACCGTCCGCCAGTTGCGAATGGTGATCGTGGTTCCCAACGTCCGGTCGAAGTAGTCGACCGTCAGCTTCGACCTCGCGGTGCCATTGGGAAAGTGCAGGTAGACCTCGCGTCCCCGCACCTCGAAGGCATCGCCCGGCGAGCGGTCGGGGTCCAGCTCCGCGATCCGCGCCGCGGTTGGTGCCTCCGCCAGGAACCCCACGTGAAGCTGCGTCGGGTCCGCTCCCGCCGCCAGAAAGGGATTGCCGGTCACGACCGCGTCAAGCTCCGCCGCCGACCGTGTCACCACGGGAACCTCGAACCCCTTGGTGGTGACGATTTCCGCTTCAACGAGCGCCGGAATACGCTCCGCCAGCGCCGGCTCCGCCCGGAATACGACGTTGCCGCTCTGGATATACGTGCGCACGTCGGTGCAACCCGCCGCCTCGAACATCGCCCGCAGGTCGGCCATCAGCAGCTTCTTGGTGCCGCCGACGTTTATCGCCCGCAGCAGCGCGACGTGAACGCCACTCTCCATGCGCCGCTCCTCCGCGTTCGTCGCCGATTGGCAAGACGCCGCCAAGTATCGGCCATCCGCTCCGAGCCGGCGTCCGCCGGTAGGGGCGAGTTTCAAACTCGCCCGTCCGCAGCCGCGCCGCCGACCCGTTTGTGGTGAGTCCTTCGACGGGCTCAGGACAGGCTCCTCGATCCACAACAGCAGGGCGCCGCTGAATCGCCGCTCGCAGGCGACACCCGCGCTCGCTCTACAGCCTTGCCTTCGTCATCACCTCGATGAGCCGACCCCGCAAGGGCTTCGGTGCCCGCAGCAGGTCGTAGAGCCGCTCCTCGACATCCGCCTTGTCGGGCACCTTCCAATCGGGGTATCCCGCGATCCGTCTCTTGACGTACTGCCGCAACTCGCCGGGCCCGTCGAACATCTCTTTCGCCGCCAACAGCTCGGCCAGATAGGCCCGGTGATGCGCGTAGCCGTGGGATCGCCCGGCCAACTTGTGTGCGATCTCGACGTGCTCATGCAGCACCACCAGGTAGGCGAATTCCGGTTCGGCGCTGACGAAGCTCTCGGGCAAAAAGATATTGCCGTCCTCGTCGTACATGGCGAGATCCGCCCACTCGGGCCACGGATCGCAGATGAAATAGCGGATCTCGGCCCCATCCACCTCGCAGGAACTCACACGAGTCACGTTGGCCTTGAGGTCTGCAATCAGTTCCATGAGTTCTGGATGCGGCAGCTTGAGCTTCTTGGTTGGCTTGGGCATTGCTCGTTTCTACTTCGTATACTCCCGCGCCCTGGCGGCTACTCCCACCTCCATAACGTGGCGCAGGGACCGTGCGCCACGCGCTCAAGATCAGCGCGTCCCTCTTTACCACAGGCCATGCGTTCCCCCACCCGTTCGTGGTGAGCCCGTCGGACCACAAGGGGTGGGCACCGCCGCCCAATCCTCGATCATGGCGGCTGTACTCTTAATGTTTCCCGTGAAACATTTTCCGCGTTCCCAATCTGATGCTGACGCGCCGGCGCGCGTGAGGCACGATCCCTACATGCCCTCCGACCAGCCAGCCCTCAACCCCGATTGGCCCGTGCTGCGCAGCTTCCGCGGCGAGCATTTGCGGCGCGTGGCCATGCCCATCGGCGGCATCGGCACCGGCGCCGTCTCGCTGGGCGGGCGCGGCAATCTGCGCGACTGGGAAATCGTCAACCGCCCCGCCAAAGGCTTCGTCCCCAACGTCCCGATCACGCGCAACATGACCGAGCCTCGCGCCTTTTTTGCCGTCCGCGTGCAGGCCCAGGACCAGCCGCCCGTCACTCGGCTGCTCGAAGGCGATCTCGACCCGGTCGAATACGAGGGCACCCTCGGCTCGCCCGCGCCCCACCACGGCCTGCCGCGCTTCGCCGACGCCTCGTTCCACGCCGCCTATCCGCTGGCGCAGGTGTGCCTGCGCGACCCCGACGTTCCCCTCGACCTGCGGCTCGAAGCCTTCAACCCGCTCATCCCCGGCCGCGCCGACGACAGCGGCCTCCCAGTGGCCGTGCTGCGCTGGGTGGCCGCCAACCCGACGGACGTCCCAGTGCAGGTCTCCGTCTGCGCCGCGCTGGCCAACTTCATCGGTACGGACGGCAAGCACGGCCAGCCGAAGCGAAACGTCAACCGCTGGCGCGTGGCCAGCGGCCTCCGTGGCCTCGACATGTACTCCGACGGCGTGCCCGACCACTCCGAGCAGTGGGGCACTCTGGCCCTCACAGTCCTGGACGCCCCCGACCAGACCGTGACCGCCCGCGCCGCCTGGTACGACGTCCCTTGGGGCGACGCCTTGCTCGACTTCTGGAACGACTTCAGCGCTGATGGCCGGCTCGAGGACCGCCCGTCCGGCGACGCCGATTCGCCCACGGCATCGCTGGCCGCCACCGTGGATCTGGAGCGCGGCGAGGAACGCGCCGTCACCTTCCTGCTCGCCTGGCACTTCCCCAACCGCCTCACCTGGGACGTCATGCGCACCGGCGACGACCGCGCCGACCGGGTCGGCAATTACTACGCCACCCGCGTCCCTGATGCTTGGGCCGCCGCCGAGGCCGCCGCCGCCCGCCTGCCCGACCTCGAGCGCGACACGGTGCGGTTCGTGCGCGCGTTCTGCGCCGCCGACGTCCCCGATGCCATCAAGGAAGCCGCCCTCTTCAACCTCAGCACCCTGCGCTCCCAGACCGCCTTTCGCAGCGCCGACGGCCGCCTCTACGGCTTCGAGGGCTGTTTCGACGACGCCGGCGCGGGCTTCGGCACCTGCACCCACGTCTGGAACTACGAGCACGCCACGGGTTTTCTCTTCGGCGACCTGGCCCGCGGCATGCGCGAGGTCGAGTTCAACGAGTCGACCGGCAGCGACGGGCACATGGAGTTCCGCGCGGCGCTCCCCCGCGGACGTGCCTCCGACTGGGGACTGGCCGCCGCCGACGGCCAGCTCGGCTGCCTGGTCAAGCTCCACCGCGACTGGCAGCTCAGCGGCGACGACGACTTCCTGCGCCGCGTCTGGCCCGGCGCCCGCCGTGCGCTTGAGTTCTGTTGGATCGAGGGCGGCTGGGACGCCGATCGCGACGGCGTCATGGAGGGCTGCCAGCACAACACCATGGACGTGGAGTACTTCGGCCCCAACCCCGAGATCGGCGGCTGGTACCTGGCGGCGCTGCGGGCTGGGGAGGAGATGGCGGCGCACCTCGGCGAGACCGAATTCGCCGCCGAATGCCGCCGCCTGTTCGAGCAGGGCCGCGCCTGGATCGACGCCAACCTTTTCAACGGCGACTACTACGAGCACCACATTTGGCCGCAGCCCGACCGCTCACGCATCGCCCTCGGACTGCGCCGACCCGAGAAGTACGCCGCCCAGAACCTGGAGGCCCCCGAGCACCAGGTCGGCGGCGGCTGCCTCGTCGGCCAGCTCGTCGGCCAGGCCGCCGCCCGCCTGAGCGGCCTCGGCCCGCTGTTCGATCCGGACCACGTGGCCGCCACGCTGCGGTCGATCATGCGCCACAACTTCCGCCCGTCGCTGCGAGGCCACGTCAACCACTTCCGCAGCTACGCCCTCGCCGACGAGGCCGGCCTGGTCATCGCCGCCTATCCGCGCGGCGACCGGCCCGAGCGTCCCTTCCCCTACTGCAACGAGGTCTGGTCGGGCCTCGAATACACCGCCGCCGTCGGCATGCTCCAGGAAGGCCAGCCGGAGGCCGCGCTGCAAGTGATCCAGGCCGTGCGCGACCGCCACGACGGCGCGCGGCGCAATCCGTTCGACGAACCGGAATACGGCCATCACTACGCCCGCGCCATGGCCGCCTGGGGCGCCGTGGTCGCGATCTCGGGCTTCGGCTACTCCGCCGTCCGCGGCGAGATGCGCTTCGCCGCCAACCCCGGCACGGTCTTCTGGTCCACCGGCTCCGCCTGGGGCACCTGCACCCGCTCCAAGGACGCCCACGGCTGGCACGTGCGCCTCGATGTCCTCGGCGGCCAGGTCCACCTGCGCGCCTTCGAGCTCACCGGCGTGGGATGCGCGGAGTTTGCCCCCGCGCGCCTAGTCGGCGCGCGCGAGCACTTGACGCTGCGCATCACCGCCTGAAGCCGCTCAGCCCGCCGCAAGATCGACGTCAAATCGTTCCAACAAGCCCGGCAAGTCTGCCAATGGCACCACCTCGCCATTGGTGCGGGATTGACTATCGATACCGCCGTGAACCACGGCCTTGGCTGCGACAGCCGGGATCAGGTCGGAAACGCGGTTGAGTGCATGGAAGGCGTCGGAGGGTACTGTCGCTCCGGACTTGATCTCGATAGCCCCAAGACCTCGGCCGGTCTCGTACAAGAGATCGCACTCCAGCCCTCTAGCGTCGCGGAAAAAGGACAAATTGGGCTGGCGGCCTCGATTGAGCCGGTGCTTGAGCGCCTCCGCCACGACCAGGTTCTCGAATAGCGCGCCGCGCAGCGGATGCGTGACGAGTTGCTTCGGGTCCTCGATGCCGATGAGATAGCTGGCCAGCCCAACGTCGCAGAAATAGAGCTTGGGCGACTTCGTAAGGCGCTTGCGGATATTGGCGTGAAACGGCGGCAGCTGAAAGATGATGTAGCTCGCTTCGAGCACCGTCAGCCACTGCCGCGCCGTGGAGTGGGACACGCCGGCGTCCGAACCCAGTGAACTCAGGTTGACCAACTGGCCAACACGGCCCGCGCACAGCCGCACGAAGCGCCGGAAGCTCGACAGGTTGCGGATCTCGCCCATTCGACGCACGTCGCGCTCGACGTAGGTCTCGAAGTAGTCGCCCAGCGCCTGCCGGGGCTCCAGCCGTTGGTCGAGAATCCTCGGGTAGAACCCTGAGTACAGCAGGGCGTCAATCGTCGTGCTCGCGGCCGCGCGGTGCAGTTCCGTGAGGGAGAGTGGCAGCAGCCGCAGCAGCGCCGTCCGCCCGGCCAGCGACTGGCTGATGCTCCTGGAGAGCCTGAATTGCTCGCTGCCCGTGAGGACAAAAAGGCTGTTGTGGCCGAGGTCGTCAGCCAGCACCTGAAGGTAGGACAGCAGGTCCGGCACGTGCTGGATCTCATCGATGATCGCGCCGTCGCCGAGTTGCGCCAGAAACCCTCGGGGATCGGTTTCGGCAAATTCCCGCTGGTCGGGCGCTTCCAGGTTGGCGTAAGCCAGGTCGGGAAAGGTCGCCCGGCAAAGCGTGGTCTTCCCCGATTGCCGAGGCCCTGTCACCGTCACAAACGGGTACTGCGCAAACAGCCGCGTGAGATTGCGGCCAATCTCGCGTTCGATCATGCTTGGCACGCTACCAACGGGGTGTGCAGATTGCAAGTAGTACTTTCAATCTGCGCAGACGCTCGGCTAACTGGACGGTTCAGCCACGATCGCCTCCACAACGGACGCGGCGATCCTCCGTCCCGTCACCTCACTTCGGCACCGGCATCTCCGCCAGCATCTCGTCGGTGATGTAGCGTCCTAGGCCGAACACCTTGCGGTCGGAGTACCAGAAGATCCGCTCGCCGTTCAGCTCCGTCAGGCTGGCGTACATCGAGAGCCACCATTTGTAGAACGGCGGCACGCCCACGCAGTTGGTGTCGAAGAGCAGCACCGGGTCGCTGAACCAGATCGGTTGGTGCGCGTCGGGGCGGTACTCGCCCAGTGAGATGAACTGCGGCCGGCGGCTGCTGTTCGAGTCGCCGATGCCCACCGAGCCGTAGCCGTACCCGTCGTGATTCTGGAGCAGCTGGAGATAGCGGCCGTCGTTGAGGCGGTAGAGCGGCGTCGGCGACACCGGGTTCTCCATCGGCTCGCCGCCGTCCTTGTAGCGCAGCATCTCCGTGGGCCGCCACGAGTGGCCGTGGTCGTCCGAAACCGTGTACCAGATCTGCCCGTTGCGCGTGCGCATCACCGTGAACAGCCGGCCGTCGGGCAGCAGTGCCGGCGCCGGCTCCTGGCAGAACGACGAGCCCTCCGGGGCTTCCGGATCGCTTTGGAGCGGCACGGTGATCAGCTCGTCGTCGTCCGGCAGCCAGGTGATCTTCACGTCGCGCGGATCGGGGTCCTCGTCGATGTTGTCGAAGCGCATGAACTGGCAGCGGCAGTCGCTGCGGTAGTACTGCACCTTGCCGTCCGGCCGGCGCACCCCGGTGACCTGCCGCGCCGCCGGCGAGGCCCACTCGGTGTAGCCCACCAGCACCCGGTCCAGCGCATCCCGGATCGGCTTCTGCCACACGATCGAGTTCGTGCCCACGCTCGGGTCGGGGTGGCTCAGGATCGTGCGGCGGTAGGAAATGTCCACGCCGCCCGGCGTCCAGGTGCGGCCGTCGTCGTCGGAGTAGCTGCAGCGCAGGAAGCTGGTCTGATAGCTGAGCCCGATGCCCGTCCCCTTGTTGTAGAAGGCATAGATGCGGCCCGTGCGGCTGATCACCGGAAACCCGAAGCACGACGCCTGGCCGGGCTTGGGTCCCGGCGGGTCGAACTCTCCCGGCTCGGACCAGCTGCGCCCGTTGTCCTCGCTGCGGGCGTAGAGCACCGTGTGGTCAGAGGCGTCCGCCTTGGTGCCATAGGTCCAGATAGCCAGCAGATCGCCCCCCGGCGTCTCGGACACCAGCACGTGATCCACCGCCTCCACCCACTCCGGCGGCTGCTTGGGCAGGAAGAAGACCAGGTCAGGATTCGTGCGGCGCCAATCGTCGCTAAAGCACTCGTAGTCGCCCTCGACCGGCATGACACACCCCGCTCGCCATCACCCCGGACGCGCTCCGTCCGGCTAGCCGCAGCCTAGTCCGTCCCCCGCCCCCGCGCGAACCAGGTTGGCGGTGCCTTTTGGGACAAGCACTAAGGCGCTGACACCGCCACGCGCTGCGTGACCTTACGGTTGAAATCCTCGCGCGATTCCAGCGACGAGATCATGTCGCCGCCTACGTCGGAAAGTCTGGCGAGGTCCATGCGCGGAATCTCGGCCTGATTCTCAAAAACCAGGATCGATTCGAACCGGAGATCATGCCGATGAAAGTAGGACAGCATGATGGTCGTCAACCGCGCCTTATCACGGTTGGGCACTCCGTACAGGAACAACGGGGTGTCATTCTTGCCCTCAATGCGGTAGTCCACCGGATAGGCCAGGGCATTCGGGACTTCTGGGAGGTAGTCGTGTTGGATCTTGGCTGCGTCTACCAGACTCGTGATGAGATCAGCCAGATCGTCGTAGAACGTGGAGCCCACGTTTGAACGGGAGAGCAACGTCAGGTCGTAGACTCGGGTCAACGCCTGTCCGAAATTGAAGACGGCCTCTGGCAGCCGTTCGGCACTGGTATCGAGACAGAACCCGCCACCGTCCCATTGCAGCCCGCTTTCGCCCATGATGCGTTCAAGGAGCATTCCGCGAGTGCCGTCCAGGAACGCGTCAACGTCGTGCTCGTAGCTGATATGCATGAGCGTGTGTCCGCGGTCAGAAAGTCGCAGTCCACCTGCTACCGCCTCCGACAGGTGAATCGGAAAGCGGTCCCCATCGGGAAATGCAAAGTGCGTCCGCAGCATTAGCGCGCCGTCAGGTCGCCTCTCAACGCGCACGTCTTCACAAAGTCGCTCGCAAAGAAGTCTGCGAAGGGCGTCGACATCAAGCGTCATAGCGCCAGCCGTGGCATATCGGGCGTCGCGTTGAGTCCACGTAGGTTGAAGTCTTCGATCAGACACGCTAGGGCGCCTTCGAGGGTGTCGAAGCGGTTGGTCAACTCTGCCTCGGACTCGGGTTTCCTGCCCGCGGCAATGGCCCTTTCCGTCGCGTGGTGAACATGCGGGCGGTATGCGATATCACCATGCTCGTGGCCCGGTCCGTTGTAGCGCGCCAGGGTCAGGGACGAACTGCCGCGTGGGAGGTAGGTGATGCCGCAGGAGAAGTCTCTTGCATCGGTGAGGTTCTGACGTTGATAGATCGAGAAGCGGGTTTCGTCGTCGTCTTCCCCAATTGCTTGAAAGCTACGTTGTTGGTGTCCAGGGCGTACCTTGGGCTTGTCCAGCCAGCGCGCTCCCGGATTTGTCACGCGCTTGGGCAGCGACCGGAGTTCGTCAAGCTCCACGTCGGTGTAGTGCCGGAGATTCACCCGAACTCCTAGATCTTGACGCTGTTGAACGTCTCACGCCGCTGGCCGTACGCCCGACGCTCCACCAGAATCTGGCTCAAATGCACGTTCTCCCTAGCGCCAGCCACACCAGAAGTCCGCACCCGGCACAGCGTAACCCAGACCGCCTCCTCTCCATGGCTGTTTGACTGACCAGGGATTCTGCGGGCGGGTACCATGCGCGGCACGTGGTGGCGGCGGCTTGGGGGTGCGGTGATGGCCCAGGACAACCGATTCGGGATCCCCGGCGTGCCGTTTCCCGTGGGGGTGGAGTACTACCGCCCGCCCACGCCCAAGCCCGAGGTCTGGGACGAAGACTTTGCGCGACTGAGCGCCGCCGGGCTGCGCGTCGTGCGTTCGTTTCCCTACTGGCAGTGGTTCGAGCCGAGCCCCGGCGTCTACGAGATGGACGACATCGATCTCCTTTTCGACACCGCCGAAAAGCACGGGCTTTACGTCTGGCTGGACGTGCCCACGGCCACCCACGGCGCCAGTCCCGACTGGCTGCTGCGGGAGTACCCCGACATGCGGGTCGTCAACTACCGCAACGAGCCGGTCGTCCAGGACGCTCATCCGGCCTACGCCCAGGGCGCCCAGGTCCATTGCTTCGATCACCCTGAGTTTCGCCGCCTGGCCGGCGACTTCCTCCGCCACGCCATCAACCGTTACAAGGACCGGCCCAACCTACTGATCTGGGGCATCTGGGACGGGCCGAACCTGTCGTCGGCCTGGGCGGCCCAGGGCGGCGGTTTCCCCTGCTACTGCGTGCACACCCTGGCGCTGTACAAGGACTGGCTGCGGAACCAATTCACCCTGGACGAGCTGAACGAGGTGTTCGACCGCCGCTTCCGCCGCTGGGAAGACGTCGAGCCGCCGCGCTCCAACCGCAACGTCGTCGAGATGCGCTGGTACCGGCGCTTCCACCACGAAAACATCGCCGACTACTTGAAGTGGATGATGGACCTGGCGAACTCCATCGACCCGGTGCACGAAAAGCGCGCCCACGGCGGCTGGCGCCCGCAGCCCAAGGACGAATACTGCGCGCCCCTGGTGGACAGCTGGGGCATGTCCATGTCGTCCAACCACCTGCTCACCGTGGACGATCCGAACCTCATCGCCGACCGGGCGCTCGGCTTCGACTGGTCGCGCCAGGTGGGGCGCAACGGGCGCTGGTGGAACGAGGAGATCTACGCCGGCATGTCGCGCGGGGGCGTGACGTGGAAGAAGCAGTCGCACCCCTGTGAACAGACCATGCTGCTCTGGATGACGCTCATCGGCGGCGCGGCCGGCGCCATGTTCTGGCAGTACCGGCCCGAGTATCTGAGCTTCGAGTCGCCGGGCTATAACATGGTCGCCCTCGACGGCGAGCCGACGCCCCGCTTCCGTGCGGTGGTGGAGGCCCTGGAGCAGATCAAGGGGCTGAGCGACCACCTGCCGCTGGAGGTGCCGCGCGCCGACGTGGCCATCGTCTACGACGCCCACGCGCACGAGCTCTTCCAGTTCGGCGAGCAGGACGAGCGCTTCATGGCCGACTTTCGCGGCGTCTACCGCACGCTCTGGCTGCGCGGCATCGCGGCCGACCCGGTGACGCCCAAGATGGACTGGTCCGGCTACCGGCTGCTGGTGCTGCCGAACGTGGCGCTGATGGATGACGCGACGCGCGACCGCCTGGCGCGCACGCTTGACGAGAATCCGGACGTGCAGGTGCTCATCGAGGGCAGCTTCGGGACCTACTCGCACGACGGGCAGTCCAGCTACAACCCGCCGGAGGGCTTCGCCGACCGGATCGGCGTGCGCGTGGCCGACTTCTCGGCGGTGACCGAGAGCGACATCGCCAACGGGCGGAACGTCCTCGAGACGCCACACGGCCCGGTGCCCATCACTACACGGTGCGGCTACGCGCTCCTCGAACCCCAGGGCTCGACCCAAGCTATCGCCAGCATCGGCGACGACACCGTGGCCGTGCGCAGCGGCGACGGTCGCATCACGTGGTATGGCCTGACCTTGTCGGCCGGCTTCGACGACGTCGCCATACCCGCCGTGGTGCAGAGCGCCACCGAGGACGCGGGCGTCAGCGTCCCCGTCGCGGTCGACGGCGACCCCATCGTGCCGGTGCTCAGACGATCGAAGCAGGGCGGCTGGCTGATCTTTGTGCAAAACCTGTCGCGGCAGCCGGCCTCGGCCACGCTGCGCCCGGCATGGCCGGTGTCGGAGGTCACGGACCTCATCGCCCATGCACCGGTCACCGTCGCGGACAACGGCTTCCCGGTCACCATGAAGCCCTGGAGCGTCGGCGTGTTCCACTGCGACGAGGCCTAGCCCGAAGGGATAACCGCAATGCCGGTTGAAGGCGATTACGCCTGCTACAGCAAGGACTGGCGGCGCACCGATCCCGACCTGGTGCTGCACCTGCCCACGCGGGTGCCCGAACACCCCGAGCACCAGGACCACGTGCTGGTGGACTACACGCCGGGCGGCGACCTGCTCGCCATCTGGACCCTGGCCTACGAGCCAGACGCGCGTGACTACGGCGTCTACTTCGCCCGCAGCTCGGACGACGGCCACACCTGGACCGAGCCCGAGCAGATTCACCCGGCCGGGCCGGCCGGGCAGGTCAGCAGCTTCGGCTTTCCCGTCATGGCGTCCAGCGGGCGCATCTACTGCTACTACAACCGCTCCGTCGGGTATGGCGAGAACGCGCTGAACGCCGTGCTGCGCTGCCGCTATTCCGACGACGACGGCCACACCTGGATCGACGGCGGCGTCGACATTGAGTACCGCCGTACGCCCATCGATCACCCGGACCCTGCGGTGCCGCCCATGGGGATCGTGTGGCAAAAGCCCATTCGCGACGCCAAGGGGCGGCACGTCGTGGCGCTCACCCGCTGGGCCGCGCAGTACATCACGCCCAAGCCGTATGTGCCGCACATGGGCGATCGGCGCAACGGCATGTTCCGCGAGTTTCGCTGCGAGTTCCTGCGCTTCGAAAACATCGACGACGGACCCGACCCCAAGGACGTGCGGATCACGTGGCTGCCCGAGGACGAGAAGCTGATCCAGGTGCCGGTGAGCTTCGAGCCGCAGGCGTCCGACGGCTACACCTTCTGCGAGGAGCCGGGGCTGGTGCTCTTGCCGGACGGGCGCCTGTTCGCCGAGATGCGCACCGCCAACGGCGAGCTCTGGTACACGGTGTCCGACGACGCCGAGGCGCTCACCTGGCGTCCCACCGAGGTGCTGCGCTTCAAGGACGGCGGCGAGCCGATGCTCAACCCCAACTCGCCGTCGCCCATGTATCGCATGGACGACGGGCGCTACCTGCTGCTGTTCCAGAACCACGACGGGTGGGGCTACGGCGGCAAGGGCCCGCTGGCGTTGGAGAGCCGCCGCCCGCAGTTCCTGTCCGTCGGCGAGTACCGCCCCGGCGCGCATCAGCCGGTGTGGTTCAGCGAGCCGCTGCTGCTGTTCGACACGCACAAGGTGGGCGTGTTTCCGCTCTACATGTGGTGGCTGTCGATGTATTCCAGCCTCACCGAGCGCGCCGGGCGCCGCATCCTCTGGTACACCGACCGCAAGCTCTTTTCGCTGGGCAAGTACATCACCGACGAGATGCTGGCGCCGCTTACCGTCCCGGAGTGAAGCGGCCAGGTGCGCGGCGCCTCTCGTGAGCAGGGCCGCGGCCCTCATTCGGCTCAGCGAATCCGATCGGCGGGCAGCTCGGCGGGCGTTCGCGATTTGGGTGGATGCTATGTACCCTTCATCCCGCAATCCTGCTGGCATTCGGTGGCAAGATAGGCGGCATGACTCGGCTTCCGGTCGACGGCGACCGTGCGATGCGTGAGGAACGGGCGATGCAGGAAATCTGGGAACGAGTAAAGGTCAACGCCGACGCCATCATGGCGACTCTTGCGGGCATCCTCGCGATCGTCGCGCTCATCATCGCGATCGCCGGGACCACGGGCGTCACCCGCGACGAAACCCGGGAGATGATCGACGACGCCGTGATGCGCGTGGCCGATCCCCCGGGCTACGCGCAGGCATTCGTGGCTCAGGCCATCGATAGATATGAAGCCGAAGGGCGGGACGCGACGGTGGACTACTACAACACCCGGGAAAGCGTGGACGGGCCGTGGTACGTCATCGTCTATGACGAGAACACCGAGACCATCGCGCATCCCACGCGCAAGGACTTCCTCGGCCAGTCCCCTCGCGAGCGGACGGACGTCACCGGCAACTCCTATGGGGAGGAAATCGCCTCCGCCACCGAGGACGGGCGCTGGGTGGACTACGTGTTCGTGAACCCGGCGAGCGGTGAGCCGGAGCGCAAGCACACCTGGGTCATCAAGCACGACGGCTTGCTCTTCGCCTCGGGCTGGTACGAGCCCATTTCGCGCGAGGACGATCCCGCGACCTACACGCAGGCCGTGGTGGCCTCCGCCATCAGCCGCTACGACGCCGGCGGGCGCGAGGCGTCCATCGCCTATCACCAGTCAGAGGAGAGCATCGACGGTCCGTGGTACGTCTTCCTGCTCGACGAAAACGGCTATGTGCTGGCCAACCCCGCCCGACCGGATTTCGTGGGAACCACTCCCGCCGTGCGCTCCGACATCACCGGCAAGCCCTACGGTTTGGAGGTGGTGGCCGCCGACGAGAACGGACGCTGGGTGGACTACGTGTTCGTGAACCCGGTGACTGGCGAGCCCGAGCGCAAGCACACGTGGGTGATCAAGCACGACGGGTTGTCGTTCGCCTCGGGCTGGTATGAACCCATCTCGCGCACGGACGATCCGGCGACGTTCACCCAGGCGTTCGTGGCCCGGGCCCTCAGCCGCTACAACGCGGAGGGACTGGACGCCACCGTGGCGCACTACAACACGCCGGAGAGCCTCGAGGGCCAGTGGTACGTCTTCATTTTCGACGAAGCCGATCGGCTGCTCACGCATCCCGACCCGAGTCTGCTCGGCGACGACTTGAAGGGTTCGCTGGGAACGGACATCACGGGGCGTGTGTTCGGTCTCGAGATGCTGCAGGCCGACGAGGACGGTATCTGGGTGAGCTACGTCTTCGTGAACCCGGCAAACGGGCAGCCCCAGGTCAAGCACTCCTGGGTCGTGCGGCACGACGGTCTCCTCTTCGGGTCGGGGTGGTACGAGTCTGTCCCAGGCGAGGACCAGCTTCCCGTCTCCGGCGAGGACCATTTTGCGGCGGTGGTAGTTCCAAGCGACGGGTGAACATTCGCTACCAGCCCAACGGGGGCGTGCAGTACGTTGCGCGGGCCGGGGAGCAGCTGTACCTGACGGGTGTCTACCAGGACATCGACGGCGTCCGTTGGTACGAGCTCGTGGATGGCAACTGGGCCCAAGGTCAATACGTGAGGTTCGAGTAGGCATCCATCGGATCCGGCTGGTACGAGGAGTAGGCGAGAGGGCATCCTTGAACTGTCCGGCGGGTTGGCCGGGCGGTTAGGAATGGTGAGCCCATGCTGAACGTCGGGATCATCGGACTGGGCGGCATTGCCCGGACGCACTGCGAGGCCATCGCCACGCTGGACGACGTGCGGGTCATCGCCGTGGCCGACTTGCTGGAAGAGCCCCGGCAGCGCTACATGCGCGAGTACGACATTCCCCGGGGCTACGTCTCACACACCGAGTTGCTTCAGGACGACGACGTCGACGCCGTGGCCGTGGTGCTCGGGCATCAGCTGCACCACCGCCTCACCATCGACGCGCTCAACGCGGGCAAGCACGTGCTGGTCGAGAAGCCCATGGCCCTCAGCCTGGACCAGTGCGACGCCATGATCGCCGCCGCCGACGCTAACAACCGCAAGCTCATGGTCGGGCTCTCGCAGCACTTTTATCCGACGAGCATCGCCGCCAAGTCGATTCTCGATTCGGGGCAGCTCGGACCGGTGATCACTGCCGTCTGCTACATGTCCAAGAACTGGAACCACGAGGGTCGCCGCCCCCAGTACCGCAGCCGCTTTCACGGCGGCGGCATGTTGCTGGCCAACGGCGTGCACGTCGTCGACCGATTGACCTGGCTCATGGGCTCGCAGGCCGTGTCCGTGTCCGCGGCCATCGGCACCCACGCGCACTACCAGGCCAGCGACGACTCGGACGTGATTTTCGTGCGCTACAAGAACGGCCGGGCGGGCGTCGCGGTCGCCGTGGGATTCGCCGACGGCGCGTCGGACTATTCCGGCCACGTCATCTGCGCCAACGGCACCCTGAAGTTCAGCCACCACTACGAGGAATACCTGCGCGTTGGCAAGGACGACGTATGGGAAGACGTGCCCTTCACGCGTCCGCCCGCCGAGTTCACCGATGAATGGCGAACCTTCGCTGAGAGCATCGCGCGCGACATCGAGCCCCCCACGCACGGGCCGTATGCGCGGCACATCATGGAGATCCTGTTCGCCGCGGAGCAGTCGGCCATCACGGGCCGTGAGGTCGTCCTGGAAGGCGGCACGGAGTGGACCCACCAAACCAGCGGCACGCCGATTCACCCCGACCACGGGTGGGTCTAGGGAACGCCTTTCGAGGAATCGCGTTATGAGGCTCGGCGGCTCGCAGGCGGCCTACCGCTGGGTGTCCTATCCCGGCCTGCGCATCGACCGTCCCGAGTTTGGATTCCGCGGCATGGCGTATCCCTATGGCACCACCACGGTCGGCCCCGTGGGGCTCGACGACCACGTGGATTGGTGGATCGACCGCTGTGTGGAGCACAACTTCGAGGCGCTGCACATGGGCAGCAGCTGGTTCGCCGATGATGAGGCCGCCGCGGCGACCGGCAGCCGCATGGCCGAGCTTGGCATCGAGTGGGTCGGGTCCGTCAGCGGCGCGTGGGCGGTCCCGGCTGACGAATGGCCGCCCGTTCGCGCGGAGGCCGTCCGGAGCCTCGAGATCCTGCACGCCGGCGGTTGCCGCCTCACCGAGATCGTCAACGCGGATCCGCCGGGAGCGCCCGGCCAGCCGGTGCCCAACGGCGGGTTGCGCTTCGGGCACTTCAGCCGCGAGGTGCCCATCGCCGTCCAGATCGACTGCATGATCGAAAACCTGCGGGACCTCGTCCCGGTCGCCGCCGGCCTCGGGATCGTGCTGGCCTTCGAGAACCATATGGACTACCGCATCAGCGAGATCGTGCCGGTGGTCCAGGGCGTCGCGTCGCCCTGGCTGCGGATCAACTACGACTTTTCGAACAGCCTGGCGGTCGTCGAGGATCAGGTCGACGCCGCGCGGCTCGCCGCGCCCTACGTCGCCATGGCGCATCTGCGCGACATGCGCGTGCAATCCATCACCACCACCGGCGAGCCCAAGTTCTTCCACGCGCCCGTGGGCTACGGCAGCGTCGAGATCGCCGAAATCTTCGCGATCCTGCACGCGGGCGCGCCCGACCCCGACGCCATCCCGGTCTGCCTGGAGCCGCCCTGCCTGCCCGACTACGACCCGCAGCTCTGGGTGCGGCTCAGCATCGAGTGGCTGCGGGAGCACTGCGCCCAGTACTTCCCAACCTATTTCGACACTGCCGCTCGGACGCCGGCCGTCTCGTAGGTCGATCCGGCCGCTTCCCGCCTACCCCTCGCTCAGCTGCACGTCCAGCACCGCCCGCCGGATCTTCTGGTTCGGCAGGGCGTGGGTGCCCATTTCGCGCGTGAAATCGGAGTGGGAATACATCACGTGCAGCTTGCCGTCGCGCTGCATGGTGGTTGTGTAGGAGCAGCCGGGGCCGGTGTGAAAGTAGAACGGCGCCTCCCAGTGGTTGCCCGTGCCGTCGAGGCTCAGCATCACGTGCGTCACCTGGGGTTGTCCGTAGGCGCCGCGACCTGCCGAGCAGGCCAGCACCCCGTTCGGCAGCACCTCCAGCCGTGGCTTCACGCCCTGCCAGCCGGTCGATTCCGGCTCGCTCCAGGTGTGACCGCCGTCGGTTGAGCGCGCCTGAAACATCGGTGCATACGAGTCCGTGCGCATCACGCAGAGGATGTCGCCGTTCGGCAGCACCGCCAGATCGGCCTCGTCCAGGCCCTCGTCCACGCCGCGGTCGAATATGCCGTAGACCGGATTCACCACCGCCGGATCGAACGTCGCGACGGACTTCCACGTCCGCCCGCGGTCGCTGGAGCGCACGATGAACGTGCCGAAGCGGAACTTGCGCACGCGCCCGCTCCCGTCGATGTGCTGCTCGGACTCGGACAGCAGGTCCACCCACTCCAGCGCCACCAGGATGTCGCCGTCGTCCAGCTCGAGGATGCGGGAATAGCACTGGTAGGACGCCCGCTCGCGCGGCAGCTCGGGGACCTTGAACGTCCAGTGTTCCAGCTTCGAACCGTCACGGGCGTAGCGATGCCAGCGGAATTCCGGGTCCTCCTGCTGGAAGCGCTCGTGCATGTGTCCCTGCGAGCGGTCGTGGCCCAGGGTGTGCTGCTGGTGGGTGTTGTGATCGACGCGGGCGATAGAGCCGTCGCGCAGGAACCCCCACGCGCCCGAGTCCCAGTTCTCGGTCATCCAACCGTTGCGGGGGTCGCGGGTGACCATGGGGAAGTCTCGCGGGGCTTCGGACCACGTCTCGCCGGCGTCATCGGAAAGGTAGGCGCGGGTGGGGTCGCCAAACTTCCCCTCGTCGCCGTGGCGCGACCAGTGAATCGTCATGAAGAGCCGATCGCCGTCCAGCGGAACGACGCCGGGAAAGTTGATCACCGTCTGGTCTTCTTCGAGCCACGTGTCTATGCGCTCGAGCGTGATGGTGGCGGTGCGGGTGCCGTCGCTGTAGCTGGCCTGGCTGATCATGGCTGCTCCTTGCTTGGGGCTGAATGAACGCTGCTCATGCGGCGTCGGTGGAGATGTCGATGACGGCGCGGCGAATGCGTTGCACGGGCAGTCCGTGCGTCCCCATGTCGCGCGTGAAGTCGGAGTCCGAGAAGATCACGTGCAGCTTGCCGTCGCGCTGCATGGTGGTCGTGTAGGAGCAACCGGGACCGGTGTGGAAGCAGAACGGCGCCTCCCAGCGATGCCCGGTGCCGTCGATGCTGATCATCACGTGCGTCACCTGCGGATGGCCGTAGGCCCCGCGTCCGGATGAGCACGCCAGCACGCCGTTCGGCAACACCTGCAACTGCGGTTTCACCGCCTGCCACCCGGTCGACTCGGGCGCGTCCCAGGTCCGGCCGCCGTCGCGTGACCGCGCCTGCCACAGGGGCGAATACGAGCCGGTGCGGAGCATGCAGAGAATGTCGCCGTTGGGCAGCTTGGCCATGTGGGCTTCGTCGAATCCCTCGTCCACGGACCGGTCGCTGATCCCGTAGACCGGCTTGACCTCGTCGGGATCGAACTGGGTCACGTACTCCCAGCTGTTACCGCCGTCGCCGGAGCGCACGATGAAGACGCCGAAGAGGTATTTCCACACACGGCCGTGGGCCTCGTGACGCCACCGTTCCTCCGGCAGCATCTTGACCCACTCCATGGCCGCCAGCAGATCGCCGTCGTCAAGCTCCACGATGGGCGAATAGACCTGGTACGACCGGCGACCCCACGGCATGCCGGGCACCTTGAACTTGATCGTCTCGAGCCTTTGGCCGTCGCCCGAAGCCCGCTG
Source organism: Chloroflexota bacterium (assembly GCA_028873795.1). GTDB lineage: Bacteria > Chloroflexota > UBA11872 > UBA11872 > UBA11872 > JAJECS01. The sequence continues at coordinate 19,855 of JAPPNP010000007.1, forward strand.
GAAGCGGAAGGTGGGGTCGTCCTGCTGGAACCGGTCGTGCATGCGGGACCCCTCGTAGCCCACGTCGTGCTGCAGCTGCGTGTTGTGGCCGATATGCACGATCGTTCCGTTGCGGAGATAGCCGATCGATCCGCCGAAGGCGTCGATCTGGCGACCCGTCATCGGATCTTTGAACGAGAGCGGAAAGTCGTCAGGGGCGGGCTGCCAGGTCTCGCCGTCGTCGTAGGACTCCAGGATGCGATTGGGATCCTCGTCGGCGGTGTGCTCGGCGCCGTGGCGCGAGCGCGCGTGGTAGAGCACCAGCCGGTCGTCCAGCTCCAGGATTCCCGGGAAGTTCACGATGCTCTCGGTGTCTTGGACCCAGGTGTCGATCCGCTCCAGGGTGACGGTAGCGCTGCGGGTCCCGTCGCTGTACCGGGCCTGATTGATCATGCGTGCTCCCTGTGTGGGACGTGGCGGGCCGCGCTCACGCGTCGGTGGAGATGTCGATGACGGCGCGGCGAATGCGCTGCACGGGCAGCCCGTGCGTTCCCATGTCGCGCGTGAAGTCGGAGTCCGAGTAGATCACGTGCAGCTTGCCGTCGCGCTGCATGGTGGTCGTGTAGGAGCAGCCCGGACCGGTGTGGAAGTTGAAGGGCGGTTCCCACTGATGCCCGGTGCCGTCGATGCTGATCATCACATGGGTCACCTGCGGGTGGCCGTAGGACCCGCGTCCCGAGGCGCACGCGAGCACGCCGTTCGGCAGGACCTCCAGCTGCGGCTTGACCCCGGGCCACCCTATGGATTCGGGCGTGTCCCAGGTCCGACCGCCGTCGCGCGATCGCGCTTGCCACAGGGGCGAATAGGCGCCGGTGCGCATCACACAGAGGATGTCGCCGTTCGGCAGCTTGGCCAAGTGGGCTTCGTCGATGCCATCGTCAATCGGCCGGTCGCTGATCCCGTAGACCGGCTTGACCTCGTCGGGATCGAACTGGGTCACGTAGTCCCAGGTGCGGCCGCCGTCGCCGGAGCGCACGATGAATGTGCCGATAAGAAGTTTCCAGACGCGCCCGTGGGCCTCGTGGCGCCACCGTTCCTCCGGGAGCAGCTTGACCCACTCCATGGCCGCCAGCAGGTCGCGGTCGTCCATTTCGAGGATGGGCGAGTAGACCTGATATGCCCGGCGCCCCCAGGGCATGCCGGCAACCTTGAACGGAAACCGCTCGAGCAGTTGACCGTCGCTCGAAGCCCGCTGAAAGCGGAACGTGGGGTCGTCCTGCTGGAACTGCTCGTGCATATGCCCCTTCGCGCGGTCATAGCCGTTCTCGAAGTGCATCATCGTGTTGTGGCTCATGTGGACGATCGTGCCGTCGCGAAGACGTCCGGACCCGACGACGCCGAAGTCGTCATTCTTGTGGCCGTTGAAAGAGTCGTAGGTGACGAGCGGGTCGTCGTCCGGTCTGGGCTGCCAGGTCTCCCCGTCGTCATAAGACTCCAGGATGCGGTTGGGGTCCTCCTGGTGGGAGTCCTCGGCGCCGTGCTGCGAGCGCGCGTGGTACAGCACCAGCCGATCGTCCAGCTCCAGGATTCCCGGAAAGTTCACGATGCTCTCGGTGTCTTCAACCCAGGTGTCGATCCGCTCCAGGGTGACGGTGGCGCTGCGGGATCCGTCGTTGTAGCGGGCCTGGCGGATCATGCGTGCTCCCAGTGTGGGACGTGGCGAGCCGCGCTCATGCGTCGGTCGAGATGTCGATGACGGCGCGGCGAATGCGTTGCACGGGCAGCCCGTGCGTCCCCATATCGCGTGTGAAATCCGAGTCCGAGTAGATCACGTGCAGCTTGCCGTCGCGCTGCATGGTCGTGGTGTAGGAGCAGCCCGGACCGGTGTGGAAATTGAAGGGCGCTTCCCACTGATGCCCGGTGCCGTCGATGCTGATCATCACGTGCGTCACCTGGGGATGGCCGTAGGACCCGCGTCCCGAGGCGCACGCGAGCACGCCGTTCGGCAGGACCTGGAGTTGCGGCTTGGCCCCGGGCCACCCCATCGACTCCGGCGTGTCCCAGGTCCGACCGCCGTCGCGCGACCGCGCTTGCCACAAGGGCGAATAGGAGCCGGTGCGCATTACGCAGAGGATGTCGCCATTCGGAAGCTTGGTCATGTGGGCTTCGTCGAAGCCCTCGTCGACGGACCGGTCGCTGATCCCATAGACCGGCTTGACCTCGCCGGGATCGAACTGGGTCACGTAGTCCCAGGTGCGCCCGCCGTCGCCGGAGCGCACGATGAACACGCCGAAGAGGTATTTCCAAACGCGGCCGTGGGCCTCGCGACGCCACCGCTCCTCGGGCAGCAGCTCGACCCACTCCATCGCCGCCAGCAGATCGCCGTCGTCCATTTCGAGGATCGGCGAGTAGACCTGATACGACCGGCGACCCCACGGCATGCCGGCAACCTTGAACGGAAACCGCTCGAGCAGCCGACCGTCGCTCGTGGCCCGCTGAAAGCGAAACGTGGGGTCGTCCTGCTGGAACTGCTCGTGCATGTGACCCTTCGCGCGGTCATAGCCGTTGTCGAGGTGCACCACCGTGCTGTGGCTCATGTGGACGATCGTGCCGTCGCGGAGTCGCCCGCACCCACCGCCGAAACCGTCATTCTTATGGCCGCTGAGAGGGTCGTAGGTGACGAGTGGGTCGTCGTCCGATCCGGGTTGCCAGGTCTCGCCATCGTCGAACGACTCCAGGCTGCGCCCAGGGTCCTCTTTGTGGGAGTGCTCGGCGCCGTGGCGCGAGCGGGCGAAGGTCAGGATGAGCCGGCCGTCCAGCTCGAGGATTCCCGGAAAGTTCACGATGCTCGCGGTATCTTCGACCCAGGTGTCGATGCGCTCGACGCGGATCGTCGCGGTGCGCCCGTCGCGGGTGTAGGTGGCCTCGGTGATCATCGGCGCGCTCCCCAGTCAGCCGCCGCGCGCTTGCGCGGACCGATCCCATCTGCGCCCTACCATGCCTCAATTCACCGCCGCGCGCCGAATCGAGCCGAATCCGTTCGCCCCCGTGTCAAGCACGGGGCAGGCTCTGAGCCTGTCCAAGGGTCTATCGAACGGATTCGGGTACCGCGACAGCATGGCGACCGACCGTCTTCCTCGCCTACGCCAGCCCCGAAATCGTCCCGTCCGGCGTCACGTCCATCCCCACCGCAAACGGCCGCCGCGGTAGCCCCGGCATCGTCAAGATGTCGCCGGTCAGCGGCACCACGAAGCCTGCTCCCGCCGACAGCCGCACGTCGCGCACCGTGATGCGGAAACCCTTGGGCCTGCCCCGCAGCGACGCGTTGTCGGACAGCGAATACTGCGTCTTGGCCATGCAGACCGGGAACCCGCGCGCCACGCCGCGATCCATGCGCCGCAGCCGCCGCTCCACGCCTCCCGCGTAGTCCACGCCGTCCGCCCCGTAGATCTCGCGCGCGACCGTCTCGATCTTCTCGGTGAGGGTGGCCTCAGGCTCGTACAGCGGCGCGAAGTTGTCGCCGCCGGCCTCCAGCGCGCGGAGCACCTGCCGCGCCAGCGCCTCGCCGCCTGCGGCCCCGTCGGCGAAGACCGTCGACTCCGCCGCGGGCACTCCCAACGCGGATGCCGCCTGCATCACCAGGTCGATCTCCGCGTCCGTGTCGCTGGGGAAGCGGTTGACCGCCACCACCACCGGCAATCCGAACTTGGCCATGTTTTGCGCGTGCGCTTCCAGGTTTGGCAGGCCCGCGCGCAGCGCTTCCAGATCCTCGGCGTCCAGCTCTCGCCGGTCGGCGCCACCGTGCAGCTTGAGCGCGCGCACCGTGGCCACCAGCACCGCCAGCCGGGGGCGCAGCCCGCCCGCCGGGCACTTGATGTTGAGAAACTTCTCCGCGCCGAGATCGGCCCCGAACCCGGCTTCCGTCACCACCAGGTCCGCCAGCTTCAGCGCCAGCTTGGTTGCGATCAGCGTGCTGCATCCGTGCGCGATGTTGCCGAACGGCCCGCCGTGAATCAGCGCCGGGCCGCCCTCCAGGTTTTGCACCAGGTTGGGCAGCACCGCGTCGCGCAACAGCACGGCCATGGTCCCCTGCGCCTCGAGCTCGGCGGCGGTCACATAAGCCCCGCGCCCGCGGTCGGCCACCGCAATGCGGCCGCAGCGGTCCTTCAGGTCCGCCAAATCACGCGCCAGGCACAGGATGGCCATCACTTCCGACGCCGGTGTGATGTCGAATCCGGTCTCGCGCGGCACGCCGCGGGTCCGACCGCCAAGCCCGACCACGATGCCGTGCAGCGCGCGGTCGTTCATGTCCATCACCCGTCGCCACAGCACGCGCCGCGCGTCGATGTCGAGCGCGTTTCCTTGGTGCAGGTGGTTGTCCAGCATGGCCGCCAGCAGGTTGTGCGCCGAGGTGACCGCCGCGAAGTCGCCGGTGAAGTGCAGGTTGATGTCCTCCATCGGGACCACTTGCGCGTAGCCGCCCCCGGCCGCGCCGCCCTTGACGCCGAACACCGGGCCCAGCGATGGCTCGCGCGTGGCGCTGATGGCGCGGTGGCCCAGGCGCTGAAGCGCCTGCGTCAGCCCGATCGTGGTCGTGGTCTTGCCCTCACCCGCCGCCGTGGGCGTGACCGCCGTCACCAGCACCAGGTCGCCGTCCGGCGCGTTCTGCCGCGCCGCCATTGCCGCCTGCGTGACCTTGGCCTTGGTGCGGCCGTAGGGTTCGATGTCGTCGCCGCCGAGGCCGACCTGCGCCGCGATCTCCTCGATGGGACGCAGCCTGGCCGCCTGCGCGATTTCGATGTCCGGCGGATGCGAAGGGCTCATACGCTCTCCCGCGCTGGCTCGCGGCACGACATGATCGGCGCCGATTCCCATTAAACCGCAGGCACAGCCGCCCCCCAATGCCGTTCGCCATGAGCCTGTCGAAGGGCGTGATTCGACGGGCTCACCACGAACGGGCAGGAATACACACGACTGGATCTAAGCGCCCGCTGCCCTCGCCGCGCGGTATCGTGCAGGAAGTCCGGCTGACCCAGGTGAGTGGGAACCGAGCATGAAGGCCGCCTATCTCGAAGGCACCGCCGACATTCGGGTTCGCGAGAGCGCGGTCCCGGACCCCGCGGCCCGCGAGGCATTGGTTCGCGTTCGGTCCGTCGGCATCTGCGCGTCCGACATTCACTACTACGAGCACGGGCGCATCGGGCGCTTCGTGGTTGAGCAGCCGCTGATCCTGGGCCACGAACCGTCTGGCGAGATCGTTGCCGTGGGTGCGGAGGTCTCGCACCTCGCGCCCGGCGACCGGGTATCGATTGAGCCGGGCGTCCCCTGCCATGCGTGCCGGCACTGCCAGGCAGGCCGATACAACCTGTGCCCCGACGTGGTCTTCATGGCCACGCCGCCGGTGCACGGAGCGTTCGCCGAGTACGTGGCGCATCCGGCATCCCGCTGCTTCAAGATTCCCGACGGCATGAGCTACGACGCCGCGGCCCTCATCGAACCGCTCTCGGTCGGGCTCTACGCGGTCGAGCGCGGTCGGGCGGTGCTGGGCGATCGGGCGGTGGTCCTTGGAGCCGGACCCATCGGGCTCGTGACCCTGCTGAGCCTGAAGAGCCAGGGCATTGACGCCGTCACCGTCGTCGATGTCGTCGACTTTCGCCTCGAGAAGGCCCGCGAGTTGGGCGCCGAGCGCATCGTGGATGCGCGCGAGGTCGACGTCGCCTCCGAACTGGCCGACAGCTTCGACGTGGTCTTCGAAACTGCCGGCGCGCCGGCCACGGTCGTGCAGACGATTGGTCTCGCCGCGCGCGGCGGTCGCGTGGTCCTGGTCGGCCTCAGCCCCGACGACACGGCGCCGATCGACACCAATCACATCATCGACAAGGGGCTCGACGTGGCGGGCGTGTTCCGCTACGCCCACACCTGGCCCAAGGCCATTGAGCTGGTGGCCTCGGGGCGCGTCGACCTCGAACCGCTCGTCTCGGCGCACTACCCGCTGGACGACGTGCAGGACGCTATGGACTTCGCCCGATCGCGCAAGGACGCGTGCATCAAGGTCATGGTCGAGCCGTGATGCAGGTGCGCGGTCCGGGATCATCCCCCAACCGTCATTTAAACCACCATGTCATTCCGAGCGCAGCGAGGAATCTAGAGCTCCCAACCTCGGCCGCCCCATTCCCACGTCCACCGATCCCATGAGCGTCCTCGACCGCTTCCGCCTAGACGGCCGCCGCGCGCTCGTGACCGGCGGCGGTACGGGCATCGGCAAGGGCCTGGCGCAAGCGCTGGCCGAGGCCGGCGCCGACGTCGCCGTGTGCGGGCGCACCGCGGAGACCCTGGAGCGCACCGTCGCCGAGATCGAGTCGCGCGGCGTTCGCGCCAAGGCCATCCACGCCGACGTGACCCGCGCCGACGACGTGCGCGCCGCGGTTCAGGCCGTGGTCGACGACTGGGGCGGCCTGGATATCGCCGTCAACAACGCCGGCATCACCACCTGGGTAGACGCCGCGGACATGCCCGAGGACGACTGGGACCGCGTGCTCGACACCAACCTCAAAGGCGTGTTCCTGTGCTCGCAAGAGGCCGGGCGCGTGATGATTTCGCAGGGTCGGGGCGCGATCGTCAACGTGGCCTCGATTTCGGCGCAGATCATCAATCGCCCGCAGAATCAGGCGCACTACAGCGCCTCGAAGGCCGGCGTCGTCCACCTCACGCGCGCGCTCGCCGCCGAGTGGGCGGAGCACGGCGTGCGCGTCAACGCGGTGAGCCCCGGCTACACCCGCACCGAGATGGTCAACGCGCCGCACATGATCCCCGCCCGGCCAATCTGGACGCGGGACACGCCCATGGGTCGCATGGCGGAGATCGAGGAGATCCAGGGGGCGGTGGTGTTTCTGGCCAGCGACGCCGCGGCCTACGTGACCGGCCACGACCTGGTCGTCGACGGCGGCGTCACTGCCTGGTGATCGGGTGCGGCTGAAGTGTCCGCGCTCGCCATGACCGACGACCTGCTGCTGGGCCTCGACCTCGGCACCACCAGCGCCCGAGCGGTGCTGACCGCGCGCGACGGGCGCATCCTTTCAACGCACGCGGCGGAATATCCCATGGACACGCCGCGGCCCGGATGGGCCGAGCAAGATCCTGACGCCTGGGAGCGGGCGGCGGTCGAGGCGCTCGGCGCATGCGTCCGCGCCGCGCCGCACCCGTCGGCCATTCGTGGGATCGGGCTCACCGGGCAGATGCACGGCGCGACGCTCCTCGACGAGCACGGCCAATCGATCCGGCCCGCCATTCTCTGGTGCGACCAACGCACCGGGCCGCAGCGGCAGGCCATCGAGCGCCAGATCGGGCTGGCCGAGGTCATTGCGCGCACTGCCAACCCTCCGTTGGAAGGCTTTACCGCGCCCAAGCTTCTGTGGGTGCGTGAGCACGAGCCCGACGCCTACGATCGGATTCGACGCGTGCTGCTGCCCAAGGACTTCATTCGCCTGCGCCTCACCGGCGAGGCGGCCGCCGACGTCGCGGACGCTTCGGGCACGGCGCTCTACGACGTGGCCAGTCGCGAGTGGTCCGAAGCAATGTTGCGCGACCTGGCGATTCCGCCGGAATGGCTGCCGCGCGTCGTCGAGTCGCCCGAGCCGGCCGGTGCGTTGACCGCCGCCGCGGCGGAAGTCCTGGGCCTCCCCGCCGGACTGCCCGTGGCCGCGGGCGCGGGCGACCAGGCCGCCGGGGGCGTGGCGGCGGGCATCGTTGCCGAAGGCGACGCGCTCGTGACCATCGGTTCCTCGGGCGTCGTGTTCGTTGCCAGCGACCGGCCGCGGATCGATCCTGCCGGTCGCGTGCACACGTTCTGCCATGCGCTGCCGGAGACGTGGCATGTCATGGGCGTGACCCAGGGTGCGGGAATCTCGCTGCGCTGGATTCGCGACACGCTGGGCGCCCGGAATGCAGGCGACGGCGACCCCTACGACGCCTTGACCCGGGAGGCGACCGCATCGCCCGCCGGCAGCCGAGGCCTGATCTGGCTGCCCTACCTCCAGGGTGAGCGCACGCCGCATCTCGATCCCAACGCGCGTGGCGTGCTATTCGGTCTCACAACCGCCCACGGGCGCGGTGACGTGGTCCGCGCCGTGCTGGAAGGCGTGGCGTTCAGCCTTCGCGATGGCCTGGAGATCATCCAGGAGCTCGGCCTGCCGGCGCGCCGGGTCAAGATCGCCGGAGGCGGCGCGCGCAGTCCGCTCTGGCGGCAGATCGTGGCCAATGTGCTCGGTCTTCCCATCAGCCTCGAGCCCGAGGACCGAGGCCCCGCCTTCGGCGCGGCGCTGCTGGCCGGAGTCGCCGTAGGGGTGTACGCCTCCGTCGAGGAGGCATGCGAGCTAACCGCCGGCCTAACCCACCAGGTCGAACCGCGCGCGGACACACGCGCCGTCTACGAGGCGACCTATCGCCTCTACCAGAGTCTGTACCCGGCGCTCGCCGGATCATTCGCCGAGATTGCGTCGCTGCAGGAGTGACCCGGCCGCGATCTTCGGCGACCTAGACCACGCGCAGCTCGACCGTGCGGGTGCGCGGGCCGTCGCACTCGACCAGCAACACGTCCTGCCACACGCCGACCTGGAGGCGCCCGTCGACGACCGGCACGAGCAGCTGATGCCCCAGCAGGGCGGCGCGGACGTGGGCCGCCGCGTTGTCCTCCGACCCGCGGTTGTGCGCGTAGTCGTCGTTCCACGGAACCAGTCGCTCAAGCGACCGCGCCAGGTCGTCGAGCAGGCCGGACTCGGGTTCGTTCAAGGTCACCGCGCAGGTGGTGTGCGGGACGCTGACCAGGAGCAGGCCGTCCCTGACGTCCCGCCCGTCGAGGACCGCCTGGATTTGCCGGCCGATCGGGTGCACGGACGTTCGCGCCGTGGTGGCGACCCGCAGCGAGGGGAGTTGCATGTCAGGCGTCCGCTGGCGGCGGCGTGCGCTCACCGAGCGACAGGTCGCGCCAACCAGGTCCCAGGGCCAGCTGGGCGGCGTCCACCAGGTTCCGCGCCGCGGCCACGCCGGGCGGGGCGTCCGATCCATCCCGCGCGAGCCAGACCACAGGCATCCCGCAACGCTGCGCGCCGCCGACGTCGTTCTTGAAGTCGTCGCCGATGAGCACGCAGTCGGCAAGTTCCGTGTCGACCGCGGCCGCTGCGGCGGCAAAGATGCGGGGGTCGGGCTTCTCGGCGCCGACGGCCGCCGAAAAGACGATCGGATCCAGGCGGTCGCCGAGTCCAACCTCGTCGAGGACCAGCGGCAGCAGGTAGCTGAAGTTGCTGAGGACGGCGGCGCGCACGCCCGCGGCCTGCACCACGTCGATGGCCGGATGCGCGTCGGGAAGCACGCGGCTCTCGAAGGCCGCCGCCAGCTCGTCCGCGACGTGGTTCAGGTCCAGCGGCACGGCCCCGGTGTCTCCCAGCGCCTCCAGGTACACCCGCGCGTCCTCGATGCGGAGCCGTTCCAGGTCGTCGGCCGTGCGCACCGACGCGTAGTGCGCCTTGTAGTAGCGCATCTCGGCGTGCAGCGCGTCGTCGAGCCGCGCGCGCGGCAGGTCAACCCCAAACCGCCGCAGGACGTCGGCCATGTAGTCGAACGGCGAGGGGTCTTCCGGGAAATGGATCAGCGTGCCGTAAGCGTCAAAGAACACGGCCGCCGGGAGCGAGGTCGTCACTCCGGAACCTACCACCCAATCTGACACCGTCGTGCAGTCCCCTCCGTCATTCCCGCGAAGGCGGGAATCCACCCTTCACTGAACCTGGGTGCGGACAGGATGCGCCCGGTCATCCAAAGGCCCGGCTGGGTCTTGCAACGGTCCGTTGATGGGACCGGGCCAGGGTGAGGGTGGTCCGCGCCTTAGGCGTATTCGCGGCTCGGGTGGGATGATGAGGGCGCTCTCGTCGGGATGGCGTTGGCCGTGACCGGCCCACCGGCGCTGCCGGCCGCGGCGTCCCGCCCTTGAAGGTGCACGCAATGCCGCCGAAATCCACGGCCGCCGCACGCTGGCGCGACGCCCTCCGCACCAACCCCGACTACGTCGTCTACGTACCGGCCGACGACGACACGCCGGCCCACGACACCGGGCCACGGCCGGACGGGCCGTGGGACAACGGCAACACCCACTTCATCGTCACAGTCACCACCACGGGAGCCTTCCTGGCCACCTGGACGCAGGCCGGAGACCACTTCCACGGCGTGAACGTGCGGGTGGTGACGTCCCGCAGCGAGGACCGTGGGCGCACCTGGAGCCGTCCCACGGTGGTCGAGGCGCCGCCCGACGACTCGGGCAAGACGCCCGTGTGGTCGGTGCCGGTGGTCGTGCCGCATAGCGGTCGCGTGTGGATGTTCTATCACCGCAACACCGGGCCGGTGGACTTCGACCGCGGGATGACGGGCGTGCTGTCCTGGCGCGTCTCGGACGACGACGGCGTCACCTGGGGCGAGCGACACGACGCGGTCATCGGGCGCGGGGCCATCGACGATCCCGATCCCGCCATGCTCAGCAGCTGGGTGCCGACCGGCTGGCAAGCGCCCATCGTCAATCGACGCGGCCAGGTGATCTGCCCCATGACGCGCTGGGCCTCGAATCACTATCAGCGCCAGTTCGAGACGGTGACGTCGGAGATCGGCTTCAACGCCCGCCATCACGAGGGCTGGTTCCTCAGATTCGACAACGTGATGACGGTGGACGACCCGGCGGACTTGGTGGTGACGACCTGGCCGGACGCCGACCACGGCATCCAGGTGCAACATCCACGCGACGCGCGCATCAGCTGCGCCATGGAGCCGTCGATCCAGAACCTCTCAGACGGCCGCATCCTGGCCGTCATGCGCACCATGACCGGCTGGATCTGGTACTCGATATCCGAGGACTACGGCGAGTCGTGGTCCGAGGCGGCGCCGTTGCGGTTTCAGCCCGGCGGACCGCCCATCCCGCATCCCTCGTCGCCCTGCCCGCTGCACAAGCTGCGTGACGGTCGATTACTGCTGTTCTTCCACAACAACGACGGCACCGCGCATGGCGCCGACGGTCCCGGCGACGGCAAGGCGCGCCGGCCGGTCTGTGTCAGCGTGGGACGCGAGATCGACAATCCGGGCGGCCAACCGCTGGTGTTCGGCCGCCCGCACGTGCTCGCCGACAACGAATACGCCGTCCACTCGGTGACCGGACGCGGCGGCGGCATGCCCATGTACGGCAGCTTCACCGACTACGCGGGCGAGCAGGTGCTCTGGTATCCCGACAACACGACCTATCTGCTCGGCAAACGCCTCACCGACGAAGTCCTGGACGACGCCTGGCTGCCGCGCTGAGCTCCTGCTCCCTCCACCTGAAAGGGGGAGGGCTGGGGAGGGGGTCGTCCGGCGATTGACATTCCAGCAGAGGCGAGAAACGAGAATCTACGGTCTCGCACGACCCACCGTGTCATTCCGAGCGCAGCGAGTAATCTAAGGGGTAGGTGATATGCACAACGCCCTTAGATTCCTCACGATGTTCGGAATGACGTATCCAGTAGCGCACCGCGGTCGATCCGAGCGCATCAAGGAATCAAGAACTTCCAATCCCTCTCCCTCGACTCTTGCCCCCTCCACCTGAAAGTGTGCGGACCGGGGACATCATGAACACATGTTCGGGGACATGGTGAACACA
>JAPPNP010000062.1 GCA_028873795.1 Chloroflexota bacterium
GGTTCGTAGCCAGACGCTCTATCCAGCTGAGCTAAGGGCGCGTCCTTTAGAATCAACGACTTACGGGTGCTTCACGGGTACTGCCAGCGGGTACTGCCAGCCGAATGCCTCCCTCGACCGGCACCGGCGCCCGGTCGGCTCGCTGCAAGCGCTCGATCGCTTCCGCGTGCTTCTGCAACTGCGGCGGCGCATAGATCATCGTCGTCTCGGGATCCGTATGCCCGTACAGATCCTGGATGTCGGCCACGTCCGATCCCGTCCGCCGCAGCCCCGTCGCGAAGGCGTGGCGGATCTGATACACGGTGAACGCAGGGCGCCCGGCCTTGCGAGCCGCGCCTTCCAGCGCCCGGTTCGCACTCGGGCAGGACCAGCTCCCATAGGCGGCAATCGCCATGAACTCGCGGGCCGCATCCAGCCCTTCGCCGACGAGCGGGACCGCCGCCAGCCGTCCTCCCTTGCCGCGCGGCACCGCGACGAACGGTGTCGGTTCGTCGAGGCGGAAGTCCTCCGGCCGGAGGCGCCCCATCTGCGACGGCCGCATCCCCGTCCAGTGCATCAACCTTAAGCGTACCACGGTCTTGGACCCCGGCGTCAACTGCGCCAGCACGTCCGCGATGTGAGCGCGGTCGAGCCACCGCGGCCGGGGAGCCGGACGCGTGAAGCGAACGAGGTCGACCAACTCGGACGCCGCCCGGCGTCCGTAGAGCACCTTCACCAGGTTCGTCAGCGCGTCCCGTCGATGGTTGCACGCCGAGACGGACAGAGTCTCCCGCCACTTGCGCATCTGATCGTTCAGCGCCGCCATGTGCTGCGGCAGCACGAGGGTATTGAGGTGGCCGAAGCGCGCGGCCCACTCCCCGACGTAGTGCCGGCGGTCCGCGATGCTCACGAGCTCGTTGCCGATCTGCCGGAGGTACCGAGACGCATCGTCGGCCAGCGTATGCCGCTCGCCGACAGGGAGCGTCCGCATGCCGGCGCGCAGCTCGTCCCGGCGCGCCCGGATGGTCTTGAGGGGCGTGCCGGGCGGGAAACGGATCTCTCGTTGGACGCCGTTCACCTTGACCGTGGCCGCCAAGCCCCAACGATCGCGGTAGATCCCCTGGGCAACGCGCACGCGGCGGCGCGACTGCGACTCGGGCCTTGCCTTCGTCGTTGACTGCGGCGAAGCCGCATCTGAACCCGCCGCTTGGATTCGCCGCCGAGGTGTTGGCGCACTGCCTCGACCACCCTTGTCCGATGCGGCATTCGCGTCTGTCGGTGGCGCGCCGACGCCGTTGTGCGTGGATTTCATTGGATCAGTTCCCTTCACACGAACGCCCTGGCGGTCCACCTGACCTCTCCGACGATCCGGGCGTCGCGCGGCCAAGGGCGGTTGGGCCAGGTCAGCTTGTCCGGGTTGTCGCTGACGAGCTGCCAGACGCCCGACGGATCCCTGCCCGCGCGTTGGACCACAAGGGCCTCGACGGTGCGCACAACGTAGATGTGGCCGAGGCGCCGGCGGCGGCTCGCGTGGTTGACGAGGATCGAACAGCCGTCGAACAGGGTCGGCTCCATGGACTCGCCGACGACCTTGACGACACGGCAGTGGTGGGCGACGAGCCCATGGCGGGCCAGCCACGCCCTTCGGAACTTGATGCGGCCGGTCACGCGCTTGTCGTACGCGACGGCGCCGCCGCCGGTAGACGCAGCCAACGTGTAGACGCCGACATAGTCGCCGTCTGCTCGGGTTGCGGCGGGACCGAGCCCGTCATCGAGAGGCGCGCCGCCCGTGACGACGGCCAGGGCGCGCGTGAGTTGCGCGGCGGGGGTCGGGTCCTCCGTGAGCCCCTCCAGGTAGTCGGTCGACACGTCGAGCATCCTCGCGGCGGTGGCCAGCCTGTCGACCCGAAGGCGCGACTTCCCATGCTCGACCATGGAGATCGCCTCTCGCGTGAGGGCGATCTTGGCGGCGAGCTGGGCCTGGTTGAAACCCCGGAGCACGCGGGCCGCACGCAGTCGCTGCCCGATGATGTTCACCTGCCAATGATAATCAATGATTACAGTTGACGGGATTCTTGGTGCCCCTAATTCTGGAGGCGCCAATGGTCACTCCGGCACAGCCGATCGCCGCGCGCATCGTGAAACTCGGCCTGTCGCAGCGCAAGCTCGCGTCGATGCTGCGGGTCAGTCAACCCGCCCTGAACGCGTGGCTCAACGGGTACACCCCGCCCCCGGCCGCATTCGCCGCACGGGCTACCAAGATCCTGGACTTGTTCGAGGAGGCGGAGCGGGCTGCGGACGCGGCGCGGGAGGAGGTCCTGGCCCGCATGCCTGAACCGCAGCCGGGTTCGGTTGGAGCGCGGCTTGGCGGGCGCCCCGGGGGCCGCCGCGGCAACCGAGAGCCGTGGGGCCCGGACGTGGGGTCGGACGAGTTGCCGGACGTGTTGTTCCTCGAAGATCTGGCCACGCTGCTGCGCTGCCACCCGAGGACCATCAGGCGCCGGCTCAACGCGCATGCCTTGCCGGTGTCCCCGATTCAGGGCATCGACCGTCGCCCGCGCTGGAGCAAGGCGGCCGTGCTGCAGTGGCTCGCGACCGGCGCGGGCCGCCGGAAGCCTGCCCTCCGGGGGAGGAAGCGATGAGCCGGCCGTTCGAAGGCGACGGACAGGCGCTGGCTGCTGCGCCGTGGCGTGAAGTGGACGCGGGTGCGGGCGGTCCGGTGATGGTCTGTGACGGGTGCTGACCAGACGTGGCGGCGGAGTTACGGAGTCGCTGCAGCGTCGAGGCGCGCGTGGTCGGAGTGGGCTCGATGCGCGGTGTGCGAACCGGAGCCGGCGTGCTGATGGTTGGCACGGACACGGCGTTGGTTCGGACGGCGAAGCGC
>JAPPNP010000087.1 GCA_028873795.1 Chloroflexota bacterium
GGTGTTCACCATGTCTCCGAACACCTGTTCACCATGTGTCCGGTCTGGACACCCCCGAGGGAGAGGGAGTCGAACTGGGAACGACGCAAGGGGCGCCTTGGTGGGCATTGAAGTCACGGTCGGCTTGCCAGGCAGCCGATGATGGTGTCCACGTGGACCGCGAACTCGGCGGTGAGCTCGATGGTCTCTCCCAGCGTCGCCTGCGGGTCCCAGGACCAGGAGCCATCTGGCTGCTGCGTCTCGACGAACCAGTCGCCAACCCGCACGGTCCACGCGCGGTATTCGGCGTCGCCCGTGAGCTGATAGAGCAGCGCCGAGCCCCAGCCGCTCTTGCAGACTTGGGCGTAGTCGAATTGCCACGGCGTGCACTGCATGGAGAACGCCATGTACTCGCGCGCGAGCGCCAGGTATCCGGGTTGCGGGTCGACCATGTGCAGCCGGCAGAGAAACGCCGCGGCGATGCCCCCGACCGTCCAGCGCTGCTTGCGGGCGGCTTGGGCTTCGACCGTGAACCAGGACTCCTTGCCGGTTTCGGGAGTGACGAGCGCCTGCTGCTCGCGCGACCAGGCGTAGTGCAGGCGCTCGGGGAGCTCGCGCTGCGCCTGCCAGATCCGCTCCAGGAAGGCATGCACCGCCCGCGCTTCTTCCATGCGGCCAAGCGCGATGCAGGCCAAGCCGCAACCGCAGGCGTAGGGAACGTCCATCACGTCGCTCGGGGCGCCGTCGGCGTCGAGGTCATTGGTGAAGCCGCCGGACTCCGGGTCCTGCATGGTGAGGACAAACTCGAGGCCGCGGCTGCTCAAGTCAAACTGCCGCGCCATGTGCGCGCCGTAGACCAGCGTGGCGTTGCGGTAGGCGTAGGCATCGGTCAGCACGCGCCGCCCGCGGTCGAAATCGCCCTCGGGGGTGAACATGTGCTCACGAATCCAACCGCAGAGCGCCGTGGCCGCTGCGGCCTCGCCGGCGACGGTGAACGTCCACGGCACGCGGTAGAACCGGAAGCCGTGCGCCGGGTCGCCGATGGAGCCGTCGGCGTTCGCGTGGCGCAGCAGCCAGTCGACGCCGCGTCGCTTGGCGTCGGCGTAGCGATTCAGCCGCGCGCGCAAGTCAGTCGACGAGGTGCCGGTCGTCATGGGCGGCCAGCTTAGCCTCAAGCTCGGCGCGTCGACAGCAGCCGGCCGGTCGCGCTACGGTCGGCTCGACCCCTGATCCAACCCGAGCGTTGCCCACGAATCGCGAGGCGCCGCTGATGACACTCGCCATCGACGCCTTCTATGGCGGCCACGTGGAGATGCCGAATCCCGGGTTTCGAGGACCGCCGGCCCACCGGCGGCGGCAGAGCGACGCGCACCTTGCCACGGTCTTCGACGAAGCCCTGCGCTTCGCCGAGCTGATGGAGCGCACGGGCTACGACACGCTCTGGCTGGCCGAGCACCATTTCCAGCGCGAGGGCTACGGCTGCATCGGCAACGTGCCGCTGCTGAGCTTGCACCTCGCGCACCACACCCAGCGGCTCAAGTTCGGCGCGTTCTTCAACACGGTCACCGCCTGGCATCCGCTGCGGCTGGCCGAGGACTACGCGATGGTGGACGTGCTGACCGGCGGACGGCTGCGCTTCGGCATCGGGCGGGGCTACGTCCCCCGCGAGGTGGAGACGCTGGGCGGCCCACTGCTGGACGACGCGGCCAACCGTGATCTGTTCGAGGAGCAGGTGGAGATCATGCTGCGGGCCTGGCACGAGCCGGAATTCTCACACGCGGGCGCGGCCTATCGCGTGCCGGCCGACGTGCCGCACATGTTCGACGATCTTGTTGACATAACGCTCGTACCCCGGCCGGCGCATCTACCGGTCGAAATCTGGCAACCGATCACCAGCACCAAGCGGCGCGGCCTGGACTTCATGGCGCGGCACGGCATCAAGGGCGTGATCGCCGGCGGCACGGCGCCGGGCGGCCGCGCCGAGCAGGCGGCGGCGGTCTATCGCGACGCATTGGCGCGGGCCGGGCGCGAGACGAAGCTTGGCGAAGACCTGGCCGTCGGATTCCAGATACACATCGCCGACAGCCGCGAGGCCGCGCTGCGCGAAGTGACGCCGTGGTGCGAAGAGCACCTCAAGGGGCTGGCGCCGCTGGGCCGCTATCCCCAGCTCAGCGAGTCCCAGATCCGGGCCACGGCCCAGGGTGAGGCGGCCTATGACGCGGGACTGCCCACCATTCACGACCTGGACGCTGACGGAACCTGGGTGTGCGGGACGACCGATGACGTGCGCGACCATTTGCGCGGCCTGCTCCAACGCCTACCCGGACTGCGCCGCGTCTTCATCCAGACCGGATCGCTGGGCGTGCCGCCGACCGCCATGCGAGCCGACATCGAGTGGTTCGCGCGGGACGTAATGCCCGGGTTTGTTTCCGTGCCGGGAGGCCCTTGAGTCGTTGACGGTATCCCGCGCCCTAGGTCCGAATCCCCCTCACTCCCGTATCGAGTACGGGGCTGGCTCTAGCCCTCTCCCTGCAAGAGTCCATCGCGTAGCCCCTCCGTAATTCCGGCGCAGGCCGGAATCCAGTCTGGTCGAATCTGGACGCGCCGGACGCTTGGCGTCGGGCGGGTCTGAGACCCGCCCCTTGTATGTTGCAAGTCCCCTCGGATCGTCCGTGGGGAAGCACCGGG
>JAPPNP010000068.1 GCA_028873795.1 Chloroflexota bacterium
TGTGCGATCCCCGTCATCCCGAGCCCTCAGCCACGACTAAAAAATGGTCCTGCGCGGTAGCACGGGACGGCGGTTCGGAGTATCACTGCTGGCGCAGGCTGCAGGCGGCGGAGCGAGAAGCATGAAGCGCGTCCACATCGCCATCACGGTTGCCGACCTCGACCGCTCGGTCGGGTTCTACACGACCCTCTTTGGTACCGGGCCGACGGTGCTGAAAGAGGACTACGCCAAGTGGATGCTGGAAGATCCCCGCCTCAATCTCTCGATCTCGACGCGCTGCGGCAGCCCCGGCGTCGACCATCTCGGCATCCAGACTGAGACCGCCGACGAGCTGGACACGCTTGCCGGGCGTCTCAAGGCGGCGGGCGAGCGCCACGTCGACCAGGCGGATGCGAACTGCTGCTACGCGCGCGGCGACAAGACCTGGGTTTTCGATCCCGAGGGCGTGGCGTGGGAGACCTTCCACACCACCGGCGCCATCGCGCACTACGGCGAAGACCTGGGGCCCGGGACCGGGGCACCTGCAGCCATCGCCTGACCACACGTATTCGCGTTCTTCAGGGAGTCACCCATGTCGTCAACGAATCCGGCGTTCCTCACCGCGACCGAAGCATCCGAGGCGATCCAGGCCGGGCGGCTCAGTCCGGTCGACCTGGCGGACGCGCTGCTCGACCGGATCGACACGCACGAGGAGCGGCTGCACGCCTTCGCCGCGGTCTACCGCGACGAAGCGCGCGCCGCAGCCGAGGCCGCGCACAAGGCGATCCGCGCGGGCCACGGCATCGGCCCCTGGCACGGCGTGCCGATCGCGCTGAAGGACATCATCGACATCGAGGGCCGCATCACCACGATCGGCAGCAAGCACTGGGCGGACCGGGTCTCGCCCACCACCGCGACGCTGGCGCGCCGGCTGATCGAGGCCGGGATGATCGTCATCGGCAAGGCCAACACCGTGGAATTCGCCATGGGCGGCTGGGGCACCAACCAGCACATGGGGACGCCGCGCAATCCGTGGGATGCCGAGGTGCACCGCGCGCCCGGCGGCTCCAGCAGCGGCTCCGGCGTCTCCGTCGCCGCGCGTCTCGCGCCCTGGGCCATCGGCACGGACACCGGCGGCTCCGTGCGCATCCCGTCGGCCTGGTGCGGGCTCGCCGGCCTCAAGGTCACCATCGGGCAGGTCAGCGCCGCCGGGGTGGCGCCGCTCTCGCACACGCTCGACACGCCCGGCCCCATGACCCGGACGGTGGAGGATGCGGCCCGGCTCTACATGGTGCTGCAGGGGCCGGACCCCGCCGATCCGGCGACGCTGCGCCATGTGCCCGCCGATCCGCTTCCCGCGCTCAGGCGAGGCGTTGCCGGGCTGCGCCTGGGGGTGATGGCCGAGGCCGAGCGGCACGGCGTGGACGCCGAGGTGCTCGCCGCCTACGACGCCGCCGTTGACGTGCTCGAGCAGGCCGGCGCGCGGTGCGAGACGCTGGCGCTGCCGCGCTCCGCCGCCGATTACGGAAACAGCGTGGGCAAGCTGATCGGCACGGAGGGCTACTTCCACGTCGGCGCGCTGGTGGACGACGAGTCGCTCCCCATCGACGACGACGTGCGCCCGCGCATCCAGCTCGGCCGCGGCGTCTCCGCCGTCGAGTACATGGCGATGATGCGTGCCCGCGACGAGGACAAGCGGACCGCGCTCGCGGCGATTGAGGGTTTCGATGCCCTGCTCACGCCGGGCACGCTAACGCCGGCGCCTGCGGTCGCGGCCATCGACCAGAGGCAGACGCCCGCCCACTTCACGCGCATGGTCAACTGGCTGGAATGGTGCGCCCTCGTGGTGCCCAACGGTGCCACGGCGAACGGTCTGCCGACCTCGCTGCACATCGTCTGCCGCGGCCGGGACGAGGCGACGGCGCTCCGCATCGGCTGGGCCTACGAGCAGGCCACCGACTGGCACCGGCGCGTGCCCCCTGGACTCGAGGCCTAGCCGGCCCTAGAGCGGCATCCGGCCAGACCGGACCACCTTGACCCGAACGCTCCCCACCTCCCCCTGTCCCCCTCCCCCCGGAGGGCGGAGGGGGGACGTGGTTGAGAGGGCAAGGGATGCCTCCACCGCCACGGGGCGGAGAGAGCGTGGCGGTTCCTTTTGCTCCCCCTCTCCGCCCCTGGGGGCGGAGAGGGCCGGGGTGAGGTGGGGGTTGCCCGGACCGCACTACACGCGAATAGGAGCGCCGTGCACCGATCCGATTCGATCCCGTCCGGGCGGGTAGTGTGCCAGACCCCGGACCATGGTGCGGTTCACGGCGGCTGCCGCCCGCGCCATGATCGCGCCATGCGAAGTGAAGGCGAACAGGGCGCCGCAGTCGCGGCCTATCACGCTTCCGTCAAAGACGGACGCGCTCTAATCCCGCTTCATCCCGGCAAATCCCACTTGTCCCATTTAATCCCGCTCTATCCCGGCGAATCCCACCTATCCCGCTTGATCCCGCTTGATCCCGGCGAATCCCGCCTCTCTTCCTGCGCCGCCGGATCGGCGCCGGTTGTCACGGCCCGCTGGCTTCCATAGTCTCCGCGGCAATCAGGTGGAGAGGAGGTCGCGATGGCCAAGAAGGAAATCTTCGTGTCGATCGGCGTGGACGT
>JAPPNP010000082.1 GCA_028873795.1 Chloroflexota bacterium
CAGCCCGAAGATCATCTCACGCCGCTCGCCGGGCGGACAAAAAACGAGCCCTGTGGAACAAGCGCAAAGACCGCAAGCTCTTTAGGGGGTAGACTCCGACTCCCACCATCCGCGCGGGCCGCAGCTCCGGGGCCGTCCACACCTATTCGACATGACCGACGACAGCGCCACCCCTGCGGCAAGAGAGCAGCGCCATCTCCTCCGCCGGCTCTACGACTGGGCGATGGAGAGTGCCGGCACGCGCCGCGCCATCTGGGTGCTGGCAGGCCTCTGCTACTTGCAGAGCCTGTTCCTGCCGATACCGCCCGACCTGCTGCTCATCCCGATGGTGCTGGCGAAGCGCGCCAAGGCCTGGTTCTTCGCCGGCGTCGCTACGGTTTCATCGGTCGGCGGCGGCCTGACCGGCTACCTGATCGGCTACTTTCTCTACGACTGGCTGGGCGAGCCTTTGCTGGCCCTCTCAGGCCACGCCGGCGACCTTGAGACCTTCTACGAGTACAGGGACAGGTGGGGCGTCTGGTTCGTCGCGGCCGGCGCACTGACGCCGCTGCCGTACAAGCTCGTCGCCGTCGCCAGCGGCGCCGCACATCTGAACGTGGGTGAATTCATCCTGGCGTCGCTGGTCGCCAGGGGCATGCGCTTCTACGTCGAGGCGGCAATTCTCTGGTATCTGGGCCCCAGGGCCCGGCGGATTCTCGAGCACCGCTACGGCGCGGCGGCGGCGATCGGGCTCGCCATTCTCACCCTTGGCCTTATGGTGCTCATCCCGTTCATCACCTGAGCGGGGGAGGGCGCCGCGCCTGAGCCGGCGCGGACTTGTCGGTTCAATGCTCGTCCGGCATCGCCCTGAGCAGCGCCTTGACCACCGCCGCCGCATTGCCCGCCGCAAGGCCCATGAAGACTTCCATCTGGTTCGCGCCTTCGCCGCCACCGGCGAGGTCGGCGAGGCTGCGGACGGCGAGGAAGGGCACGTCGTTGGCATAGGCGACGTGCGCGACGGCAGCGCTCTCCATATCCAGCACGCGCGCGCCGAAGGTCTCGAAGGCCCAGGTGCGGAAGGCCGCATTGTCGATGAAGGCACCACCCGAGACGCCCGATCCGCCGACCACGATCCGTGGCGCCTCCTCCAGGCAGCGGTCCTCGGCCGTGCAGTGGGCGAGCGTCACATCGTTCGCCGCGTGGCGCGCGACGGCGAGCAGCGATTCGTCCACTGAGAACCAGAACCGGGTTTCGGGCGCCTCGGCACCGGTGCGGAGCACGGTGACCGAGCGCGGAAACATCATGCCGAAGTTCGCGTAGGGGTACTCGAAGAACGGCATCGTCATCCAGCCGTCTTCCACCTCGCGGGCGAACAGCATCTCCAGGTACTGCCCCCAACGGTCCGCGATCACGACATCGCCGATGTTGAGACCGGGGTCCACGCCGCCGGCGATACCCGAGAACACGATGCGCTCGATATCGAAGTGGTTCAACGCAAGCTGTACCGTCATGGCCGCGTTGACCACGCTGATCCCACTCAGGAAGAGCACCACGTCACGCCCCTCAAGGGTGCCGGTGGTAAAGGCGACGCCGTTGACCGACTGTGCCGTCGCGCCTTCCAGCTCCCCCTGAAGGATTGCCATCTCAGGCGCAAAGGCGGAGACAACGGCGATTCGTGGGGTCTCGTCCCTGATGGCGTGCGCATCCGCCGGCGCGGGGGAGACGGCTGCGATCAGAAGTGCGACCGCGATGCCGGCGATTGGGATGCGCACCGCGCGGGGCATGGATTTGAGACGTGTCATCGTCGCGTGCTCCTCATTGGAGGGATGTTGTTCGGGGCGTTGGCTTGCGCGACCGTGGCGCTAAACCAGCCAGCCTGCAATCCCGCTGTGCGGTCGCGATACGTGTCAGTCCTCGCGGGTGATCCGCCCCTCGATCACGGGAGAAACTGCACCGGCCGCAATGATGTGGTCGATGAGCTGGCCGGCCATCAGGCTGCCGGACGCCGAGTCGACCAGCACCTCGCCAGCCCTGAACACGCGATAGTCGTCGCCGCCGTTCGCCAGAAAACTGTTGGTCGCAAGCGTGTAGGTCTTGCCGTCCTCCAGCGGCGCACCGCTCACCGTGACGCGCGTCACGCGCTCGCCCGGCGGCCTGCGCGTGTCGAAGGCGAAGGCAAGGCCAGAGACCTGCGGGAACCGCCCCGAGGGGTTCTCGGCCCGGCTCACGCCGTTCTCCAGCGCTGCCCGCACCTGGGCACCGGTCAGGCGGAGCACCACGGTCTTGTTGCCGAAGGGAAGCTCCGTCAGCACCATCTTGCGGGTGAGCTTGGTGCCCGGCGGATAGACCGTGTCGCCGCGAATGCCGCCGCCGTTGGTGAGCGCGATGTCAGCGCCCGTCGCCTCGCGCATGGCGTCGGCCAGCAGGTTGCCGAAGGCGGTCTCGGCCGATCCGCGCAGGAATCCCAGGGTGCTGAGTTCCGCCGCGGTCTCGCCGATAACCACGTCAAGGGTCTCGTCGAGGCTTGCTTGATAGTCGCGAACCTTGGCGGCGAGTTTGGCATCGCCTGCGGTGTCCGCGGTCGAGCGGAGGCGGAACTCGGGTGTCCAGAC
>JAPPNP010000028.1 GCA_028873795.1 Chloroflexota bacterium
CCGGGAAGCCGTAGATGGTGTCGCCGATCCGCATCTGGTTCTCGCGGTAGACGTCCCCGATATCATCGAGTTCCGCCCGATAGCCGTACTTGTCGACGTAAGCGTCGAGCGGTTCGACCGCGCCGGCACGCACCATGTCGCCCATCCAGGCGGGAACGACGTTCAGCACGTCATAGGCCCCGGTGCCGCCCCGATGCTCCTGCAGCATCTTGGGGAACATCTCGTCATGCTGGGCTTCGACGATGTTCACCTTGATCCCGGTGAGCTCCTCCCAGAGCGGGCCGGAGAAGTTCTGGGGGCCCAGCGCCTGCAGCCCTGCCTCCCAGAACACGTTGATCGTGGTGCCGGCGTATTGCTGGGCCTCGCGCACCGCGATCTCGGCTGCACTCTCGGCCCAGGCGGCGCTTGAGCCCGCCCCGAGCAGCGCGAGCGCGGCAATCCCGCCAATCGCGGACCGTATGGACATCGTTGCCATGAATGGCCTCCCCTTGTTCAGCGCGGCAGCGCCGCGCTCTCCTCCAGACTATCGACTGCCCGCGGCACCTGCGCGCGGGCCGCGGCACGCCTTGCGCAGCGCGGAGATGCCCTCTGAAACTCCGCGCTGCACCAGCCAGCTGTCACCAGAATAGCATAGGAAATCGAAGCCCAGATCATGCAGCGCCAGGCCGCTCACGGTATCGTCGTAGATGCGTCCGAGCGACTTGCCGTGTTGCGCGCACGCCGCAGCGACGCGCTGCATCGCCGCCTGGAAATCCGGGTGGTCGAACTTCGCCGGGATGCCCATGGCGACCGAGAGGTCGAAATGGCCGATCCAGATGCCGTCCAAGCCGTCGAGCGCAGCGATCGCTTCGATCTCGTCGATCGCTTCAGGCGTTTCGACCTTTGGGAAGAAGACCACATCCCGATTGGCGGCGCGGAGCGCGGGCGCCGCCGGACGCTGCCGGTAGCGGTCGTGGGCGATGCCGACTGCGACTCCCCGTGCGCCCTTCGGCGCATAGCGGACGTGATCGAGGATGGCGCGCGCCTCGGCGGCGCTGCCGAGCTTGGCCGGCTGGATGCCGTCCGCCCCCATGTCGAGCGCACGCGCGACCATGTCGTAGTCGCCGCCGACGGTTGAGACGATCACCGGTAAATCGGCCGCCTGGTAGAAGCGCAGCATCCGCTTGAGCTGGTCGTAGCCGAAGCCGGAATGCTCCAGGTCGAGGAGCGCGTACTGGCAGCCGGCGGCCTTGAGGATCTGGCCCATGCCGGGGCTGTCGAACTCGATCACGAACGTGCCGAATTTTGGCCGCTTCGTGCCCATCATGGCGCGCAGCGCGGGACTCGGCATCTCCCTATCCCTTCCGCCGGCCGGCGAGCGCGACCTTCAGATCGTCGATGCCGTGGCGCAGCGTCTCCCGCATCAGCCAGACGTCGCCGGAGTAGCAGATCATGTCGTAGCCCTTGTGGTAGGCGGCGATGCCGCTCTCCACATCCATGACCAGGCAGCCGAAGGACTTCTTGTTCTTTGTGCAGGCGCGCGCGACACGCTCCTCAGCCGCAATGACGTCGGGATGGTCGAGTTGGCCGGGAACGCCGAGGGACGTGCTGAGGTCGGAGTGTCCGATCCAGATGCCGTCGACTCCCTCCGTGGCTGCGATCGCTTCCACGTTCTCGACGCCCTGCCGGGTCTCGACGATCAGGAACACGGCAACCCGGCGATTGGCGGCGCGCAGCTTGGTCACCGGCGCTCCGGGCGCGTAGCGGTCGTGGGCGACGCCGAGCGCCACCCCGCGATGCCCGTGCGGGGGATACTTCGCATGCGCCACGATGCGCGCCGCCTCCTCTCCCGAGCTCACCATCGGCAGCAGGATTCCTTCGGCGCCCATGTCGAGCGCACGGGCGATGTGGTGATAGTGGCGCGAGGGCGGACGCACGACCGTGGGCAGGTCCGCCGCCTCCATGTAGCGCAGGACCTGCTTCACCGTGTCGAAGCCGAAGCCGGAATGCTCCATGTCGAGGAAGACGAACTGGGTGCCGGCGGCCTTGAGGATGTAGCCGATGCCGGGCGAGGCCAGTTCGATGACCAGCGTGCCGAACTTGGCCCGCCGTGTCCCTGCCATTTCCTTCAACGTGGTCAACGCCACCCGCGGTCTCCGCTCCGGCCCCTGCGCGACGCCGGCCGGTACGCGAATCCGCCAGCGTAGGCCGGATGTTAGCAGCAATGGCGCGGTCCGCCGAATCGGTATAGGTACGTGGCATGAAGGCTGCTTTTAGCGGTCGCCGACTGGGGAGCTGGACAGCTATCGCGAACCCCCGTCGGGCTTGCTTGTTGTCGGCGCCGGGTGGCGTGCGCGACGCGGATGAATCTCTTGGGAAATGAGAAAAGACAACATACTGTTCATTTTTCTAATGCCGCCATAACAATTTCTTCACAATTTTCATAACGTCCGGCTGGCTCAGACAGGGAGAGCACCATGGACGCCTCAGTCAAACGAGTGATGACGATCATTGCAGCCGCCGTCCTGCTGGGAGGCGTGCTCTCGGCCTGCAGCGATCCCGCGCCCCAAGACGATTCCATTGTCGTCGGTGGATTCGTCGCCAG
>JAPPNP010000058.1 GCA_028873795.1 Chloroflexota bacterium
CCGCTCCATCTGGGGATGGCGCTCAGCGTCTGGCTGAGCTCTCTCGCCGCCTTGCCGCTCTCGAGGAGCGGATCGCTGAACTGGCGGCACGCGGACCAGGCGGAGTCGACGGCCCTCCAGGAAGCGCTGGCACAAGCCGATCCTGAGGCGCTGGCACGCGCGTTGGGCGCCGAAGCGGCCACCCGCATCGGCACTTTCCTCGCCGGCATCGAAGGTTACCGCGCACACCCCTACAGGCGCCGCCTGAAAGACCCGCCGGTGCTCTGGCAGGCCGGCACGACGCGGGTCCTGGACTTCGGCGGAGACGCGGCGGGGGCGCCCGTGCTGCTGGTGCCCTCGCTCATCAACCGCGCCTACATCCTCGACCTCACGGCCCAGCGCAGCTTCACCCGCTATCTGCGGGAGCGGGGCTTGCGACCCTACCTGCTGGATTGGGAAGCGCCCGGAGCGGACGAGCGTCAATTCGGGCTCGACGATTACATTCTCGGCCGCCTCGTCCCGGCGCTGGAGGCGGTGCGCCGCGACGCGGGACGCCCCGTCGTGCTCGCCGGCTATTGCATGGGCGGCACGATGGTTCTGCCCCTCGCCGCCCGCACGGACGTGGCGGCGCTGGTCCTGCTGGCGACGCCCTGGGATTTCTGGGCCGACAGTCGCCATCAGGCGCGGCTGATTGCGGCTCACCTGCCAGGACTGACCGCCCTGATCGACGGCCTGGAGCAGCTGCCGCCCGATGCGCTGCAAGCCATGTTCGCTGCGCTCGACCCACTGCTGGCGGCGCGCAAATTCTGCGCCTTCGCAGCCCTTCCGCCCACCTCGGCGGCCGCGCGCAATTTCGTCGCGCTCGAGGACTGGCTCAACGACGCGGTGCCGCTCACCGGCTCCGTCGCCCGCGCCTGCCTGAACGACTGGTACGGCGCCAACGCGCCCGCGCGCGGCAACTGGCGCGTGGGAGATGAGGCGGTGCGGCCGGAGCGCGTCACTTGCCCCGCGCTCAATGTCGTGCCGGCGCGCGATCGCATCGTCCCGCCGGCTTCCGCAGAAGCGCTGAGCGACGCCCTGCCGCACGTGGAGACGTGGCGCCCACCGCTCGGCCACATCGGGATGATGGCCAGTCCCCGCGCCAAGCGCCTGCTCTGGCGCAAGCTTTCGGCGTGGGTCGCTGCAAACGCCGCCAAGTGACCCCGATTCTCCGTGCCAAAGCTTGAAAATGTACTACCGCAGGCGCATATGAGGCCCGCGCGCCGCCGAGGAGTCGGTCCCCGGCGGCGCGGCGCATTACCGGGAGAGAGAGGATGAGTCGGGTCGCACTGGTGACGGGCGGAACACGTGGAATAGGCGGCGCGATATCGCTCGCGCTGAAGAACAACGGCTGCCAGGTGGCCGCCAACTACAACGCAAACGACGAGGCGGCCGAGCGCTTCCGCGAGGTCACCGGTATCGACGTCTACAAGTGGGACGTGAGCGACTTCGCGGCCTGCGAGGCGGGCGTCGCGCAGATCGAGCAGGACCTGGGCCCCATCGACATCCTGGTGAACAACGCCGGCATCACGCGCGACGGCACGCTCCAGAAGATGACGCCGGACAGATGGCAGGCGGTGCTCGACACCAACCTCGGCTCTTGCTTCAACCTCTGCCACGCCACCTTCCCCGGCATGCGGGCACGCAAGTTCGGCCGCGTCGTCAACGTCGGCTCGATCAACGGTCAGGCCGGCCAGTACGGCCAGGTCAACTACGCCGCAGCCAAATCCGGGATCCACGGCTTCACCAAGGCGCTGGCGCAGGAGGGCGCGCGCCACGGCATCACCGTGAACGCGGTCGCCCCCGGCTATGTCGATACCGACATGGTGCGTGCGGTGCCGGAGGCGGTGCTTGAGAAGATCGTTGCCAGCATCCCCGTGGGCCGGCTCGGCCGTGCCGAGGACATTGCGCGCGCGGTACTCTTCCTCACCGCAAACGACGCGGACTTCATCACCGGGTCGACGATCTCCGTGAACGGCGGCCACCACATGTACTGAGCCCTACGGACGGGAGCACGCGAATGGGACGGCTTGCGCTCATCACCGGCGGCACGCGTGGCATCGGCGCTGGCATCGCGCGCGCCTTGAAAGAGGCCGGCCACCCGGTGGTGGTCAACTACCATGCCGATGAGGCGTGCGCCGACGCCTTCACGGCGGACTCCGGGATTCCGGCGCTCAAATGGGACGTGAGCGACGGCGACGCCTGCCGCGCCGGGGTCGCGGCAATCGAGGCCGAACACGGCCCGGTCGAGATCCTGGTCAACAACGCGGGCACGGTCTCGGACAACAAGTTCGAGAACATGGCTGACGACCAGTGGCAGCGGGTGGTCCGGGTCAATCTCGATTCCGTCTTCTACATGTCGAAGGCGGTCTATCCCGGCATGATGGAGCGTGGCTGGGGCCGCATCATCCAGATCGGCTCGATGAACGGACAGGCCGGCCAGCTCAACCAGGTCAACTACGTCGCCGCCAAGGCGGGCATGCACG
>JAPPNP010000071.1 GCA_028873795.1 Chloroflexota bacterium
TCAATGTGAACAAAAGGCGCGCGCTTCTATCGGCCTAGAGCGGGAAACAACACCCGGCCTCGGCGGCCGGCGCATGCCCTTCCCTTCCGGCAAAGTGCTGGGCGGCTCCAGCGCAATCAACGGCATGCTCTACATCCGCGGCCAGGCCGAGGACTACGACGCCTGGCGCGACGCCGGCAACGCGGGGTGGGGCTGGGAGGATGTGCTGCCTTACTTCCGCAAGGCCGAAGACCAGCAGCACGGGGAGAACGAGAGCCACGGCGTCGGCGGCCCCATCGGAGTGAGCGACACGCAGCCGAGCAGCCCGGCCTCCCGCCTCTTTCTTGACGCCGCGGTGCAGAGCGGCATTCCCCGCCTGGACGACCTCAATACCGGTGATCAGCAGGGTATCGCATTGGTCCAAGGCACGATTAGGAACGGCCGGCGCATGACCACTGCCGTGGGTTACCTGCGGCCCGTCGCGGCACGGGAAAACCTGCGCATCCTGACCGAAGCGCTGGTGGACCGAATCGTCGTGGAGGAGGGCACCGCCACCGGCGTCGTCTATACCGACAAGTCTGGCGCCGCCATTACCGCACGCGCGGAACGCGAGGTGGTGCTGTGCGCGGGTGCCGTGGCCTCGCCCCAGATCCTGCAGCAATCAGGCATCGGCGATGCGGATGCGCTGAAGGCGCTCGGCATCGCGCCGGTCCATCACTTGCCGGGGGTGGGTGAGAACCTCCACGATCATCTGTTCGTCTTCGTGCAGCCCCGACTGAAGAAGGGTGTGCCGACCCTCAACCGGCTGTTGCGCAGCCGCCCGCGGCTCGCGGCGGAGGTGCTGCGCTATGGTCTCTTCCGCACCGGTGCGTTATCGCTCACTTCGTGCGAGGTCTGCGGCTTTCTTGATTCAACGGAGCAGGGCGGCCGGCCCGATATCGAGATCACCTTCCGTCCGCTCAGCTTCGACCTGCTGCCGGACGGCGGCTGGCAACCCCACCCCTACCCCGGCGGCACGAGCTCGGTCTGTGCCACCCGGCCCAAGAGCCGCGGCCGCGTGACGTTGGTGCAGGACGGCAACGGTCCACGCCGGGTGGCGATCCAGCCCAACTACCTCGCACATGAAGAAGACGTGATGAGCCTCGTGCGTGGCCTGCGCATCCTGCGGCGCATCCTGGGAACCGAGCCGATCGCCTCATGCGTCGAGTCCGAGCAGCGGCCGGGTCCGAACGTCGAGAGCGACGAGGCGCTAAGCCAATACGTGCGCGAGACAGCGAGCACGGTTTACCACCCTGTCGGCACCTGCAAGATGGGGAGCGACGCGATGAGCGTGGTCGACGAGCGGCTCCGGGTCCACGGTATCGCGGGCTTGCGCGTCGCCGACGCCTCGATCATGCCGGCAATCCCCTCCGGCAACACCAACGCCCCCATCATCATGATCGGCGAGAAGGCGGCCGACATGATCCGCCGCGACCACAACTAACGCAGTCGACCGGCCCGCCATTCAGCATTCCTTGTCACTAAATTGCTTCCGCTGGCCGCCTTGCCCCGCTCTGGGCAGGCCGGCATAGTGCGCCCATGGAATGGCGCCATGCAGCAGACAAGGGTACGCACTGCGAGGCGGAAGAGCCGCCGATCCGCGTGTGCGAGCATCCCGAGTGCGAGCTGGCGGCGGACCATCGCGCCCCCCGGGCGCCCGACGACCTCCGCTCCTGGCGCTGGTTCTGCCTCGACCATGTGCGCGATTACAACCGCTCGTGGAACTTCTTCTCGGGCTGGAGCCAGCACGACATCGAGCGCTTTCAGCACGACGACGTGACCGGCCACCGTCCCACCTGGCCGTTCTGCCAAGGCCCGGGCGGGGGCCGGCGGGAAGACCTGGAGGCAGCCTTCCGCACGTTCGCGCGGGAGTGGCTGAACGGCGAGGAAGCCCCAAACGGAAGGAGGCGGACGGGCACGGAAACGATCTCCGAGGCGAGGCTCGAAGCGCTGGCGATATTCGACCTCACGCCGCCCTTCGACCTCGACGCGCTCAAGCGGCGCTACAAGTCGCTGGTCAAGCGGCACCACCCCGATGCCAACGGGGGCTCCCGCGAGTCCGAGGAGCTTTTGAAACACATCAATCACGCCTATAACTATCTGAAGAAGGAGTGCTCATAGACGAAGGTGCTGTCGATCGGACTGGCGCGGGAGCGGCCGCCGATGGCGGCCTTATTTGTGCAGAGGGAAGCGCGTAATGCAGACGAACGAGGCAGGGACGGCTGTCACCAATGACGGAGTACCGGATATCCAGGTTTCAGTCGGTCAGACTTTCGGCATCGATACCGACATGGAGGTTCCCGCGTTTTCGGAGCCCACCGACCATGTGCCGGATATCGATACCTCCTATCACTTCGACCGCGATACCACGCTCACCATCCTCGCGGGCTTCGCGCACAACCGCCGGGTGATGATCCAGGGCTATCACGGCACCGGAAA
>JAPPNP010000017.1 GCA_028873795.1 Chloroflexota bacterium
CCCTTGACATCCGAACACAGATACTCCGAGCGCAGCGAGGAATCTAAGGGGCCGGGAACTCGCACACCGTCCTTAGATTTCTCACTACGTTCGGAATGACACTTGCGACATTCCGGCCATGATTCCGTCATTCCCGCCGCAGATCCGTCATTCCCGCGGAGGCGGGAATCCACCCCTCATTGAACCTGTGGGCGGAAGGAATGCACCTGGTCATCCCTAAGCCCGGGTGGATTGTGCAATGGTCTCCGGAGGCGGGAATCCACCCCCACGCCCGCAACCGATCGGCGCAGGGGCAACCCACGCGGCTGCACAGCCCAAGCCCATCCGCGTAGGGGCGCCCGTCGCGGACGCCCGTTCGCGATCTCCGCGTGGGCCACTCTGGCGTAACCCCTCCGGTCATTCCCGCGGAGGCGGGAATCCACCCCCCACGCCCGCACAGGGCCGGCGCAGGGGCAACCCACGCGGCTGCCCAGCCCAAGCCCATCCGCGTAGGGGCGCCCGTCGCGGGCGCCCGTTGCCCGGCTGAGAGACTCGTCCCCGACCGGGGTCCGGCTCCCTCTCCCACGGGGAGAGGGTCGGGGTGAGGGGACTCGGACCATCGCCGCCCACGCCGACCGGCCCGCCCCCTCAATCCTGGTGGAACAGCTCCTCCAGCATCTCCAGCGGCACCAGGCCCGAACTCATGTCTACGTCCAGGATGTCCGTGTGCAGCTCCTGCCAGCGCAGCTGGGGCTCCGACTTCGCCAAGTACGCCGTGGCCGCGTCCCAGTCGTCGCACTCCAGCAGGCCGATGGCGTGGTGGCCGAAGAGCACGATGGTGTAGTTGCGAAAGCCCGCGACGGTATTCTCGGCCAGCAATTCGGGCCACACGTTGGCGTGGGTCTCACGGTAGGCGTCGATCTTGTCGGGCTTGATCGGCAGGGCAAAAGCGATGCGTGGCATGACGGTCTCCAATAGGCATGAAATGACCGCTAGCAGCATGCGTCGCCGCCGGTGACTCGTCCACACACCTTCAGCGGCAACCGGCTCGACCGCGCCGAGCGCGAGCGCCGCGATCCGGCCTGGATCGAGCGGCGTGAGCGGGACCCCGCCAGCGTCTTTCTGCCGCTGCGGCGGCTGGACGTCCTGGTGCGCGAAACCACCGCCACGCGCCTGGACTGGCGTCCGGGCCGCTGGCTGGCCGAAATGCGGGTGGACGGCCCGCGCTATCTGCTGGGGATCGCGGGCGGCGTGGCCCACTTTGCCGTGGACGTCTCGGACCATCCCGACGACCTCGACCAGGACCGCGAGCAGCGCTTCGCCGAGCTGCGTGAGGCCGCGGGGCTGCTCCCCGCGGCCGAGGCCGGCATCGCGGCGCAGGCCCGGGCCAACGTCGACTGGCACGCGCGTCACCGGTTTTGCGGCGCGTGCGGCCACCCCACCGCCCCACAGCGCGGCGGTCAGTCGCGCAAGTGCGGGCACTGCGGCATGGAGCACTTCCCGCGCACGGACCCAGTGGTGATCGTGGTCGTCGCCGACGGCGATCGCTGCCTGCTGGGGCAGTCCCACGGCCGCCTGTCGAGCCAGCGCATGTTCTCCGCGCTGGCGGGGTTCATGGACCAGGGCGAATCCATCGAGGAAGCCGTGCGGCGCGAGGTGGCCGAAGAATCCGGCGTCCAGGTCGGCGCGGTGCGCTATCACTCGTCGCAGCCGTGGCCGTTTCCGTCGTCACTGATGATCGGCTGCCACGCCGACGCGCTCACGACCGACCTCCGCCCCGACGACGTCGAAATGCAAGCCGTGCGCTGGTTCGACCGGCCCCAGGTCCTCCGCGCCCTCGCCGGCGCCGACCCCGGGCTCCGCGTCCCCGGCGAGTACGCCATCGCCCACCACCTCATCCGGGCCTGGGCGGAGGGCGAGGCCTGACAAGCGCCGATCGCCAAACGGTCCTCCCACAGAGCGTCGGACGTCGTCACGAAACGGGTTGGCGCCTCGCGAGCCGGACGAACCCTTAGTTGAATAGACCAATAAGTCATAATGGTCACTAAGATCAGATATCTCTAAGCTTCGGAAGGCACACCATGACCACACGAGTCAGCGTGGCCAAGGCGAAAGCGGAACTCTCGGCGCTCATGGCGGCAGTGGCCTACCAGGGCCAGCACGTCATCATCGAGCGGCGCGGTCGGCCCATGGCCGCGCTGGTGAGCGTGGACGACCTCGAGCAGCTCGACCGCGAGCGGGCCGCCGCGGTTCGGCCGCGTGGGGCGTTGGCGCTGATCGGCGCCTGGAGCGACCTGCCCGACGATGCGATCGAGGCAATGGTCGCGGACATCTACGCCGCGCGGGAGCAGGACACCGGACGGCCGGTGGAGCTCGGGGACTGATGTACCTGTTGGACACCGATGTCCTGAGCAATTTGCTAAAGCGTGCGCCCTCGATGGCGCTGATCACCAAGCTGGCCGCCGTTCCGGCCGAATCGCAGTTCACGTCCAGCATCACTCTGGGCGAGTTGCTCTATGGAGCGCGGCGAATGGGTCCGCTGGCGGACCAACTCCTCACGCAGATCGAAACTCGGCTGCTGCCCGAGTTGCCCGTGCTTCCCTTCGACGCGGCGGCCGCCAGGCGCTACGGGGCAATCCGCTGCGAGCTGGAGCAGCGGGGAACCCCCATCGGCGACGCCGATTTGCGCATCGCCGCCATCGCGCTGGCGCGGGGACTGACGGTGGTCACGGGCAACGAGCGGCACTTCCGGCGGGTGCCGGACCTGTCCGTCGAAAACTGGCTCTCTGGGACGCCGCCACTCGATGCCGCACCGGAAGGCGCCGAAACGTAGGTTCCTTCACCGCAACTCGCAACGGTAGAACCGTACCCCGTACTATTGACCCACGGTCCCAGACTCCAATGGCGGAGTGGCTCTCATGGGCGGCATCCTGCGCGGACGGCTGGTTTTCCTTCTCCTGACGCTTGGCATCGCCGTGGCGGCGTTCGCCTGCGGCGATACCGACGAGCCGCCGCCCGTTGAACGGATCGTCACCGTCACGGTGGAAGTCCCGGTCGAGGTCGAGAAAGTCGTCGAAGTCGAGAAGGTCGTCGAGGTCGAGAAGATCGTGGAGGTCGAGCGCGTGGTCGAGGCCACGCCGACCCCGGCGCCGACGGATGCCCCGGCCCCCACCGGCCCGGCCATCTACAAGATGGGGCTGTTCGAGGACCCGATCTCGCGCAACGTCTGGAACTACCTCGGAGGGCCGGCCGGATCGGTCTGGACCGGCTACGTCATCGGCGGCTACGCCACGCAGCTCTACGGTTACTCCGACCAGCGATTCGACTGGGTCCCGGTGGCCGCCGACGGCTTCCCGACGCCGCTGGCCAAGGAGACGGTCGACGGCACCGAGTACTGGACCACCGAAGTCACGCTGAAGCAAGGCGTGACCTGGAGTGACGGCGAGGAGCTGACGGCGGATGACTTCGTCTTCACGGTCAACACCGTCATGGACCTGCAGCTCGGGGGCAACTGGGCCCAGCTGGTGGATACCGCCTTCGTCGACCGTGCCGAGGCCCTCGACAGCCATCGACTGAAGCTCTACTTCAAGTCGACCGATGCCGACGGGAATCCGCAAACGCCCGGCCTCAGCGTGTGGCAGTTCGGGCTGGCGTTCATGCCGATGCTCCCGGAGCACTACTGGGCGCCCGTGGTCGAGGAGGCCAAGAAAGCCGGCACTGGGCCGCAGCAGATCGAAGCCCTGTTCGCCCACGTGCCCGACGGCGAGCCCACCGCCGGCGGGCTGGCGTTTCGCCAGTGGGAGCCGGGCGCCTTCTTCGAGAACGAGACCGTGACGAGCCACTTCCAGATGGGCGCCGTCATCACCGAGTTCGCGAACGGCGCGTACCGGGAAACCAACGAGCGCCTCGGCTACACCGAAGTTGCTTACGGCGAGGCCACCGGCGACACGATTCTGGAATTCGAGGTCGGCCCGCACTTCGAGACCGAGATCTTCAGCATCTACGGCAACCAGGACTCGGCCATCCTCGCCCTGACCACGGGCGACATCGACTTCCTCTTCAACCCGCTGGGGCTTGAGAAGGGCTTCCTGGACCGCGTCCGCCAGGCGCCCGACCTCGAGGTCGTGACCAACCTCGACAACGGCGTCTTCTACCTGGGATTCAACACCCGCAAGGGCCCCATGAGCTTCCAGGAGTTTCGGCAAGCGGTGGCGACCATGATCGACAAGGAGTTCGTGTCGCAGTCGATCCTGCAGGACGCCGCGATTCCCATGTACGCCATGGTCCCCGAGGGCAATGCCTTCTGGCACAACGACGCGACGTCCAAGATCGGTCAGGGGATGACCCTGGGCGAGCGGATCGGGCAGGCCGTCGAGCTGCTGAAGAGCGCCGGGTTCACCTATGAGCAGGAGCCCGAGGTCAGCGAGGACGGCGACTTCGTGTCCACGCCCGGCAGGGGCCTGCGCATGCCCGACGGCTCGGAGATTCCGCAGCTAGAGCTGATCGCGCCCAGCGCCGGCTACGACCCCCTGCGATCCACCTTCGCCATCTGGATCGAGCGCTGGCTCACCGACCTGGGCATTCCCGTTCGGGCGCAGCTGGTCGGGTTCAACGTCCTCGTCGACCGGCTGTTCAGCGAGACGGTGGCCGAGGACCTCGACATGTGGATCCTGGGCTGGGGCCTCAGCGTGTTCCCCAACTACCTGGAGAACATCTTCCACAGCCGCCACGCGCCCGAGAACGAGGAAGGTGGCTACAACTGGGGCGGCTACGCCAACCCGGAGTTCGACGACCTGGCCTTCGCCCTGCTGTCCGAGACCACCATCGACGGCGCGCGGGCATTGGTCTACCAGATGCAGGAGCTGCTTGCCGAAGACCTGCCCTACATCACGCTGTTCACCACGCCGAAGATCGATGTGTTCCGACCCTCGCGGGTTGACTATCCCTACACCTCGGTGCTCGGCGGCATGGCACAGCAGCAGGGGCTGCAACACCTCGTGCTGATCAAGTAGCGCTTGACCGCGCGAATGAGGCGGGCTGAATGCGCGTAGTCGCGGCGTCTAGGGACGAATGGCGACCCGGCGGGTGATGTAGTTGGCCGGATATCTCCTGCGCCGCACCGTCCAAATCCTGCTCACGCTCTTTGTCTTCCTGACCATCGTGTTCTTCTTGGTGAGCGCCCAGCCCGGCGACATCACCCGCCTGTACTCGATGGACCCCAGTCTCCCGCCGGAGACCCGCGCGAACCTGCAGGAGCTCTTTGGCGTCAACGAGCCGCTGTGGAAGCAATACCTGGTCCACCTCAAGAACACGCTCACCGGCAACTTCGGCGTCTCCTTCAGCCTCTATCCGCGAACCGTTGGCGACGTGATCCTGGAACGGCTGCCGCGCACGCTGGTGCTGTTCGCCACGGCGACCGTGATTTCCTTCTACCTCGGGTTCGCGCTGGGCAAGATCATCGCCTGGCGCCGCGGCGGATGGGTCGAATACACCTCGACCCTCGGCGGCGTCTCGCTCTACACCGTGTTCACGCCCTGGTTCGGCCTGATGATGATCTGGCTGTTCGCCTTCAAGGCCGGATGGCTGCCGATCGGCAAGTTCCTGGATCCCGTGGTGTGGCGCGACGCCCCGACCGACTCGAACACGATCTTCAACCTCATGCTGGCAACGGTCGCCGGCGTCACGGTGGTCGTCTTCGCGGTGGCCGTGGCGACCAAGAAGAAGCGCCTTGCCGCAGCGCCGCTGCTTCAGGCGGGAGCAATCACGGTCGCGACCGCGGCGGTGGTGGGCGTGTGGCTGGCGTCGGGCGTCGGGCACCTCGCGTTCGACCTCGTCAAGCACATGATTCTGCCCGTCGCCACGCTCACGCTGATCAGCTTCGCCGGAACCATGCTGCTCACCCGCAACAGCATGCTGGAAGTGATTCGCGAGGACCACGTGATGGTGGCCCGGGCCAAGGGATTGCCCGAAAAGGTCGTGCGTGACAAGCACGTCGCCCGCAACGCCCTGCTGCCGGTCGTGACCAGCTTCGTCTTCAGCCTGGCCTTCGCGATCGACGGCGGGGTCATCATCGAGTCCGTCTTCTCCTGGCCCGGCATGGGTCAGACGCTCGTGTCGGCCACGGTGAGCGAAGACCTGCCGCTCGCGGTGGGCGCCTTTGTCTTCGTCGGCATTTTCGTGCTCGTGGCGCATCTGGCGGCCGACGTCCTCTACGCCTACCTCGACCCGCGCGTCCGCTACCGATGACGACCGAAGCCACGCCCGTCGTCGCCGCGCCGTCGCCGTGGAAGATGCGCCTCACGCTGGCGGGCCGCAGCCTCAAGCAAAACTGGTCGCTGTTTCTCGGCACGCGCATCGGCCTTTTGGGGCTGGCGATCATCGTGTTCTATCTGTTACTGGCCGCGGCGCACCCGATTCTGATGAATACGATCTGGGACGAGCGCACCTACGACCCGATCATCGGCTACGCCTTCGACGAGCCGGTGCAGCCCGCGCCGCCCAGCCTGAGCCATCCGCTCGGCACCGACCCGCTGGGCCGCGACATCCTGAGCCAGCTGATGTTCAGCACCCGGTCCGAGTTCCTGCTCGGGTTGCTCGCGGCGCTCATGACCGTCTGCATCGGCACGATGGTCGGCGCCATCGCCGCCTACTACGGCGGCTGGGTGGACACGCTGCTGATGCGCCTGGCCGACATCATGATCATGATGCCGGCGATCAGCATCCTCATCGTGCTCAGCGCCCTCTTCGAGGTCGGGCACCTGGAGCTGGCCATCCTCATCGGCCTGCTCTCGGGATTCGGCGGCACGGGCGTCGTGCTCAAGTCCCAAGCGCTGTCCGTCGTCGTCAAGCCCTACATCGAGGCCGCCCGAGCCGCGGGCGGCGGCACGCTGCACATCCTGCTCGTCCACGTGGTCCCCAACCTGCTGCCGCTCTCGTTCCTCTACATGATGTTCACCGTCACCAGCGCCATCTTCTCGGAAGCCGTGCTGAGCTTCCTGGGCCTGTTGGACGTGCGCATGAGCTGGGGCCTGATGATCCACACCACCGAGTCCGCCGGCTACCTGCTGCAAGTCGGCGAGTACTGGTGGCTCATATTCCCGGCCAGCCTGTCCATCACCCTCTTGTGCTCGTCGTTCTACCTGCTCGGCCGCTCGCTGGACGAAGTCGTCAACCCGCGGCTGCGACGGCTATGAGCGGCCCCGCAAGCATTGGCCGGCGACGCTTTCTCCGGGCGCTTGCCGTCGCAGGCACGAGCGCGGTGCTGGCCGCGTGCGGCGAAGCGGGCGACCCGGCAGCGGACGCTGCGCCCCTCACGGACGACGCCGCGACGCCGCAGCCCTCGGCATGGTTCAAGGACACGACGCCGTTCCTTGTCCACGACGACGGCAAGAGCCTGGAAGCCCGTCTGGAAAACATGGATGCGCTGATCACGCCCAGTCGCTTCTTCTTCGTGCGCAACAACTCCGTCAGCCTCGAAGTGGACGTGGACGCGTGGCGGCTCGCCATCGAGGGCGACGCCGTTACCAATCCCCTGACGCTCACCTACGACGACATCCGCACGCTGCCCAGCCGCACGCTCGTCTGCTACCTAGAGTGCGCCGGCAACCACCGCGCCATGTTCGGCCTGGTGCAGGGACGCCAGTCCACCGGCACCCAATGGATGACCGGGGGCGTGAGCAACGGCGAATGGGTGGGCGTGCCGCTGCGCGACGTGCTCAACTCCGCGGGCATCACCGACGAAGCGGTCAGCGCGCTGCTCATCGGCCTAGACACCGAATCGCCGGAGCAGGGCTTTCGCCGCGCGCTTCCGGTGGCCAAGGCGCTCCACCCGGACACGCTGCTCGCCTACTCGCTCAACGGGGAAGACCTGCCGCGCGACCACGGGTATCCCCTCCGCGCGCTGGTGCCCGGCTGGGTCGGCAGCAGCAACGTCAAATGGCTGGGTCGCATCGTCGTCTTGAAGGAACGCCTCTGGACGCGCAACAACACCACGTCCTACGTGCTCATCGGCGACGACTACGCACCGGAGGGCCAGGCCCTCGGCAAGGTCACGACGACCCAGGTCATCAAGAGCGCCTTGGCCCTGCCCTGGCCGGCGCTCCTGAATGCCGGGCGACGTGAAATCCACGGTTTCGCCCACTCGCCCCACGGCCCGATTAGGACGGTCGAATGGAGCCTCGACTCCGGGCGGACCTGGCGCGAAGCCGCCGTAGTCGAGCCCCAGGTGCAGTACTCGTGGGCGCGCTTTGCCTTCGAGTGGGACGCACCGCCGGGCGACCACACCATCACGACCCGCGCCACCGACGCGGCGGGCAACACCCAGCCGGACCACATCCCCTTCAACGAGAAGGGCTATCTCTTCAATCAACCCGTCCCGCATCCGGTTCAGGTCAGCTAGCGAACCGCTGTGGACACCAACGCCAAGCCAACGGCCGCCAAACGAACGATCGGCGTCGCCACGCCCGACCCGGTGCTCGCCGTTGAGGACCTCACGATGTACTACGCGACCCGGGCCGGGGACGTGCGCGCCGTGGACGGGGTCTCGTTCGCCGTCCAGCGCGGGGAATCGGTGGGGCTGGTCGGCGAGTCCGGCTGCGGCAAGTCGTCCATCGCCATGGCGCTGCTCAAGCTGCTCCCGGAAAACGCCCGCCTCATCCGGGGCAAGATCCTGTTGAATGGCGCCGACCTCGCCCCGCTCTCCGACGACGAGATGCGAGAGCACCGCTGGAACCACATCGCCATGGTCTTCCAGGCGGCCATGAACGCGCTCAACCCCGTCTACCGGGTCGGCGACCAGATCATCGAGGCCCTGGACGCCCACATCCGGTCGACGCCCGAGATCTCCATGGAGCGCGTGCGGGAGCTCTTCGACCTCGTGAGCCTCGACCCGGGCTTCATCCCGCGCTATCCGCACGAATACAGCGGCGGCATGAAGCAGCGCGCCGGCATCGCCATGGCCCTGGCCTGCGAGCCGGACCTCCTGATCGCGGACGAGCCGACCACGGCGCTCGACGTCATCGTGCAGGACCGCATTCTCAAGGAGCTGCGGAAGGTCCAAGAGGCGCTGTACATGAGCCTGATCTATATCTCGCACGACATGGCCGTCATCGCCGAAGTCAGCCACACCGTGGGCGTCATGTATGCCGGCCGGATCGTCGAGTGGGGCGAGACGGTGGACGTCTTCCACCGCCCGATCCACCCCTATACGCAGACGCTGATGTCGGCCTTTCCCAGCGTCACCGGACCCAAGCACGAGCTGGGGATGCTTTCGGGCGAGCCCCCCAACCTGCTCACGCCGCCGCCCGGCTGCCGCTTCCATCCGCGCTGTCCCTATGCCACCGACGTCTGCCGCTCGGAGGAGCCGCCCATCGTGCGCTCCGGCTCCCACTGGGCCGCCTGCTGGCATCCGCTCGACGGAGCGGCCGCCTGATGGCCACCGCCGCGCCGGCGTCGGCCGTCGGGACCAGGCCCCTGGTCAAAGTCGAGGACCTGCAGAAGCGCTTCCCGGTCTCCGCCGGCCTGTTCGAGCGCAGCCACAGCTTCGTCCACGCCGTGGACGGCGTCTCCTTCGAGCTGGCCCGCGGCGAAAGCTTCGGCCTGGTCGGCGAGTCCGGCTGCGGCAAGACCACCACCGGACGGCTGCTGGTGCGCCTGGCCGAGCCAAGCGACGGTCGCGTGCTCTTCGACGACGCTGCGGGCACGCCAACCGACATCACCCATCTCGCCGGGGCGAGCCTCAAGGCTTTCCGACGCCGGGCGCAGATGATCTTTCAGGACCCCTACGAGTCGCTCAACCCGCGCCGCACGATCTTCGACACCGTCGCCGAGCCGCTGAAGGTCCAAAACGCCTGCGGCCCGCACGAGTGCTTGGAGCGTGTGTCGCGCATGCTGGAAATGGTGGGGCTGACGCCCGCGGCCGCCTACCTGTTCCGCTACCCCCACGAGCTATCCGGCGGGCAGCGCCAGCGCGCCGCCATCGCGCGGGCGCTGGTCATCGAGCCGATATTCGTCGTCGCCGACGAGCCCACCTCGATGCTCGACGTCTCGATCCGAACCGGCGTCATGCAGTTGATGCAGAGCCTGGCCGACCGCCTGGGCATCAGCTACCTCTACATCACTCACGACCTGGCCGTGGCCCGCTACATGTGCTCCCGCATCGCCGTCATGTATCTCGGCAAGATCGTCGAGATGGGCGAGACCGAGTCCGTGCTGCAGCAACCCAAGCACCCCTACACCCAGGCGCTGCTGTCCGCCGTGCCGATTCCCGACCCCACCGTCACCCGCGAGCCGGTCAGAATCGCGGGCGGCGTCTCCAGGCCCGTGGACCCGCCCCCCCGCTGCCGCTTCTACGATCGCTGCCCCATCGCCGACGACTTCTGCCGCGACAACGACCACCCCCCGCTCGAAGAAAAGGCCTCAGGCCAACTGGCGGCCTGCTACAAGGCGTAGACCGCCGTTCTCGCGGTCGCTCGTGAACAGCTTGTAGACCCACCGCTGTCATTCCGAGGCTCGGCGAGGAATCGAGATTCCCATCTTCGCGGCCGGGGTTGGATGTCAGAGACTCCCCGGTGATCTCGGCGTGGCCACAATCGGTGGCCCGCGCTGCGTGCAGCGTGGGACCGGTCGCGGGTGCACTTCCCAGGCTGCACGCAGCCTGGGCCACCGGGCTCGAAGAGAAGGGCTCAGGCCAACTGGCAGCTTGCTTCAAGGCGCGGCCCACCGTTTTCGCGGTAGCGCGTGAACAACTTGCCGACCCACCACTGTCATTCCGAGGCTCGGCGAGGAATCTAAGGAGCACGCAAATGGGCATCGCCGCGGTCGACGCGTCACGGCGCCCGAGGCACGCGGTCAGAGCCGCCCAAAGCAATTCAGGATTGACGGACTGTAAACCATGGTTCACAATCCTTCGCGCTGCGAATCACCGGCGAGCGCGATATCGAACGCGCCAAGCGTCTGGCGCTGGACTGGAAGTGAACCATGGCTGAGACCTTCACTCGGTGGGACGTAGCCGATCATCTGCAGACCAAAGAGGACGCCCGGCTCTACCTCGAAGCCTGCGCCGAGGAAGATCCAGGCGACGGCAGCCTTATTCGAGCCGCGCTCAACGACATCGCCCGGGCGCAAAACATGAGCCGCTTGGCGCGTGAAGTCGGAATGACGCGCGAGGGGCTCTACAAGGCGCTGTCGGAGAGCGGCAATCCCTCCTTCGCCACCGTCATGCGCATCACCCGCGCCTTGGGCATGCAGCTGCGGATCACCGTCTAGCAGCCCGTCCTGACGACGCCTGCGACGTCAACCTCGTTGACTACCACTAGAAGGACGAACACATGCCCATGAAGAATCCACCGCATCCGGGATTGTCGGTGCGGTTCGACTGCCTTGAGCCCCTCGACTTGAGCGTCACCGAGGCGGCAAAACGCTTGGGAGTAAGCCGCAAGCAACTATCGGCCGTCGTGAATGGTCGCTCGGGCATCTCGCCGGAAATGGCCATCCGCCTGGACAAGGCCTTTGGCGGCGGCGCCGCCACCTGGTACCAGCTGCAGGCCGCCTACGATCTGGCGCAGGCGCTAGTGCGATCGGACGACATTCAAGTCGAACCAATCCTCGCCGACGCGTAGGCCGCGCCGGCGCGGGGCAGCACCGCCCACCAATGCTAATCTCCGAAGCGCCTTAGATGGTCATCTTCCTGGTTTAGAATATGACCATGATTCGGGTCAACATCGCCGACGCGAAGACGCATCTTTCGCGATACCTGGGCCGGGTCGAGCGGGGTGAGACCATCCTGCTCTGCCGGCGCAACGTGCCCGTTGCGGAAATCCGGCCGTTGCCGAAGCCGCCGCGAAAGTCACGCCCGGTGGGAATCGACCGCGGCATGAAGATTCCGACCAGCTTCTTCGAGCCGCTCCCGCAGGATCTGCTTGACGCCTTTCACGGCGACGCCGATCCGTCGTGAAGCTGCTGCTCGATACCTGTACCTTCCTCTGGCTGGCGACGGACGCGCCGGAGTTGAGCCGCGCGGCCCGAGCAAGCTGCCGCGACCCGGCGAACGAGGTCTACCTGAGCTCACTCTCAGCCTGGGAAATCGCCATCAAGCATCGGCTCGGCCGCCTACCGCTGCCAGAGCCGCCGACGCGCTACGTCGCCAGCAGGCGCCGATGGCTCCAACTTGAGCCGCTGCCGTTCGACGAATCTTCCGCGGTGCACGACGTGTTGCTGCCGCCGCTTCACCCGGACCCGTTTGATCGCGGTCTCGTCGCCCAAGCCATTCTCAACCA
The DNA here is from genome assembly GCA_028873795.1 of Chloroflexota bacterium. GTDB lineage: Bacteria > Chloroflexota > UBA11872 > UBA11872 > UBA11872 > JAJECS01. Next base: position 12,255 of record JAPPNP010000017.1, read on the forward strand.
CATGACCGTCGTGACGCCCGATCCCGCTATTGCCCAGTATCCGGCGCCCGTCCTCTGGTAGGCGGGAGCTAGCGCAGATTGGTCAGGAACTGAGTCAAAGTCCCGGAGCATGCCGGTCCGCCGAAGGCACAGCGGCGCGGCGTGTTCCCGCGCTAGCCCGCGGCGAAACCGCCGGCGGAGGAGGTGGGATTCGAACCCACGACCGAGGGGAGCACCCCCGGTAACCGCTTAGCAGGCGGCCGCACTAGACCAACTATGCGACTCCTCCAAGTTCGGACCGGGCCGGATCGGGCGTCGGGCGGAGGGGGTGGGATTCGAACCCACGAGGCGGGCAAGCCGCCTAGTGGTTTTCAAGACCACCTCCTTAAGCCACTCGGACACCCCTCCAGCTTCCCTGAAGTATAGCCGGGCCTGGTCGGCACAAGCCCGCACTGCGCCTCGGAGCGCCAATGCCGTCTGGCTATTCTGGCTCTGCGCTGACGCCGGTGCGCCGGTGCCCGTCTGGGGCCGGGCCCGAGCCACACCGGTGCGAGGTGGGGGGAGCGGCATGCGCGACAAGGGCTCCGTGCCCGGCGGCTGCGAGGGACCGCCCGACGAGGCGCTGCTCCGAGGCGCGGCGCTCTTCAACCGCCGCGCCTTCTACGCCCAGCACGAGGTCTTTGAAGATGCCTGGCGCGCCGAAACCGGACCCGTGCGAGATCTCTACCGCGGAATCTTGCAGGTCGGCGTCGGGTGCTATCACCTCTCGCGCCGGAACCACCGCGGCGCCTGCAACCTGCTGCGCTACGGATTGGCGCGCTTGGAACCATTCGAGCCGGTGTGCCTGGGTGTCGACGTTGCAGCGTTGAGGGCCGCGGCGGCCCGGCTTCTAGCGGCGCTCGAAGAGCTGGGACCAGAACGCGTGGGAGAGTTCGACCAGCAACTGCTGCCGCGCGTGGCCTTTGTCAAAACTAGGTCGGCATAGGGGTCTGCCGACCGCGCCGCGTACGATGGCGCCCTGAGGGCGTCGCCGCGATGTTCATCAGCGCTTTCCGGCCACGAGCGGCGCTGCGCCGGGAGCCAGGAACCACACGCAGGGGGACCAAATGGCGGGGGCACTTGCCATCACCGGCGCCGGACGCGGCATCGGTCGAGCGATCGCGTTGCGCATGGCCCGGGACGGCTGGGCCGTCGCGGTGTCCGATATCAACGGTGACAGCGCCGCCGCGGTGGCGGCCGAGATCGAGCAGACCGGCCGGCGCGCGCGCGGCGACGCGCTGGACGTCACCGACCCCGACGCCGTGGCGGCCTGGGTCAATGACGTGGACGCCGACCTCGGCGGACTCACCGGCGCGGTGGCCAACGCCGGCATCATCACCATCCGGCCCCTGCTGGAGGTGTCGCCCGAGGAGTGGCGCCGGGTGATGGCCGTCAATCTGGACGGCGCGTTCTTCTTCAGTCAGGCCGCCGGACGGGTGATGGCACCACGCGGGAAGGGCAGCATTGTCATCATCTCTTCCGCGTCGTCCCGCCGGCCCTCGCTGTGGTTGGGCCCTTACAGCACCAGCAAGACCGCGCTGCACGGACTCACGCGCAACCTGGCCCTGGAGCTGAGCGACCACCAGGTGCGCGTCAACGCCATCAGCCCCGGACTCGTCGATACCGACATGTGGGAGAAGATCGATCGCGAGAGAGGCGGGCGCCAGGGTCGGGAAGTCGGCGAAGTCTTTGCCGAAATGATCAAGATGGTCCCCCTGGGGCGCGCCCAGGTACCCGAGGACGTCGCCACCATCGCCGCATTCTTGCTGTCGGAGGAAACCGAGTACATCACCGGGCAGAACATCAGCTACGACGGCGGCTTCCAGATGCCCTGATCGGGCTTACGCGCGAGTCGGAGCACGCTGTACGGCGTACTTCTCGACTCTGCTGCAGCGGTCCAATCTCGCGCTCTCTCACGTTGAGAACCTTGCCTACCCCTTCCGTCATTCCGGCGAAAGCCGGAATCCAGTCCGGTTGCACCTCGATACCTGGCGCAGCGGCGGTTTGCGTACCCCCGTGCCGGAATTGGCAAGCGTCTCTCGCTGGGAACGGCCTGGAACTACAGTGCATGTCATGAGCGCGGGAAACGCCTCCGGCGCGCCCAGCGACGGAATAAACAGCCAATCGCATCATCACGGGCCCACCAGGAACTTCGCGGGAAACAGAAGGACCCGTTGCTATACTCGGGTCCCAGACGACTTTTCTTCGACCCCGAACTAATAGAGGTGCGCGCTTGACCACAACCGACGACGCGCCGGCCGCTGGCGCCGTCGCCGAGACGTTGCCGCCGGACGAGTTGCCCGAGCTCGAGTCCATGGAAGCCCTGCTGGAGGACGAAACCGCGCAGCTGCCGAGCATTGGCCGCGGCGACGTGCTCGAAGGCGTGGTCGTGGGCATTGAGCCCGACGAGATCCTGGTGGACATCGGCCTCAAGGCCGAGGGCTTCGTGCCCGAGCGCGAGCAGTGGGACACCCGGCTCGAAGATCCGCGCCCGACCTATTCGCTTGGCGAAACCGTCCTGGTCTACGTGGTGCAGCCGGAGGGCGACGGCCGCGCCATGCTCTCCTTCCGCCGCGCCGAGCAGGAAAAGGTGTGGCGCGCCACCGAGGAGCTCTTCGAGAAGGGCGAAATCATCGACGCCACCATCCTCGAGTACAACAAGGGCGGCGTGCTGGTGGACGTGGGACCGCGCGGCTTCGTGCCGTTGTCCCAGCTCACCAGCTTGCGGCGCGGTGCCAGCGACGAGACTGAGGACGAATTGGCCGCGCGCCTGGCCGAGTTGGTGGGCCGCAAGATCAACGTCAAGATCATCGAGCTCGACCGCCGGCGCAATCGCCTGATCCTCTCCGAGCGCGTGGCCGAGCGCGAGGTCCGCTCGCGCCGCCGCGAAGTGCTGCTGGACGAGTTGCAGGTCGGGCAGGTGCGCAAGGGCGTGGTGAGCAACATCTGCAGTTTCGGCGCCTTCGTCGACCTGGGCGGCGCGGACGGCTTGGCCCACATCTCCGAGCTCTCGTGGAGCCGGGTGGAAAGCCCCGAGGAGATTCTCAAGCCGGGCCAGGAGATCGAGGTCTACGTGCTCTCCCTCGACCGCGAGGACAAGAAGATCGCCCTCAGCCTGCGCCGCGCCACCAAGGACCCGTGGCAGTCGCTCGAGTCCAAGTACGGCGTGAACGAGATCGTCGAGGGCGAGGTGACCAAGCTGGCGCCGTTCGGCGCCTTCGTGCGCCTCACCGACGGCATCGAAGGCCTGGCCCACGCCTCCGATCTGGGGGACGCCGCGCTCGATTTGATGCGCGAAGGCGACTTCGGCAAATTCCAAATCCTGAGCATCGACGCCGGCCGGCGGCGGATTCGGTTATCGCCGCTACCGACCGAGGTCGGCGACAGTGCGACACTGGAGGCGTAGGACACCACCCTCGGCCAACGCCCGAGCCGCTGCGGGGGACGACAGGTGTACGACCGTCTGAGCAAGTTCACCGAGGGCGCGAAGATGGTCTTGGTCTTCGCGCAGGACGAAGCGACTCGGTGCAACCACGACCACATCGGCACCGAGCACTTGCTGCTCGGGCTGCTGGGCGAGGGCGAGGGCATCGCCGCGCAGGCGCTGACGAACCTGGGCGTTGAGTTGCGCACGGTGCGCCAAGCGGTGGAATTCGTCGTCGGCCGCGGTGAACGCGCGGTCGCTGGTGATGTCCCGCTCACGCCGCGCGCCAAGCGCGTCATCGAGTTCTCCATCGACGAGCAGCGTCGCCTGGGCCACACCTATCACCTCGGCACCGGGCATCTGCTGCTCGGGCTGGTGCGCGAGGGTGAAGGCGTTGCCGCCGGGCTGCTGGAAAGCCTGGGCGTAAACCTGGATGAGCTGCGCGCGCAGGTTGAGCAGCTGCTGAGCCAGACGCCGACCGAGGGCGACGGCGGCGAGGTCCGGAAGCGCACGCGCGCGGCGCCCCGACCCACCGGCGGCGCAATCGCCGCGCCTCGCTTCCCACCGCCGCTGACGATAGTGCGACAATGGAGGCCTAGGCCACCGCCCACGGATGACACCGGGGCCGCTGCAGGGGATGTCGGGTGAACGACCGCCTAAACAAGTTCACCGAGCGGGCGAAAAAAGTCCTGGTCTTTGCACAGGACGAAGCGACTCGGTTTAACCACAATTACATCGGCACCGAGCACCTACTGCTCGGACTGGTGCGCGAGGGCGAGGGCATCGCCGCGCAGGTCCTCACCAACCTTGGCGTCGAGCTGAACAAGGTGCGCAACGCGGTGGAGTTCATCATCGGCCGCGGCGAGCGCATGGTCGTCGGCGACATCAGCCTCACGCCCCGCGCCAAGCGGGTCATCGAGCTCTCCATCGAGGAAGCGCGGCGGCTCGGGCATAACTACATTGGGACCGAGCACCTGCTGCTCGGACTGGTGCGCGAGGGCGAGGGCATCGCCGCCGGCGTACTCGAGAGCCTGGGCGTCAACCTTGAGAAGGTGCGGGCGCAGGTCGTGCAGCTCGTCAGCCAGAATCCGACTGAGCGCGGTCGCGGCGAAGGCAAGAAGAGCACCTCCAAGACGCCCGTGGCCGATCAAATGGGCATCGACCTCACGGCGGCCGCCCGAGCCGGCAAGCTGGACCCGGTGATCGGACGCCACGACGAGGTTGAGCGCGTCATCCAGATTCTCAGCCGCCGCACCAAGAACAATCCGGCGCTGATCGGCGACCCCGGCGTGGGCAAGACCGCCATCGTCGAGGGCCTGGCGCAGCGCATCGTGTCCGGCGACGTGCCCGAATCGCTCCGCGGCCGGCGACTGCTCACGCTCGACATGGGCGCGCTGGTCGCCGGCACCAAGTACCGCGGCGAGTTCGAAGAGCGGCTCAAGAAGGTCATCGACGAGCTCAAGTCGGCCAGCGACTGCGCCCTGTTCATCGACGAGTTGCACACCGTCGTTGGCGCGGGCGCGGCTGAGGGCGCCGTCGACGCAGCCAATATCCTCAAGCCGTCCCTGGCCCGCGGCGAGCTGCAGGTCATCGGCGCCACCACCCTCGACGAGTACCGCAAGTACGTCGAGCGCGACTCGGCGCTCGAACGCCGCTTCCAACCCGTCACCGTGCGCGAGCCGTCGATCGACGAGACCATCGACATCCTGACCGGCGTGCGCCCCCGCTATGAGGAGCACCACCGGGTGCGGATCACCGACGACGCGGTCAAGGCCGCCGCCGAGCTGGCCGGGCGCTACGTCACCGACCGCTTCCTCCCCGACAAGGCCATCGACGTGATGGACGAGGCGGCGGCCAAGGTCAAGATTCGCCACGGCATGCCCCCGCGCGCCGTGCGCGAGTTGGAAGCCAAGCTCGAGCAGATCTCCAACGACAAGGCGCGCACCATCAACGAGCAGCGCTTCGAGGACGCCAACGAGCTGCGGCAATCCGAGCAGCAACTGCGCATCGAGCTGAACGAAGCGCGGCAATCCTGGACGTCCGAGCAGGGCGAGGGCCCACCGAACGTCGGCGAAGACGAGGTCAGCCAGGTCGTCGCCATGTGGACCGGCATTCCCGTCACGCGCATCCGCCAGGAGGAGTCCGAGCGCCTGCTGCACATGGAAGACGTGCTCGCGCGGCGGATCGTCAGCCAGCAGGAGCCCATCCACGCCGTCGCCAGCGCCGTGCGCCGCGCGCGCGCCGGGCTCAAGGATCCGCAGCGGCCTATCGGGGCTTTCATGTTCCTGGGACCCACCGGCGTCGGCAAAACGCTGCTGGCCCGCGCGCTGGCCGAGTTCATGTTCGGCAGCGAGGACGCCCTCATCCGCATCGACATGTCGGAATACATGGAGCGCCACGCCGTCTCGCGCCTCGTGGGCGCGCCGCCCGGCTACGTGGGCTATGAGGAAGGCGGCCAGCTCACCGAGGCCGTGCGCCGCCGGTCCTACGCCGTGATCCTTCTCGACGAGGTCGAAAAGGCCCACCCCGAGGTATTCAACATCCTGCTGCAGCTCATGGACGACGGGCGCCTGACCGACGCCAAGGGCCGCACGGTGGACTTTCGCAACACCATCATCATCATGACCTCCAACGTCGGCGCGCAGCACATCAAGCGCGGCGCGTCGCTCGGCTTCCAGGTCGACGAGGGCGAGCAGGCCGACGAGGCGCGCTACCGGAACATGCGGGCCAAGGTGCTGGCCGAGTTGAAGAAGCTGTTCCGGCCGGAATTCCTCAACCGCGTCGACGGCACCGTCGTCTTCCACGCGCTGACGCGCACCGACGTCGAGGCCATCGTGGACCTCGAGCTAGGCCGGGTGCGCTTGCAACTGTCCGAACACGAGCTGGAGTTGGAGGTCACGCCGGAGGCCAAGTCGCTGCTGGCCGAAAAGGGCTACGACCCCGACTTCGGCGCTCGCCCGCTGCGCCGCGTGATCCAGAACCTCATCGAGGATCCGCTGGCCGAGGAGCTCCTCCGCGGCGCCTTCGCCACCGGCTCCAAGGTCATCGTGGACCGCACCGGCGACGAGCTCGACATCACCACCCGAGCCCCTGTCAGCGCCTAGTCGCGTTCCGGCGCCACGATGCGCGCGCCCCCACGCTCGCCAACCCGTCCCGCGCAAACCCGCGTGAGACCCTTGCGCCACCCCTCCATCGGCGATTGGAGAGCCGGCCCAATCCCCTCTCCCTGGAAGGGAGAGGGTTAGGGTGAGGGTCATCCGGCACCCGCGAGCGGGATATCGACCACTCCCGCAAAGGCCCTCCGATGGCAAAGCCCCGCGCCACCCCTCCGTCATTCCGGCGAAAAGCCTGCCCCGTACTCGATACGGGGCCGGAATCCAGTCCGGTCGAATCGGAAGGTGCGCCGGATGGCTGCGGTAGGGGCGGGTCTCAGACCCGTCCGTTCGGGGTCTTGAATTGAAGGGTGAGCGACATCCAAGGTTTGGGCGCCGGATATCCACCACTCCCGCAAAGGCCTCTTCATGGCTAAGCCTTGCGCCACCCCTTCGGCGGCGACTGGAGCGCATGTCCGGTCCCCTCTCCCTCAGGGAGAGGGTTAGGGTGAGGGTCTTCCGGCACCCGCGAGCGGGATATCGACCACTCCCACAAAGGCCCCCAATGGCTAAACCCCGCGCCACCCCTTCGGCGGCGACTGGAGAGCATGTCCGGTCCCCTCTCCCTCAGGGAGAGGGTTAGGGTGAGGGTCGTCCGGCACTCGCGAGCGGGATATCGACCACTCCCGCAAAGGCCCCCTGATGGCTAAACCCCGCGCCACCTACATCTGCGAGGACTGCGGCGCGCGCCACCAGCAGTGGAGTGGCCAGTGCGGCGCCTGCGGCGCCTGGAATAGCATCATCGAGCACCGCCCGCCGCGCGCGGCGACCGCATCGGCCGCGGTCGCCGCGGTGCCCCTCGGCGCGGTTGAAGACGACGCCGCGGTGCGCCGCTCCACCGGCATGAGCGAGTTCGACCGCGTGCTGGGCGGGGGCCTAGTCGACGGCGCGCTGATTCTAATCGGCGGCGACCCCGGCATCGGCAAGTCCACCCTCGTCCTTCGCGCCGCCGCCGCGCTCGGGACCAAGCGGCGCCCGGTGCTCTACGTCGCGGCTGAGGAGTCGCCCCAGCAGGTCCGCATGCGCGCGCGCCGCATGGGCCTGGAGTCCAGCGCCATTCACGTCTATCCCGACACCGAGGTCGGCGGCGCGCTGGTCGAGGCCGAGCGCCTGCGCGCCGGCCTGGTCGTCGTCGACTCGATTCAGACCGTGCGCGTCGAGGGCCTGGCCGCGGCGCCCGGCAGCGTCAGCCAGGTGCGCGAGGCCACCGTCCAGATCATGCAGTTCGCCAAGGCGTCCCAAACCCCCGTGATGTTGGTGGGCCACGTCACCAAGGAAGGCACCGTGGCCGGGCCGCGCACCCTGGAGCACATCGTGGACACCGTGCTTTACCTCGAAGGCGACGACTTCCACGCCCAGCGCCTGCTGCGGTCGGTCAAGAACCGCTTCGGCCCGACCTTCGAGGTGGCGGTGTTCGAGATGCGCGGCGACGGCCTGCACGAGGTTCCCAATCCCTCCGCCCTCTTCCTGGCCGAGCGCGACGCCCGCGCGCCGGGCTCGGCGGTGGCCGTGCCGCTGGAAGGCACCCGACCGCTGGTCGTCGAGATTCAGGCGCTGACGGCGCCGACGGCCTACGCCCTGCCCAAGCGCCTCGCCACGGGATTCGACCTCAACCGCCTGCACATGCTGCTGGCGGTGCTGGGCCGCCGCGCCGGGGTCCAGCTTGGCCAGCACGATGTCTACGTGAACGTCGTCGGCGGCTTGCGGCTGCGCGAGCCGGCCGTCGACCTGGCCGTGGCGGTGGCCATCGCCTCCAGCGCCCGCGACCAGGCGCCCGGACCCCAGGTGGCGGCAATCGGGGAGCTGGGGCTTTCCGGCGAGCTGCGCTCCGTCCCCTCGGCCGCCGTGCGCGTGCGGGAGGCCGAGCGCTTGGGCTTCACCCGCTGCCTCGTACCCGCCGCCAGCGCCCAAAACGGCGCGACCGAGGGCCTTGGGGCCGCGAATCTGGCCGAGGCCCTCGCCCTGGCGCTGCCGTGACCGAGGGACCGGTGGACGCCGTGGTGCTCGGCGCCGGCGGCGCCACCCGCATGGGCGGCGAGGACAAGCTGCTGGCGACGCTGGGCGACGCGCCGTTGATCGTCTGGAGCCTGCGCGCCTTCGAGCAAGCCCCCGAGATACGCCACATGGTCGTCACCGCCAGTCCGGCCAATCGCGACCACTTGGCCGACGCCATTCGAGCCCACCGGCTCACCAAGGTGGCGCGCGTAGTGCTGGGCGGAACGTCGCGCGCCGGGTCCGTCCTCTGCGGCCTCGAAGCGCTCGCGGACGGTGGCGCGGCCTTCGCCGTCATCCACGACGGCGCGCGCCCGTTCGTCACCCCCGAAATCATCGCGCGCGGCGTCGAAATGGCGCGGGCGCATGGAGCCGCGGTGGCCGCCGCGCCCTCCGTCGACACCGTCAAGCTCGTCACCCCCGCGGGCCGGGTGACGCGCACGCTGCCGCGCGAGCAGGTATGGCTGGCCCAGACCCCGCAGATCGGTCGCCTCGACGACCTGCTCCAGGCCCACCGGCGCAACCGGGACCGCCTGGCCGAGTTCACCGACGACGTGGCGCTGCTGGAGCACGAGGGCGTGCCCGTGCACGTCTTCGAGTCCGACGCCGGCAACGTCAAGATCACCCGACCCGCCGACTTGCAGGCAGCACGTATCCGCGTCGCGGCCATGCCCGGCTATCCTGACTCCAAGACTGAACCCGGTGGGCAGCAGTGACGGCTGCCGCGGATCAACCTGCCGCCAGCGAGGGTCCGTCATACGATCCTTCGGGATCGGGCCGCGCCTCGCCGGCTGACATCCGCGCCTCGATATCGTCGATCAGCCGCAGCAATCGCCGCTCCAACACTTTGCGTTTGGCTCGCCGCTCCTCTTCGCTTTGGCCGCCGCCGAGCTTACGGAGCGGTCGATACTCCTCCAACAGATCCAACACGCGACCGACCAGCTCCGCAACCGGGCCGATCTCCGAATGCAAGAGTCGCGACGCTGACCAGGCATCGAGATTCCGTTCCAACTGGCTCAGTTCATCGACGAAGTTCGTCTTGATTTCGTCGATGTCGATGTCGAGCATGGCCACTTGCACGCGTTCCCCCTCATTCGTCTGAATCATGCTCGCGAGTGACCGCTCGAACGCCTTCACCCGATCCCACTCGGGCGCATCGCGGGGAAGCGACTGCAAATGGTCGATCCAATCCCCAAATACCGTGCCTCCAAGCGACGCAAGATCATCAGCTTGTGCAGCTTCGTCATATTCAGGATATTCGTCGCCCATAGGCGGTAGTAATCCCGACAGATAGAACAGCATCAGGTAGATGTCACTTCTATAGAGATCATCTACAATATCTCCGAGCTCCAAATCCAATATCATCGGGTCCCATCTGTCCGACATTTGGCCGTCTTCATCTACGTAACGGCACATCTCCGGGTCAAGCTGATCAAGGTGATCGGCGGCAACCAGGCGCAAGGGTTCCTGAGAGTCGGCCCAAACGCTGAAGACCGCTTCGGCAAGTTCGTTGGAGTGCGGCATGAGATCCGCCACCGGGGCGACAAGGCGCGACGTTGGCGCGCTGGCTGCGGCCTTGCTGCGCCAACCCTCGATGTCCAGCCCGCTGTTGTTAATCGCTAGCCTCAACCGTTTTCGCGAAGGATGTCCTGATTTCAAATGTCGTTGAAATTCCAGCGCGCACGTTACCACATGGTGAAGGTACTCTTCAGTCGGGATGCTGCGAGCAAGCAGCTTGAAGAACGAGGTGGACTTTTCGCTCGTGCTCATCGGTGCCTCCCGAGTCGCCAGCTTAGCGGCTGATTAAGCTATAGACGTTTGCGTACTCCAACTATAGTCTGCGACTATATTTGCGCGCACATACCGCTGTCAATTAAGGCTAGCGGGCCGCATTGCTGTCGGTGCGGTGGATTGCCGCGTTCACTGGAATGACGGCGGGGGCGCTGGAGTGACGTCCCGGTCCCCGCATCCTCGTATCGAGCGCGGGGCAGGCTATCCTGGCGCCATGATCGAACCCGGTGGGCAGCAGTGACGGCTGCCGCGGATCAACCCGCCGCTCCAAGGCGTAGGCGCCGCGACATTCGCGAGCGCATGGAGCGCGCGCGGCTGGCGTCCTGGGAGCTGCTCGACGACCCCGACATCGCCATCTTCACCATCGACCGCCCCGACGGCGAGCCGTTCGCCGAGTTCGAGCCCGGCCAGTACACCCAGCTGGCCTTCTGGGACCAGCCAGAGGACGACCCGCGCCCGCGCCAATTCTCCATCGCCTCCACGCCCTCGGACCGCGCGTCGCTCGAGTTCTACGTCATCCTGGTCCGCGACGCCGACGAGGACGGCAGCAATCGCCAGGGCGTCTTCACCGGCGCGCTCTGGCGTCACGCGCCCGGCGACGAGGTGCTCTACATGCCGCGCCCCGCCGGACGCTTCGTGCCCTCGCGGACCTCGCAGCACGACCTGGTCTGCGCCGCCACCGGCACGGGCCTCGCCCCGTTCGTCTCGATGGCCCGCGTCTACTGGCAGGACTACCAGCGCGACGGCCGCTCGCCGCGGCGTCTCACGGTGCTGCACGGCGTGTCTTACGCCAGCCAACTTGGCTATCGCGCCGAGCTCGAGGCGCTGGCCTCGCATGCGGGATTCGAGCTGCTCTACGTGCCCGTCGTCAGCCGCCCCACCCAGGACCCCGGCTACGAGGAACCCATGGGACGCGGACGGCTCAACGACGTCTTGCGCATGATCTGCGGCGAGCCCGCCATCGGCCGCGTGGAGCCTTGGCTTCCCGCCGAGGTCCACGACCAGGTGCGCGAGCGGTTTTCAGTCGCCGGCAGCGCGGCCTACCTCTGCGGCAATCCGGGCATGATCAGCGACGTGAAGGACGTGCTCGCCGGCAAGGGCTTTCCCACCACCGGGCGCGAGTCACAGGTGATCACGGAGGACTACTGGTAGCCAACGCGGAGGCGTCAGAGCCCCTGCCCGAGCTGCGCGTGGGCCACGGCTACGACATCCATCGTCTCGCCGAAGGTCTCCCGTTGATGATCGGCGGCGTGCCGGTGCCGTCGGAGCAAGGGGCGGTCGGTCACTCCGACGCCGACGTGCTGCTGCACGCCATCGTGGACGCAATCCTGGGCGCGCTGAATGCGGGCGATATTGGCCGCCACTATCCCGACACCGACCCCGCCTGGCGCGGGGCCGACAGCGCGCGATTCGCGCGCGAGACGGCGGCCCGCGCCCGCGACGCCGGCTGGGAACCCGTGAACCTCGACGCCACGGTGCTGCTGGAGCGCCCCAAGCTCGCCGAGCACGTGCCCTCCATCGAACAGCGCGTGGCTGAGTGCCTTGATCTCGAGGCCGAGCGTGTCAACGTCAAGGCCGCGACAAACGAGGGCCTGGACGCCGTGGGCGAGGGCCGCGCCATCGCCTGCCACGCCGTGGTCCTGCTGGCGCGGCGTCATCGGTAGAATTCGCCGCCGCATCTCCCACGGTCAGTCACGGTGACGCTTCACATTTCCGACACGCGCACGGGAGAAAAGCGTCCCTTCACACCAATCAACGACACGGTGCGCATCTACGTCTGCGGCATGACGCCCAAGGCCCCGCCCCACGTCGGCCACGGCTTCATGTTCGTCCACATGGATGTCGTCCGGCGCTACCTGGAGTACCGCGGCTACCAGGTGCGGCACCTGCAGAACTTCACCGACATCGACGACAAGATCATCGACCGCGCGCGGGCCATTGGACAGGATCCGCTCGAATACGCCGAGGAGCAGACGCGGGCCTATTTCGACGTGCTCGACCGCCTGCGCGTGCGCCACGCCCACGAGTACCCCACCGTCACCGGCGCCATGTCCGACATCGTGGCGGCGGTGCAGCATCTCATCGACCGCGGCGTCGCCTATGCCACCTCGCAGGGCGTCTACTTCTCGGTGCCGGATTTCCCGGACTATGGCTGCCTGTCCGGACGCACGGAGGAGCTGGGCGTGGAGGCCGGCGCGCGCGTCGAGGTGGACCCTGAGAAGCGCGACCCGCGGGACTTCGCGCTGTGGAAGCTCGCTCCGGACGACGAGATCGGCTGGGACAGCCCTTGGGGACGCGGTCGCCCCGGCTGGCACATCGAGTGCTCCACCATGATCCAGACGGCATTCGGCAACCAGATCGACATCCACGGCGGCGGCGCCGACCTGATCTTTCCGCATCACGAAAACGAGATCGCCCAGTCCGAAGCCGGCAGCGGGGAGTCGCCCTTCGTGCGCCACTGGCTGCACACGGGGCTGCTGCAGACCGACGGCGAAAAGATGGCCCACTCCGCCGACAACTACACCACCCTGGCCGACGTGCTGGAGGTCGTGGAGCCGGACGTGCTGCGGCTCTTCTTCCTGTCGGTGCACTACCGCACGGCGATGGGCTTTTCGATGGAGGCCCTGCAGCCGTCCGCGGCCGCCTACGAGCGGCTGCGCGGCATCATGCGCGCGCGCGGCGGCGATGCCTCGGGCGACGCGGAGACGCTGGCCGGCGCATCTGCTCTGGCGGAGCGTGAGTTCGAAGCCGCCATGGACGACGACTTCAACGCCCCGCGCGCCATCGGCGCGCTCTTCGAGCTTGGACGGTCCATCAACCGCGCCGCGCCGAGCGCGACGCCGGGCGCGGTCGCCGGCGCCCAGGACCGCCTGCGCGACCTCTTGGGCGTCCTCGGCGTCGAGGTATCGGAAGGCGCGGCCGACGCCGCGGACGCCGCGCCGTACATTGAACTGCTGGTCGAGATTCGCGGCATGGCGCGGGAGGCGCGGCAATGGGAGCTCGCCGATCGCGTCCGGGACCGTCTCGCGAAGCTCGACGTCGTCCTGGAAGACACCCCCGACGGCACGGTCTGGCGGCGCACGACGCCGACCGACCCGTAGCCGGAGCCATCTGGGGCCGCCATCCCGTCCGCGAAGCCCTGACCGCCGGCTACCGTCTCACACGGCTGCTCGTCGCCCGCGGCGCCGCTGAGTCCACCGCCCCCTTGCGTGAGCTGGCCGGCGACGCCGGCGTGCCGGTGGCCTTCGTGGACACCGCCGATCTGGACGCCCAGTCCTTCGGCGGCAACCACCAGGGCGTGGTCGCGACCATTGACTCAACCCCGAACCCCACACCGCGCGACCTGCTGCAACCTCAACCGGGACGCGCGCAACCGCCGCTGATCCTGGCCGCCGACCAGGTGGAGGACGTCGGCAACCTGGGCTCGCTCGTGCGAACACTCGAAGCCTGCGGCGGCGCCGGGGTGATCGTGCCGCAGCGGCGCAGCGCGTCGCTGACGGGCGGACTGGCGCGCGCCTCCGCCGGAGCCAGCCTGCGCTCGACAGTGGTCAACGTGACCAACCTCGCGCGAGCGCTCAAGACCCTGCGGTCGGACGACGTGCGCGTCATCGGACTCGACGCCGACGCCGAGACGCCGTTCGACGCGGTGCCCTACGACGCGCCATGCTGCATCGTCGTGGGCAACGAGGCGCGGGGAATGCGCCCAAGCGTGCGGGAAGCATGCGACGCGATCGTCAGCGTGCCACTGCGCAGCGGCATCGGCTCGCTCAACGTGGCCGCCGCCGGCGCCATCGTCCTCCACCACATCGCCCGCCACCGAACCGGGTGACCCTTGCACAACCTTCACGCCCGCGTCCGACCCAATCTCCCCACCCCTCCGTCATTCCGGCGGAAGCCGGAATCCAGTCCGGTCCAATCTTGAAGCGCGCCGGATACCTGGCGTCGAGCAGGTCCGGTCCCCTCTCCCTCAGGGAGAGGGCTAGGGTGAGGGCTCCCCACGGTCAGCCCCTCAACGAGCCAGCCTCGTCCTCAAACTGGGAGAGATCGGTGCGCAACCCCTCCGAAGAGCGGCCGACAACCAGGTCCGGTCCCCTCTCCCCCAGGGATGTGCGGACCGGGGACATCATGAACACATGTTCGGGGACATGGTGAACACATTCG
>JAPPNP010000075.1 GCA_028873795.1 Chloroflexota bacterium
ATGTGTTCACCATGTCCCCGAACATGTGTTCATGATGTCCCCGGTCCGCACAGGGGAGAGGGTTGGGGTGAGGGGATTGGCCCCCACCACCCACGCCTGCGGCGCATTCACAGATACCGCTCCACCAGCAGCGCCACCCGCTCCCTCACTTGGGGGTCGATGGCCTCCGGCGCGGTGATGATGCCGCTGGCGAGCGCGGCGCCGCACTCGCAGTCGCGCGGCTGCCGCACCACCGTCGGAATCGCCGTCCGCACCGCGCGCAGCGCCAGCTCCGCGTTCGCCATCAGGTTGCGCACCACCATCGCGGCCGTCACCGGCTCCTCGCTTTCGTGCCAGACGTCGTAGTCGGTCACCATCGCCATGACGCCGTAGCAAAGCTCGGCCTCGCGGGCCAGTCGCGCCTCGGGCAGCGCGGTCATGCCGATCACGTCCACGCCCCACGAGCGGTAGAGCTCGGACTCCGCGCGGGTCGAGAACTGCGGGCCTTCGATGCAGACGTAGGCGCCCCCGCGATGGACGTTGCCGCCGGCGCCCTCCACCGCCTCGGCGAGGACGCGCCGGACTTGCGGACACAACGGGTCGGCCATGCCCACGTGCACCACCAACCCCGGCTCGTCGAAGAACGTTGACGGCCGGTCGCGGGTGCGGTCGATGAGCTGGTCGGGGATCACGACGTCCAGCGGCGGGATGCGCTCGCGCATGCTGCCCACGGCGCTCACGGCCAGCACCCACTCCACGCCCAGCGACTTGAGCGCCCAGATGTTGGCGCGCACGTTGAGGGCGGTGGGCGAGATGCGGTGCCCGCGTCCGTGCCGCGGTAGAAACGCGACCTCGACCCCGTCGAGCACGCCCACGACCAGGCTGTCGCTCGGCGCGCCAAAGGGCGTCTCGATCGCCACCTCGCGCCGCTGCTCCAGGCCGGGCATCTGATAGAAGCCACTGCCGCCAATGACCCCGACGCGGGCGCGCGAATCACCCAAAGCCATCCGCTAAACCCTCCCCGTCCTCATCCCGTCATGCCCGCGCCCGATTCCGTCGTTCCCGCCACGGCACGGCGGGTCAACCTGCCGCCGCTTCGGGTCGGGCCATCGGTCCCGGACGACGAAAGCCACTGCGCAGGCCGTCGATGTGTTCGCTCAGGTCCGGCGGTGTGCGTTGCCACAGCGGGTCGAGGATGACCTGCGCCCCCTCGCGCCGTGCAAGTTTCAGCGCCGGCACGAAATCCGAGTCGCCGGCGACGAGCACAAGAATGTTGGCCTGTCGTTTGAGCGTGATCGACGCGATATCGATGCCGATTCGCATGTCAACGCCTTTCTGCCGAAATGCGGGTGCGAAATGCCTGTCGTCCATGTCCGCGCCTTGCATGCTGCCGTCGATGAGCCGTTCCTGCGGTCTAGCCTTCAGAATCCACGAGGGTTTGCCGCCCAGCCGAACGTTTCCCAATCTCACGGCCAGATTGGGTCTTCGGCGTAGTTCAGCAAAGAGCCGCGTCCGGAAGATTGCCGCCTTCGACCTCGCATGATCGACCGGTAGCTTGCGTACCGGCGTGGTCGCTTTTCCCTCATAGGGGAGCGCGTCATAGTAGAAGCATCGATACAAGAGTTGTAGTGCGTTTGGAACGTGATATGTATCGTTAATCTGATTTAGATGACTAAGAATCAGATCATTAATTGCGCCTGCGACAGCTCGGGGATCGGATGCGTCGATATCTGGACGGACGCTGCTCAACCGCCCGAGGAAGTATCCGCCGTCAATGAGGATTGCGGCCCGATTCATCTCAACCGGCGCCCAGCGCAGCCGCGCGCATAATAAATGCCCCAAGGTCTCGGCCCTGCTCATGATCGCCAACGCGTCCCAAGGGACTGCGCGGGAGCAGGGCGTACTGCCAAGGGGCCGCTTGACGAATTCTAGCCGTTTTCAACGAACGGTCAACCACGACGATCCCGGCGCCAGCTCCCGCCAGGCGGCCAGCGTCGTCGTGAACGGCGCCCGCGCCACTCCGCGCTCGCTCACGATGGCGCCGACCAGCTCGTTCGGCGTCACGTCGAAGGCCGGATTGGCCACCGGCGCGTCGCCCGGCGCCCAGCGCGCCGCGCCGTGCCCGCGCACCTCGCCCGCGCCGCGCTCCTCGATGGGAATGTCGTCGCCCGTCGCGGTCTCGAAGTCAATCGTCGAAATCGGCGCCGCGACGATGAACGGCAGCCCGTGCGCGCGCGCCAGCTGCGCCATGGTGTAGGTGCCGATCTTGTTGGCCACGTCGCCGTTGGCCGCAATGCGGTCCGCGCCCACGACCACGGCGTCGACGACCCCGCGCTGCATGAAATGGCCGGCCATGCTGTCCGTGATGAGGGTGTAGGGAATGCCCCACTGGTCCAGCTCCCAGGTGGTCAGGCGGGCGCCCTGCAGCAGCGGACGGGTCTCGTTGACCCATACCGACACCTTCCCCTGGCGATGCGCGGCCTGGATCACCCCCAGCGCCGAGCCAAACCCGGCGCCGGTGGCCAGCGGTCCCGTGTTGCAGTGGTGCAGCACTTGCGCGCCGGGCGCCAGCAGGCTCGCGCCGTGCGCCGCCAGCTTCAGGTGCCGGCGGTCGTTGTCGGCGGCCAACGCGTGCGCCTGCTCGAGAATCGCCTGCGCCCCCGCGGCGGAGTCGTCGCCGTGCGGCTCCGCCGCCGCACGGACCACGCGGGCGGCCCAGCCCAGATTCACCGCCGTGGGACGGGTCCCCGCGATGTCCTCGACCACCCGGTCGAGGTGGGCCGGGAACGGGCCGTCAATCTCCGCGTTGTAGCTGTGCGCGCCAAGAGCCACGCCGTACGCCCCCGCCACCCCGAGCGCCGGCGCGCCGCGAATGGCGAGGGTCCGGATGGCCTCCATGACCGGTTCGATTTCCGTGCAGTGCAGCACCTCGATCGCATCCGGCAAGCGCCGCTGGTCCAGGATGCGCACCGCGCCGTTGCGCCATTCGATAACCGGTGGGACAGCCATGGAGCAGGCATCTCGGGCAACGGCCCGAGAGTATAGCCATCGTCCGACCCCCTCCCTGACAGTCCGACTCCCTCCCCCTGGAAGGGGGAGGGCTGGGGTGGGGGTCCCTCCGGGCAGGAGTCCGCCCCGCCGCCTCGTCCCGCGCGGGTCCCCGGAACCTAGTCCAGCCCGCGTCGCCTTCGGGCGGCCTCGTAGACGTCCAGGCCGATCTCGCCGCGGGCGAACCGGGCCTCGATGGACTGGAAGGCGTCCACCGGCGCGGCCATGGAGGGCGCGAGGTCGGGGCTGGGTTCGGACGCGCGGGCCTCGGCCAGCTGCTGCCGCGCCTCGGCCTGCGACGGGGCGTCCGGCGGCCCTGCGACGTACTCGTCGCCCTGCGAGGCGTCAGCCGACGGCGGGTCGTCGGGTGACCCCGCCAGCTTGTCCTTGAGCCATCGGCCGACGTCGGCGGGTTCGGCGTCGGCCACCCACGCGGAGAGGTCATCGTCCAGGGCCGCGGCGGCCGTCTGCGAGCGCACCCGCTCGCGGTGGACCTCGCGGTCCTTCTTCGACTGCCAGCGGCGCTCGATCTCGTCGACGCGGGCGGTGACCTCGCGGTCGACCGCGGCCTCGAAGTCCCGCGGCGTCTCCTCGACGCTCTCCGGTGCGGTGGCGGCGGTCGGCTCGGAGGGTTGCTCGGTCATGGAATCTCCTTCAGGCGGCGACTTTGGCGCGGACGGCGTAGCCCGCGGCCGACAGGGCGGATTCGAGCTGGCGCGACGGGTCGAGCTCGTCGTCAAGGGTGATGGCGTGGCCCAGGCGCGCGGCGAACATCAGCGCGTCGGTGGTGCGCGCAGCGTAGGCGTCGTGCAGGCGCTCGACCCAGCGGGACAGCTCGGCGGCCAGCGGCGTCGGCGCGCCCCGCAGCAGGGTCCGCCACTCCCCGTCCAGGGCCTTGACGTCGTCGCCCGACGCCAGCGGACCGGCGCGCTGGTAGCCCTCGCTGACCATCAGCGTGAGCAGGTCGTCGCGCGTGGCGACCCGGCAGTGGTCCCACTGCGCATCGCCGGTCGGCCCGGGATGCGGACAGGTCGCGGCCAGACATCCGGCGGACCATTGGCTGCCCGGCGCTCCGCAACGCGGGCAGTGCCAATGCCCCCGCAGCAGCAGCCCGCGTGACAGCGCCTCGTCGTCGAACGCCTGGCTGACGTAGCGGCGAATGCCCGGCGCCGCGCGCGCATCGGTGACGGCGGCCATGACCTGGCTCACCCAGGCATGCTCGAAGCGCTCGAACTCCTTCAGACAAAGCGCGCCGCGAGTTTGCGCCATCGCCGCGCGCAGCGCCCTCGTCGGCACGGCATAGCGGGCCTTGTCGTCATGCCCGTCGGACTGGGCGGTGATGACGGCCGCGGCGCCGTCGATCTGCACGTCGAGCACGCGTCCTCCTTTGCGAGTGGCGCCGGGCCTTGGGTCGGCCCATCGCCACATCCGGTCTTGTATACGGCAAGAGTACGCCGCGCGTGGCCGCCTGTCAACCATTCGCGTACAATGCGGCCCATGGCAGGCGCAGAGGCTGGGCTGCGGTTCCCCGAGGCGTTGCGCCGCGCCCGCTTGGCGCGCGGGCTGTCCTATCGAGCGCTGGCGGCGCGCTGCGGGCTGTCCCACTCGTTCCTGAGCCATATCGAGAAGGGCGAGCGCCGCCCGCCGCGCATGGCGCACGTGATGGCGATTGCCGCGGCCCTTGACGCCGTGACTCCGGCCTTCTTGCTCGCCGCGCTGGCGGACCGCGTGGGAACCGAGGCGGCGCAGCTGGTCATGCACCTGGCGCGGTCCGCGTCCGACGACGACCCGCTGCCCGGCGCGCTGCCGGAGATCGGCGCCGCGGACGCGATCGAGGCGCTGGCGGCGGCGGCCTCCCATCCGGACGGTGAGGCCCAGCTGCGCCGGGCCCTGGCCTTCGTGGACCTGCAGTTCGACGCCGACGTGCTGCGCGTGGGGTTCGGCGACGCCGCGAACCCCGTGGTCCTCAGCGTGGTAGGTCCGGCGGATCCCTCATCCAGCCCGGAGCGCCCCGACTGATTCGCTCATCGGGCTTGCTCTACGCGCCCGGCCGCCTTGGGGCTCCTGGGTGACGGCCGGCCACTCTTCGCCGCCGCCCCCCTGTTGCGCACCGCAGACTTCGGCTCGTGCGGCGAGTCCGGCCCCCTCTCCCCTAGCGGGAGAGGGTTGGGGTGAGGGGGAATCCGGCACCGCGCAGCAGCCGCCACAACTCCGTCATTCCGGCGAAGAGCCGGCCCCGTACTCGATACGGGGCCGGAATCCAGGTCCGACCCAGGCCGCCCCGGCACCAATCTCCGACCCAATCCGCCTCCCCGGCGGATCGTTCCTGATGGGATCCAACGATCCCAGAGGCTTTCCCGAGGACGGCGAAGGCCCCGTCCGCCGGGTGTCGGTGAGCGCGTTCGGTGTGGGCGCCCACGCCGTGACCAACGCCCAGTTCGCCGCCTTCGCCGACGCGACGCGGTACACCACCGACGCCGAGCGCTTTGGCTGGTCCTTCGTGTTCCACCTGCTCGTGTCGGAGGAGGTCCAGCGGCGGCATCCGCAGCGCCCCGAGGCCACGCCCTGGTGGGTGCCGGTCACCGGCGCCACCTGGCGCCATCCCGAAGGCCCGGGAAGCACGCTGGCCGGCCGGGACGATCACCCGGTGGTGCACGTGTCCTGGGACGACGCCGCGGCCTTCGCCGCCTGGGCGGGGGCGCGCCTTCCGACCGAGGCCGAGTGGGAGTACGCCGCGCGCGGCGGCCTGGAGCAGCGGCGCTATCCCTGGGGCGACACGTTGACGCCGCGCCGGCAGCACCGCTGCAACATCTGGCAGGGCGAGTTTCCGCGGCGCAACACGCTCGGCGACGGCTACCTCGGCACCGCCCCGGTGGACGCGTACCCGCCGAATCGCTTCGGCCTCTTCAACACCGCGGGCAACGTCTGGGAGTGGTGCGGCGACTGGTTCGACCCGACGTTTCACGTGCAGGGGCCGCGCGAGGATCCCGAAGGCCCGCCAACGGGTACCGCCCGGGTGCTGCGCGGCGGCTCGTATCTGTGCCACCGCTCCTATTGCAATCGCTACCGCGTCGCGGCGCGCAGCGCCAACACGCCCGACAGCTCGGCGGGCAACGTCGGCTTTCGCTGCGTCTGGCCCGCATGACGGCAGGGACGCCTGCCGCTGGGCGTGTTTCACGTGAAACATTCGGAAGGCGACACCCGGCCGGTAGGAGCCGGAAGACCCTCACCCCCGCCCTCTCCCTCAAGGAGACCTTCTTCCAACCTTCCGTCATTCCGGCGAAAGCCGGAATCCAGTCCGGTCGAATCTGGAGGCGCGCCAGACTCATGGCGTCGGGCGGGTCTCAGACCCGCCCCTACAGGGCTTTTCAGAGGTCTCCGAGCAGGGGGAAGGTGAGGATGGGGGTCAACAGCTGGGGGCCAACGGGGGAAAGTGCGCGCGCTGCTTTCGCGGGAGTGTCGGGCGCGGCCCCCGCACGGCAACTGATTGTGCGTGACCATGGCTGATCCGCCTGCCCCAGGCCAGATCGTCGTCCTCAACGGCGCGCCGCGGTCGGGGAAGTCGAGCATTGCCGCCGCGATCCAGGAGACTTTCGACGGCCCTTGGATGAATCTCGGGGTGGACGCCCACATGTCGAGCGTCATGCCGCGGCGCTACGCGCCCGGGATCGGGTTGCGCCCCGGCGGCGAGCGCCCGGACCTCGAGCCGCTCGTGGTGCAGTTCTATGCCGCGCTCTACGAGTCCATCGCCGCCCACAGCCGCCTGGGATTGAACGTCGTCGCCGACTTCGGCCATCACGACTCGTTCTCCGTTCCGCGCGGCATCTTGCCCGACGGCGCCAGGCGGCTGAGCGGCCTACCGGC
Source organism: Chloroflexota bacterium (assembly GCA_028873795.1). GTDB lineage: Bacteria > Chloroflexota > UBA11872 > UBA11872 > UBA11872 > JAJECS01. The sequence continues at coordinate 6,892 of JAPPNP010000075.1, forward strand.
GCTGCTGGTCGGCGTGCGCTGTCCGATCGAGGTCGTTCTGGAGCGCTGTCGCGCCACCGGCTGGGGCGAGAGTCGATCGGACGGATTCTCCGAGTCCGGCGCGGAACGCTGGCAGCGCGAGGTCCACCAGCCGGGCATCTACGACCTCGAAGTCGACACCTCCGTCATGAGCCCTAAAGAGTGTGCCCAGGCGATCCGTCAGCGGCTGGACACCGGCCCTCCACCGACGGCGATGGAGCGGCTCGCGGCCATGGCCTCGGGCCCGCCGTGAGCCTCGGTCGGCGATGGAGTGCTGGTGGTGATTACGAGATTACGGCGAGGCCGGGAGGAGCGCGCTGATGGAGTTGAGCGATCAAGAAAAGCGGGACCTCGAACTGCTGGAGGAGGGGCTGTGGCGTGCCGACGTCCGTTTCGATCGCAAGCGCATGGACCGAATCCTCGCGCCGGACTTCTTCGAGTTTGGCCGGTCCGGTCGCATCTATCGTCGGGCGGCGACTCTGGCTATACCGGCACAGCCCATCGTTGCGAGGCTGCCACTCATAGATTTCAGGGCTCGGCTCCTGGACGCCAACCTCGCGCAGGTGACCTACGTGAGCACCGTGACCTATCAGGGCGTGGACGAGCGCTCGACCCGCAGCTCGCTCTGGTCGCGGACGGCGAACGGGTGGCAGCTCAGGTTTCACCAGGGGACAGCCATGGCCGCGGATCACGCGTAGCCGGCTCTCGGCGGCTGTCCGCGGCTGGCGGCCAGCTTCCACGGGCAATGTAATGCTGGTTGAGCGGTTGGGAATCACGGCGAACCAGGGGGAGCGCAGCTATGACGGCTGAGGCAAACGGTGTGCTGCAGGGCCAGACGACGGTTGTTACCGGAGGGAATCGCGGCATCGGCAAGGGCATCGCGCGCGCCTTTGCCATGGCCGGGGCCGACGTGCTGGTGACCGCGCGCGACGCGGATCTGCTCGCGGCGACCGTGACCGAGCTGGAGGCCTACGGCGGCGCCGTCCTCGGGGTGCCCGCGGACGTCCGGGTGGAATCCGACGTCGACCGGGTCTTCGCCGAAGCCGCCTCTCGGTTCGAGCGGCTGGACGTCCTGGTCAACAACGCCGGCCTTTCGCTGCCGGCGCCGCTGCACGAACATGCGCTCGACACCTGGGAAACGGTCATCGGCACCAATCTCACCGGCGCCTTCCTGTGCACGCGGGCGGCGATGCGTCTGATGCGCCCCCAGGGACGCGGTCGCATCATCAACATCGCCAGCATTTCCGCGCAGCGGGTGCGGCCCGAGTCGGCCGCCTACAGCGCCAGCAAGTTCGGCCTGTGGGGGCTCACCCAGGTCACGTCGCTCGAGGGGCGCGATCACGGCATATCCGCCTGCTGCATCAACCCGGGCAACACGCGCGTGGAGCGGCGGGAAGAAATCGAAACCGAGGAGAACCGCGAGCCGATGATGGGCGTCGAGTCGGTGGCCGAGGTGGCGGTGACGATGGCGGCGCTGCCGCCGCACGTGCAACTGCTCGAGGCCACCGTGCTGCCGCTGCAGCAGCCGTTCATCGGCCGCGGGTAGGGAACGGACTGACACCTGCCCGGCCAGTCGCCTGGTCGCGGGATGTGTTTCTTTAGATCACCACCGACGTGACGACCAACCCAACGATCAGCACCGCCAGGATCGTCAGGCTGCCTGCCAGATCCCGACGCAGGAACGGAAGCCCGGGCAGTTCGGTCTGCTCACCGCGCGGCGGTCGCGTGACCACCTCGGTCCGCACCGCATCGGGCGCTGCCGGAATCAGGGTCTCCGGAATCCGGCGTACCGGGTCGCGGCGGCGGCGGCGAGTCGATCGTCGTCGTGAGGCCACGTCCGCTACCTCCGTTGCGTCTTCACGGCCGCCGGGCCGATGCTCCCCGACCACGTCCAGTGTTTCACGTGAACCATTTTAGGCCGCCGTCAGCCGGTCGATGAGCTGCGTCAGCTCCTCCGCACTGTAGTACTCCATCTCCACCCGACCGCGCTTTTCGCCGCCCCGCACTCGCACTCGCGTGCCCAGGTTGCGCTGGATCCGGTCGACCGCGCTTCCGACTTCACGCCTCCACGCCTCATCGTCCGGCGACCGCCGTCGCGACGGCCGTTTCCGACGTTCCGCACCCGACCCCTCCGCCCATCGCTCCGCTTCGCGCACCGAAAGGCCCTGCTGCTTGATCGCCGCCAGGAGCCGCACGCGGGCAGCCAGATCGCTCACGCTGAGCAGGGCGCGCGCATGGCCCTCCGTGATTTCCCCGCCGCGCAGCGCCGCGAGGGACGCCACGTCCAGACTCAGCAGCCGAAGCGCATTCGCCACCGACGACCGGCTCACGCCCAACGCTTCCGCCACCCCCTCCTGCGTCAGATCGAACTCGTTCATCATCACCCGGTAGGCCTGCGCTCGATCCAGCGGACTCAGATCGGTGCGCTGCAGGTTTTCGACAAGCGCCAATTCCAGCTGCCGACGGTCATCCACGGCCACGATGGTCGCCGGCACCTCGGTGAGGCCCGCCAGGCGCGCCGCCCGCCAGCGACGCTCCCCCGCGACGAGGTAGTACCGACCCGGCTGATCGTCCCTCGCGCTCACCATGATCGGCTGCAGCACGCCATGCCGCCCGATCGACTCCGCCAGACCCGCCACGTCCGCGTCGCTGATCCCCTGGCGCGGCTGGCGGGGATTCCGCTCGATGCTGGTCAGCGGCAGCGACCGTCGGGCGCCCAACGTGTCGGCGAATACGTTTTCCAGGCCTCGGCCCAGCGCCCGTCTAGACCCCATGCCGCTCAACCTCGACCGCGAAGGCCGCATAGGCTGCCGCCGCGGCCCCCTTCGCGTCATGCTCGAAGATCGTTCGCCGGTAGCCCGGCGACTCGGCCAGGCGAACGCTGCGCGGGATCACCGTCTTCGCCACTTGCTCCCCGAAATGACCCTGCACTTGCTCCGCCACCTCCCAGGCCAGGTTATTGCGACGGTCGAACATTGTCAGCAGGTACCGCATCCGAGGTCCCTCCGACCGCATTCGCCGCACGCCTTCCAAGGCCTCCATCAGACTGGCCAACCCCTCCAACGCCAGGTATTCGCACTGCACCGGCACGATCACCTCGTCGCACGTCAGCAGCGCCAGGAGCGTGGCCCCTTCCAGCGACGGCGGGCAATCGATAACGACGAAGGCGTACTCGGATAGCGCCGGGCCCAGCGCGCGACGCAACGCAGTCGCGTCACCAAGGACATAGTCACCGATGCCGCGGTCGCCCGCCATCAGCATCAGGCCGCGACGACCAGTCGCCACCGTCGCGCTTTCCACTGTCGCCCCGCGGGTCAGAACATCCATCACCGTGCTGGATGCCGGCTCGTTGGCCAGCAGACGACTCGTGCTGCCCTGGGCGTCCAGGTCGATCAGCAAGACCCGGTGCTCTCGCTCGGCGAGCGCCGCCGCCAGGTTCACCGCCGACGTGGTTTTGCCGACGCCGCCCTTCTGGTTCGCGATCGCGTAGATGTTGGCAGTCAATCCACAAGCGTCTTCCGCTATCAGACTCCTGATCTATACCAAGTCTCGGAGTGATAGTCGTCGGTAAGGGGAAACCGTGGATGGCTGGCGATGTGCCGCGCCAGTCTCGAAGCGGCAGGGATCCGGCCCGGACGGCGGCGTGGGTGAACGACGTGTGGGATGCCGTGGATAGGGCGGGACGAGGGGGCGGAGCGCAAGATCATTCGGGGATGTATCAACAAGGCGCCCAAGATATCCACAAGCTATGCCGAGTTATCCACACAAACGGTGGTGCGACGCGCGGCATTCTTCCCCACGCGGGCCGGCGGTCGGCGGAAGCCGCGACGCGGCGAAAAGGGAGCGGTGGGGAATTCTCGAAGAATAGCCCCACGGGTGCGGCCGGGCGTCTACGCGATGTCGGCGAGCTGGGCGCGGATGGTCTCGATGTGGTTCTTCAGACGGTCGTCGAGCTGAATGAGCCGCTCGATCTTGCGGCAGCCGTGGAGCGCGGTCGTGTGGTCGCGGCCGCCGAGGGTGCGGCCAATCTCCGGGAGCGACAGGGAGGAGTCGTTGCGCAGGAGATACATCGCCACCTGGCGCGCGTAGGCGGTGGGGGCGTCCCGGCGCGACCCGGTGAGGTCGTCGAGGGTCACGCTGAAGTGGGCGGCCGTGCGGTCGAGCACATGGCGGGCGGCGATGGGCCGCGGGTGCGAGGCGGCGCCCAGGCCGTCGAGGGCGCGGGCGGCGGTGTCGGGCGTGAGCGGCAATCCGCTCAGCTCGGCATAGATCAAGGTGCGGCGCAGGGCGCCTTCGAGCTCGCGCATGTTGCGGCGCACGCGGTGCGCGAGAAAGTCGGCCACGTCGGACGGCAGCTGGGCGCCTTCGCTGGCGGCGATGGTCTCCAGAATCGCTCGCCGCAGATCGAGGTCCGGCGCCTGCAGGTCGGCGACCAGGCCGGACTCGAAGCGGCTGCGGAGGCGCGCGAACAGGCGCGGGATCTCGGACGGCGGCTGGTCGCTGCTGAGCACGATCTGGCGGCCCTGGGAATACAGCGCGTTGAACGTGTGGAAGACCTCTTCTTGCGAGGTCTCCGTTCGCGACAGGAACTCCACGTCGTCGATGAGCAGGACGTCGACCGAGCGGTAGCGCTCGCGGAAGCGGCGCGCGCGGGCGCCGCGATCCTCGGTGCGGATCGAGTGCAGCAGATCGTTGGTGAAGGTCTCGCAGGGGACGTAGAGCACGCGGGCGTCGGGATCGCGAGCGACGATGGCGTGGCCGATGGCATGCAGGAGATGGGTCTTGCCCAGGCCGACGCCGCTGTAAATGAACAGCGGGTTGTAGGCGTGTCCCGGCGCCTCGCAGACGCGCAGGGCGGCGGCGTGGGCGAGCCGGTTGGAGGTCCCGACGACGAAGCGCTCGAAGGTGAGCCGCGGGTGCAGCCCGACCGACGGGCTCGGCGCCGACGCCCTGGGCGCGGGGTCGGCCAGGGCGGGGGCCGTGACGGGAGTCGCCGCAGGGCTGACAACAATAGTCACGGCAACGTCACGACCGGAAGCTTTTGATGCCGCCCGGGTGACGACGTCGCGGTAGCGACGGTCGACGATCTCCTTGGCGAAGACGGTGGGGACGCCCACGACGAACTCGCCGTCGCTCGCCTCCACCAAGCGGGCGCCCTGAAACCAGGCGAGATACTCGGCTTTGGGAACCTCGAGTTGCAGCACGCCGAGGGCGGCTTCCCACGTTCGATTCGGGAGGGCTTCGGCCAACGGCGGGCTGGCTCCTGGGATGCGACGGGAGGCTATAGAGTAGCCGTCGCCGCAGGCGGTCGCAACAGCCCTCCAAACCTGTTAGCGCCGGAAATTCCGAAAGTGACGAGGAGGATTCTTAAGGCACGCCGCAGCCGTGACGGTGAGCGACACAAGGGTATCGGATACCGGTACGCGCCGGCGCGGTCCGGCACGCAATGCGGGCCGGTTGAGGCAGCCGAGCTCGAGACACCGGAGGGCAGGGGCGCGGCGGGCGGAAACGGAAGCGGCGGGGCCGGTTGCGCCGTCGGCGCGAGGCGGTGCGAAGGGAGATTCCGGCTCGCGCGCCCTGTCTACGATAGACAGCGGGGCGTTACTAGAGTGTGGAACAAGGGAGCGCCGTAGGCGCGACAGGCTGGATCATCCCGCGAATGACGACGGATTTCCGGGTAGCGGGAGCGCCTTGAAAAGATACCGGACGGCAACCGGCTTACCGATGGCCATGCGGATCGAGGCCGGGACTTGCCGGCACACCGCCGGCGCCGATGCGGGCGCGCAGGGCCCGTGAGGCGAGAGACGCGCGGGCGCCCGCTCGTGGCAAACACGGCGCGAAGGCCCTTGGGCGGCGATATACTTGGGACCGCGGCGGGGAAAGGTGATCGACTATGCGACTGATCACGGGCTTGCTGGCGGGCATTGGCTTTCTGGTGGTGCTGCTGTTCCTGGCGGCCATCGGCCTCTTTGCGTACGACGAGCTGAGACGCCGCGTTGCCGCCGACGACGCTGACGGCGAGGCCGGAGCGGCCGCGGAGGCGCCCGGGGGCTGAGCGGCGTCTAGGCCCCGAGGACGCCCAGAAGCTCGATGCCCAGCGCCCCGGCGAAGGCGAAGCCGGTGTTCTTGATGACGCGACCCGGCCACGAGGCGGCAATGAACTTCACCACGCCGAAGCGGCTGGCGCCCGCGATCATGCCGGCGACGTCGAAGACAGGGTTGGGGATCATCGCCAGCACGAAGAGCGTCGCCACCCCGTGCCGGTCCATCCAGCGCTTGATTGCCGCGTAGCCGCGCACGTTCTGCACCACGCCGCGCCCGCTCCAGCCGATGTAGTAGCCCGAGAGCTCGCCGATGGTCTGGCCGGTGGCGGCCACAAGGCCCACCAGCCAGGGATTGAGGACGGCGCCGAAGGCGGCCACGCTCACCGCGCCGGGCGCCGGCAGGATGACGGTGGCCGCGGCGACGATGGTGATGACGAATACCGCCAGGTACCCCAGCCCAGCGAAGCGCTCCTGCACCTGCTCGCTGTAGACGACGGCCAGCACCGCGATGGCGAAAACCGCCGCCAGTCCAAGCAGTTGCGCCGCGCGCCGCAGCCACCGTCGAGAGGCAGAGGGGTCGGCGCTCATGGCACGTGAGGGCGGCTCACATCGGCCGTGGCCCACAGAGGGACAGGGTGCGGGCCCGCCGACCGATGCCCCCTCACCCCAGCCTTCTCCCCCAGGAGACATCTGCAGAACCCACCCGGACTTGGAGATGACGGGGCGCATTCCTTCCGCCCCCAGCTTCAATGAGGGGTAGATTCCCGCCCCGTATCGCGTACGGGGCAGGCTCTTCGCGGGAATGACGAAGGGTTACGCAAAGCCTTCCCCAGGGAGAGGCAGCCGGACCCGCGTGGGGCGAGAGAGTTTCACCTGAAACCATTGGGCACGGGAATGATCGGTGACCGGCCGTCATGGGGAGACCGGATCGAGGCGGTATTCGATCAGCGTGGGGCCGGCTCGGCCAAGGGCGCGGCTGACCGCCTGGGCCAGGGCGTCGGGCCGATCCACCCCCTCGGCATCGGCGCCGTAGGCGCGTCCCAGCGCGACGAAGTCGGGATTGCGCAGCCGCACGTCGACGCTGCGGCCGCCGAAGATGTTGCGGAAATGGCCGTCGATGGCGCCGTAGGACTGGTCGTTGAACACCACCGCCACCACCGGCACGGACTCGCGCATGGCCGTGTTCAGCTCTTCGGATGTGAACAGGAACCCGCCGTCGCCACTGAGCGAGACGATCGGGCGGTCGGGACAGGCGAGTTGGGCGCCGATGGCGGCGGGCAGGCTGAAGCCCAGGGTGCCGAAGTAGATCGGAAACATATAGGCGCGGGGCACCTCGACCGGGAACAGCGTCGCCGCGTGATAGCTGGTCAGGGTCATGTCGTTGACGAGCACCGCGTCGGCGGGCAGCACCTCCCGCAGCGCGCCGAGGATGGCCGCGGAGCGGGGGGCGTCCAGCCCGTCTTGCGGCAGGCGGCGCAGCTCGTGCACCTGTGCCTCGAGGCCGTCGTCTGCCGGCGCCGGCTGATCGGGCAGGGCCTCCAGCAGCTCGGTGAGCGCCGTGGCGGCGTCCGCGTGCAGCGCCACGGTGACGGGGTGGGCGTGACCCAGCGCGCCGGCGTCGCGGTCGATCTGGATCACCCTCTGCGCCAGCGGCATGCGCCCGTCCTCGGTCATGCGCGCCCCAAGGCGGCAACCGACGACGAGGATGACGTCCCGCGTGCGCAGGAACGCGTAGAGACTCTCATCGCGGCGGTTCTTGCAGCCGAGGGCCAGCGGATGAGACTCGGGGATGGCGCCCTTGCCGGTTTGGGCGGTCAGGACCGGGGCGTGCAGGCGTTCGGCGAGGGCGGCGGCCTCGGAGCCGGCGTCCATGGCGCCGCTGCCCAGGAAGAGGAGCGGCGCGTCGGCGTCCGCCAGCAGCGCGGCGGCGCGGTCCACGTCCTCCCGCGACGGCGCGCGCGGCGCGACCTGCAGCGGTTCCGGCAGCGTCACGTCGTCGGTGGCCGTGAGCAGGTCCAGCGGAATCTCGATGCTCACCGGGCCGGGCCGCGCGTCGGCCATGGCCCGCAGACCCCGGTGGATTGCGTGCGGGATTTCGGCCACGGTTTCCACGAGTTCGTGGTGGGCCACCAGCGCCCGCAGCAGGCCCGATTGGTCGCGCAGCTCGTGCAGTTCGCCAGTTTCCGCCGGCTCCGACCGCCGGACGCCGAGCGCGGTGGCGATATGCAGCACCGGCGACGACTCGCCGTAGGCCTCGGCCAGCCCGGTGGAGGCGTTGGTGATGCCCGGGCCGGTGATCGTGACCACGCAGGCGGTACGACCCGAGGCGCGCGCGTAGCCATCGGCCATGAACGCCGCGCCCTGCTCGTGGCGCGTGATCACCAGCCGCAGGTCGGGCGCGTCCAGCAGGGCGTCGTACAGCCCACCGTTGTGCACGCCCGGAATGCCGAAGAGCGTGGTGATCCCCGCCCGGCGCAACCCCGCGACGACGGCTTGCCCGCCGGTGAGCTGCGGCATGGAAATGCGCTCCGGGTCTGTGCGGATCAGGCCGCGAGGGTCGCCGCGGCTAGCGTAGCGCCTGGCGGGCGGGTTTGATTTGCCCGGCCATGGGCGCGTTCGCACAATGGCGGCGACCCCGCCCAGCGGGAGCCCCGAGGCAGCGAAAGGAAGACCCATGGCAGATATCACCCGGCGCGCGGACGCGGTATGGACCGGCAACCTGGTCGAGGGGAACGGCGAGTTCTCGGTGGGCAGCGGCGCCTTTTCGACCCAGGGCGTCACCTGGGCCGCGCGCACCGAGGAGCCCGAGGGCAAGACCAGCCCCGAGGAGCTGATCGCTGCGGCGCACGCCAGCTGCTACGCCATGGCGCTCTCGCACACGCTCACCGAGGCCGGCCACCCGCCGACGCGGCTCCAAGTCTCGGCGGTGGTCACGTTCGCTCCCAAGCCCGGCGGCGGCATGATGGTGGCCTCGAGCGCGCTCACCGTGCGGGGCACGGTGGACGGCCTGGACGCTGACGGCTTCGCCGACCTGGCCGCGCAGGGTGAGCAGGGCTGCCCGATCTCCAACGCGCTGCGCAACAACATCGAGATCACGCTCGACGCCGCGCTCGCGGGCTAACGGGGGCGGGCGATTAGGCCGGGAATTTACGACGTGTCATTCCGAGACGAAGTGAGGAATCCAATGACGTTGTGCGTGCTCCCCGCCCCTTGGATTCCTCGCCTGCGGCTCGGAATGACAATTTGGGGCGGCGGGTGCTTTGGTAAGGGCGGTTCGCGAACCGCCCCTACAAGGGCCTAGAGTCATGCAACGGCCGGACGGCACACGAGGCCGTGGCGTCGACGGAAAGTAGTACGGGTGAGCACAACCGACTGGCCCGGCGCGGCGGACCTGGAGGCCGCGCTCCAGCGCCTGCTGGACGCCATCGACGGGGGCCGCAGTCCCGAGGTCGCGTCCGCCCTGGCCGAGGTCGACCGCCTCACCGCGAACCTTGACCGCTCCGCCCCCGCCCGCCTGCGCCACTTCATGGCCCAGCGCGCCTACCAGAAAGCCCTGGCGACGCTGCGAGGGGAGGCGACCGAGGGGCACCGGCCGGGATGACGAGGCAATGAAGCGGAAGAGACGGTCGAGAAGCAAGGTCGCGCCTGAGTCGCCGCCCCGTCCGACGGACGAGGAGCAGTGGCGCGAGATCCTCCGCTATGGGGAGCGCCGCGCTAGGGAACTGGGGATTGGCCCTGAAGACGTAGCGCGCTTGGTCGAGGAATACCGGGCCGAGAGTGGCCCGAGTTCCGGGTGAGTCCAAGCTTCGCGGAGCTTCTGTGATCAAGCTCGGCCTCCGCTACGCCTCCACCTCCCGCGAGCACTTGCAGCTCGTGCGGCAGTTGGGGGTCGAGGGCGGCACGTTGCGCTGGATCCGGTTTCCCGGGGCCGAGGCCAGCGGCGGTCACGTTGACCGGGAGGGCTTTCGCGCCCTGCTGGACCGATTTGCCGAGTTCGGCCTGGCGCTCGGTGGCATGGAGCTCAGCCGGCCCCTAATCCAGGGCGTCTTGCAGGGCGACGCGGCGCGCGGCGTCGGCGAGCTCGAGGCCCTCTGCGAGACCGTGCGCCTGCTGGGGGACCACGGCATTGACCTGCTCACCTGCGGCTTCGCCATCGCCCATGCCGACGAGGCGCAGCACGACTGGCGCGGCTATCGCGACGAGCCGCTGGGCCGCGCCGGGGCCGTGCTGCGCACCTTCGACGCCGCCCGCCTCGACGCCGGCGACATGGTCACCTGGGGCGGCGACGGCGCCGACGGTCCGCGCGTCGACGAGCCGGAGGTCTGGCGCCGCCTGGATCGCTTCATGGACGCGGTCCTGCCCGTGGCCCGCGCCGCCGGCGTGCGGCTGGGCTTCCATCCCAACGATCCGCCGCTGCCGGTCTACCGCGGCGTGGCCCAGCCGTTCGCGACGCCGGAGGGGCTCGGGGTTATGCTCGACCGCTACGCCGATCCCGGCGTGGGGCTGCTCTTCTGCCTGGGCACCCTGCAGGAGTCCGGCGGCGACATGACCGGCGCGCTGCGTCGCTTCGGCGCCCAGGGCAAGCTCTTCGCCATCCACTTCCGCAACGTCCGCGGCACCGTGCCGCGCTTCCATGAGGTGTTCCCCGACGAGGGCGATTTCGACGCCGCCGAGCACATGCGCCTGCTGCACGAGGCCGGCTTCGACGGCTACGTGATGCCGGACCACTACCCCGGCGTCCTGGGCGACTCGCCCGAGAACGACCTGGCGCGCGCCTGGTGCTTGGGCTACCTGCGGGCGTTGATTCAGTCCACGGCTTGATGGGTCGGCGTGCGGCCGCGGGCCGGCGATGCTGGACCCTGGCGTGCGGGGTGGGACCCCCACCCCAACCCTCCCCCTGCTAGGGGGAGGGAGAAAGGCCCTGCTGGAGAGGCGCACGGAGTCTGGTGAAGGGGACTGAGCAGGAGGACTAGACGCGGAGTTGCTTCGGCTGCCCGCCGCTGCCGGGATCGCCGGACGCGCGTTGGCATGTCAGCCACAGTTCTTCCGCCACCGCCTCCGGGGTTTGCAGGACATCTCGGTTAGAGAAGCGAATCAGGCGGATCCCTCGGCTCGCCAGGGCCTCCGTGCGCTCCGCATCACGCGCTTGCACGTCCGGGTCGGTGTGCTGTCCACCGTCCAACTCAACCGCCAGGCGCAATTCCGGGCAAAAGAAGTCAAGCACATACGGCTTGATGGGGTGCTGACGGCGGAACTTGACGCCTAGCTGACGCTTGCGAACCAGCCACCATAGGGCGGTTTCGGCATCCGTCTGCTCCCGGCGAAGGGATCGAGCCCGAGCGAGCAGCCAGGACGGGATTTCCCGAAACGGTCGGTGCGGCTGTGTCACGCCGCCACGCTGAGCCTCAGCATCGCCGCGCCAGCGTACACGGCTGACGCTTTTGGCCTCTCCCTTCAAGGGAGAGGCAGGTCTCGGCAGGGATGCCGAGACCGGAGAGGGTCAGACCCCGCCGCGGTGTCGAATCGCCGGAGGACCCCCACCCCAACCCTCCCCCTGCTAGGGGGAGGGCGTTTAGCGGCCAGGGGGGAGGGGCAAGGCGGTTGCTCCAACTGCGGCGTCGGGGCATGCTCGCGGGCGGGGTGCGGCGCTTGGGGGGCGAGGCTGATGGCGGCGGAGTATCAGGGGCCGGTGGAGCTGTGGGTCGACCGATTGCTGTCGGCCGAAGGGCCGGCGATGGATGCCGAGGGGCGGCTCTACGTGGCAGACAGCCGCGAGCACACGCTGTGGCGAGTGTCGCGCCACGGCGGCTGCGAGCCGTTCGTGCGGCTGGCGGCGCCCAATGGGACGGCGGTGCACTGGAACGGCGACTGTTACGTCACCGACCTGTTCGGCTGCCGCATCGCGCGCGTCACGCCGTCGCGAGACGTATTCACCGTTGTCGATGAGTTCGAGGGCGGGCCGCTCGGATCGCCGAACGATTTGACGTTTCATCCCTCCGGCGCGCTCTACTTCACCGCGCCCAAGGGTCACTACGCGCAGGACCCGCCGCCGGGCCGCGTCTACCGGCTGGGTCCGGGCGGCGACGTGCTGCTGGCGGCGGACGTGGCCTGGCCCAACGGCGTGAACGTGAATGCGGACGGCTCGGTCGTCTATGTCGCCGATTCGCACACCGGCGAGGCGCTGACCTACGACGTCCGCACCGACGGCACGCTGGCCAATCGCGGCGTGCTGGCGGATCTGCGCGAGGGCCAGGACAACTGGTGGGCGCCGGACGGCATGTGCCTGGACGTGGAGGGGAACCTCTACGTGGCGGTGTATGGCGCGTACCGCGTGCGCCGGGTGACCCCGGAGGGCGAGATCGACCTGGACATTCCGGTAGGCCACGAGAAGCCGGCCAACTGCTGCTTCGGCGGACCGGACAACGACGAGCTCTTCATCACCTGCCGCGAAGGCGCGCTCTACCGGGTCAAGATCGGGATTCCGGGCCTGCCGCTGTTCGGGCCCTGAGGGTGGGAGTCGGCGGCGGATAGGGCGCGCCCCTCGGCCTCAATCCGACCCGCTCCCTCCTGTAACTCGAGCCGCCATCTCCTGTCGCTCCGAGCCGCAGGCGAGGAATCCAAGGGGCGGGGAGAACGCACAGCGTCCTTAGATTTCTCACTTCGTTCGAAATGACAGAGGGCGGTTCGAATTGACATAGGGCGCACGCCAAGCCCCTCCCACGACGAGGAGAGAAGCCGATCGTCGGCGGTTCGGAAAGCAGCGGGCGCCCACAAGGGACGCCCCTACACCCGTGGATCAACGCCGAGTGAACTCGCCCTTGACACAATCGTCCGGTGACCGTACGATCTGGCACCATGACGGTCCGTGATATGGACGAAGCGGCTGTGGCCGACGCCCGGAACGGCGCGGGGGCGGCGGCGTCGGACGCCCTGGTGCAGACCGCGCGGCAGCTCCTGGTGCTTGGGCGGCGCATGGGGCGGATCGCGATGCGCTTTGCCGCCGCCTACGCCGATGACCTCGACCTCACCATGCCGCAGTACCAGGCGCTGCGCGCCTTGCGTCACCGCAGCTGCCGCATGAGCGATCTTGGCGGCCGGCTCATGGTGAGCAAGCAATGGGCCTCGCAGAGCGTGGACTCGCTGGTCCGCGCGGGGCTGGCGACGCGCGAAGAGGACCCCGACGACCGCCGCCACGCGGTGGTGAGCGCCACGCCGGAGGGCCTGGTGCAACTCGAGGCCCACGAGCGGGCCCTGGCCAGCTTCATGGCCGGGGCGCTCGAGGGCATGCCCGCCGAGGCGCTAGCGCGTCTCGATGAGGCGCTGGCGGAGCTGAACGAGCACATGGCCCGGCGCCGGGACGAAGGCTATTTCCGCTCGCTGCGAGAGGCGGGCACGCGTGAATCCGGAGACAAGGCATGACTGGCAGCGCTGGCGGATCCCCCTCACCCCAACCCTCTCCCGCCAGGGGAGAGGGAGCCGGACCCGACCGGCGGTCTCCCTCACCCCGACCCTCTCCGTCGAGAGGAGAGGGGGCCGGACCCGGTCGGCGCGATCGCCCTGCGCGGGACGCCGGCGCTGAGCGAAGGGGCCGAGGGCCTGGCGGCCGGGGCCGACGCGGCCGCGGTGGCCGAGGCGGACCGCCCGGGTTGTCACCCGGGGACGGACCAGGCCGCGCGAGAGGCGACGGCTCCCTGGGACCGCCCGACGGACAGCCGCCGATGGGCGGGCCGGGCGGGATGCGCGGCGAGCCTCGCATGGCGCTGGGGTCGAGCCGGCAGGTCTTGCGACGGCTGGCCGCCTATGCGCTGCCGCATTGGCGGCTGGCGGCGGGGACGCTGGTCGTCACCCTGGTGGCCACGGCGGCGGAGCTGGCGATCCCGTGGGTGCTGAAGGATGTGGTCGACAACGGGCTGACACAGGGGTCGATCGCCGTGTTGATCGTGCTGGCGGCGCTGGTCGTGGCGCTGACGGCCGTGAAGGGCACGGCGCAGTTTGGGCGCCAGTTTGCGTCGGAGTGGCTGGGCCAGCGCGTCGTGTACACGATGCGGAACCAGCTCTATCGACACGTGCAGAGCTTGTCGTTCGGCTATCACGACCGCGCGCGCACGGGCGAGCTGATGTCGCGGACGACGAGTGACGTGGAGCGGGTGCGCCGCTTCGTGTCCATGGGCGCGTTCCAGCTGGTGCAGATCGTGCTGCTGCTCGTGGGCGCCGCCGTGATGCTGCTGGTCATCGACTGGCAGTTGGCGCTGCTGGCGCTGGCGACGGTGCCGCTGATGGCGGTGATGGCGGTGAGGTTCGCGCACCGTATGCGCCCGATGTTCCAGGCGGTGCAGGAGGCTTGGGCGGACCTGAACGCCACGGTGCAGGAGAACCTGGCGGGCGCGCGCGTGGTGCGGGCCTTCGCCCAAGAGGGCATGCAGCGGGCGCGATTCGAGCCGGTGAACAAAGAGGTCACTGACCGCAACGTCGAAGTCATGCGGCTGTTCGCCATGCGCATGCCGCTCTTCATAGCGGTGCTGGGGCTGGGGCAGGTGGCGGTGCTGTGGTACGGCGGCTGGAAGGTAATCGAAGGCGAGGCGACGATCGGCACGCTGCTGGCCTTCAACACCTTCCTGCTCCTGCTGATGATGCCGGTGCGCATGTTGGGCATGACCATCAACGGCTTTGCCCGCGCCGTGGCGTCCGGGACTCGCATTTTCGAAGTACTGGACGAGCACTCCGAGGTCCAGGAAGCCGCCGACGCCGTGGCGCTGGACGAGGTGCGGGGCGAGCTGCGGTTCGACGGCGTGTCGTTCGAGTACGAGGGCCAGCAGGTGCTGGCCGACCTGTCGTTCCGCGTGAACCCCGGCGAGGCGCTGGGCATCGTGGGCGGCACGGGTTCGGGCAAGAGCACCATCATCAACTTGTTGCCGCGGTTCTACGACCCGTCGTCCGGCCGCGTGCTGGTGGACGACGTGGACGTGCGGCAGGCGCGGCTGGCGTCGCTGCGGGGGCAGATCGGCATCGTGCACCAGGAGCCCTTCGTCTTTGCCACGAGCCTTCGAGAGAACATTGCCTACGGACGACCCGGGGCAACCGACGCGCAGGTCGAGGCGGCGGCCCGCGCGGCGCAGATCCACGACTTCGTCGCGGGCCTGCCCCAGGGCTACGAGACGTCGGTGGGCGAGCGCGGCGTCACGCTTTCGGGCGGCCAGAAGCAACGGATCGCCATTGCCCGCGCGCTGCTGCTCGACCCGCGGATTCTTGTGCTCGACGAGTCGACCTCGAGCGTCGACACCTGGACGGAGCGAGCCATCCAGGAGGCCCTGGCGGAGGCGCAGCGGGGCCGCACGACGCTCATCATCAGCCAACGGATTCGGAGCGTGCGCGACGCCGCCGAAATCATCGTGCTGGAGCAGGGACGCATCGTGCAGCGCGGGGCGCATGAGGAGCTGATCGAGCAGGAGGGCTTATACCGCGACATGTGGCTCACCCAAGAGGCCGAGGCCGAGGAGCTGCGTGACGCCCAGGCGGCGCCCGCCGGCCCGACGCAGGGAGGAGCGGGCTAATGGGTATGCAGGGACGCATGATGCTGGGGGGCATGGGCGACGACACCAAGGCCTATGACCACCGGATCGCGCGGCGGCTGCTGGCCTACCTGCTGCCGCACCGGCGACGGCTGGTGGTGGTGCTGGTGCTGGTGGTGCTGGCGGCGGCTGCGGCGAACGCGGGGCCGCTGCTGCTGAAGATCGGCATCGACGACGCGATCTGCGGCGGGGTGCAGCAAGAGCCACAGCAACCGGCGGATCAACAGGCGCAGCCGGAGGCGCCAATATGCGACACGACCCAGGGCAGCGGCGGGCTGCTGGCGATCGTCGGCCTGGTCTACATCGGAACGCTGGGCCTGATGTGGGGCCTCAACTACTTCCAAGTGCTGATAACGGCGGCCATTGGGCAGGCGAGCCTGCGCCAGCTGCGCAACGACATGTTCGCCAAGCTGCAGCGGCTGTCGCTGTCCTATTTCAGCCGGCATCCGCTGGGCGCGGTGATGTCGCGCATCACCAACGACGTGGACGTGATCAGCGAGTTCGTGACGCTGGGGGTGACGTCGCTGGTGGGCGACGTGGTGATGCTGGTGATCATCGTGGGGATGATGTTCGGGCTGGATTGGCGGCTGGCGCTGGTATCCCTGGCGGTGATGCCGCTGATGTGGCTGGCGAGCCGGGTGTTCAGCAACTGGGCGCGGAACGCGTTTCGGCAAGTGCGCTCAACGGTGGGCGACGTCTACGGCAACTTGCAGGAGAGCATCGACGGCGTGCGCACGGCGCAGTCGTTCGTGCGCGAGGACCGGAACGCCGCGGCGTTCGAGCAGACCAACCGGCAGAACGTGGACGCCAGCGTGCGCGCGGGCGCCATCGTCTCGGCGTTCATCCCCGTGGTGGACACGATCTCGGCGCTGGCGACCGCGCTCGTGATCGTCGTGGGCGGCATGTTCGTGATCAACGGCGAGATGGGCCTCGGAACGCTGGTGGCCTACATCGCGCTGATCGCGCGCTTCTTCACGCCCATCCAGCAGCTGACGCGGTTCTACAACCAGCTGCAGTCCACCATGGCGGCGGGCGAGAAGATATTCGAGGTGCTCGACGAGCCGCTGGACGTCGAGGACCAAGCGGACGCGCGGGCGCTGCCGCAGATTCAGGGACGGGTCGAGTTTGACAACGTGACCTTCGGCTACAACGGCACGGACGTGCTGCACGACATCTCGTTCGACGTGGCGCCCGGTCAGCGCGTGGCCCTGGTGGGGCCGACGGGCGCGGGCAAGACCACGACCGTGAACCTGCTGGCCCGCTTCTACGAGGCGGGCCGCGGCCAGATCCGCATCGACGGCGTGCCGCTGGACTCGGTGACCCAGGACTCGCTGCGCGGGCAGATGGGCATCGTGCCGCAGGACAGCTATCTGTTCTCGGGCACGATCCGCGAGAACATCGCCTTCGCGCGGCCCTACGCGACCGACGAGCAGGTGGTGGAGGCGGCGGAGGCCGTGGGGGCGCACGGGTTCATTCAGCGGCTGCCGGAGGGCTACGACACGGACGTGCGCGAGCGTGGGGCGCGGCTTTCGGTGGGCCAGCGGCAGCTCATCTGCTTCGCGCGGGCGCTGCTGGCGGACCCGCGGCTGCTGATCCTGGACGAGGCCACGTCGAGCGTGGACGCTCACACCGAGCAGATCATCCAGCGCGGGCTCGACCGGCTGATGGCGGGACGCACGTCGTTCGTCATCGCCCACCGGCTGGCCACGGTGCGGGGGGCGGACCTGATTCTGGTGTTCCAGGACGGACAGATCGTGGAGCGCGGCGGGCACGACGAGCTGCTGGAAGCCGGCGGGCTCTACTACCAGCTCTACACCACCGGCTTCCCCGGCGACGAGACGCCCGAGCAAACCACGGCCACGGAGACCATGGTGCTCAACCGCCGGATGTGGATGTAGGCGGGGCGATGCCCGAGGCGGCCGTGCGCCTGCGCCCGGCCACGATGGCGGACGCCGCGGCGATGGCGGAGATTCACGTAGGCGCGTGGCAGACCGCCTTTCGAGGCATCGTCCCGGACGAGCTTCTCAACGCGCTGCGGCCCGAGGAGATCGTGGTTCGCTACCGCGAGCCCCTAGCGGCGAATGACGCCGCTGCCCAACGGTTTATCGTCGCGGTGTCCGATCGCGCGGTGATCGGCCTCGTGCGTTGCGGCGCTACGCGCGACGGGGACGAGGGTCCGGCCTGCGTGGGCGAGGTGCGGTCGCTCTATGTGCGCCCGACGTATTGGCGGCAGGGTGTGGGGCGCCGGTTGTTGCACGCCGCCATCGAGCAATTGGTTGCCGACGGATTCGACACCGCGACTCTCTGGACGCTGACGGCCAGCAAGCAGGCGCGGGCGTTCTACGAGGCGTTGGGATGGCGCCTGGACGGAGCCGTGACGGAGTGGGAAGGTGTGCCGCGCGTGCGCTATCGGGCTCAGTTGTCGGCAGCGGATCCGGTGGCGGGTCCGGCCACGTAGCACACGCCGCCGACGAAATGGCGGAGACCACGGTGCTCAACCGCCGGATGTGGATGTAGCCGGCTCGGTGCCGTGAGGCTTCAGGTGTCGGCCGAACCTGGACCCCGGCCCCGTACTTGATATGAGGACGAACGGACCTGCAGCTGCTCCGGGTGCGGGTGGAGGGGACACAGATATATGAACAGAGCTTTTGGTAAGTACACCTAATGCCATCGCCAGACGGAGTTCATCTTCGAAGAGCCACGGTGGCGGACGCCGTGGCGATGGCCGAAGTTCACGTGCGCGCGTGGCAGACCGCGTTTCGCGGGATCGTGCCGGACGAACGGCTGGACGCGCTGCGGGTCGAGCGGGGCGCCGACCGCTTTCGCGGGTATCTGGCGCCGGCGGAGGCCGCCGACCAACGCTTCATTCTGGCGGTGTCGGGTGACACGGCGCTCGGATTCGTGGGCTTCGGCGCCACGCGCGACGAGGACGTGGACCCCGCCCGCGTGGCCGAGGTGCGGGGACTCTACGTCCATCCGGCGCACTGGCGGCGGGGCGTGGGTCGGCGACTGCTGCACGCCGCCATCGAGGGGCTGGCCGCCGACGGCTACGACACGGCGACGCTCTGGACGCTGGCCGACAGCGAGGCATCGCGGGCGTTCTACGAGGCGCAGGGCTGGCGCACCGACGGGGTCGTGACGCCGTGGGAGGACTGGGACGGCGTGCCGCTCGTGCGCTATTGCATGACGTTGCCGACGGGTGAGCCGGAGGCGGCTCCGGGCAAGTAGCGGCCTGCGGACAACGATGCTCGGCGCGGGATCAGGGCGCCTGGCGGCTGGACGTTAGGCGGCCGCCTCTTTGTCCTTCGCGGTGCGCCGCCCGTTCATACCGGCAAAAAGCCCTTCGATGACGCCTTCGATCCGCGCCACGCGCTCGCTCAGCGTGTCGATTCGAGCCTCAAGGGAATCAAAGCGATCTTCGAGCCGGTCGATGCGGGTATTGGCGCGGGCTGCGACGGTCAGGATTAGGCCGCCAAGCCCGACGAATAGCGCCACTCCCACGCTAAGAATCCCAATCAACTCCGGCGTCATGAGCGGGCCTTTCGGCAGGCTGCCAGCAGGGCATGGCTGCTGACGGCAGCCCGAGGAAGCCGAGTATATCGCCAAAGGCAGGCAGAGGTTGGCGCTGCCCTTGAACTCGGGGTGGTTGGCTAGCCGTTGACCCCCATCCCAACCTTCCCCCTGCTAGTGTGCGGACCGGGGACATCATGAACACATGTTCGGGGACATGGTGAACACATT
>JAPPNP010000008.1 GCA_028873795.1 Chloroflexota bacterium
TGCTTCTGGACGAGCCGACGCGCGGCGTGGACGTCGCCACCAAGGCCGAGATCTATCGCACCCTGCGCGCGTTGGCCCGGGACGGCGTGGCGATCCTGGTGATTTCCTCCGAACTGATCGAGATCGTCGGACTGTGCGACCGGGTTCACGTCATGCGCGACGGCGCAATCGCCGCCGAACTGCTGGGCGACGCCATCACGGAAGACGGAATCATGGCGGTTGCCGCCGCCGCGACGGGCGGCGGCGAGCCCACTCTCCATGTCTGATCTCGCGCGGGCCGTCCGCTTCCAGAACGTCCATCTGGCGATCGTCGGGCTGATCGCCGCGGTCTTTATCGTCGGCGTGTTCTCATCGGACCGCTTCGTCACCCTGCTGAACATCGCCAACGTGCAGGACCAGCTGGTGGCGCTCGCGCTGGTCGCGCTCGCCCAGACAGTCGTCATCCTGTCGGGCGGTATTGACCTCTCCTTTGCCGGCCTGCTGGGCCTTCTTTCGGTGCTGTTCGCCACCTTCGCCGGGTCCGATCCGGCAACCTTTGCCGCCGCCTACATCGGCATTCTCGCGCTCGGCACGGCGATCGGCGCGATCACCGGCGGGATCGTCGCTTACTCCGGCATTCACCCGCTGATCGTGACGCTCGCGACATCGACCATCATGGCCGGCGCCGCGCTGCTCCATACCAAACAACCGTCCGGCTCCGTGCCGATCTTCTTCGAAGACATCGTGTACGCCCGGTTCTTCGGCTTCCTGCCGTGGGGAACGCTGTTCGTCATCGCTGCCTACGTGCTCGTCGGCTTCGTCCTCTGGCGGACCCGCTTCGGCATCCGCGTCTTTGCTATCGGCGATGACGAGCGCGCGGCGCGGATTTCCGGCGTCCCGGTCAAGTTGACCAAGGTGTTGATCTATGCGCTTTCGGGCTTCATCGCCGCATTGGCCGCAATCTATCTGGTGGGCCGGTTCGGCGTGGGCGATCCGCGCGCAGGCATCGGCTTCGATCTTCGCTCTATCACGCCGGTGATCGTGGGCGGCACCCTGCTCGCCGGCGGGCGCGGCGGCGTGCTGGGCACGCTGCTGGCGGTCATCCTGCTCGCCCTTCTCGCCAACGTTCTGAACTTCCTGAACGTCTCCAACTTCTACCTGTGGATCGTCGAGGGCGTCATCATCGTCGTCGCCGTCTCGCTGTTCGTCGTGAGGGCACGGTCATGATCGCGCGGCTCCTCGGCGGCACGGGGACAGTCAGGGGCCGGAAGACCCGCGAGATCCTGCTGCTGCTGGGCTTTCTCATCGTGATCTGGGCAGTCACGACGGTGCTCTCGCCGCGCTTCCTGAGCGTCAAGAACATCACCGATATTCTGATTCAGGCCGCGCCGCTCGGCTTCGTCGTCATCGGCCAGATGATCGTGATCGTGGTGCGCGGCCTGGACCTCTCGGTGGCCTCGATCATGGCGACCGCGGCGGTGCTCTCCATCGGCGTTTTCGACAATACCGCCACCGCGTTCTTCGCCGCCTTGCTGCTCGGTGCCCTGGTGGGCGGCGTCAACGGCTATCTCGTCAGCTATCGCCGGGTGACGCCGTTCCTCGCGACGCTGGCGACGATGATCGTGCTGCAAGGGATTCGCTTCGCTTACACCAAGGGAGCACCCAGCGGCTCACTGCCGGATACCTTCCGATACCTGGCGACGGGCGATGTCGGCGGCGTGCCCGTGGTCCTGATCGTGCTGATCGGGGTTGCGCTCGTGGCGCACTGGATGCTGGAGCGCAGCGTCCCCGGACGCCAGCTCCTGCTCTACGGCGACAATCCCGAGACCGCCTACATGGCCGGCCTGCCGGTCAGGCGCATCGTCATCTCGGCCTACGTCATTTCCGGCGTGCTCGCCGCCATCGCCGGGCTCTTCCTGGTCGGCTACGTCGGGATCGTCGACAACTGGACTGGCCAGGGCTACGAGCTGGACAGCATCGCGGCGGCAGTGATCGGCGGCGCGTCCCTGCGCGGCGGCAAGGGCAGCGTGATCGGCGCCCTGCTGGCGGCGCTGATTCTGGTCTCGCTCTTCAACATCGTGGTCATTCTGGGCCTGTCCATCGAGTTCCAGATGGTTGTGAAGGGCGCGCTAATTCTGCTGGCGGCGGCCGTCTATATCCGGCGCACGCGCGACTGACGGCCGCCGCGGCGGCTGCCGGCGCAATGCCCCCGATGTTGGACTCAGCCCGCACATGTCTCCGGAGCGCGGATTTCACCGCGTCCGGGCGTCAACGCGGGTGGACACAGGGCGCTGCGGACAAGTGAGTTAACAATGTAACTGCCCAGGTCGTCTGATTTGTCATTTTGGGCCAGTGGGTTGAGGCGT
>JAPPNP010000016.1 GCA_028873795.1 Chloroflexota bacterium
GCGGCTGCTTATTTTTTTTAAACCACCCCGGGCCCGGGGGGGGGCCCCGGCCGCCCCGGGGGGGGGGGGGGGGCTGGCGGCCGGGGGGGTGCCCCACCCGCCCCTACACGGTCTCGACGCGGGCGGGCACAAGGCCCGCCCCTACGCGGCCACGTCGCCTCACGCTAAGCGACTGCCCGGGCCGCGAGTCACTCGCTGCCCAGGGACTTTTCCATCCGGTGCACGGCGGTTGATCCCGAGGCCAGGCGCACGAGGAAGCCGCGCCAGGTTTTGGTGGTTTCGTAGCCGAGCCGTTGGTAGAGGCGGATGGCGCCCTTGTTTTCGGTGATGACGCCCAGCGACATGGTGCGCTTGTCCATGGCGCGGGCCATTGCCTCGGCCTCGTGCATGAGGGCTGTGCCGATGCCGAGGCCGCGGAACGACGGATCGACGGCCAGCATCTCGACGATGAACTCGTCGGGCCGGACGCCCTCGGACAGCAAGAGCAGGTTGCCCAGCATGCGCAGGGCGCGAACCGGCGTGAACCGCGTGAACAGCGCGACCAGGCTCAGGCGATAGAACTCCCGGCTGCCCGACCTGAACGTCAGGATGCCGGCGAAGCGCCCATCGACTGTGGCGGAGAAGCAGCTGGTGGTATCGACCTCGTCCCGAAAGAGCCGGATCAAGTCGTCCGCATCGCGGAAGCCGAGGCGAAACTTCTTGGCGAACGCGTCGAAGGCCACCCGCAGAGCGTCGTCGACGAATTTCGCCTCAATGCCCTCGACGATCGCGACATTTCCCAAGGTCGTTGTGCTTGCGCTCCACGGTTTTCGCAGCGCTCGTAGCGTAGGGCACTGCGGCGCAAGGCGTCGGCTGGTTTGCGTGGGGCTTGGCTCGTGCTAGCGGCGCTCCCACGCTGCCCGCAGCGTCGGCCACCGGGCATTTTCCCCCTCACCCCAACCCTCTCCCACGGTGGGGAGAGGGAGCCGGATCGTCTCGTCGACGCGGCTTGCGTGCGTACCGGCGCTGATCGATGGGCGCGGGACCTACGTATAGAGCCCCACCAACCCGCGGCGGGTGGCGTAGCGGTCGAGGCGGTTGAAGACGGCAACGCCGCCGACGGCGCCTATGACCGCGGTGAGCGACAGGATGATCAGCTCGACCCAGAGGGGAATCAGCGTGGGCGTGCCGAGCAGCGTGTGGCGCATGGCGTCGAGGGCGTAGGTGTGGGGCAGGCCATAGCTGAGCCAGCGAACCTCAGCCGGCAAGACGGCGATGGGAAAAGCCGCGCCGGCCATGAGAAACATGACGCCATTGATGAGTCCTGGGACGCGCCACTGCCGCAGCACCAGCCCGGCGCCGCCCATCGCCAGCCCGATGCCCGAAAAGCCGATCAAGCTCAGCAGGATTACGGGAATGCTCAGCAGGCTCACCGCCGGGAATCCGCCCGCCGCCAGCAACACCACCACCAGAATGACGACCGTCCATACCAGCATTTCCGCGAGCTCGAACAGGGTGATGCCGACGACCGGCACCCAGCGCGCGACGCGGGTGGTCCACAGGTGCGGCAGCACGCCGGTTTCGTTGCCCCAGCGGAGATATCCCTGGGCGCCCAGCAGGGTCTGCTGGGCGACTTGCATGGCCAGCCATCCGACGGCGATGAAGGCCGCGACGTGCTCACCGCCGCCGCTGGCCGCGAATCCCTCGCTGCCGAACGCCAACTGCGCCAGCAGCAGCGGAATCAGGAGCAACGCCACATTGACCAGCACGGCCAGCCAGCGAACTTTCTTGCGCCCGACTTCCTGCCATTCGCACAGGAATGAGGCCCACACCGCCAGCAGGGCGGGTCGGAGTTCGGCGAGCGCGGAGCGAGTCAAATCGCCTCCAGCAATCCACGGCGGCGCGCGGCGCGCTCGAGTCGTGCAAATAGGCGCAACCCGACGATGCCGAAGACGAGCGCCATGCCCAGCAGGATGGCTGCTGCCAGATACGCTTCGGCTGCATCGCCATAGACCAGCGCGGCCCGCAGGCCGCGGGCGATCCAGGTGACCGGCAGCGCGTGTCCCACCGCCTGCGCCCACACGGGGAGCACGGTGGTGGGATAGGCGATCCCGGCCAAGACTCCCGAAGCCACCATCGCGACTCCGAAGAGCATCCCGGCGTCTCGGTAGCGAATGATGAATCCGACCATGAAGACGCCGACGGCGATGCTGGCAATGAGGGCCGTGAGCATCACCAGCACCAGCGCCGCCGGCACGACCGTCAACTCGAAGCGAACCAGCACCCACACAGTGGCGAACATCACCACGCCGAACCAGGTCTGGGTCAGTGCGCGGCCCGTGGCGTCCGCGGCCAGCAGCAACGTGCGCGGGGTGAGCGTCGTCCACGCGGCTCCCAGCGTGCCAAGGTTCCGCTCGGTCGCGAGCGCGGTCGCCACCGTCTGCATGATTCCCCCGACCCACGCCATGACGACGATGCCGACGGCGGTGAAGGCGAGATAGTTGTCGGTGCCCGCCACGGCGGCGAAGCGTGCGGCTTGCGACTCGTCCGGTCCGGCCAGCGCGCGCGCGTTGAGCACCACCGGCAGGGTGAGCGTCAGCGCGCCGAGAATGCCGATTTGCCAGAACCAGCCCTCGCGCCACTGCATGCGCCAGGCCTTGCCGACAATGGCGATAAACGCCGCCAGGTGCGCCGGCGCCCGGCGCCAGCGCTCAGACGCGCCCAAACGGATTCTCCAGGCGGGCCCCGGTGAGCTTGATGAAGGCGTCTTCGAGCGTGGCGTCGCGCAGGCGGGCGTCATCGATGGTCGCGCCAGCCCGGCGCAGCCGCTCGTCGAAGGCGTGGGCCGTGCGCCAGCCGTCCGCCGCGCGCACCGCGGCCTCGATGGATCCGTCGTCCGCCGCGTCGCCCCACCACAGCGCCTGGTCGCCGAGGGCCGTCCGGGCGGCTGGCAGGTCGCCGCTCAGGCGCAACTCGAGACGCGGCTCCAAACCCGCTGCACGGATCAGGTCACGCGGGGCGCCCTCGGCCACCAGCACGCCGCGATGGATGACGCCGACGCGGTCACAGATCTCCTCGGCCTCGTGCATGCTGTGCGTGGTGAGCAGGACGGCCTTGCCCTCGCCGCTCAGCTCGCGAATCAGCCGGCGGGTGCCACGCGCGGCGGCGGGGTCCAGCGCCGCGGTGGGCTCGTCCAGCATCAGCACCGGCGGGTCGTGCAGCAGCGTGCGGGCCAGATTGAGACGCTGCTTCATGCCCGTGCTGTAGGTCTCGACGAGCTGATCGGCGCGGTCCGTCAGGCCCAGGCGATCCAGCAAGCGCGCGCTGCGCGCGCGGATCGCCGACCCGGTCATGTACTCCATGCGCCCGAAGAGCTCCAGGTTCTCGCGCCCGGTCAGCCGCCAGTAGAGCCCGCGCTCGCCGGCGAACATGACGCCGATGTTGCCGCGCACGTCCGCGCCCTGGCGCACGGTGTCGTAGCCGCAGACGAGCGCAGCGCCGGCCGTCGGCTCCAGGAGGGTGGAGATCATCTTTACGGTTGTCGTCTTGCCGGCGCCGTTCGGACCCAGCAGGCCGTAGCACTCGCCCGCCGGAATGCCCAGGTTGAGGTCGCGCACCGCCACGATCGCCTCGCCAGGTGATTGAGACGCTCGGCGGCGGCGCACGATCTCCCACGGGCGGCTGCGGGGTACGCGGGGCTCGAAATGCTTGGTGAGCCCGCGTGTTTCGATCAGGTGCGTCAGTGCGAGGTCCATCCTGCTTACAGCCAACCGCGTGGGATGCCCGGCGTCAATCGCCGGAATCGGTGGCCCATGCTGCCCGGTGGCCCATGCTGCGTGCAGCATGGGAGGCTCGACAGGGTCGGTCCGGTCCCCTCTCCCCATCGTGGGAGAGGGATAGAGCCTGCCCCGTACTTGATACGGGGGTGACGGGGACGACCGGACCCAGGCTGCCCACAGCGCGGGATGTCCATCCGAAACCGGCCCCACGCTGCACGCAGCGCGGGCCACCGGACGCGGTCGTCAATCGGCAGCGGCGACTCCCGCTCGGGTGATCAGATCCGGAAGCTGGCTCAGCGCGTCAATCGCTTCGCCCGGCCAGGTGGCTCGTTCCGAATCGTATGCGTCGGAACTCGCAGGCGTCCTGATCAGAATCGCGCGCATGCCGACGCGCGCAGCGCCGCTGAGCTCGCCATTGCCGCCGTCGCCAACGTACACGCACGCGTCCGGGTCCACCCCGAGTCGTTCACATGCCTTCAGGTAAAGCGCAGGCTCGGGCTTGATCAGGCCCTCGTCGCACGAGAACAGGGGCTCCTCGATTTCCGGGGCGAAGGGCGTCGTCGGCCAGAGCAGCGGGACGTCCGGCGAGCAGTCGCTGATGAGGGCCGTGCGGAGGCGCAGCGAGCGCACCTTGGCCAGCGTGGCGACCGCGTCCGCCCGTGGTTCCAGCGTGCGTCGCGCAAAGTCGACGCGAATCTGTGCGGCCTCGTCGATGGCCAACTCGTCGGCCGGCGTTCCGATGGCTTCGCACGCGCCTCGCACGCAGGCCTGAGTGGTTGAATATGCGCCGCCGAACCGTTCCCGCCAGTCGTCGGTCCAGCCTTGAATGAACGTCTCCGGTACCGCGCCGACGGCCCGCGCCATCTCCACCAGCGACGCGTGGTAGGCCGACCGATCGATCGGCACGGTCAGCGTGTTGAAGAGGTCGAAGACCACCGCGGCAACCGGCGCGGCACGGCCCGGGCCTGGAGGCCGGTTAGTCAACCCGCGCCCCGGGTCTCCGCGTGCGCAACGGAACTTCCTTTAGAAATATCGTCACCACGAACGACACGGCCAGCGCCACGGTCACCACCAGGAACACGTCGCCGATGGCCGACGCCAGCGTCTCCCGCAGCGCGGTGAGGAGCTGCTCGACCATCGCCGCGCCCTGCGGTCCGCGGCCGGCGAATCCGGCCTGGAGCTGTTCCAGCGCCTCGGGGTTCACCAGGGCCTGAGGATTGTTCGACATCTCTGCGAGTTGGTCCGCCGGCAACGCCTCCCGAATCGGTGGCGGCAGCGCGTCGTCGAGGCCGGTGGCGAACCGGTTGGCCATGTATGAGCCAAGCACCGCCAGGCCCAGCGCCCCGCCCACGGAGCGATAGAACTGGGTGGCCGAGGTCGCGGCGCCGAGCAGATTGGGCGGAACAGCGTTTTGCACCGCGATGGTGAAGCTGGGGAAGGTGATGCCGAGACCGATGCCCGTGATAACGATGCCGGCGACCGCCTGTCCGAAGGACGTATCGGCGGTCATGCGGGAAAGCAGCAGCGCGCCGACCCCCATGATCACGATGCCGATGAGCCCCTGGATGCGGTAATGCCCGCCCATGCGCGACAGCGTCTGGCCCGAGAGTCCGGCGGCCACCACCATGCCCAGCATCATCGGCGTGAGAAACGAGCCGCTGCTCGTCGCCGACGCCCCGAGCACGCCCTGGAAGAACAGCGGAATGAAGATGATGGACCCAAACATGCCGAATCCGGTCAGAAACACGGCCACGAGCGAGACGCTCACGGTGCGGTTCGAGTAGATGCTCAGCGGCATGATGGGGTCGCTGGCCCGACGCTCCACCGCCACGAAGACCAGGATCATGACGACGGCGAAGGCGAGGATGCCGATGATCTGGGGTGAGAGCCAGTCGTACTGAATTCCGCCCAGCGACAGGCCGACGAGCAGCGGCACCACGATCAGGGCCAGCAGCGCCATTCCCGCGTAGTCCAGTCGGTGAACGCGTCCCACGGGGCGGATGTTGGGGAAGAAGCGAATGAACAGCGCGACCACCGGCAGCCCGACGGGCAGGTTGACGTAGAAGACCCAATTCCACGACAGGGTGTCGGTGATGAATCCGCCGAGGGTGGGGCCGATA
This sequence comes from Chloroflexota bacterium, assembly GCA_028873795.1. GTDB lineage: Bacteria > Chloroflexota > UBA11872 > UBA11872 > UBA11872 > JAJECS01. The sequence continues at coordinate 5,879 of JAPPNP010000016.1, forward strand.
ATTGACGAGAGGCCGAACACGCCGGCGACGACTCCCTGGTACTTGCCGCGCTCGGCGGGCGAGAACAGATCGCCGATGGTGGTCAAGGACATGGCCATGATGCAGCCGCCGCCGATGCCCTGGACGGCACGGAAGGCGATCAACTGGTTCATGGATTGGCTCAGGCCGGCCAGCATCGATCCGATGAGGAAGATGCAGATGCCGCCGAGGAAGAACGCCTTGCGTCCATAGAGGTCCGACAGCCGCCCGGCGATGGGCACCACGGTGGTGGAGGCGACCAGATAGGCCGTGGTGACCCAGGTGAACCGGTCGAAGCCCCCGAGGTCGGCGACGATGCGCGGCATGGCGGTGCTGACGATCGTCTGGTCCAGCGATGCCAAGAACATGGCGAGCATGAGCCCGCCCATGGTCAAAACGATGTGGCGTCGCGGCAGAGGTTGGGCGTCGGCCTGGTGGGTGGAATCGGAAATTACGTTGGGTGGCCGCCGCTCCGTTTGCCGCTCGGCGGGATTCCTGGTCACGCGAGTCGTTCGATCCCGGGACAGGCGTCAAAGCCGCGATCGAAGCTCAGGATGCGGCTGATCCCAGCAGTGCGCATGACGGCCACGTGCAGGGCGTCTCGGGCTGAGAGGCCGTCGACTGATCCGATGAGCCCTCTCGCGGCGCGAACTTCCGCCATGCCGTAGGTCAAGACGTCATCGGCAATTGCATCCAGGCTCTTGAAGGCTGCGTCAATGGCGTCCAGGCGCTGCGTTGCCGTGTAACGATGGAGGATCTCTTGGTAGACCTCGACGTCGGTGACGAGCCGCTCCCCGATTCCGACGAGCCGCGCGAGGACCGCCGCCGCACGATCCTTGTTTGGATGCGACGCTCCCACCAAGTACATCGGCACATTGGAGTCCACGAAGATCACGGCTGCCGGTATCCGGCCTCGATCTCTTGAAGCATGTCCTCAATGTCAGCCGTCGGGAAGCTGTGCCGCGACGCTTCGGCAATCGCCCGCAGCTTGGCGTCAATCGTTCCGGCATCATTGCGGCGGGCTTGGCGCAGCGTCTGGCGGACCCATTCCGCAACGGTCAGGCGCTGCCGTCGGGCGACGCCTTGAATCTCTCGGTACTCTTCCTCGTCCAAGAGCACCTGTAGCCGCTTTGCCATAGGGACAGTCTATTTGACTCATAGCCTATGAGTCAATCTCCAGCATTGGCGATCAGAGGCAATCGAGGCTGTCGATTGGCGGTCGTTGGTCGGCGCCACTTCACGCCCGGTGAATGAGTTCCGGGCGCGGCCGGTCGCCGGGGCACCCTCTACTAGAATGCGCTCCCTGCTCGGCGCGGATTCCGGTGGTTGCTAGGTGATGCGAGCGTGGCGGCTACGGGCGGGTCTCGCGTGCCTCATGATCCTCGCCATGGGCGGCACGTGCGGTCCGTTCGGTGGCGAGCCTGCCGTCGAGGCGCGACCGACTACGCCACGCGCCGTAGCCGGGCAGACGCCGTCGCCCGCTTCAGCCCCCGATTCGACCGGCGCCGCGGCGTCGGCCGAGACTCCGGCGCCGCCACGCGTCTCGCCCACGCCGTCACCCGATCCCACGCCCATGCGGACTCCGTACCCCACGGCGACGCCCGAGCCCACCACCGCCGTGCACCTCTACATCCCGACCGCCGCCGTCGACGACGCCACGCCCACGGCCGCGCCGCCGGCCGAGCCGACCGTCCAGGACCTGCTGGCCGAGCGTCTGCGTGGAATCGTGCAAGAAGGGATCCGCGAAGAGTTCCCGGATGCCGAGGCCCAACCCGTGCATGTGTTTCCGCTGCCTCTGCCCGGCGCGCCAGACGAGTTCTGGGTCGCGGTCACCGACGGACCGCAGCCGGCCCGGATTACGTCCGACGACGAGGTGGTGAACTTCTTTCACTTCGCGGCCGTGTACCGGCTGGATCAGGCGGACAATTGGATCGAGGTCGACCGCCTGGAGATCGAGCTGGCGCCGCAGCGAACGCAGGTCGGCCTGGCGCCGACCGGCTGGACGCTGCCCGACGGCGCGCCCGCAGCCTGGATCACGGTCCGCGGCGGCACCGGGGCCCATGCCGGCACGCTGAACATCATCCGATTCGACGGCCAGACGCTCCGCACCGAGCTCTCATGGCTGAGCGCGCGCCCGGACGCCGGCGAGGTTGCGGACCTGGACGGCGACGGGATGGTGGAGGTCGTGGTCAACGACTCGGACCCCTACGTCTTCTGCTATGCGTGCGCGGTTGAGCTCAAGCGCGAAATCCTCTACTGGTGGGACGGCTCACGGCTCGTTGCCGTGGATCTGCGTGCGCCGGTCACCAACGTGCCTGCCAGCGTCGCTTCTCAGGTCGATGAGGTTTTGGCGCTGGCCCGGGCCGGTCTTTGGCGGGACGCGGCACTCGCGGCGATCGCCGCGGCTAGGCGGGCCCCGGAGAGCGCGGAAGTCCGCTGGCTCTCGGTCTTGGTCAACCGGACCGCGGCGGCGCGCCTGGTCCACGCCGGCTCGGTGGCGCAGCCGCTGCTGACCACGGTGTTCGCGGGCGAATACGACGCGGCCGTCGAGCGCATGCGCGCGCACGAGCCGTCCCAGGCATTCGCGGTCGACGGCCCGCTCATTGTCGACACCGAGGCGGAGCACGACCTGGGCACCATGGCCACTCAGATGCTCGATCACACCACGCGGGCACTGGACGCCGCGCCGAGCCGAGCCGAGATTCACGCCGTGCACGCCCTCGCGCTCACGTTCGCCTCGCCCGATGACCTCACCGAGGCGCGGTCCGCCATGCGGCGGGCGGCCGAACTCGCGCCCGACGACACTTTCTACGCCGCGAGCCGTGACTTTCTCGCCGGCGTGCCGCGGGCTCCCGGTACACCCCCGAGCCCGCCCGACGGTCCGGAAGCCGTGCTGCCCGGCCCGTCGGCCGAGTTCTTCGCCGAGGGCAACCTGCTCGGCAGCGGTGATCGCGGCCGGAACGTCAAAGCCCTGCATCAGCGGCTGGCCTGCCTGCGAGTCCCGGGCTTCAACGATCCCGGTCGGTATTTCGACGAGTATCACGAGGCCACGCGGCGAGCCGTGGTGCGGTTCCAGGCCGACCACGGGCTCACGCCGACGGGCGTCGTCGGCGCGGTCACCTGGAACGCAATCGAGGAGGCCAGCGCCGCGTCGCCCGACTGCAACGTTCAGGCGCTGGCACCGCCATCCAACGCCCGGTTCGCGCTCGCTCGCGACGCACGGCTCGACGATGCGCCGGCCGACCGGCAGCCGGCCGACGACGAACCAATGGTCGACCAGCCCGCCGACGTCGCCAGTCGTCCCTCCTATGGGGCGGCCGGGCAGCCGGTGGTCTATCTCACCTTCGACGACGGCCCCCACGCGAGCTACACCGTACCCATGCTGGAGATCCTGTCGCGCTACGACGCCGTGGCCACGTTCTTCGTGCTGGGCGTGCAGGTGCAGCGCTTTCCCGAGGTCTTGGAGCAGGTGGTTGCCGGCGGTCATCAGGTCGCGAGCCACACCGTCAACCATCCCTCCCTCGCGAATCTCACGCGGGAGGAATTCATCCGCGAGGTCGTCGGCGGGGACGAGGCTATCCGGGCGGTCGTCGGCGACCGCGCCGACCCGCTCGCATGCCTGCGCCCGCCCTACGGCGCCGTCGATTCCCGCACGGCCCCGCTCGCCGCCGAGCTGGGCAAAGCGCTCGTGCTGTGGGATGTCGATCCGCAGGACTGGCGGCAGCCGGGCGCGGAGCAAATCGCGTCCTACGTCCTTTCGCACGCGTCGCCCGGAGCGATCATCCTCATGCACGACGGCGGCGGCGGCCGCAGCCAGACCGTTGCGGCGCTCGAAACGGTCCTCGCCGAGCTTTCCCCGCGCGGCTACGAGTTTCGCGGCATCCCGGGGTGCGGCGGCAAACTCGCGAGCCCCGACGCCACGCCCACGCCGGACAGCGGGGAATCATCCGGCGCCGACGCCACGGTGACTCCCAGCGGCTGAGGCGAATCCAGACCGATTTCCGGCGCGCTAGGCTGGTGGCGTGGCACGCTTTTGGTGCTGCCAGCGACAGGTGCCGGGCATGGATGACGGTCGCGTTCCCTCGATCCGCCGGGCGACTTCAGAATCCCAGCCTTCCGCCGAGCGGCCGCCTCCGGTTGAGGTCCTCGGTCTCAACAAGCGATACAAGAATGGCCCGCAGGCCAACCAGGACATATCGCTAACCGTCAACTGGGGCGAAGCGCTTGGCGTCATGGGTCCGAACGGCGCCGGCAAGACCACGCTGGTGCGGCAGATCACGACGGAGCTGGTGCCCACGTCGGGCGAGGTGCGCGTCGTCGGCATTGACGCCGTCAGCCATCCAAATCGGGTCAAATCGCGCATCGGGGTGGTGCCGCAGGAGGCGCGGTTATTTGAGGGCCTTTCGGTGCACCAGCACTTGCGGATCTTCGGCAAGATGCGCGGCCTGTCGCGGCGGGACGCGCGTCAGCGCGCCGACGAGCTCGTCGCACACCTCGACCTGGAACGCTATCGCGACACCGGAACCAGCAGATTGTCGGGCGGACTTCGCCGCCGGCTGCTGGTGGGTATCGCGCTGCTCGCGGAGCCAGACGTGTTGATCTTGGACGAGCCCACGGTTGGACTCGACGTTGAGTCCCGTCACCAGCTTTGGGACGTCATCCGCAGCTATCGGGAACGAGACGCTGCCGTCCTGCTCACCACCCACTACATGGAAGAAGCGGAGACGCTCTGCGACCGTATCGGCATCATTCAAGAGGGCCGCCTGATCGCCATCGATACGGTCGCGAATCTGCGCGCGTCCATCGGCCACGAGTACAAGCTGGTCTACGAGACGGATGAGGGCCGCCAGACGGTGTATGGCAACGACCAGTCAGCGCTCGCTGCCCAGGTGCGGGAGGAGGGCGTTGACGAGTATGCGGTCATGCGAACCACGTTGGAAGACGTCTACCTGGCACTGACGCAGGCAGCCCGCGAAAGGACCAACGGCGATGGCGCGGAGTGACGCGCTCAACACTTCAGGCCCACGCAAGCTCGTCGGCGATGCCTACGCGGTGCTGGAGCTCCATGCGCTTCCCATGATTCGCCAGTGGTATCTCATCGTGCTGGGATCGGTGATCTTCCCAATCCCGATGTTCTATGTCTTTCAGGCCATCGCTCCCGACGACCCATCCATCTGGCAGCGCTTGCTGGCCGGCACGCTGATCTTCGGTGTGGCCTTCAGTACGGCCATGTTGGTCGGGCAGCAGATCGTGGCGCAACGATTCCTGGGTCATTTGAAGCTCATCATCACCATGCCGGTATCCAAGAGCGCCTATGTCGTCGGCACCCTCGCCTTCACATCGGTGGCCGGCGTTTTGAGCACGGTGTTCTTGCTGGCGTTCGCGTTTGTCGCCGGCGTCGAGATCAGCCCCACGTGGGCGCTGGCTCCCTCCCTGCTGCTGACTGTGCTGGCGCTGGCCGGCATCGTGCTGTTCGTCATGAGCTTTGCCCCATCGCTGCAGGTGGGAAACCTCATCGCCAGCCTGGTTGCCATCGTGCTGGTGATCATCTCGCCGGTGTATTTCACGATGGAGGCGGCGCCCTTGCCGCTGCAATGGTTCGGCTACGTCTCGCCGCTGCGTTATGCGGCGGACGCGATCGCCGCCTCACTCGGCGGACGCATCGACATCGGGCTCGAGCTGGGCGTGCTTGCGGCCTATGCGCTCGTCGCCATGGGGCTGGGGCTGTGGCGACTGCCCTGGCGCGAGACGTAGAGTGTCCACGCCGGCCTGAGCCAATCGCCGGCTACGACGCGATGTTTCCGAGAACCTTCACCCGCACCCGTCGCGAATTCCCCGGCAGGTAGGCCAGCGGCAGGTCCTCGACCTCCACGACCTCCAACGTTTCGGGATCGGCGCCCGCCGCGACGGCGTCCCGTCGGGCGGCCGTGGTCGCCGCTGCGATGGCCTCGTCGCGCGGCGCCTCGCGATAGACCCGATCGGATTCGCCGCTGACCTGGGCGATGGCGGCGCCCACGGCGTTGGCAACCGCGGCATGCGGCACGCGCACGGTTTCGCCCGCCCCCGCCAGGCCGTCCGGCACCAGGAACGCAGCCCCGCCGACGGCGATCACCGGCCGGGGCTCCGCGTCCGGCTTCATGCGATCGATGGCGTCCTCGAATCTGGCGCGAATCATCGCCATCGCGTCGCCGACCAAACCGCTCGGCAGGTCGGCCACGCGGCGTGGATCGCCCAGCGACGATGCACCGGCGGCAATCGCCACGTCGGTGCCGGTGGTGACGGCCCCGCCGAACACGCGGCCAAGTTCGGTCAGCCGAAAGCCCACGCTCTCCGGCCCGATCGCCAGTGGCGATGCCGTTACCTTCGACCCGCCGCCGAGCGGTAGCGACAGCAGGTCCGGCATTTGGAACAGCGTGCGCACGCCGCCGACCTCCACGACCCGGTTGGCTTGACGCGGCAGGCCGTGACGGAGATAGCCGATGTCGGTCGTCGTCCCGCCCACGTCTATGACGAGCGCGTCGGGAATGCCCGAGAGGAATGCCGCGCCCCGCATGCTGTTCGTGGGTCCGCAAGCCACCCCCAGGACTGGCAGGTCCGCCGCCCGCTCCATCCGCGCGATGGTCCCGTCGTTCTGGGTCAGGTAGACCGGCGCATCAATCCCGACCATCCGCAGACCGTCGGCGAATGCGGCAGTCGTCGCGCGTGCCAAGTCGACCAGGCTGGCATTGAGAATGGTGACGTTCTCGCGCGGCAGCAGGCCGATGCGCCCCAGGCGATGTGACAGCGTGACGCCGGCGTCGGGGCACGCTTCGCGCACGATTTGGCCGGCGCGTTCTTCCAGCGTCGCGTCGAGCGGCGAGAAGACGGACGTGATCGCCACGGCTCGGATTCCCGCGTCGCGAATCTCGCGGGCCGCGGACTCCACCGCCGCGGCGTCGAACGGGACGATGGGACGCCCGTCGTACTCGTGGCCGCCCCGCACCATGAAGCGGAGTGCGTGGACGGCCGCGGCAAGGTCGGACGGCCAATCGGTAAAGGGCTCCAGGAAGGCGGTCGCCGGCAGGCCGATGCGGATGGCGGCCGTCGGCGTGAGCCCTCGCCGCTCGACGATGGCATTGGTGAAGTGCGTCGTGCCCAGCATGACCGCATCGACGCGTTCCACGTCCGGCCCGGCCTTCGCGACCAGCGCGTCGAGCGCCGCGACGATGCCCGAGCTCACATCGGCAGTGGTCCCTGTCTTGACATAATGGCGCAGCTCACGCTCATCCAGCAGCACGGCGTCGGTGCTGGTCCCGCCAACGTCGATGCCGATGACCTTCACCGGGTCACCGCGTGAACAGCGGGAAGTAGTCGAGATCGTGGCCGAACGCCCGTGGTCCCGTCAGCTCCAGCCCGCGCTCGCTGAGCAGCATCTCCGGCGCCGGCAGTGCGACGACCGCCACCCGCTGCCCGAACCGCACCACTTCCGTGCCGATGGCCTCGCCGGAGTCCTGGTCCAGCACGCAGATGAGGTCCGGCGTGGTGGCGCATGGCTCGTCGTCGCGCCAGGCCACGGTGAACTCGTTCTGAAACGCAATGCGCATGGTGTCCCCGGCATAGGCATCGAGGCCCGCGACATCGAGCCGCCCGCGCAGGTAACCGCCGGTGGTCTGGCGCTCCACGTCCGTGACCTTGCCGCGCAGCAGCTCGACGCCGCCTTCTTGCTCCAGCAACGCGGCGACCGGATCGCGATGCTCGGTCTGGGCGCGCCGGATGGTCCGACCGATCCGCAGCGCCTTGCCGACCGTGTGGAGATGCGAGCCGGTCTTGACCTCATGACCGGTTCGCGGGGGGTTGCATGTGGCGGCGACAGCTCCGAGCTCGGTGCAGGCCCGCCGTCGCAGGCGCTCGAGCCATTTCCAATCCGCCGCCTCCGAGATGATCACGGTGTTGGGCCGAATGTCGGCCATCACCAGCGGATGGCAGGTGAAGTCCTTGACCGCGAAGCTCGTCATCTGCGCTTCGGGGAAGGCGCGGCCCATGGCGTCGGCGTCCACGACCGGCAATCCGAGCACGGCCGCCGCCAGCAGCGGTTGAAACGCGTTCCCGCCGCCGATCTCCCAGGGCATCACGGCCGTGAATCGAATGCCGGCGTAGGCCTCCATCTCCCGGATCGCTCGGGTCACCGTCGCCGGATCGGTCAGGCGCTCCTCGGCCGGCAGCGGCGACCCCATCTGATTGACCGCGGCGACATAGGCGTCGTCCGGCAGGTCCATGGGGTCGATGACGTCGACCACGCGGCCTTGCGCGTAGAGCTTCTTCAGGCAGAGATAGCCGTAGTAGGGATCGCCGCCGCCGCCGGTCCCGAGTATCCAGGCGCCGACGCGCAGGTCGTCGATGTCGGCCTCGGTCAGCGTCGTCCGCTCGACGCCCTCGAGGCCGTAACGAACAGGGCCGCTGCTCACAATGCAGTGGATCGTACTGCGGGCGCCCGCTCATGACCCGAGCGCGGGTCCCCAATCGACCCTCCAGCCGAGGCCGCAGGTCGGCTCATCAGAAGTGGCTGAACGTTCTGGGCCACGTGGCTGGTTACGGCACGCGCCGTGGGCCATACTCACGCATCAGCGTGAGGGCATCACCCACACAAGGACCGGATCACATGCCAGCGTCCGCCCCAACCGTCCCCCAGGCCGCCCGCCTCACCGAGAGCCAGATCGCCCAGTTCAAGCGCACCGGCTACCTCGTGCTCCCGGGCGTCGTCGACGCCGATCTCTGCCGCCAGGCCCGCGATCAAATGTGGGAAACCATCGCCGAGAGCCGGCCCAGCATGAAACGCGACGACCCCGCCACCTGGGTCCCGTTCACCGACGAGGAGAAAGAAAGCTACGCGCGGCCCGAAGTCGGCGGGGACCCCTACTTCTCCGGCGGCGGCCACCGCATGATCATTCGCAACGGCGCGGAGGATCTGTTGCTCGACATCGGCGCCCGCGCGGTGTGGGACATCGCGGAGCAGTTGCTGGGTAAGGGCGAGGTCGTGTTTCCCGGCGGCGTCGATGATGCCGGCTGCACCACCGGTCCCTGCTTCATGACCCAGAAGATCGCCGAGGGCATGGAAGTCCACATGGGCCCCCGGCGCGAGGAGTGGACCGGCAAGGGCTCGGGCGAAACGGAATACCTGCGCCTGCCCAGCACCGGCCCCCACTGGATGACTGCGCAGGGCACCCGCGGCATGTACTGCACCCTGCCCAACAGCCCGGTCTCGACCCCGCCCGACTGGCGCGGGGCACACGCCGGCGAGGGCCTTTACAACACGCGCCAGCTGCTGCAAACGGCGGTCTACTTCGACGACGTGCCGCCGGGCGCGGGCGGGCTGATGCTCTTTCCGGGCAGCCACCACCGCATCTGGGACTACTGGGAGACCACGAACCACGGGGCGACGGCCATTGCCAACGGCGAGGACGCGCCCAGGTTCGTGGGCTACACCGATCCCCCGATCGGCGCCATCAAGGCCGACACCGAGCCCGTGATGACCGCGGGGCCGGCCGGCTCCGTGGTGCTGTGGCACACGATCATGCTGCACCTGGCCGGCTGGAACGAACACCCCGACATCATCCGCCAGGCCACGCTCTACGGCTTTAACAAGAAGCCCGACACCTGGCCCGACGATCGCCTCGCCGCCGGCCCCAAGGGCAGCATCTGGACCGACTGGTCCGAGGAAGTTCGCGCGGTGGAGGTGTAGGCGCGGTCTCAGTCAGTCGATGGGACTGTTCCAATCCGTTCGCCCCCGTATCGGGTACGGGGCAGGCTCTGAGCTTGTCGAAGGGCCGAGCGGATTGGACCGTAAGGATCGACGCTGATCGCGTGAGATAGAGGCGGGCCGACCGATCGAGATCAGCGGTATCCACGACATGGGCGGCGTGCTGGGCTACGGATGCGTCGAGCCCGAGGCGGATGAGCCGGTCTTCCACAGCGGGTGGGAGGGGCGGGTGTTCGGGCTGGTAATCGCGGTCAAGGACGGCCTCTCGCGCCCGAGACTGGAGAGCCTCGACCCGGGTGAATACCTCTCCGGCTACTACGAGCGGTGGATGCTCGCCTTGGAGCGCGGGCTCATGGCGCGGGGCGCGCTCAGCGCCGAGGAGTTGGACGCAACGACCGACTACTTTCGCAGCAATCCGGCAGCAGGCCCGACGCGGCGCGTCGACCCGGAGCTGACGGAGCGTGTCCGCCGGGACATGTATCGGCAGCGGGACGTTCGCAAGACGCCGTCACTGGTGACCGGCCGCGCCGTGGGCCATACTCACGCATCAGCGTGAGGGCATCACCCACACAAGGACCGGATCACATGCCAGCGTCCGCCCCAACCGTCCCCCAGGCCGCCCGCCTCACCGAGAGCCAGATCGCCCAGTTCAAGCGCACCGGCTACCTCGTGCTCCCGGGCGTCGTCGACGCCGATCTCTGCCGCCAGGCCCGCGATCAAATGTGGGAAACCATCGCCGAGAGCCGGCCCAGCATGAAACGCGACGACCCCGCCACCTGGGTCCCGTTCACCGACGAGGAGAAGGAAAGCTATACCCGCGAAGTGACGGGCGGCGACCCCTACTTCGGCGGTCGGGGGCACCGGTTCTACATCCGCAACGGGGCCGAGGACCTGCTGCTGGACATCGGCGCCCGCGTGGTGTGGGACGTCGCCGAGCAGCTGTTGGGCGAGGGCGAGGTGGTCTACCCCGCGGGCCTGGACGCCACCGGGCACACCACGGGGCCGTGCTACCTGACCGAGGGCGCAGTAAAGGGCATGGAGTCCCACCTGGGCGACAAGACGAGGGAATGGACCGGTCCGCCGACCAATAGGACCGGACCGCTGCGCCTGCCGAAGACCGGTCCCCACTGGGTGACGGGCCAGGGCACGCGCGGCATGTATTGCACGCTGCCGAACAGCCCGGTTTCGACTCCGCCCGATTGGCGCGGGGCCCACGCGGGCGAGGGTCTCTACAACAGTCGCCGGCTGCTGCAGACCGCCGTCTACTTCGATGACGTGCCCGAGGGCGCGGGTGGGCTGATGCTCTTCCCGGGCAGCCACCACCGCATCTGGGACTACTGGGAGACCACGAACCACGGGGCGACGGCCATTGCCAACGGCGAGGACGCGCCCAGGTTCGTGGGCTACACCGATCCCCCGATCGGCGCCATCAAGGCCGACACCGAGCCCGTGATGACCGCGGGGCCGGCCGGCTCCGTGGTGCTGTGGCACACGATCATGCTGCACCTGGCCGGCTGGAACGAACACCCCGACATCATCCGCCAGGCCACGCTCTACGGCTTTAACAAGAAGCCCGACACCTGGCCCGACGATCGCCTCGCCGCCGGCCCCAAGGGCAGCATCTGGACCGATTGGTCCGACGAGGTCAAGGCGGTGGAAGTCTAGGAGGCCCGTCGAAAAGGGTCCGTTGATGCTTGCGCGATCTCGCAGAGCGCCGCGTGCCCGGTAGCTCCGTCCGCCGCAGCCCTTACGGCGATGTCCAGCTTGGCGCGTTTCGGGAAGTGCTCACCTATCCGGGCCGCTATCTCAACGACCACTGCCTAATCCGGCATGAGGGCCTGTGGCACTTCTTCGGCATCATCGGCGACGTGACCGGCCCGGGCGAGATGCACGGCGTGGAGGATTCGCTCGCCCACGCCACGTCCGCCGACCTGATGCAGTGGACCGTGCATCCGCCGGCGCTCACGGCCACCGGCGTGTGGCCGGAAGAGGTGACCTGCTTCGCGCCCTACGTGATCGAACACGAGGGCTGTTTCTACATGCTGTATTGCGTCACGGACGTGCACCGCACGCAGCGCATGTGCCTCGCCACGTCCACCGACCTGTTCAACTGGGAGCGCTTTCCGGGCAATCCGGTGATCGTGCCGTCGGTTTCCTGGGCCAAGTGGCCCGGATTCGGTCTGCCGACGCCCGACGAGGTGGAGCGCATGCACCGCGACGCGGGCGGCGATTTCCTTGCCGTCGCCCGCCGCCTCGGCGGCTCCTATGGCGGCTGCCGCGATCCGCATATCATCCGGCTCGACGACGGGACGTTCGTGGCCTACTGGGTCGCGCGGGTGCAGGAGAAGTTCGGCCACAACCTGGTGGGCGTGGCGGCGTCCATGTCGCATGATTTGATGCATTGGCAGGAGATCGGGCCGGTGTTCACGATGAAGGCATGGCCCTTCGACGAGGAGCCGACGCTCGAGGTCGAGTCGCCCTGCGTGGTACCGAAGGACGGCAAGTTCTGGCTGTTCTTCAAGCACGGCTGGTGGACGCACGTCGTCGCCTCGGACTCGCCCTATGACTTCCACGGCTACGAGCCGCAGCGGCTGGGCTTCTGCCACGCCTCGGAGGTGTTTCATTGGGAGGGGCAGTGGTGGATCACCCACTGCTCGGCGGATCCTGAGGACTTCCGCTATCGTGAGTCCAACCGCACCCGAGGCCTGTTCATGGGGCATCTCGACTGGCCCGATGGCGCCCCACCGCGTCTGATCGCGCCGGGCCAAGCGACGTGAAGCGCTTCGCCCGCCCCTCTCTCCCTCGATGGGATCCTTGCGTAATCTGTCCGTGCTTGAGGATGACCTGGCGAACCCAATCCGCTCCCAGATTCAATGAATGGTGGATTCCCGCCGCGTATCGAGTACGGGGCAGGCTCTTCGCGGGAATGACGGAGGGGTTAGCCAAGGGTCTCTCGATGGGAGAGGGTTAGGTGAGGCTGAAACAGGCGGGATGCCAATGCCGATCCCGGAGCCGGGCCCCATGAAGCTCGCGGCGCCGGCTGACACCGGCAACCTCGGCGGCGCGCCCTGGCCGTCGCCAGACGACCTGGCCGAGATGCAGGCATCCGACTACGTGCTGCACGCCGCCGGCGGACGGCTGCACCGAGTCCCCGTGGTCAAGTCGACGCTGCCCCACGATCCCGCGGGCCACCCGCAGATGATCCACGCCGCGCGCGCTCCCGACGGCGCCATCTACGTGAACCAGGGCTCATTGATGTGCCGCTCGGACGACGAGGGCCGTACCTGGTCGGCCTTTCCGCGTGGCGACGCGGCGGGACGGGAAGCATCGGCCACTTTGGGCCTCGATATGTATCCCTACCGGGGTCCGATTGCCGCCCTCGATGACGGAACCCTGGTGCACGTCGGCTCGAACGACGGAATCCGCACGGATCCCATCGAGATCGTGGGCTCCACCGACCAGGGCCGCACGTGGAGCGCGCATTCGCAACTGACGTTGCCGGCGCGCTACGACGAGCGCTACTACCACTCCCTGCGACTGATCGAGGACCGAACCCTGCTCCTGCTCTTTTGCTGCCGTGACCGTCTCATTTGGGAGCCGCCCGCTAGCGGTGTAATGCACCTCTTGGCCTTTAGGTCGGAAGATGGTGGCCACACCTGGTCGGATCCGTCCCTCGTGTGCGACTGGGGCACCGAGGGAGCGGTCGCGGAGCTGGGCGGCGGACGGCTGCTGGCGGTGGTGCGCTACCAGCGGCCTCGCATGCCGGACGACCGACCCGAGGACCTGGAGCCACAGGGCGCGGGGGGCAATCTGGCCTGGAAGCATGTGTTCCTGGCCGATTCGCCCGACGGCGGCCGCACCTGGGGCAACCTGCGCCAGCTCACCACCATCTTCGGCCAATGCTTCGGGGCGCCGGCGGTGGCCGGCGACGGGACCATTGCCGTCATTCACGACACCCGCTACGGCCCCGGCCCGCCGAGCGGCCGCGTGATGCTCAGCCGCGACTCCGGCGAAACCTGGGCCGACGAGGCGGTCTACCTCTACTACGGCAGCGGCGTCAGCGGCTTCAGCGCCAGCGTGACGCTGGACGACGGCGACGTGCTTTCGATCGTCGGCTCCTCCGACCACGAACCGGCGCGCACCGTGTGGGACGCGGCGATTGGGCACACCCGGATGACCGCCGTCCGGTGGAACCCTGGGGAATTGTCCTTACATCGGTAGTGGGCGAACTTGACACCTGGGCGCCGCATGGTGACCCGGCGCGGGTGGGCCCAGCGATTCGTCAGTAGACGTTCGGGGGTGGACTCCCGCCTTCGGAGACCTTTGCGAAAGCCATCCGTCATTCCGGCGAAGGCCGGAATCCAGTCCGGTCGAATCCGGAGGCGCGCTGAATGCTTGGCGTCGGGCGGGTCTCAGACCCGCCCCTACCCGATTCTTCAAAAGACTCGCTTCGCGGGAATGACGGCCCCAAGGTCACCCCCGGCGTCACATCCGGTCGAGCGTCCACTGGAAGAAGTCCAGCGGAAATAGGTCCGGCGCGAAGTCGGGAAAGCGCTCGGGGCCGAACAAGAGCTTCACCAGCTCGCACTCGTTCACTTCGAGCGTGCGGCTGCCGCGGCGCAGCCGCCACCCGTCGCCGGACGGCGTCGCCTCGATGTCGCTCAGATCGAGCGCGTGCAGCAGCGAGCCCAAGTTGATCACTTTGATCATGTAGTGATGGGTCTGGCCGTAGGGGATGCCGGTCTCCAACAGCAGACCGGCGAGGCCGTCGTTCGATTCGGGCACGATCACGTCGAGCGTCACCACCGTGCTCTCGCCGGGCGGACGGTCGGTGGTGCTAGCGCGGGGATCGTCGGCATCGCGCAGCACGCGCCGCAGCAGCGCCACGGTTGCCGCCACGTCGCCGACGGTCTCGACAACCTCCCGCTGCCACACGGCCACGTACGCCACCGGCTCGCCTCCGCTCAGCGCCACGAGCAGACGATCGGACCGCGACTGCGCCACCAAGGTGAAGTAGTGCTCGTCGCGGTCGGCGCCCATGGGCTCGCGGGCGTATATGGCCGTCAACGCCGCCACGTGGGAGCGCCAATCCTCGGTGATCTCAACGTCGGGGCTCGGCGGCAGCAGGGCGATGTTCGCCCGGTCCAGGGTGTGACTGCGCTGCCGCATGCCCATCTCCCAGCCGAAGCGGCGGTAATAGTTCTGGCTGACCGTGCCCAGCATGGCGATGTGATGGCCGCTGGCCCGCATGACCCGGTGGGCGTCGTGCAGCACGGCGGTCCCGAGTCCGCGTTTGCGGTGGTCCGGGTGCGTGACGAAGCCGTTGATGCCGCCGACATCGATCCGGCCGCGCGGCGTGCGCACCGTCGTCGGCGCGATGGCCACCGCGCTCACGACCAGGCCGTCATGTGTGATCACGCGGATGTTTTCGAGGTTTCCCGGGTAATAGACATGCGGCCAGTCCAAGCCCATGGACGGCATGCGCGGCGGCTCCCCGGCGCGTGAATTCAGGGTCCGCAGCGCCAGGTTTTGCAGGTCGAGCATGGCCCCGAACTCATGCGGGTCGCAGGCCCGCGGCCCGTCATAGCCGTCGGGTACCGGCGGCGCGTCCGCCGAATGCTCAGCCAACGGCAACGCCCCGGTGCTCGAGCTCGGCGGTCAGCCGCAGCGCGGCGTCGGCGGTGTCCACGTCCTTCTTCCCGTAGCACACGGCCATGGTCAGTCGCCCCGCCTCGCTCGCCTGCTGGACGATAGTGGCACGTTCCCGGATTTGCGCGTCGCTGTACCGCAAACGTCCGTCGTCTCCGACATTCGAAGCAGCCGCCGCGCCCCGGAATCGGAAATACACCAAGTCGCCCGAGTCTGTCGGCGTCGGTGCCAGCTCCGACGCTAGCGAGTCGTGGCGCACCCGCGCAATGTTGTGGGTGCGCAGAGCCTGGGCGATCCGCCCGTCGACTTCGGCGTCCGGCGTGTCGGGCAGTTCCACCGCCAGCGGCAATTCGACGAAGCCCTCGCGCAGCACCGCTAGCGACCGCTCGATGTCCATCTCGGCGCTCAGCTTGCCGGGGAACTGCAGCAAGTATCCGGCGAACCTCCCCGCCTCCACCAGCGGCCGCGCCATCGCCAGGTGCCGCTCGAATCCCGTCGCGTCGGCCTTGTCTGGATTCCGCAACCAGGCCGATACGAATCGGTGCGCCTTCAGGCTCAGCATGAACCCGTCCGGCGTCTGGTCGGCCCATGCGGCGACAGCCGTCGGGTCGATCATGCGGAAGAAGGTGGCGTTCACCTCCACGCCCGACAGCCGCGCGGCGTAGGCCGCTAGCTTCCCGCTCGGCTTCGTCCCGCGTGGATAGAACCCGCGCAGTTCATTCCAATTCGCCGTGCCCACGATTACCCGGCCACGGGTAGTCACGGCGCGACCGCCTGTGAGTGGAGCACTTTGCCAAGTCCGGCTGGGCCCGTCGGACTTGCGAAGATCTCTGCCAAAGTCCAGGTTAGACCGGACTGGATTCCGGCCCCGTATCGAGTACGGGGCAGGCTTTTCGCCGGAATGACGGAGGGGTTGCGCAAAAGGCCTCGAGCCCGGGCTCAGACCGCCTGCTGGTAGATCCGCGGATCAGTCGCGTCGCCCGGATAACCGTAGGGCTGGTAGTCCACCGGCCCAACCTTGGGCCAACCCTGGCCGCCAAGCGCCTGGAAGTCGTCCAGGCGACCGCTCAACCAGAAGAACATGCGCGCCGCAGCCAGGTAGGACTGTCGCGGGCCGGGCGCCGCGTCGGGTCCGGGACCATAGACCGCCGTCGCCGGGTCGAAATCCGGCTCATGCACCCAGTCGCGCTCCGGCGCCGTCGTGCGCCAGTAGTTGTATTTCAGCAGATTGCGAATGCCGGACGCCGTCGACTTGGTGCGCCGGTGCCACACGGAATAGGCCGAGATGAAGATCGACCCGGCCGGCGCCGCGCTCGAGACCGTGCCGCGGTACATGCCGTAGAGGCCGGAGCTGCCCTGCCCGAACGGCCAGTAAAGGTGCGAGCCGGGCAGAAACGCCGTGGCGCCCATCTCCGCCGTCGTGTCTTGCGGGTAGTAGTAGACCTGCAGATAGTTGAGCTCGTGGCTCGACAGCGAGCCGCCGTCGCGGTGCCAGCCGTAGGCGCGGGCCGGCATGTGGACGCGGTGGCTCGACATGATCCTGGGCAGCGCGAAGTCCCGTCCGAGCAGGCAGCGCACCGCGCCGGCCGCCACCGGATTGCAGAGCACGCCGTCGACGAACCAGTCCTCGTCGAGGATCTCGTTGGGCTCGTGGTTGGCGAAGTCGCCCGGCTCGATGTGCGGCGCGTGCTCGTTCATGAAATCGACGACGCGCTGGTTGACGTCGTCGGGGACCACGCCCTCGAGCGGCAGATAGCCGGACTTGCAGAAGTCGAGCACCTGGGAGTCGGTGAGCGTGGGTTCGCAGTTGTGGGTTCGCATGGCGGGCTTACCTCACCTTCTCCAGAATGAACTCGACCCCCGGCCCGTGCAGCTTCGTCTCGTCCAGAATCACCGCCAGCTCCGGGAACTTGATGATGCGCCAGCCGTCGTTCAGCGCGTCCATCACGGTGTCGTAGGGCATGTCGTCGGGGTTAGGCGGACCCTCGTCGATCTCACCGTCTCGCGCGATGAACATCCCAATCACCGCCGAGTTGACCGACGCGGTGCCGGCCTGCAGGTACAGCAGCTCCTGGCGTTTGTTCTCGCCGTCGGCGAGCGATTCCAGGGTCTCCCGCAGGTCGGATTCGGTGAGCGTGCCCGAGCGAAATCGCAGGATGCACGACTCGATCGCCGCCTGCCGTGACGAAGTCATAACCAGTGCGCCTCCGCTCGATTCACGGACTCGATTCTGGTGCGGCAGCCTATCACGGAGCTACTGCCGGGCCTTCGGTCCGGCGCCACTTCTTGGGACGAGAGCTTTGCAGAATCCGGTAGGTGCGGGCTTCCGATCCGCCCGACGCCAAGCGACCGGCGCGCCTCCAGATTCGACCGGACTGGATTCCGGCCTCCGCCGGAATGACGGAGTGGCTACGCAACGGTGCCTGGGTTGGGAGAGGTCGGGGTGAGGGGACGCACCGCCGGCCGAGGCCGATGCTCGGGCCGTCAGCCCATTGCGCGTAGACTGCCCGTCACAGCCCAACGCACGAGAGGCGCACCGAAATGCCGCGAGTTTGGGCCGTCCGGCTGCCGGCCCCATGAGCTGGCGCGTCGTCGAGCACATCACCGTCTACCGCGAGACCGGGCACTACGCCACCGCGCCCAACGTCGTCCGCACGCCCGAGGGCGAGTTGCTCGTGCTCTTCCATCGCGCACCGCACGTCGGGCATGCCCACCACAGCCACCCGCTCTTCGACGTGCGCGCCGTCGCATCGAGCGACGAGGGCCAGACCTGGAGCGAATCGTGGCTGGTCACCAACGATCCGCGCGGCGGCGTGATCGACTTCGGCACCCACACGCTCTCCGACGGCAGCATCTTTCTGCACGCGTCGAGCAACGAGCTCGTGCCCGCCCAGGGAGTCGCCGAGTTCACCTTTCGCGCGTCGCCACACGCGCCGGATGTCGGATCGCCGCAGCATTGCATCTGGATCTCCCGACCGGGCATTCCCTTTTGGGTGCGCTCGCGCGACGGCGGCCGCACCTGGACCAATCCGGTGCGATTTCCCCGCCTGCCCGACGCCGAGTGGGGCCATCCCGCCGAGCACTCGGGGGTGTGCCGCAGCGGTTTGCTGGAGCTGTCGGGCGGTCGCCTGCTCAAGCCCAGCAAAGCCACCGAGCGTCCCCGGGGCGAACAGCCCTATTTCGGCATGCTGCGCGTCTCCGACGACTTCGGCGAGACCTGGACCTACGGCGGCCGCATCGCCGAGGACCCGATCGTGCACTTCAGCGAGCCGGCCATTCACCGCACGCCCAGCGGACGCCTGGTAGTCCTCTACCGTTGCCATCCGCGGGGATCGCCGCGAATCCAACTGTCCGGGCGGCAGGGCGGCACGATCGTCGCGCGGGTCGAGTCCGACGACGACGGCCAAACCTGGACGCCGTGGCGCCCGACCTCCCTCTACGGCAGCCCGAGCCACATGCTGCCGCTCAGCGACGGGCGGGTGTTCGTCACCACGGGGACGCGGTGGGAAGGGCAGCGCGGGTGCACGGTGCGCGTCACCGACCCCGAATGCATTGAACTCGACACCTGTCCCGTCCTCAACGTGCGCAGCGACTCCATGACCTCCGATTGCGGCTATCCCTGGGCCGTGGAACTAGAGGACGGCCGCGTGCTGGTGGTCTACTACTTCACCCACCGCGACCTTCACCGCGGCATCGAAGCCACGGTCGTCGAGGAGGTTTGACCGCTCGCGGGCAACGCCGGGCGGCCCGAGTCGGGACGTAGCCGGTGCCTCGCGTAGGGGCGGTTCGCGAACCGCCTGTTTTTTCACGCCATGCGCGGGCGCGGGTCTCGCGGTAGCCTCGACAAATCAGGCGATCCCAGCGCACGGAGGATTCCTATGGAGCGCGTCTGCTTCACCTTTCAGATCAAGCCCGGAACCGAGGACGAGTACAAGCGACGGCACGACGAGATCTGGCCCGAGCTGGTGGAGGCCATCCAGGAGTCGGGCTTCACCAACTACTCGCTATTCCGGCGTGGACTCCAGGTCATCGCCTACGCCGAGTGCGAGCCGGACGTGGCCACGGCGTTCGGCAAGATCGGGTCCTACGACGTCAACACCCGCTGGAGCGCGTGGTTTGAGGACGTGATCGAGGAGCTCACCGACGAGGACGGCCAGATGTTCTTCGCGCCCGAGGTCTGGCATTTGGACTGAGGGCGCCGACGGGGCTGCGGCACACAGGCGGCGTCCGACGCTGCGGTCGCAGGGACGTAGGGGCGGTTCGCGAACCGCCCTCTGGCGAGGTCCAATACCTGTCATTCCGAGCGCCCACCCCCTCACTCCGAGCGCCCACCCTGTCACTCCGAGCGCAGCGAGGAGTCTAAGGGGCAGGGAAAACGCACAACGTCCTTAGATTCCTCGCTGCGCTCGGAGTATCTGTGTTCGGATGTCAAGGG
>JAPPNP010000029.1 GCA_028873795.1 Chloroflexota bacterium
CCCTCCGTCATTCCGGCGGAAGCCGGAATCCAGTTCGGTCGAACCTGGAGGTGCGCCGGCTGCTCGGCGTCGGGCAAGTCTGAGACCCGCCCCTTGCGTAACCCCTCCGTCATTCCGGCGGAAGCCGGAATCCAGGTCCGCTGAACCTGTCCGCCCGGGCGTAGGGGCGACGCATGCGTCGCCCTTACCTCTTTACGCAAAGGTCTCTTGATGGGACAGCGTGAGGGCGCATCACGTTGGCCGACGCCGCGCCTAGCCCTCGGCCGCGAGCTGCTCGGCCTTCGCCACGGCCTCATCGATCGTCCCCACCATGTAGAACGCCTGTTCCGGCAGCTCGTCGTGCTCGCCCGCGAGAATCTCCTCGAACCCGCGAATCGTCTCCTCCACCGGCACGATCACTCCGGGCTGCCCCGTAAAGGCCTCCGCCACGTTCATCGGCTGCGAGAAGAACCGCTCGATCTTGCGCGCGCGCACCACCGTCAGGCGGTCCTCTTCCGAAAGCTCCTCGATGCCCAGGATCGCAATGATGTCCTGCAGGTCCTTGAACCGCTGCAGCACCTGCTGGGCGCCGCGCGCCACGTCGTAGTGGCGCTCGCCCACGATGCGCGGATCGAGAATCTTCGAGGTGCTTGTCAGCGGGTCCACCGCCGGATAGATGCCGCGCTCCACGATCGAGCGCTCCAGCCGGATCGTGGCGTCCAGGTGGGCGAACGTCGTCACCGGCGCCGGGTCGGTGTAGTCGTCCGCGGGCACGTAGATCGCCTCGAGCGAGGTGATCGAGCCGCTCGTGGTCGACGTGATGCGCTCCTGCAGCTCACCCATCTCCGTGCCCAGCGACGGCTGATAGCCCACCGCCGACGGCATGCGTCCCAGCAGCGCCGATACCTCGGAGCCGGCCTGCGTGAAGCGGAAGATGTTGTCGATGAAGAGCAGCAGGTCGCGCCCTTCCTCGTCGCGGAAGTACTCCGCCAGCGCCAGGCCGGCCAGCCCCACGCGCAGCCGCGCGCCGGGCGATTCGTTCATCTGACCGAACACCATGCAGGCGTTGCCGATGACGCCGGCCTCGGTCATTTCGCGAATCAGCTGCGTGCCCTCGCGCGTGCGCTCGCCCACGCCGCAGAACACGGAGTAGCCCCCGTACTGCACGGCGATGTTGTTGATCATCTCCATGATGATCACCGTCTTGCCCACGCCCGCCCCGCCGAACACGCCGGTCTTGCCGCCGCGCGTGAACGGCGCGATCAGGTCGATGACCTTCAGCCCGGTGGCGAACACCTCCGCCTGCGTCGTCTGCTCGGTCAGCGGCGGCGGCGCGCGGTGGATGGGATAGCGCGATTCGGTGACCACGTCGCCCTTGCCGTCGATGGGCTCCCCGGTCACGTCGAAGACCCGCCCTAGCGTCGGCGCGCCGACCGGTACCGAAATCGGTCCGCCCAGATCGGCCACGGACAGCCCGCGGCTCAGCCCTTCGGTGGGGCGCATGGAGACGCACCGCACCCGCCCGTCGCCCACGTGCTGCTCGACCTCCAGCACTACGCGGTCGTCGCGGTCCGGCGCCTCGACCTCCAGCGCGTTGTACAGCGCCGGTAGCTCGCCGGCCGGGAACTCGACGTCAATCACGGCCCCGATGATTTGTGAGATGCGTCCGCTCGCCATTCCTAATCCTTCCCTCACACGCGCTGTGCCAGCGCGTTGGCGCCGGAGGCGATGTCGATGATCTCGCTGGTGATCTTGGCTTGCCGCAGTTTGTTGTAGGTGAGCCCCAGGGCGTCGATGAGCTCGCTGGCGTTTTCCGTGGCCGCGCGCATCGCCACCATGCGCGCGCTGTGCTCGCTGGCGGTGAGCTCGAGCAGCGTCTCGTAGAGCACCGTCTCGATGAAACGCGGCACCAGCGCCTCGAGCACCGTGGCCGGGTCCGGCTCGAAGATCACGTCCGCGTCGCGCGGATCGGACTCCTGCGGCAGCACCACGGGCAGCAGGCGCAGCGATTTCGGCCGCTGCGTCAGCGTGTTCACGAACTCCGGATACACGATCTGGACTTCGTCGAAGTCGCCCGCTAGGTAGCCGTCCATCACCATCCGGGCGATGGGGATGATGTCCGCCGCCGTCGGCCGGTCGGAGATGTCGGTGAAGGCCGCGATCATGGGCACCAGCCGCGCCAGGGCGACGCGCCCGCGCCGGCCGATGACGATCACCGACACCTCGGCGCTCGCCCGCGACTCCTCGACATCTTCCATGGCCTGTCGCACGGTGTTGGTGTTGAGCGCGCCGCACAGTCCCCGGTTCGTCGTCATCACCACGTACGCCGAGTGCTCCACGGGCCGGGCCCGCAACATCGGCGGCAGCAGATCGTCGCCGGTGGCCGCCACGAGCTGCTGCATCAGCCCGAGCACTTCCTGCGCATAGGGCCGCGCCGCGTCCGCCGCGTCTTGCGCGCGGCGCATGCGCGAAGCCGCCACGAGCTGCATGGCTCGCGTGATCTGCCGCGTGTTCTCGACGCTGCGGATGCGGCGCCGCAGCTCCAGCGGGTTGGCCATCGCCTAGCGATCCTCCCCGTCCACCCCTGCCCCTTGAACCAGGGAAGGCCGGCATGCGGGTCCTGCCCCTTCCCCCTGCAAGAGACCTTTGAAAAAGGTGTAGGGGCGGTTCGCGAACCGCCCCTCCTCGCGGGTGAACAGGTTGAGGGCCGCTAGATTCCCGCCCCGTATCGAGTACGGGGCAGGCTCTTCGCGGGAATGACGGAGGGATTTTGCAAGGGTCCCCTGCAAGGGGCAGTGCTGAGATGGAAGTCCGACTCCTTCCCCCTGGAAGGGGGAAGGCTGGGATGGGGGTCTTCCGGCAGCACCCTCAGCCAAGGCCGCCGTTCTCCATCGTTCGATTGCCACGTTTACCGTAGTCACCGGGGTCTTTCCAGAGGTCGCCTAGCTGCCGGCCATCGCGGCGCGGCCCGAGAACGTGTTGGCCGAGAAGTCGGCGATGGCCGCGTCCAGGGCCGCCTCGTCGTCGTCGCTCAGCTCCTTCGACTCGCGAATGCGGTCCAGGAGCTCGGCCTGTCCCGAGCGCAGGAAGTCGAGCAGCTCCTGCTCGAAGCTCGCGACCTGGTCGGTAGGCACCGCGTCAACCGCGCCGGACGTGCCCGCGTGGATGATGCAGACCTGCTCTTCGATCGGCGCGGGCACGAACTGCTGCTGCTTGAGCAGCTCGGTCAGGCGCCCCCCGCGTTCCAGCTGGTTGCGGGTGGCGCGGTCCAGGTCGGAGGCGAACTGCGCGAACGCCGCCACCTCGCGGTACTGCGCCAGGCCCAGCCGCAGCTGTCCGGCCACCTGTTTCATGGCGCGGATCTGCGCGTCGCCGCCCACCCGCGACACCGAGAGCCCGGCGTTGATGGCCGGGCGAATGCCCCCGTTGAACAGGTCGGCTTCCAGGTAGATCTGGCCGTCGGTGATCGAGATGACGTTCGTGGGGATATAGGTGCTCACGTCCCCTTCCTGCGTCTCGATGATCGGCAGCGCCGTCAGCGATCCGCCGCCCTGGTCGTCGTGCATGCGGGCCGACCGCTCGAGCAGGCGGGAGTGCAGGTAGAACACGTCGCCCGGATAGGCCTCGCGGCCCGGCGGGCGCCGCAGCACCAGCGACACCTGGCGATAGGCCCAGGCGTGCTTGGTGAGATCGTCGAAGATCACCAGCGCGTCCTGGCCGCGATCGCGGAAATATTCGCCCATCGTGCAGGCGGCAAACGGCGCGATGTACTGCTGCGCGGCCGGCTGGCTGGCCGTGGCGGCCACGACGATGGTGTGCTCCAGCGCGCCGTATTCCTGCAGCAAGGCCACCACCTGCGCCACGGCGCTTTCCTTCTGGCCGATGGCGCAGTAGATGCAAATCAGGTCGCCGCCGCGCTGGTTGATGATCGTGTCCAGGGCGATGGCCGTCTTGCCGATCTGGCGGTCGCCGATGATGAGCTCGCGCTGGCCGCGGCCGATCGGAATCATGGCGTCGATGGCCTTGATGCCCGTCTGCACCGGCGTATCCACGTCCTGGCGCAGCGCCACGCCGGGCGCGACCTTCTCGATCACGTCCGTGGCGCTGGCGGTGATCGGCCCCTTGCCGTCAACTGCTTCGCCCAGCGCGTTGACCACGCGCCCCAGCAGCTCCGGCCCCACGGGCACCTGGGCCACGCGGCCGGTGGTGCGCACCTCGTCGCCTTCCTCGATGGTCAGGTAGTCGCCGAGGATCACCGCGCCCACGGTGTCTTCTTCCAGGTTGAGGGCCATGCCCATCACGCCGCCGGGGAACTCCAGCAGCTCGCCCGCCAGACATTCCGAGATGCCCGTGACCTGCGCCACGCCGTCGGCGACCTCGAGCACGTTGCCCACGTTGGCCTGCTGGGCGCTGGCCTGAAAACCCTCGATTTCTCGCCGTAGGGCGTCAGCGATCTCTTGTGGGCTGATAGACATTCGCGTCCCTCGCGCCTAGCGCAATGCTCGGCCCAGCGACTGCAGCCGGGCGCGCACGCTCAAATCCAATACATTGTCGCCGCGTCGCACGACAAAGCCGCCCAACAGGGCCGGGTCGGTCGTCGTGGTGAGGTGCAACCGGCGGCCCGACTGGGCCAGCCGCTGCCGCAGCTCCTCCGTTTCGGCCTCTTCCAACGGCGTGGCCGTGGTCACGTGCACGCGGTCCATGCGGCGCTCGCGGTCCGCGACGCGCAGGAACCCGCGCTCGATCTCCGGCAGCGCGTCCACGTCGCGGCTCGTCACCAGCACGTGCAGCAACCCCAGGCCGTTCACGCTCACGGATGGTCGGGCCACCCGATCCACCATGTCGAGCCGCTCGGCCAGCGGCGTCGCCGCGCTCTCCAGGAACGCCCGCACACTGTCGTCGGCCGCGATGGCGCGCAGCACCCGCAGGTCCTGCTCCCAGGCGTCCCACGAGTCCTCGCGCTGCGCCTGGGCCACCACCACCTGCACGTAGGTGCGGGCGCGGCGTCGGCGCGCGGCTGCGCCTTGCCTCACCGGGCGCCCCCGTCCACGTCCGCCAGGGCTTCCTGCACCAGGCGGCGGTGCTCGGGATCGTCAATCGAGCGATCGAGCACCCGGGCCGTGGCGTCCAGCACCAGGTCCGCCGTCTCGCGGCGAAGCTCCTCGCGGACCTGCGCCCGCGACCGGTCGATCTCCGCGCGGGCATCGCTGCGCAGCCGCTCCGCTTCCTCACGCGCGCGCTCGACTTCTCGCGTGCGCAGCGCTTCGGCGCTGCGGGCGGCCTCGTCGCGGATCCGCTGGGCTTCGGCTTGGGCGCTGGCGAGCTCGGACTGAAACTCCGCCCGCTCGCGCTCCACCTGCCCGCGCAGCGATTCCGCCTCTTGCAGGCTCTCGCTGATCCGCTCGCGGCGCCGTCGCAGCATGTCCGTGATCGGCCCGAACAGCAGACGCCGCATCAGGTACAAGAAGATCACGAAGCTCACCAGCTGGAACAGGATGTTCCAGCCGCTGATCCCCAGTGAGTTGATTAACCCGTCCATCAGCGTCGCCTCCGCCTACGCTCGCAGCGGCTCTCGTCCTAGCCGAACGCCAACAGGATGCCGATGATGAACGCGTAAATGCCGATGGCCTCGGCCAAGCCGAGACCCACGATCATCGTATTGCGGATGTCGCCGGCGGCCTCTGGATTGCGACCGATGGCGTTCATGGCCGCCTGCACCCCAAGACCAATTCCCAGGCCCGGCCCGATTGCGCCGATGCCAATTGCCAACCCGGCGCCCAACGGTGCCAGGTTTGCAGCTTGTTCCATGCGTCCAACCCCTCCTCGCGGCGTCTAGTGCGCCTCGTGACCCGACTCAGCCACGGCTTGTCCCGTGAACACCATGCTGAGCATGAAAAAGATTACGGCCTGAACCAGCCCGAACAGTAACTCAAGCACCAGGAACACGACCCCAATCAGCGGGATGTGCCCCAGCGCGAACCCCGCCAGAATCGGTCCGTTCAGCACCACCTCTCCGGCGAACAGGTTGCCGAAGAGTCGGAACGACAGCGAGATCACCACGAACAGCTCGATCAGGATGAACACCGGCGCCAGCAGCGCGACCTGCGACATCTCCTTGATGTGACCCAAGGGGTTGTGCGCCCGGATGCCGGAAACGTGGATGACCAGGAACGCCAGGATCGCCAGCGCCAGCGTCATGTTGATGTCCGCGGTCGCCGGTCGGAAGATCGGCGCGGCGATGTCGTGCGTCGGGTCGAGTGGGTCGGGAACGACCATCCAGATGGTGCCGATGCCCGGCAACAGGCTGAACCAGTTGGCCACCAGGATGAAGATGAAAAAGGTGGCCCCGATCGGCAGCAGGCGCTGGGCGAATTTCGTGCCCACCGTCGACTGCACCAGCTCGTCCAGGAACTCGACCACCGCCTCGGCCGCGTTCTGCAGTCCCTCCGGCACGAGCGCCCCGTCCGGATCCTGGCGGATCCGCCGCGACGACAGCCAGGCCACGATCAGCAGCAGCGCCATGGTGATGAACATCATCAGCATCGAGTTGGTGAAGGTGAACGGCCCGAAATGGCCCAGCGGCTCCGCCGCCGCGCTGATGTGCGGCGCGAGGTCGGCGCCGTCCTCGGCGTATCGGATGTTCTCGCCCGTCGGCTGATTAACGGCGGCCATGGGCTAGCGATCCGCGCGCGACAACGCGGTCATGATCCGGTAGAAGACGTAGGCCGAGCCGACGAGACCGAGCATCAATCCCACAAGCAAAAAGAGCGGGCTGAGGTCCAACCGCTCATCGAGCCACCGACCCCCGAGGATGCCGACGATGAACATCGCCCCGACCAGCGAGCCGAACTGGAGCGCCAGCGCCGCCGCGCGCAGCAGGCCCATCGCGACTCAGTCCGATCCGAGGACTTTGTGAAAACATTCACACCCTCGCGAGCCGGGCAAGTCTAGCAGAGGCGACCTGCCCCAACAACGCGGGACGACACCAGGTTTTTCCACCGCTTCGGCCTCATCATTTTCGCGGGAGAAAGCCGTTGCCTATCCCTCCGTCATTCCGGCGAAAAGCCTGCCCCGTACTTGATACGGGGCCGGAATCCAGTCCGGTCGAACCTGGCGACGCGGCCGAAGAGCGATGCGCGAGCCGCCCGAGCTGGAACTATGCAAACGTCCCTGAAAACGGGAATCTCGTGGCCCCTTGCCCCGGCCGCCGCGCCTGCCTAAAGTGCAGCCAGCGACCGACGCAAATCTCGCGAAAGACCACCAGCAATGATCGAGCGACCGCGCTCCTGGCGAGTGTCGCGCACCGGACTCGCGGTGCTGCTCACCCTGGCCACGCTGAGCCTCGTGCTCGGCACCTGGCTCTACTCGATCGTCGGGTAGAGCCCTAACCGCCCACGGCGTCCGGGCGTCCCGCCCTCCGCGTAGGGGCGGCCCTAGTGGTCGCCCGCCAGCATCCCCGCCGCGCTGGTGGGAAGATGTTCCCAACGATGGCGGGCAGGTTCATGGCCGCCGCCAGGCGGCGACGGGAGGGGAAACGATGCCTCCGCGAGAGGAGCTGTCGCGGCCCGTCGTGGCCTTGCTCGACGAGGTAGTGGCGACCCTGCGCCGGGAGGACGATTGGCTCGGCCCGACGGCCATTGCTGACCGCCTCGGCCTGCGGGGCGGCTGGCGCGGGCCGGCCGTGCTGTGCGTGCTTGAAATGTTGGCAACTGCGGGGCGAGTCGAGAGCCGCGTCACGCCCAACGACCGGCGCGCCTGGCAGATCCGGCAGCCATAGCGGCACGCACGCCTTCACGCGATGGCCGTGCGTAGCATCTGGCGGAACCTCCCCGGCCCGCCGCATCCGGGCCGGAGGAGCATTCAGCCATTCGGAGGGTGAAGGCGCCAGGCGCGCGTCCGAGGTCTGATACACCATCGGTCGGCTGCTAACCCAGCCGATGCGGTTCGAGTCCGCCGCCCTCGCCCTTGCGGGCATTTCAATTATAGCGTCTAGCGCCCGCTCGGCCCGCCGCCTACTCCCCGTCGCCCGCCGCGCTAGCCTCCTCGGCGGCCTCTTCCACCTCCGGCGGATCGTCCACCCAGCGCCAAATCTCACCACCCAGCGCCATCGCGTAGATCGACTGGTCCTCGGCGAAATCCGGTGACGCGACAACCGTCAGCACCGCCAGGTTGCTCAGCCCCTCGTTGATCGGCTGCCACGACGCCGCGCCCGTCACGCTGCGGTAGACGCCGGCGCTGGTGGCCGCGAACACGCGCTCGTCGCCCGTGACCGGCGCCGGCACGATCGCCAGCACGGCCGAGCGCCGGCTCGCCGGATAGGTGCCGTTCCAGGTGTCCGAGAAACGCTCCGCCGGCTTGAACACCTGGCCCGCCGTGGCGAACATCCACCAGCGGTCCTCCGGGGTGTAGGCCGGAGGGATGCCGAGCGCAATCCACGGCGACGCGGAGTCGTGCTCCACGAACCGCTCGAAGGTCGTCCCGCCGTCGGTGCTCAGGTGCACGGCCGCCATGCGCTCGCCCAGGGTGCCGACGAACACCGTCTGGTCGTTGGCAAAGTCCGGCCCCGTGGCGATGGACGCGATGGTCTCGCCGTCGAACTCATAGTCAATGCGTTTCCACGAGTTGCCGTTGTCGGTGCTCTTGTAGCCGAATCCCTGCGGGCCGCCCGCGAACACCGTGCGATCGCGGGCGTACGTCGACGACACGCCCACGGCGCGAATCTCATCGGTGTCGATGCCGCGGTCCAGCTCGGTCCAGTCATCGCCGCCGTCCGTCGTGCGCAGCAGCCCAATGTTGGTGGCCGCGAACACGATGCGGTCGCGCCGATAGTTCGGCGAGATGGCGATTCCCGTGACGTCCGCGTCGGCGTAGTCCTCGGTCACCGGGGCCCACGACTCGCCGCCGTCGGCGGAGCGGAACACCCCCGTCCCGGTTCCGCCGGCGAACATGGTGCCGTCGCGGGTCAGCGCCGGACTCAGGGCCAGCGTTACCCAGTTCTGGCTGGTGATGCCGTTGTTGGCCGCCTCCCAGGTCTCGCCCAGGTCCGCCGACCGATAGAGGCCCGTCTCGTAAGTGCCGGCCCATATCGTCGTCGTGTCGTCCTCCACCATCACCGACACGCTGAGCACGGCGCCGACCTCGTCGCCGACGGAATAGGACGACCACGTCTCCCCGCCGTCGGCGCTCACCATCACGCCGGCATCACCCGTGCCGGCCACGACCAGTTGATCCTCGCCAAAGTTCGGCGACATCGCGACGGCGTTGATGGACTGCGACGCCACGTTCTCGACCACCGCCCAGCGGCGCCCACCGTCCGTCGAGCGCCAGAGCCCGTGCTCCTCGGTGCCGATCAACATCACCCGCGCGTCTTTGAACGCGGGCGACAGCGCCACGGCCTGCACCGTGGCGGTCCCCACGGTGGACTTGCCCAGCTGCGTCCAGGTCCGCCCGGCATCGGTCGAGCGGCACAGCCCGCCGTCCACAATGCCGGCGTACACCGTCTGGTCGTTGGTGAAATTCGGCGACACCGCGACGGCCTGCACCGACAATCCGGTGAGCCCGCTGCTGGACGGGTTCCAGCTCCGCCCGCCGTTGGTCGACCGGAACACGCCGTCGGCGTCGCTGCCCAGGAAGGCCATGCGGTCCGTGGCGTAGGCCGGCGATAGCCCGATGGCCACCACGTTGGGCATGGTGCTCCAGAAGGCCAGCTTGTTCCACGTGTCGCCGCGGTCGAACGACTTGAAGGCCCCGCCGCCGACCACTCCCAGGAAGACTGTGCCGTCCTCGGTGACGGCCGGCGAGGCGACCAACGCTTGCACATACGGGCTGGTGAGACTGCGGTTGGAAATCCGCCAGGAGTCGCCGCCGTCGTCCGAGACGTAGACCCCGGACATGGTGCCGGCGAAAAGCCGCCGCGCGCCCTCGCTCCGGTCGGCGCCCGCGATCGCCGTAATCGTGCCGCCAGCCCGACCGCCGACGCGCTGCCATTCGTTGACGCGTGGCGCGTCGTCGCTTGTCGCTGCCATCTACGTCTGACTCCTTGTTCTCATGGCCCCGTCCGGCAGGCGCGGGTGCGGATCTTCAACATCCGGTGGGTATGGCGTCCAACTCCGACGCCGGATTCGGCGCCGACCGTCATTCAGCGAGCCCCGCCAGTCTACGGGCGCCCGCCGCGCGCAACAATCCTACCCCGCTCACGACCCACCGCCCGGCACGTTCAGCTCCTGACCGGCATAGATGAGGTCGGGGTCCTCGATCTCGTTGGCGGCCATCAGCTCTTCAATCGTCACGCCCAGCGCCACGGCAATGTTGCTCAGCGATTCGCCGGGCCGCACCACGTAGACCGCCGGGAGCTCGGTCTGGGCCGGCACTTCCGCCTCCGGCGGCAGGATGAGCACTTGCCCAATCGGCAGATTGTTGGGGTCGGGGATGTTGTTGAGCGTGAGAATCGCGCTCATGCTCACGCCGTAGAAGTCGGCGATCACCGACAGGGAGTCGCCCGCCCGGACGCTGTGGGTCTTGGGCGTCGGCGTGGGCGGCGGAGTCGGCGTGGGCGTGGGCGTGATCGTCGGCGTGGGCGTGGGCGAAATCACCACCACCGGCACGGCCGTCGGCACCGGCGTCGCGGGCATGGGCGGCGCGGTGACCATCGACCCGGCGATCGTCTGCGTGGCCGGCGCCCCAGCGGCGGCGAGTTGGTAGGAGTCTTCCTGCCACGCCAGGATGCGCCAGGCGATCAGCACGGCCGCCGCCAGCAGCACCACCCGCAGGTAGCGCATCCAATGCCGGTCCAGCGGCGCCAGGGCGTCCGGGCCGGCGACCTTGGCCCATTCCACGTCGGGCGGCGGTGCGGGTTCGTGCGACATCGGCTACCAGCCAACCGCCACGTAGAGGTCATTCACGTTGGTGTGCGTGGGTCCGGTCTCAATCAGGTCGCCCGCGGCCGCCAGGCACGCGTGCGAGTCGTTGTCGTCCAGTGCGCGAACGGCGTCGACGCCCGCGGCGCGCGCGCGCGCCACCGTCCCGCCATCGACCAGGCCCCCGGCGGCGGCGGTCGGGCCGTCGGTCCCATCCGTCGCCAGGGCCATCACCGCCGCGTTCGTCGTTCCTTGCAAGGCGATGGCCGCCGCCAACGCCATCTCCTGGTTCCGACCGCCTCGGCCCGACCCGCGCACGGTCACGGTGGTCTCGCCGCCAAAGATCACGCATCCCGGCCGTCCCACCGGCCGCCCGTGGCGGGCGATGTCCCGCGCCGTGCCGGCCAGCGCCAGCGCGAACTCCCGCGCCTCACCCTCCACCGCCGAGGTCACGTGCAGCGCCTCAAAGCCGCGCGCGCGGGCCCCGCGCACCGCCGCTTCGGCCGCCTGCGCGTTGTCGGCAATGATCAGGTTGCGCACGTCGGCCAGCCGCGCGTCGCCGGGCTTGGGGCTCTCCGCTTCCGCCCCGGCCGCGCCGCGCTGCAGATGTTCGCGAATCGCCGCGGGCGCGCGTTCGCGCAGCCCATGGTCGTCCAGCGCGCGCAGCGCGTCGGCATAGGTCGTGGGATCCGGCACCGTTGGCCCCGAGGCAATCACGTCCAACGGATTGTCCACGACGTCGCTCAGGATCAGCGCCACCACGCGCGCCGGATGCGCCGCCGCCGCCAGCCGCCCGCCGTGAATCACCGATAAATGCTTTCGCACGGCGTTGATGGCATTGATCGTGGCGCCGCTGCGCAGCAGCTGATCCGTAAGTTCCTGCAAGGCCTCGAGCGCGACGCCCGGCGCCACGGCGGGCGTCAGGCACGACCCGCCGCCCGAAATGCAGCACAGCAGCACGTCGCGCGGGCCGGCCTGCCGCGCCAGCTCCAGCAGCCGGCGCGCGGCGCGCTCGCCGCGTGCGTCGGGGTAGGGATGGGAAGCCTCCACAACCTCCACGCGCTCCGTCGGCGCCCCGTGGCCGTCTTTGACGATCACCAGCCCCGCGCCCACGCGGTCGCCCAGTTGCTCTTCGAGGGCCACGGCCATCCGCGCGCTCGCCTTGCCCGCGCCCAGAACCAGCACCCGGTCGATCTCCGCCCACGGCAGCGCCGCGTCGCCCACGTGGAGCGCCTCGGCGTCGGCGCGCACGATGGCCCGCACCGCCGCCGCCGGGTCCACGGCGGCAATGCCCGCGCGCCCGATCTCAAGCAGCTGCTCGCGCAGCTTCACATCCAGCGACCCGGCCCTCGGTGCGTGCGCGGTGCGGTCGAGTGTACGCACCCCCGCGCGGTCGCGAGATCGTCGTCATCGCCGGCGCTCCGCTCTGGGAAACCTCCGTCAACCCCCTTTCCCCTGAAAGGAGACCTTCGCGTAACCCTTCGTCATTCCCGCGAAGAGCCTGCCCCGTACGCGATACGGGGCGGGAATCCACCCCTCATTGAACCTGGGGGCGGAAGGGATGTGCCCAGTCATCCCCAAGCCCGGGTGGATTTTGCAAAGGTCCCCTGAAAGGGGGAAGGTTGGGCTGGGGGCTGGGGTCAACGACCGGCGTTCCGGGTTGGGGGCCGCTTGACCGCCCCTCAGGCCGGCAGCGCGCAATAGGCCAGGCCGATCAGCCCCGGTCCGACGTGCGCCCCCATCACCGGCGTAAAGCCCGTCACGAACAGATCGTCCGGCCCAATCACGCGCTGCACGCTCGCGGCCAGCTCGTGCGCCTCGGCCTCGTCCGAGCCGTGGTGCACCGTGACCCCCACGTACGACGCGCCCCGCGCCTCTCGCGCCACGTGGTGAACCAGACCCCGCACCGCCCGCGCGCGCGAACCGAATCGCGCCCGCACGCCGATCGATCCATCCCCGAATCGCAGCACAAAGGACGACGGCAGGGCGTCGGCCACGCGCGCCACGATTCCGGGAACCCGTCCGCCGCGGGCCAGGTAGGACAGCGAGTCGAGCACCGCCACGATCGCGCTATGCCCGGCCGCCCGCTCCGCCGTCTGCACCACCTCGGTCGCCGCCGCGCCTCCGGCCGCCGCGCGCGCGGCCAGCAACGCGGGAAACCCCGCCGCCATGCCCGCGCCGCCGGCTTCCACGATATGCACCGGCAGTCGGGGCGCGATGTGCCGCGCCGCAAGATGGGCCGCCTCGGCCATCGTCGAGATTGGTCGCGGCAGGCACACGCAGACCGCCGCGCGAGCCCAAGACGCCGCGTCCTCCAGCACTCCCTCATACTCGCCCGGCGCCATCGTGCTCGTCGTGGGCAACTCGGGATCGGTGGTCAGGCGCTGCCAGAACTCCGCCTGCGAGATGTCCACGCCGTCGCGCAGCTCCTGGCCGTGCCAGACCAGGACCATCGGGGCCACGCCAATGCGCAACCGCTCCACCTCGTCGCGCGGCAGGCAGGCGCTGGAGTCGGTGACGACCGCGACCGGTCGCCGAAAGTCAGCGCTCGTCACGATCGAGAATGAGGCGGCGGACCATCAGCCGGGCCAGGCCCACATCCTCCTCGGTCCGCACCTTGCGATACCCGATCAGGCGGCCCAGGACCACCACGCCCACAACCACCCACGCCGTGACGCCGATGGTCAGCGACTGACCCGTCAGACTCAGCAGCACCGCCGTCGCAAAGAATCCCACCAACGCGCCCGGCGCCGAGTCGCGCAGCAGCGCCCGCCCCAGCACCAGCCCGGCAAACGCCAGGCACATCTGCCAGGCGCCCAGCGCCGCCAGCAGCGCACCGGCCGGTCCAATGCCCCGGCCCCCGCGCCACCGCAGCGTCACCGGCCAAATGTGTCCACAGACAGCCGCCACGCCCGCGGCGGCGGACACCTCGTAGGTCTCGAATCGCTGCGCCACCGCCACCACCAGCACCGGCTTGAGCGCGTCCAGGAATCCAGCCGCCGCGCCCGGCACCGGACCGAGCTGCTCGATGGCTGCCGAGCCGCTCACGCCGCCCGCCCCCTCGTCCAGCAAATCGTGACCGCGCAGGCGGGCAGCCAGATACGCGATCGGAATCGATCCGATCAGGTATCCCATCAAGACGAGCCAGAAGGCGGTCATGGCACCTGCTCACGCCGAGGCGTCGACACCGCACCGGCAGGCTCGGAGTCTAGCAGCGCCCTCACTGTAGCCCTTCGCGCCGATACGCCGGCCTTGGGCCGGCGACTCACGGCACGCACCTTGCCCGGTGGCCCAGGCTGCCCGGTGGCCCAGGCTGCGCGCAGCCTGGGAGTCGCAGCCGCGGCCAGTCGCGCCCCCTCTCCCAACTGTGGGAGGGGGCTAGAGCCCGCCCCGTACTTGATACGGGGGTGAGGGGGAAACCCCGCCAACTCCCAATATCCGATGATGTCCCACGTCAACCTCCACGCCCCGCCGC
This sequence comes from Chloroflexota bacterium, assembly GCA_028873795.1. Taxonomy (GTDB): domain Bacteria; phylum Chloroflexota; class UBA11872; order UBA11872; family UBA11872; genus JAJECS01. The sequence continues at coordinate 14,311 of JAPPNP010000029.1, forward strand.
CATGCCTCTCCCCGACCCCACCGACCACGAACCCATCCAGGGTCCGCGCCTGCGCTTGCGGCCCATCACGCCCGGCGATCTCCCGGACCTCATGCGCTGGCTCAGGGATCCGGACGTCATGGCCTTCTACGGCCTCCCGCTCACCAGCCTCGCCGAGGCCCGGGGCGAGTTTCTCGAACCCTCCAGCCTGCCCTGCTGGCGATTCATCATCGAAGCCGAGGGCCGCGCCATCGGCGAAATCCAATACGGCTACTGGTACGCCGATGTCACCTGGTCGGCCGCGATCGACATCTTCATCGGCGAGCCGGAGGCGCGCGATCGCGGCCTCGGCACCGAGGCCATTCGCACCGTGCTGCAATACCTCTTCGAAACCAAGGGCGTCAGCCGGGTGGCCATCGATCCCGAGCCGTCCAACCACCGCGCTATTCGCGCCTACGAAAAGGCCGGCTTCCGCCTCGACGGCGTCATCCGCCGCCACATGAAGATCGACGACCGCTGGGCCGACGCCGCCTTCATGACCATCCTGGACGAAGAATGGCCCGCCGCGAAGGCTCGCTGGCGGGCGCCGGACGCTTCTACCTAGCATCCGATCTTCCCGGCCAGTGGAGTGGCCTTTGGGGCAAGAGCGGGGTTACAGGAGAGCGATCCGAAGTGTGACGATCGTCACCCCGGCAAGGGTTGCGATGGCGATAAGCAAAAGCGCCACATTCCATTTGAGGATTAACCTCATCGCTTTTTTCAGGTCGTGCTTGGTCGCCATGCGGCCTGAGTCGTGCTTTGTGGCCATTCGCTCTTAGATTGCGCCGATTCTTTGCTCGACTCTCCCCACTTGGCATCCTCGCAGGTGGCCTGGCGCGTCTCAAGCCTCGCCCAAAAGGCATCACGACACATGTCCGATAATGCTCAAACGCAACCAATTCGCGCCCGCGGAAAGCCGTCCCCATGCCGACGCACACCTATAGCTGCCGCCAGATCGTGGGCGGCGTGGCCGAGGGTCCGGCGCTCGTGGCCGACACGCGCATCTCGTTCTGGGGCGGCTTCGATCCCGCGTCGGGCGAGATCGTCGAGGTGGGCAATCCCTTCGAAGGCGTCAACATCGCCGGCAAGGTGCTCGTCTTTCGCTCCACCAAGGGCAGCTCCGGCACCTCGCTCATGCTGCGGCTGGCCAAGATGGCCGGCCACGCGCCGCTCGCGTTCATCAACACCGAGCTCGACGAGCTGAGCACGCTGGCCTGCGTCGCGCTCGGTCTGCCCCTGGTCACCGAGCTCGACGTGGATCCCTTCGTCGCCATGCAGACCGGCGACATCGTGCGCGTGGACGCCGACCGGGGGGTCGTCGAGGTCACGTCCGACCGCCCCGCGGCGCCGCGGCAAGCGGCAGTCTCCAACGCCCCGGCCCGCACCACCATCGACCTGACCCCCGAGCAGCAGGACATGCTGGACGGCGCCCGCGGCGACTCCCGCGCCGAGCACCTGCGCCTGCTGGTGGAATGGGGCGAGGCCGTCGGCGCCGAGCGTCTCATCGAGGTCGACAACGTGCTGCCGGGCGGCCTGTTCGTCCCCAACCGCACCCTCGGCGAGTTGCCCTTCGAGCTCATCGAGGGCTACATCAATTACACCAAGGGCTGCCTCATCGACGACGTGGGGGGCGTCACCGCCACGGCCCACGCCAGCTTCATGGACCTGGAGCGCCTGGAGCAGTTCCAGCCCGACCTGCGGCAGGTCCCGGCCCAGCGCGAGCTGCTGGACCTCGGGCGCAAGGCCGGCGTCTCCATGACCTGGACCTGCGCCCCATATCTGGTGGGCAACGTCCCGATCAGTGGTCAGGTCTGCGCCTGGACCGAGTCTCACGCCGTGGTGTTCGTGAACTCGTTTCTCGCCGCCCGCACCACGCGCAACGGCAACGAGAGCGCGGCCGCCGCCATGGCCACCGGCTTCGTGCCCGAATTCGGCGTGCTGCGGTCCGAGGGCCGCGGCGCGGACTTCGTCATCGAGGTCGACGTCGAGCTCACGTCGGACGCCGACTGGGGCTGCCTGGGCTACTTCGCCGGCAAGGTCGGCGGGCTCCGCATTCCGGCGTTCACCGGCCTGCCGTCGCCGCGGATCGAGTCGGCCCGCCAGTTGTGCGCCGCGCTGGCCACGTCCGGCGGCGCCCCCATGCTGCACATCGTCGGCGTCACCCCCGAGGCGCCCACGCTGGATGCCGCGCTCAAGGATCGCGAGCCCGACGAGACGCTGACCTTCGGCGCGGACGAGTTGGCCGCGGTCTACGACACCCTCACCACCGCCACCGACGACGTGGTCGACCTGGTCTACTTCGGCTGCCCCCACGCAACCCTGCAGGAGGTGGTGGAGCTGGCCAAGGAGCTGCGCGGCAAGCGGGTGCGGGAAGGCGTGACGCTGCTGGTTTCCATGTCCTACGCCATCGAGGCGCAGGCGCGCCGCCTCGGCTACGCCGAGGAAATCGAGGAGGCCGGCGGGCGGGTGATGACCGACAGCTGCCCCAGCAACGCCCTCTGGCGCGAGTCCACGCGCATGGCCACCCCGGCCGTCAAGACCGGGTCCTACGCCCCCAACCTGCTGCAGTGCGAGGTGATCCTGGCCCCGATGCCCGAGTGCGTGCGCATCGCCGAAACGGGTCGATGGTCCCGCTCGACGGCCGCCCTCGTCTGACCGCCGACTCCGAGAGCGCCATTCGTGTCAGCGCCTGACGCCCCCGTCGTCTTGTTCGACCTCGACGAGACCCTCATGCCCGAGGAGCCCGTGGCCATGCGCTGCATCGTGGAAGCGGCGCGCGCGGCCTTCGGCGCCCACGGCGTCGATCCCTTGGACCTCGCCACGGCGCTGCGCCAGGAGGCTCGCCAGCTCTGGCACGCCTCTCCCGTGCATGCGTTCTGCAATCGCGTGGGCATCAGCTCATGGGAAGCCCTGTGGTCCGAGTTTCCCGGCGACGCGCCGGAGCTGGCGCACCTGCGGTCGTGGCGCGGGGCCTTCCGGCTCGGCTCGTGGCAAGCCGCGCTCGAGCGGTTCGACATTCAGGACCAGCCCCTGGCGCGGCAACTGTCCGACACGTTTCCGCCGCTCCGCGCGCAAGCCTTTGAGACCTTTCCCGATGCCGTGCCCTGCCTCGAGCGGCTCGCCGGGGAGTGCCGCATCGCCGTCGTTACCAATGGGATCGTTGACAACCAGATGCGCAAGCTCGCCGGGGGCGGCCTCTCCTCGTTCCCGGAACGGGTCTTCGTCTCGAGCGAGTTTGGCGCGGGCAAGCCGTCGCCGGCGTTCTTTGGCCATGTGTTGCACACGCTGAGCGTGCCCGCAGCCGCCTGCGTGTTCGTGGGCGACAGCATTCAGAACGACGTGATCGGCGCCGGCAACTGCGGCATTGCCACCATCTGGGTCAACCGCGACGGACGAGCCGACCCCCGCGGCGCCAACGCGCGCCACGAAGTCGATTCCCTGCGCGACGTTGACGTCGACCTGATTCAGCGGCTGCTCGGCGACCTCTAAAATCGATCCAGTCTTTCGTCCGGCCCCTTGCCCGCGCCCGAGCGCGCTTCGGCTCCTTCCCCTGGCAGGCGACCTTTGCGTACCCCTTCGTCATTCCCGCGAAGAGCCTGCCCCGTACTCGATACGGGGCGGGAATCCACCCTTCATTGAACCTGGGCGCGGAAGGGATGCGCACGGTCATGCCCAAGCCCGGCTGGATTTTGCAAGAGTCTCCTAGCAGGGGGAAGGTTGGGATGGGGGTCAACACCCGTCGGCGTCAGGCCACACCGGCCCCTCGGCATTCCCTGCTGTGGCACAATCGTTACTGCTGTGACTTGGCGCGTTGGCTCGCGCCATATACATTTCATACCCCTCATGGGAATCGCTGAAGCCGTCCGTCAGCTCCGCGAGCAGCGACGGTTGTCAAAGGCTGAGCTCGCAGCGCGTTGCGGGCTCGCACCCTCATATCTTTCGCGACTCGAAAGCGGCGACTACAAGAGCCCAACCGTCGCCACTCTCGTGGCCATTGCGGGTGGGTTGGACGTGGATCCGCGCGAGTTGTTGGTGCTCGCGGGCTACGTTCCCGAAGATCTGGCTCGCACCCGGCGCCACCTCGCGGAAGAGTCGATTGCCCGCGTCGCCGAGTCCGCCATTCGCTCGATCTCGCAAACGGTCAGCGCCTCGCTCAGCCCAGGCGCCATCGACGCCGTCAACGGCACGCTGAATGTGGATTCGGCATTACTTGCCGAACGCCTGCGTGACTATCGGCGCACCCAGGGGTTGACCCTGCGCGAGGTGGCCCGCCGCGCCGGCGTGCGCCCCTCCCAGGTGAGCGCCTTGGAGGCCGGCAAGCGTCCCGCGGGCGACCTCGACGTGGTCGCCGTGCTCCGCGAGGGCTTCGGCATGAGCGAGCCGGCCGTTGACGACCTCCTCTTCGAAGTCAGCCTCAGCCACTATCTGGCCGACGATCTCGTGCTCTCCGCCGAGTCGCGCCGCATGACGCTCGAATTCGTGCGCCTCGCCCGCCTGCGCGACCGCCAAAGCCGCCAAGACCAAGCCCACCGCGGCTAGGACCGCTTCAGGGCAAGCCGCTTCCGGTCCGGCCCCATCTTTTGCCAGGAAGCCTCCGCCTAGTTCTGTAGGGGCGGGTCTCAGACCCGCCCGAAGCCAAGCGTCCGGCGCGCCTCCAGATTCGTCCGGACTGGGTTCCGGCCCCGTATCGAGTACGGGGCAGGCTCTCCGCCGGAACGACGGAAGGGCTACGCAAAAGTCTCTGGCAGGGAGAAGGCCGGGATGGCGGCAGCGACTTTCCGGCGCCGCCCTATGTCCCCGTATTCGCCGGCACCACCGCGATCGCCCTCGTCGCGTTGCTGGGCAGCCCGTCCGCCGTGGTGAACCTCGACCACGAATTCCCGTCGAACACCGCCACCCCGCCGTCCGTCGCCACCCACACGCGCCCGTCCGCCGTTTCCGCCAGCGCGTGGGCGTCGTCGTCGGGCAGGGTGGAGTTGCCCGTCGTGTAGGTCGTCACCGCACGGCCCACCACGCGGCTCACGCCATTCGCCGTCGCCACCCACACGTCGCCGTTCGAGGCCGCCAGCAGGTCCCGCACCTCTCCGCCCCCAAGCCCTTCCGCCGCCCCCACCTGGACCCAGGTCACCAGATTGGCCGAGCGCACCACACCCTCGTTCAGCAACCCCAGCCACAGCCACCCCCGGCCATCCACCAACACCGCCGTGATGTTGTCCCGGATCACTTCGGGAATCATCGTGCGGGTGATGAAGCGCTGCCACGTATCCGTCTGGTGGTCATAGAGGGCCGCGCCCTGCCGCGTGGCGAACCACACCCGCCCCAGGCTCTCGTCCACCACAAAGATGTCGCGCACGTCCAGGTCCGGCAGCTCCGAGTTGTCCGGTCGCATCCGGTCCCACTGCGTCCCCGCCAAGACGCTCACGCCTTGGTCGCGGTGCCCCATGTAGAGCACGTCGCTCGCGGCGCCGAGGCCCGCAATGGCCTGCACGTCGTTCGATCCCAAGCCCTGCTCGGTGCTCTCCCGGGTGTACACGTCGCCGTCGCCCGTCCGCCCGATCCGGCTCGCGCCGATAGGCGTGCCCACCCAGATCTGACCGGCCCCGTCCACGTGCAGAGCCTGGATTCGGTCGTCCACCAGGTCCGTGCCCTCGGCCCTGATGCCGTGCCACGCGCCGTCATAGACCGCCAGTCCGGTGTCCACGGTGCCAACCACCACCAATTCCCTCGTGGAGTTTGGCGTGGTTGTCGGCGTTGCCGCCGGCGATGCCCCCGCGGTCGGCGTCGCCGCCGGCGTCACGGCCCCCGCCGTGGGCGTTGGCGCCGGCGGCGGGGTCAGATCGACGATCTCGACGTTATACGTCTGTCCGTCCGTCAGCGCCGCCGCCGCGTTGAACGCCACAATCCGCCGCCAGGACTCGTTGGGATACAGGCGGTTGCGCAAGTCGTCGCCCAGCAGCCGCAGCCGCACGCCCGCCCCCGGGTGATGTTCAAAGACCGCCGCCTGGAAATACTGTCGAATGAAGCCCGTCGTCGCCTCCGGGATATGCAGCGTCCCCGGCCGATTCGTGTCAATCCGCGCCTCCGTCTTCGGAAAGCCAAAGGCATCCACGCCGCCGTAGGTCCGGAAGAAGTTCAGAAACCCCGTCCACACGCCGCCCACCGAGAAGTTGGAGACCTTGTGTCCCCACGGCCCGTGCGCCTCGCCCGAGTTGTGGTTCGTCGTCCCCGGCTCCACGCCCATGTCCGGGCTGCCGGCCACCCCGCCGCCGAAGTAGTCCCAGGCCAGCCGCCGCTCCATCACATAGATGCCGCCCAGATCGTGCCGTGGATGGAAGTCCACCACGCCCCGCTGGTAGTACTGCGTCAGCGCGCCAATCTCCTCCATGAACACCTCGGAGATCGGCAGCCCCCAGCGCGTCAGGCCGCCGCTGGACTCGTAGAAGGCCGCAAAGTCCGCGATCAGCGTTTGCCCGCCGATCGTCACCTCGAGCCGGGGAATGTTGTGGCTCAGCAGCGGATTGCCCGCATCCGTCTTCCGCGCCGATCGCACCACCCGCACCGCGTCGAACCCCGTCGCCGTCTGCGCAAGCAGCCCGACCGGCCCGAACACCCCCAGGGCCAGCAGCGCCGCCAGCAGCAGGGTTCCGCCCAGGCGCATCGGGGTGCTCGAGCTCGCCGGCCGCCCCGTCGGGGACCCCGGCGCTAAGCTCGCGACGCTCCTGCCCTGGTGCTGAATCGCTCACCCGCCTGGTGACAGCGCCTCCAGTATAGGCGCCACCGGCCGAAGTCGCGCTGTGATGAACTATTCACGTGAACCATCGGGGCTCGACGCCCGCCATCAACGCGTCCTGCGCCCGCGACTTCGGTTCGGCCGTGCCGCGAGCCCGCTTCCCGCTTCTGGTTAGCTTGCCTTGACGGTGCGCAGCGGCAGGGCCTCGGTCTCGAGCGTCGAGAGGTCCAGTCGGTGGGACGCATGATCGATGTCAAAGCCGACGACCTGCCCCGCGGCATCAAAGTCCACGTTAAGCCCGTCCGTGACCTCACGCGTCTCCACGCCTGGCCCTTCCTTGAACTCGACGTAAAGGCTGTCGGTTTCCGGGAAGTAGTGGAGTCTCATCGGCTGGCCTTGCGGAAATGTCGCAAGCGCGTCGTCTTCACGGAAGCGCCCCGTCAGGCGCCTCGCGCTAGGGCGGCTATTGCCCGGCCAACCGCGCCAACTCCTCGACGCGGTTGGTCTGCTCCCAGGGAATGTCGTCCAGGTCGTCGCGGCCGAAGTGCCCGTAGGCGGCGACCTGGCGGTAGAGCGGGCGGCGCAGATCCAGGTCGCGGATGATCGCGCCCGGCCGCAGGTCGAAGGAACTGCGAATGGCCGCCTCGATGCGCTCGTCGGACACCACGCCCGTGCCGTAGGTCTCGATGTTGAGCGACAGCGGCTCGGCCTTGCCGATCACGTAGGCCGCCTGCACCTCGAAGCGCGTCGCCAGGCCGGCCGCGACCACGTTCTTGGCGATCCAGCGCAGCGCGTAGTTCGCCGAGCGGTCGACCTTGGTCGGGTCCTTGCCGGAGAAGGCGCCGCCGCCGTGGCGCGCCATGCCGCCGTAGGTATCCACGATGATCTTGCGCCCGGTCAGCCCGGCGTCGCCCATCGGTCCGCCCACGACGAAGCGCCCGGTGCCGTTGACGATGATGCCGGTGTCGGCGTCTAGCAGCTCGGCGGGGATCGCTTCGCGGATGACGGACTCCTCGATGGCGCGTTCAATGGCGTCGTTGTCGACCTCGGGATCATGCTGCGCGGCGATGACCACGCTATCGACGCGCGCGGGCCGTCCGTGGCGGTATTCCACCGTGACCTGCGTCTTGCCATCGGGCCGCAGCCAGTCCAGCGTGCCGTCCTTGCGGACCTGGGCCAGCCGCCGCGCGGCGCGGTGCGCCAGCGCGATCGGCGCCGGCATCAGCTCCGGCGTCTCGTCGCAGGCGAAGCCGTACATCATCCCCTGGTCGCCCGCGCCCAAGGCCTCGACGTCGTCGTAGTCGCCGTCCAGCGCCCGCACCTCGAGCGCCTCGTCGACGCCTTGCTTGATGTCGGCCGACTGCTCGTTGAGCGACACCGCCACGCCGCAGGTCTCGCCGTCGAAGCCATAGTCGGACGCCGTATAGCCGATTTCGCACACGGTGTCGCGGACGACGCGGCGCACGTCGACCGGGGCCTTGGAGGTGATCTCGCCAAGCACCAGCACCAGGCCGGTCGTCGTGGCCGCCTCGCACGCCACCCGGCTTTCCGGATCGGCGGCCAGAAACGCGTCCAGCACCGCGTCGGACACCTGGTCGCAGAGCTTGTCCGGATGGCCTTCGGTCACCGACTCCGACGTGAACAGCAGGCGCGGCGCCTGCATGAACGTATTGCTCAAGCTGCTCTCCCCCAAGTGCCGGTCGCCGCCCGGCTCGACCGTGGGCTGATCGGTTAGGTCCCTTCCTGCCAGCCGGACAGGTAGGCGGCCTGCTCCTCGGTCAGCGTGTCGATGGCCACGCCCATCGCCTCCAGCTTCAGCGCGGCCACCCGCTGGTCAATCTCTCCGGAAACGTCATACACGTCAGGCGCCAGGTTGCCGGCGTTGGTCGCCAGGTGCTCCAGCGCCAGCGCCTGGTTGGCAAAGCTCATGTCCATCACGCTGGCCGGGTGCCCCTCGGCCGCCGCCAGATTGATGAGCCGGCCCTGGGCCAGCAGGAAGATGCGCCGGCCGTCGGCCAGCCGGTACTCGTCCACGTAGGGCCGCGCCTCGTCGACCTCCACGGCCATGTCTTCCAGCGCCTCGATGTTGATTTCGATGTCGAAGTGCCCCGAGTTGGCCAGGATCGCGCCGTCGCGCATGGCCTCGAAGTGGGGGCGATCGATCACATGCTTGTCGCCCGTCACCGTCACGAACACGTGCCCCTCCGTCGCCGCCTCGTGCATCGGCATCACGCGGAACCCGTCCATCAGCGCTTCCAGCGCGCGCACCGGGTCGACCTCGGTGACGATCACGTGGGCGCCCAGACCGGCCGCGCGGCTGGCCAGGCCGCGACCGCACCAGCCATAGCCGGCCACCACTACGTTGCGGCCCGCCAGCAGGATGTTGGTGGCGCGCACCAGGCCGTCGATGGTGGACTGCCCGGTGCCGTAGCGGTTGTCGAACATGTGCTTGGTCATGGCCTCGTTCACGGCCACGATGGGGTACTTCAGCACGCCCTGCTCGGCCATGGCCCGCAACCGAATCACGCCGGTCGTGGTCTCCTCGGTGCCGCCCAGCACGTCGCCGATCACGTCCGTGCGGTCCGTGTGCAGGGTCGAGACTAGGTCGGCGCCGTCGTCGGTGGTCAGATGCGGGCGCGTGTTCAGCACCGACTCGATGTGGTCGTAGTAGACCTCGGAATCCTCGCCGTTGATGGCGTAGGTGGCGATGCCGTACTCGTTCACCAGCGCCGCCGCAACGTCGTCCTGGGTGCTCAATGGGTTCGAGGCGCACAGTGCCAACTCCGCGCCGCCGGCCTGCAGCGCGCGCATCAAGTTGGCGGTCTCGGTGGTCACGTGCAGGCAGGCGCCGATGCGCATCCCGTCGAGGGGACGCTCGCGCGCGAACCGCTCCTGGATGCGCGCCAGCACCGGCATCGACTGCTCCGCCCACTGGACGCGACGGACGCCAAGGCCGGCAAGTCCGGCGTCGGCAATCTCGAATGTGCTGTGCGTTGCGGCCATGAACGTCTCCTTGTCGCGCGAGTCGGGTCGCCGTTCGGCGCCTAAAACGCAACGAGCCTTTTGAACTCGGCGTAACGGGCCTCAACGTCCTCGCGCGTAACCGCGGCCAGGCGCTCGACGCCGAACGCCTCAACTGTAAACGACGCCGCAACGCTGCCATAGACGATTGCGCGCCGCAGGTCATCGCGCCCCTTCCCCTTATCGAGGGGAGGGTAAACGGGTGAGTTATCCGGCCCCCTCCCCCTAGCAGGATCCGGCTCCCTCCCCCTAGCAGGGGGAGGGTTGGGGTGGGGGTCTTCCGGTCCGGCCCCCTCTCCCCCCGCGGGAGAGGGCTGGGGCGAGGGGTCGTCCGGTCCGGCCCCCTCTCCCCTCGCGGGAGAGGGCTGGGGTGAGGGGTCGTCCGGTCCGTCATTCCCGCGAATGCGGGAATCCACCCCACCGTCGCCTCCGCGCCCCCGACCGAAGGCCCCCGCCTCGGCCAAACTCCCCAACATGGCGCCCGCAAATGCATCGCCGGCGCCCGTCGGATCCACGACCTCCGGCAACGGGTAGCCCGGCGCGAAGAACCACTCGTCGTCCGCCGCCAGCACCGCGCCGTACTCGCCCAGCTTCACGGCCACGGCCTGCGGACCCAGCGCCAGGATCGGCCCGACGGCCTTGGGCACTCGGGTCTCGCGGCTGAACATCCGCGCTTCCTGGTCGTTGAGCACCACCAGCGCGCTGCGGCGAAACACCTCGGCCAGCTCGGCCGACTGGCCGCGGATCCAATGGTCCATCGAGTCGGTGGCCACGAACGCCGCCGGGTCGAGCTGCTCCATGACGCTCAGCTGGATCCCCGGCTCGATGTTGCCCACGAAGATGAAGTCCGCGTTGGTCGCGGGAATGCGCGGGGTGAACTCCGTCACGACGTTCAGCTCCACGAACTCCGTGTCGCGCGTATTGAGGTCCTCGTGATAGCGCCCGCCCCAGCGGAACGTCTCGCCCTCCACCACGTCGAGGCCGGCAAGGTCGACGCCGCGTCCTTCAAGCAACTGCCGATGGGCTTCCGGAAAATCCGTGCCCACCACGCTCACCAGCGCCGTCGGCGCGAAGAGGCGCGCCGCCAGGGCCGCATACGTCCCCGACCCGCCCAGGACCCGCGTGACCTGTCCGGTCGGCGTCGCGATGTCGTCGATACCAACCGTGCCGACGATGACAACGCTCACGACGGGTCCGACACCCTTCGCCCTCGAGGGGGAGGGCCGGGGTCGGAATTGGTCCGGTCCGCCCCCCTCTCCCCGTGAAGCAAGGGGCCGCAGCGAGGGGAGCTCCGGCCCGGCTCCCTCTCCCTTGGGGAGAGGGCTGGGGTGAGGGTCCGATCCGGCTCCCTCTCCCTCGGGGAGAGGGCTGGGGTGAGGGTCCGGCCCGCCTCCCTCTCCCTTGGGGAGAAGGTTGGGGTGAGGGTCCGGCCCGCCCCCCTCTCCCTGTCCAGACCGGACACATGGTGAACAGGTGTTCGGAGACATGGTGA
>JAPPNP010000047.1 GCA_028873795.1 Chloroflexota bacterium
ACGACGACCAGCACCCCCAGGGCACCGCCGTGAAAGGACATCCCGCCCTGCCAGACCACGAATATTTCACTGGGATTGGAGAAGTAGTACCCCGGCTGGTAGAACAGCACGTAGCCGAGCCTGCCGCCCACGACGACGCCGAGCGTGCCAAACACCAACAGGTCGTCGGCGTGGCGCTTCGTCATCCCATCGATACAATTCCCGGCGAGATAGCGGACGTATTGCCAGCCGAGCAGCAGGCCGACGACGTAGGACAGCGCATACCAGCGGATGGCGACGGGGCCGATTTCGACGGCCACCGGGTCGATGGCGGGGAATGCGAGGGCAAAGGTCATCGATACGGATCGTCCTGGCTCAGATAGTCGTGCACATAGCGGCCGACACCTTCTTCGATAGGCATGAAGGGTGCGGTGTAGCCCGCGCGGCGGAGGCGCTCCATCCGCGCCTCCGTAAAGTACTGGTAATGCGCGCGTATGGCTTCCGGCATCTCGATATAGTCGATTGACGGTTCGCGGCCGAGCGCCGCGAAGAGCGCATTTGCAAGCGCGGTGAAACTGCGTGCCGTACCGGTCCCGACGTTGAACAATCCGCTTGTCTGCGGATTATCCAGCAGCCAAAGCATCACGGCGACACAGTCACCGACCCATACGAAGTCGCGGCACTGGCTGCCGTCGGGGTACCGCGGGTCGCAGGACTTGAAAAGTCGGATCGACTGGCCTTCGGCGGCGTCCGGATAGGCGGTCGCTACGACGCTACGCTGCCCGTTCTTGTGATACTCGTTGGGGCCATAGACGTTGAAGAATTTGAGGCCGGCCCACTGCGGCGGCCTCGGCGCGCCTGCTGCCAACTGATGGGCGACGCGGCGATCGAAGAGATGCTTGCTGCGGCCGTAGCCGCTGAGCGGCTTTAGTCGGGCGAGCGCCAGGATCGAGCCGTCATCGTCGAAGCCGCACGCACCTTCGCCATAGGTAGCGGCCGAAGAGGCGTAGATCAGCGGCACGCCCTCGGCCACACACCAGTGCCAGAGGTTCAGGCTGAAGCGATAGTTGTTCCGCGCGAGCAGGGTCGCATTGGTCTCGGTCGTGGACGAGGTGGCGCCCAAGTGAAAGACAGTGCGCACCCGACCCGCATGGGCTGAAAGATAGGCGGGGAGGGCGGCCGGCTCGACAATGGCGTCGAGCTTTCGCTTGGCGATGGTCCGGCCGTGGCCGCCCGCGCCCGGCGTGTCGCAGACCACCAGGGGGCCCTCGCCTCGCTCTTCCAGGGCGGCGATCAGGTTCGAGCCAATGAAGCCCGCGCCGCCCGTGACGATGATCATGTCGTTACCTGCCGCCATGCCGTTCGACTCGGCGCGGCAGGTTATAGGGTCGTCCCGTCGGGGCCGGCAAGCACCAAGCGGCACCGCCGCCCGAAGCCGGGGGCCGACGATTCGGTCAGATGGTCCGCAGCAGCCCGCCCGTGACCAGACGCAGCTTCTGCGTCGCGGTGAACCTGATGCGCCGGCCTGCGACCGGAAAACCCGCCCGCTCGATGCGGTCGAGATAGGCCTCGTAGACGCTGCGCATGAGGATGGCAGGCCGCATGGAACGGCGTTCCGAACGCGGCAACGCCTCGCTCGCGGCACCGAAATGCCGCCGTGCCATCCCGCCAAGGGAGCGGCAGACCGTCTCCACTCCGGGCGTGCGGCCGATCGCCTCCGGCTTGATGTCTGCGAGACCCTGCTTTTCCAGCAGCTCCCGCGGCAAGTAGATGCGGCCGCGCCTGGCGTCCTCCGCCACGTCGCGGAGGATATTGGTGAGCTGGAAGGCCTGGCCGAGATGGCGCGCGAAGGTGGGAATGGTGCGAGCCCGATACTCGAATATTTCGACGGAGAGCAGGCCGACACAGCCAGCGACACAGTGACAGTAGCGTTCGAGCTCGGCCAGCGTCGGCCGCAACATGGCGCCGCCGCCATCCATCTCGAACCCTTCGAGGATTTCCATGAAGTGCTTCTCGGCAAGCCCGAAGCGCTCGACCGGGACGGCGAGCGCGCGAGTCACCGGATGACTGGGCGTGCCCTGGTAAAGCGCCCGGACCTCGCCCCGCCAGGCGTCGATCAGCGCGCGCGACTCCGCCGGGTCCTCGATCTCGTCGGCGACGTCATCGGTCTCCCGGCAGAAGGCGTAGAGCGCCAGCATCGCCTCGCGCTTCTCGCGCGGCAGCAGCATCATCGGCAGGAAGAACGAGCTTCC
>JAPPNP010000067.1 GCA_028873795.1 Chloroflexota bacterium
AATCGTTCGAAACAATCCGGGAAACCCGTGGTCAGATGATCTGCGAAACAACAACAGCTTCAAGGCGCTGCGGCCGTGGTTCGGGCCGGCCCGCGTGTCGACCATCAACCGCTCGACCTGTGAAGCCTATGTGCGCCATCGGGGCGTGGCGAGCGACACGGTGCGCACCGAGCTTGCCCACCTGAATGCCGCTATCAACTGGTGTAAGGATGAGGGCCGGCTGGTGACGGATGTGCGCGCCACGCTGCCGCCCAAGGCCGCGCCGCGCGATCGCTGGCTGACCCGCGATGAGGTCGCCAAGCTGATCCGCGCGTGCCGGCGCCGCTCGCCTCACCTTGCCCGCTTCATCCTGGCGGCCGTCTACACCGGCCGCCGCTCGGCAGCGCTTCGCGGTCTCCAGTTCATGCCGAACATGCAGGGCGGCTGGATCGATACCGAGCGGGGCGTGCTGTACGGGCTCGCGGAGGGCGAGACGGCGACGCGGAAGCGCAAGCCGCCCGCGCCAGTGCCGCCCCGGCTGTTGGCGCACCTGCGGCGCTGGGAAGCGAACGGCGCCCGCTGGGTTGTCGAGCACAACGGCAAGCCGGTGGGCAGCCTCAAGACGGCATGGCGCACCGCGCTACGCGAGGCCGGTATCGAGCACTGTTCGCCGCACGACCTGCGGCGGACGTGCGCCACCTGGATGATGCAGAACGGCGCGGACCTATGGGCCGCTGCCGGCTATCTCGGCATGACCGTGCCCATGCTCGTGGAAGTGTACGGGCACCATCACCCTGACCACATGCGCAGCGCGATTGACGCGCTCGGCAGGCGGTAGGGTTTCCGGACGGTTTCCGGAAACTCCGGAAATGAACGTCAATGAGCGTGCGTGAACGGCAACATGCGGGGGCTAAGGGACTGATATGGCTACAACATGTTGCGTCGCTCAACATTCGTAATGCATGGGTCGGGAGTTCGAATCTCTCCTGCGGCACCAGTCTTCCGCTCCTCCCGACTCTCCAGACACCGTGATCGTGCCTCAAAGCCGAAGCCAGCCGCTCCGTTGCGGCCTGGTCGAGCGCGCGGAGATCGGTCGACTCCGACGAGTCAGACGTCAAGAATGGCGAGACCGCGCGACATGGGAACTTGGATGAGTGGTATCTGTGAGTTCTAGGAATCTGCCCGAACCCTGCCCGGATTGGGCATTGTTTCTCGACTTTGACGGCTGCATCGTCGATATCGCGCCGACACCGGAGGCCGTCAACGTTCCGGACCGCTTGCCTTCACTGCTGATCGCGTTGCGCGAGGCGTTGGCTGGAGCCGTCGCGATCGTATCGGGCCGACCCATCGAGCAGATCGACGGCTTTCTGGGCACTGCCGTGCCGGCTGCTGCCGGATTGCATGGGCTTGAACGGCGCGCGGCGGATGGCGGGATTGTGCGTCCTCCCATGCCGCCGAATGAGTTGAATGTTGTCCGGGCACTGCTGGAGGAGTTCGCGGGAAAGCATCCGGGCGTTCTCGTCGAAGACAAGCAATACACGCTCGCCTTGCACTATCGCCTTGCTCCGTCGCTGCGAGATGACTGCCGGGATGTCTCGAACTTCGCCCTCAAGGACGCTCCGCAAGGCTGGCAGGTTATCGAGGGGAAATTCGTCTTCGAAGTCAGACCGTGTGGGCCCACCAAGGGCACTGCCATAGAAGCGTTCATGGGCGAAGCGCCATTCCTCGGTCGGACGCCGGTGTTCTGCGGTGACGATATCACCGACGAAGACGGATTCGAGGTCGTCAACGCACGGGGCGGCGTGAGCATCCGCGTCGGCAACGGCTCGCCCACGCGGGCAGCGGCGCAGGTCGATACGGTCGGGGAATTGTTGGATTGGTTGACGCGGGTGGCTGGCGCCGCTCGGCCTATGCCTCCGAGAGCCGGGTGACGAAGCGCTCGAACCAGGCCTCCACACTGTTCGACCGGAGAACGTGCATCGATCTCCGCCAGCGTTCCCGTCGCTCATCCAGGGGCATCGTGAGTGCCGTCTGGATGGTCTTGGCGACACCTTCCACGTCGTAGGGATTCACGATCAACGCGTCGGGCATATGTTCGGCCGCTCCGGCAAAGCGCGAAAGTACGAGAACCCCCGGATCGTCCGGCGGCTGGGATGCCAGATACTCCATGGCGACGAGGTTCATGCCATCGCGCAGGGGCGTGACCAGGCCGAC
>JAPPNP010000001.1 GCA_028873795.1 Chloroflexota bacterium
TGCTGATTCCGCTGCGCACTGGTTTCCAGTGGATGCCGTGGATCGCGGTGGCGTCGCTGGCCGGCGCCATCGGCTGGCGCCTCGCGGGCCCGCGCCTGGCGGCGACGGCGGCGGGCTTCGTCTGCTTCATCGCGCTCACCGGCTTCTGGGAGCGCGCGTCGATCACCGCCTACATGGTCTTCTTCGCGCTGATCCTCTGCCTGATATTCGGGCTGCCTTTGGGTATCTGGGCATCGAAGACGGCGGGGCGCACCCACTTCGTGCAGCTGCTCTGCGACACCTTCCAGACCTTCCCGTCGTTCATTTACCTGATCCCGGTTATCATGCTGTTCCAGGTCGGCGACGTGGCGGCGATCACCGCCATCGTGATTTACGCGGCGATCCCCATCGTCCGGTACACGATCTTCGGGCTGCGCGGCGTGCCCAACGAGACCATCGAGGCGGCGATCACCGCCGGCTGCACGCCCCGGCAGATCCTGTGGAAGGTGCGGATGCCGCTGGCCTTCCCCGAGATTATGCTGGGGGTCAACCAGACCATCATGTTCGGGCTCTTCATGGTGATCATCGCGGCCTTCATCGGAACCAAGGACCTGGGTCAGGAGATCTTCCGGGCGCTCACCTTCGCCGATGCGGGCAAGGGCCTCGTCATTGGCCTCTGCGTTGCCTTCATCGGTCTCACGGTCGACCGCCTGGTGGTGGAGTGGTCGGAGCAGCGCCGGCGCCAGCTGGGCCTGGCCTGAGCGGAGTCACGGAAGGGCGCACGTCATGGAACTCGTCTCAGCCGGTGGGGTCAGCCGTCCGCGCGGCGTTCGGCGGCCGGGCTTGCTCGCGCTCCCGCCGGGGGTGGAGCGTTACGTCGTTCCGGGGCGGAGCGCACGCGCCATACGGATCGCGGGCGGGGACGTCATCCGCCTTGTCAATGCCGAAGGCGGGCAGGCCTGCGAGCTCGTCTGCGTCGCGGACGACGGCCGGCTTGCCGAAGGCCTGCTGGGCGAGAGGGCAGGGGGAAGCGCCGCCGGCCTCCGCCGGCTGGTCGCCGACGGCGCCGCCAGCATCGACCGGGACCTCTCCGGCGCCTCGTCTCTCGATCTGTTCGGGCCGGAGAGCCGCGCCGGCGAGGAAGCATCATTCACGGCGAGTGCCACGGGCAGGGTGATCGTGGCGACGCCCGGCGCGCCGATGGCGGCAGACGGGCAGGACCCGCCGACGCCCATCGTGGTGTTCGTCGAGCGTGCCGCAGGTGCCGCACCGGCGGGCGAAGTGGTGCTGCCCGATCCCCTGGCCGACCCACGCCTCGACGAGCGGATCGACCGCAGAACGGCCGGAAGCTACGAAGTGCGCGCCGGCGAATGGATCCAGATCATCGATGTCGAGGGGCGCCAGTGCACGGACTTCCAGGCGTTCCACCGGGCGCGGCTGGACGAGGGCGTGGAGCGCTGCCTCGACGTGACCACGACCCGCTCGCTGATGGGGCTCGGCTATCCGCATCCCGGGCAGCGGGCGAAGTATCTCGACCAGGAATTCACGGCGTTGCTCGAAGTGGTGCAGGACACCTGCATGCGCCACGACGCCTTCGGCCTCGCCTGCATGGCCAAGTTCTACGAAGACCAGGGCTACCCCGGCCACGCCAATTGCTCGGACAACTTCAATGCCGCCCTGGAGGCGTACGCAATTCAGCCTCGGCGCGGCTGGATGGCCATGAACTTCTTCTACAACACCGTCGTCGACGGCCAGAACCTGTTCGCTCTCGACGAGCCGTGGTCGCGCCCCGGCGACTACGTTCTGCTGCGGGCGCTGACCGACCTGGTCTGCGTCTCGTCCGCCTGCCCGGACGATATCGACGCGGCGAACGGCTGGAACCCCACCGACATCCACGTGCGCGTCTATCCGGAGACGGAATCCTTCACGCGCGCCGTCGGCCACTACAAGCAACCTGATGCGGACGTGACCATGACCAAGGAAACCGGCTTCCACGCCCGCACCAGCGGCCTTACGCGCGACTTCGTCGAGTACAACGGCTACTGGGTGCCCAACAGCTACACCGGTGTCGGGCCGATCGCGGAATACTGGGCCTGTCGCGAGCGCGTCGCCGCCATCGACCTCTCGCCGCTCCGCAAGTTCGAGGTGCTGGGGCCGGGGGCGGAGGCGCTGCTGCAGCACT
>JAPPNP010000085.1 GCA_028873795.1 Chloroflexota bacterium
TGTTGGGTTCAACCGTAAATTGCGCAGAAGTTTCAACTCCAAATTGCGCACATTGGATTGGCGAGGCTGTGTTGCCGGTCCACTCTGCTGTCTTGTTCGACAGGGGCGAGGCGGCGCGCGATGCACGGATGGGAGACGAGGATGCGGTTGAGGTACTACCTGGAACAGGGCGTGTCGAAGGCGGAGCTCTCGAGGCGGTTCGGCATTGCCAGGCGCACGATCCATTACTGGATTGAGACGGGCCAGCTGGACCGCGACCTGGCCACCGGGAAGACGCGGCGGGCGCCGGGGCCGCGGCGCAAGCACAAGCTGGATCCGTACAAGGGGATCATCGAGGAGCGGCTGCGCGAGTTTCCGAAGCTGTCGGCGGCTCGGCTGTTCGAGGAGGTGCGCGCGGCCGGCTATCCGGGCGGCTACGGTCGAGTCAACGAGTACGTGCGCCAAGTACGCCCGCGCGATCCGGTCGAACCGCTGCAGCGGTTTGAGACGCCGCCGGGGCGCCAGGGCCAGGTGGACTTCGGGACATTCAAGCTGCCGTGGGGACGGCGGCACGCGCTGTTGGTGGTGCTGGGGCACTCGCGATTGCTGTGGTTGCGGTTCTATCCACGGCAGACGATGGCGGTGCTGATCGAGGGGCTGGAGAGCGCGTTTGCGCGCTTCGGCGGCGTGCCCCAGGAGCTGCTGTTCGACCAGATGCGCTCGGTGGTGATCTCCGACGACCGAACCGGCGGCGGCGGGCTTGTGCTGAACGCGGAGTTCCTGCGGTTTGCGGCGCACTGGGGCTTCATGCCGCGATCGTGTCGGCCTTACCGGGCCAGAACCAAGGGTAAGGTTGAACGACCGATCCGGTACCTTCGGGAGAACTTCTTCTACGGGCGCCAGTTCCTCAATGACGCCGATCTGAACGAGCAGGCCACGCGCTGGCTCAACGGCACGGCCAACGTGCGCCGCCACGGCACCACGGGCGAGCGTCCCGTGGACCGCTTCGAACGCGACGAGCGGTGCGCGCTCGGTCCGCTCGCCGGGCGGCCCTACCGGCGCCTGGGCGCCACGCAGGCCTCAGCCCCGGCGCCGAGGCCGAGACCGCCGGTGCGGGTGCAGCGGCGCTCGTTGGCCGACTACGCCGAGGCCGTGCGATGAAGGCCGCGACCAGGAACCGCCGCGATCGGGTACGGGCCATGCTGGCGGATCTGAAGATGCCCGGCGCACTCGAGGCGGCCGACGACATCCTGGCGCAGGCCGACGGCGGCAGCGTCACCGCGGGTGAAGCCATCGAGAAGTTGCTGGACGCACAGATCGTGCTGCGCAACAACCGCAGACTGGCCGCTGCCATGCGCTCCTCGCGTCTGCCGGCGGTGAAGACACTGGCGGAGTTCGACTTCGCGTTTCAGCCCAGCATCAAGCGCGAGCAGATCGAGAGTCTGCACGAGCTCGGCTTCGTCGAGCGCGCCGAGAACGTCGTGCTCCTGGGGCCTCCCGGGGTCGGCAAGACGCATCTGGCGATCAGCCTGGCGATCGCCGCGGCGGAGTCCGGACGGCGCGTGTACTACGGCACGCTCGCGGACCTGGTCGAGTCGCTCATGGAGGCAAAGACCTCCGGCAACCTGGCCCGCCGGCTGAAGGTGCTGACACATCCGGCGGTGCTTGTGGTCGACGAGATCGGGTATCTGCCGGTGACCCAGGACGGCGCGATCCTGTTCTTCCAGCTCATCAACGCACGTCACGAGCGGGCATCGACGGTGCTGACGTCCAACAAGGGGTTCGAGGACTGGGGCAGCGTGCTCGGCGACGAGGTGATGGCGGCCGCGCTCATCGACCGGCTGCTGCACCATTGTCACATCGTCAACATCCGCGGCAACAGTTACCGAATGCGCCATCACCAGGATCTGCTGCGCGCCGGACGCCGGGATCCGGACGAGGACACCCACCGGAGCCCAGCGTCATGATCGGTTCGGATTCGCCGCGAGTTGGCAGCCGGTCTCCGGTCGCTCCGCTCCCTGCGCCCGGCTGCCAACTCGGACAAAACACCCAGGGAAGATCGCGCTCAAGCCTCGTTGCGAGTTCCCCAAAAGTGCGCAATTTCAAATTGAAAAAAGTGAGCAATTTCAAGTTGAAATTGACA
>JAPPNP010000078.1 GCA_028873795.1 Chloroflexota bacterium
GGACCAGTGTCCCGGATGACGCCGGGTTACTGGTCGAGTCCCATTAGGGCTGCCCCTACACCGAACGGAGCGGGTGTCCCGGCCCGGTGCTTCCCCACGGACGATCTGGAGGACCTCGCGACGTAAGAGGGACAGGTCTCAGACCCGCCCGTGCCGCTCGCCCTAGGCTCCCGTACTCCGTGCCGCGGTGAGCAGCTCCAGCAGCCGATCCCGCGCCGCATGCTGCATCGTCACGCGCGTGGCCAGCTCGATTTGCCCGGGCGTCTCGGTCGTCATCCCGGATCGTATGCCGATCGAATACAGATAGAACGGCAACGGCCAGTCGCCGCCGTCCATGTACTCCTGAAACGCTTCCTCTCGCGATCGGTCCTCGCCCACTGATATCAGCCCGCCCTCAACCGGCGTCTCGTCCACCTCCGACTTGCCGGTCACCGGGCCGCGCTCGGCCACGGCCTTCACGATTTCCGGATGCCACTCGGGGTTTTCGAGAAAGGCGTAAACGTAGAACCCGTCCTCCTCGGGGTCCTCGTGGGCGTCGATGAAGGCGTCGAACGCGTCGTGCTTGATCATCGCCCGCAGCACGCGCACCTCCGGCACCTCGTCGCGGTCGTACGTCCGGTTGATGTCAATGCCGTCCGCGTTCTCGCGGGTCCCCAGCGTGCATCCGGTGGGATTCAGGCACGGAAAGACGCTGAAAGCAATGACCGGATGGTCGGCCCAGCGGCGTTGCTCCAGGAATTCCAGCACGGAGACGTATCCGGCGGGTTCGTCGCCGTGGACGCCGCCAAACAGCCCCACGTGCGCCAGCGCCGGACCCTGCGGCTTGACGTCCACGCGCAGTAAATCGAGGCCAAGCTCGTCGACCGGAAATCGGGTCAACTTCAGCTGCGGCGCGTCGCACGCCGCGACCACACGGGCCACTATCACGTCATAGCTAGCTGGAGGCTGCATGAGCTCCTGCTGAACGCCTTCCGCCTGCAAGGGGAAGATCGGGATTTGGGTCGGCGGCCTCGTAGCCTACCCGCTGCGCGGGCGAGATTTCGGTCACAAATCCGCCATATCGGGAGGATTGGCACGGTTCGCCGTCGGCAGGCTCAGGGCAGGCACTGTCGAACCACCGCCCACATCCGTCATTCCCGCGGAGGCGGGAATCCACCTTGCCTCCCGCAACGGCCGGCGCAGGTGCAACCCTCGCGGGGCACGACCGGTGGCCCACGCTGCGTGCAGCGTGGGACCGGCCGTCCCCCTCACCCTTTCCCTCTCCCACGGCGGGGAGAGGGGACGGACCGGCCACTGTTGAATCTCCCAGGCTGCGCGCAGCCTGGGCCACCGGGCCGTCCGTCATTCCGGCGAAAGCCGGAATCCAGTCCGTGCTACTTGGAACTGCCCAAGATGGCCTCGCCATTCTTCGCTTGCCCCGGACCCAAGAACGTCCCCTACGCCGACTCCGGCTGCGTCAGCCCAAAGCCCGCCCCCTGCGGATCCAGCAGATAGGCGATGCGGCCCACCGTCGCGATGTCCTTTGGCGGCAGGGCCACGCGCCCGCCGGCTGCCGTCACCTGCGCCACCGCCGCGTCCAGGTCCTCGATCTGGAAGTAAACGCTCCAGTGCGCCGGGACGCCCCGCTCGCGCAGGTGCTCCGGCATGGCCATGACTCCGGACACGCCAACCCCGGCGGACATGAGGATGGTGTACTCGCCCTCCTCCTGCATCGCCATCGTCTCGGACTCCATGCCGAGCAGCTCCGTATAGAACGCGGTGGCGGCGGCGGGATCCCCGGCCAACAGCTCGCACCAGTGAATCGTGCTCGGCTCGGATTTCACGCCCGCCCCGATGTGGTCCTTGGCCTGCCAGAACGCCACGTGCGCGCCGGCGGGATCGCTGATGATGCTCATGCGGCCCGCCTCGAAAACGTCGAACGGCGGCGCGCCCACCGTGCCCCCGAGCTCCGGAACCCGCGCCGCAATGGCGTCCACGTCGTCCACGGCGAGGTGAATCATCCAGTGCGGCGGAATGCCCGCCTGCCGCTGGTCCTCCGGCTGCTCGTACATGCCGCCCACGAACGCGCCGTCCACCATCGCCATCGTGTAGAAGACGTTGCCCGTCTCATCCATCGGGTTGTCCTGGCAGACCCACCCAAACAGGTCCGCATAGAAGGCCTTCGCCGCCGCCTGATTCGTGGTCGCCAAGTCCACCCAGCATGGGCTGCCTTGCGTGTGGCTGCTGAATCTCATCGGGTGCTTGTGGTCACTTTCGTTGGCAGGATTTGCAACTCCGATTTACTCCCTACCAGATGGTCTCCAATTGAGGCGAGGCCGTCAGGGACGCATCCCGGGTCACAATCGGGGCATCGAGAGCTGCCGCCTCCGCGGCGATGAGACGGTCGTGCATCTCCGGGATCTCTGGATAGCTATCGAGCCTCTCAAGCTGGTCTCGACTCAGATCCGACAACTCGATGCCGCCCACTGAGTCCAATGCCGCCATCAGGTGAGAGGGAGTGAAGGCTTGGCCTAACTTGACCGACAGGTAGTAGAACTCGGCGACGGCAATGGCCGGAACGACGATGATGGCGTTGCCCGTCTCAGCCAGGCGGAATACTGCGGTAGCGGCGGCGGAAAGACGTTCAGGCGACTTGAGATACCACCACAGGGCATGAGTGTCGACGACGGCTCGAAACTGGCCGTTCATCACTGCTGAGATGTCCCAGGCTCCGGCGACCGAGGCTCCCAGACTGCCTTAATGACTTGAAAGTCCTCGTAGGATGCGTCCGGAAGTTCGGCCAGGGCGCCCCGAAGTGAAGCCAGTGACGGTTTCTCTGCGGGGAGCCGCTGCACGGAAACCAGCCGAGCGCAGGGTTTCCCACGGCGGGTGATTAGGACCTCGGAGCCGGCATCGAGCTCCCTGAGAATCTCGCTAATCCTCGCCTTGAACTCCCTGATGCCGAATATGGTCACAGAATTCGCCGGCATGTGACTACTTCACAACTGAGATGAAACTACATTGTACCGCCTGGTGCTGGGCTGGACGCCAGCCGAACTCCGCCCTCCGCACTGGGCGAGCGTCGACGGGCCTGCTGATTTGCCGCTACATACGGCCGTGCGTCGGCTGCTCCGGCGCTAGCCGGCCTCACCCTTGGCTTCGGTCAGCAACTGGTGCCCCGTGACGCCCAGCAGCACCGGCAGCGTGACGTCGATGATGATCCACAGCAGCTCCGAGCTGTGCGCCGGGTCGGCAAACTGCACGCCGAACCAGTTCCACAGCAGCGCCAGCAGGAACGGCACCGAGAAGTAGAACAGGATGTTCGCTTCCAGGTACTCCCGGGTCACCGTCTGGTCGGTCAGACCGGCGCACACACGGCGCTTGCGCAGGAACGTCACCACCACCGTGAGCGCCACGCCGATCACCTGCAATGGGTTCATGACGCTCCACGCGGCGAGCGAGGCGTCCTCCCACGTCGGGTCGTAGAACCGCGTGACGAGAAAGTGGATGGCCACCATGGCCCCCACGCCAAACAGGTAGACGGCGATGAGCCGCTTCAGGTTTGCCACCATTGCTCGCTCCCAGCATCGGTGAGCGCCCGTGCTATGCGGCGGAGGCACCGCCCCGGGCTTCGATCCGCCGGGGATTCTTGCACAAGGCGGGGCGGCGGCTCACGGGCGAATGCCCCCAGTACGTCACCCCGGCGAAGGCCGGGGTCCAGGATCGATGTCCAGGCGCTGGGGTCAACCGAACTGGATTCCGGCCTCCGCCGGAATGACGGACGGGCAGGCAAAGGTCTCCGGCAGCGGGAATCCATCAGTCCGTCGCTACCGATCTCAACGCGCGCGTTCAAACGCCCGCGTCGATCGGCTCGCCCGGCAGATCACCGTCCAGCAGCGGTGGCAGCAGATCCGCGAGGCGGCCCGGCACGAAGATCTCGTCCGATCGCCGCACCTCGTCGACCGTCCACCAGCGATGCTCGCGGTACTCCTCGAGCTCGGGTCCCTCCATGTGCCTCGGCGTCGTTTGGATGTGGTCCGTTCGAGCCGCGAAGTAGCGCTCGCGCCAGTCGTACCAACGCCCGCGCCACTGCGCCACATGCCGCCGATGCCAGACCCACGGGCCGACGCTGACGTGGCGTATGCCGGTCTCCTCAGCGCATTCGCGACTGGCCGCCTGCTCATAGGTTTCGCCGGGCTCGACCTTTCCGCCCGGCATGTGCCAGAAGGACTCGGTACCTTGATCGCGGTCGACGGTTACCGTCGCCAGGATCAACATCAGGCGATCCCGCGTATCGAGCAGGACAACCCGCGCCGTCGGTCGCACGAACGGGTCGTCGGGATCGCCTAGGGGCATGGTGGGGGGGAGGCCCCTAGTTGGACCTTGCTCCGGCGTGAGGGACATGGATCACCATTGACGCGCCGGCGACCATCACTACCGCCCGCGCCCAGCCCGAATGATCTCAGCCGGTGACTCGGAGAGTTCCAGGCGCTCCCGCCCGGCGATGCGTGCAAGTACGACCTCGACCGGCGGTAGCGACAGTGACTGCTCCAACTCGCGCAGCAGAAAGTCGGAGAGACTCAGCCCGGCGCGGGCGGCACGCGCCTTGGCCTCGCGATGCACTGCGTCAGGGACGTTCCGGATTTGAATCGTCTTTGGCACGTTGCCGACGGTACCCCACATTCGCCGCATGCGACGTGCTCGATTCTGGCTGGCCGTTCCGCGGCCCCGCCCTGCCGGCTGCTTGACAGGCCTCGCTGCCGCCGGAAATACTCCGCGCCAACTGAATACCGATACACCGTTCGCTTCAGGTGCCCACCTAGGGAGAATAGGGAAGGCGGTGAAAATCCGCCGCGGTTGCGCCACTGTAAGCGGGATTTTGGGGCCGGAGCCCACTGTCAGAAGTCTGATGGGAAGGGCCCGGCAAACCCCCTAAGCCCGTAAGCCAGGAGACCTGCCTGAGCGAGAGGTGACCACTCTCCGCCATAGAGAGGGTCCTCGCGGTCGGGTCGTTGCACCTGGCCTACGGAAGCCCAGGTCTCCAGCGGAGAGCCGCTGGAGGTGAGGCGTGCTCGGGGCCGCGCGACTGACGTCGCTGCGTGACTATCGCCAGGCTGGCATCTCAATCCGTCTTGCCGTTGGCGGCGCCGTGCTCACGGCGCTGGCCCTTGCGGCGGGCCTGATTTCCCTCAGCCTCGGGCCAGTCGATATCCCGGTCGACCACGTGGCGTCCATCGTGCTGTCGATCGTCGGGATCGAGCTCGCCGAGGTCGGCCGCACCGAGCATCTCGTCATCGAGCAGATCCGGCTGCCGCGAATCCTTGTGGGCGCGGTCGTCGGCATGGCGTTGGCCGTGGCCGGCGCCACCATGCAGGGGCTGTTTCGCAACCCGATGGCCGATCCGGGGATCATCGGGGTTTCCGCGGGCGGCGCCCTCGGCGCGGTCATTGCCATCGCCACCGGCGCCACCGGCTTGTTCTTTCTGGCCCTGCCGACCTTCGCCTTCATTGGCGCGCTGGCCGCGACGTTTCTCGTCTACGGCATTGCTGCTGTTGGGGGCCATTTCTCGATGGCCACCCTGCTGCTGGCGGGCATCGCCGTCAACGCCTTTCTGGGCGCGATCGTCTCTACCATCATCATCGTCCTTCCCGACAACGAAGCGCTGCGGGAGATTCTGTTCTGGCTGGCGGGTGGTCTGGATTCGCGCGTCTGGGAGCACGTGCACATCTCGGCGCCGCTGATACTCGGCGCCACCGCCGTCATTCTGTTGGCGTCTCGCGATCTCAATCTGCTGATGCTGGGCGACGACGAGGCGCGCGCCATGGGGGTTCGCGTGGGCCTCACCCGCGGAACGCTGCTGGCCGCCTCGGCGCTGGCCACCGGCGCAGCCGTGGCCGTGAGCGGGACCATCGCCTTCGTGGGTCTGGTGACGCCCCACATTCTTCGCCTGGTGCTCGGCCCGGATCACCGGGTGCTCATCCCCCTGAGCGCCATTGCCGGGGCCGTGTTCGTAATCGTCGCCGACACCGTGGCGCGGACCATCGTCCAGCCGGCCGAGTTTCGAGTTGGCGTGCTCACCGCCTTCGTCGGCGCGCCATTCTTCGTCCTTTTGCTGATTCGCAACAAACGCCAGGCGCAGGCGCTATGACGCGCGAGCAACGGAAGGGACGCCACTTGTCACCCCCGTAGCTACCTATTGACCCGTGACCGCACCTGCCATCAATCGGCGTTACCACAGGGCTGCCCGAAGCAAGGGTTCGGCCCACCGAAAGGACTGCCTCTAGACATGCAACGGCTTCGCACATTCGTCGTGATTCCCTTGGTGCTCCTCGCACTTACGCTCGCCTTGGCGGCGTGCGGTCCTGACCCGGAGGTGTCGCCGACGACTGCATCGGCTGCACCCGCGGCTACCCCGGCGCCGCCGACTACGCCTGAAGCGACGCCCGAGCCGGCCGCTGAGCCGACCGCCGCGCCAACTCCGACGCAGACCGCCGCGCCAACCGCAGCACCAACGCCTACTCAAACGGCAGCGCCGACGGCAACCGCTGAGCCCACGCCGACCGAGGATCCGATGGCGCTATCGCCGGAGGTCATCCAGGCATTTGCGAACGTCCGTGGCATCGTCGACCCCACCAACTTCAACTGGCCGCGTGAAGTCGAAGGGCTCAACGGCGTGTTCAGCATCCCGTTCAAGCCGCTGCGCATCATCACGGCTTCGGTTGGGCACGACGAAATGACGCTGGCCCTCGTGCCGCTGGATCGGCTGGTGGCCGTCGGCAGCTCCTCCCAGAACCACACGTACTCAAACGTCGCCGGTCTGCTGCAGGACAAGCCCCAGATTTCCCGCGACCCCGAGACGATCATTGCCGAGGCGCCGGATGTCGTGGTCACCAGCCCGTTCTTCTCGGCCGACGGGGTCGAAGCCCTCTCAAAGGCCGGCGTGCTGGTGATCCAGACCGAGCTGAAGCACGACGCGGAGGCCCGGATCAACAACATTCTCCTGATGGGTTACATCTTCGGAGAAGAAGAGCGGGCCGTGGAGTTCGCCACCGAGGTGCGCGACCGGTACGAGTCCCTCATTGCCGTGACCGGGGCCGTCGAGACTCGCCCACGTGTGCTGGCGCTCACCCAGTACTCCGACAAGCTGTGGGTGGCCGGGGCGGACTCGACCGAAGGCAGCGTGATTGAAGCGGCCGGCGGACTGAACGCGGCGGCCGATGCCGGGGTCGAGGGCAACCAGACCACCAGCCTCGAGGGCGTGATCGCCATGGCGCCTGAGATCATTGTAATCGCCCAGCCCAAGGAGTTTGGAGCGGAGGAATTCAGGCAGAGCCTCTTTGACAATGAGGCGCTGGCCGAGCTCCCGGCCATCAAGAACGAGGCGGTGTACATCGTCGAAGGCAAGCACTTCACGACGCTCTCGTATTGGAATATCCGGGGAGCCGAGGACCTGGCGCGGCTGCTGTGGCCCGATGACTTCGCCGACTCCGAGAGTCCACCCTTTAGTCTGGCGGAATAGCCCATGACGCGAGATGCACCACCCACGGCGCTCCAGGCCGACGATCTCAGCTTTGAGGTCGAGGCCAAGTCGCTCTTGGAGCGCGTCAACCTGCACGCGGATTGCGGGCAATTGGTCGGCGTCATCGGACCGAATGGCGCGGGGAAGTCCACGCTTCTCCGCGCCATGGCGGGCGTGCTGCGCCCGGATGAAGGCGGGGTCTGGCTCGAAGGCGCCGACCTTGCGTCGCTTTCCGCCAGGGACGTCGCGGCAAGGCTGGCGCTGGTGCCGCAGCTCGCGCCCTACGCCCACGGCTTCACCGTGCGTGAGCTCGTGCTGATGGGGCGCTATCCCCATTTGGGACGCTTTGAGATCGAAGGGCCCGCCGACGACCGCATCGCCCGCGACGCCATGCGCCTGACCCAAACCGAGGAGTTCGAGGCGCGAACGCTGGACACCCTGTCCGGGGGCGAGCGCCAGCGGGTTTTTGTCTCACGCGCGCTGGCGCAGCAGCCCCGCGTGCTCCTGCTGGACGAACCGACCGCGAACCTGGACGTGCTGCACAAGCTGCGCGTGCTGGATTTGGTTCGCCGGCTGGTGGACGAGGGGCTGACGGCGGTGGCCGCCATCCACGACCTGGGCATGGCGGCGCGCTACTGCGATCGCTTGATCCTGCTCAGTACCGGCCGGGTGCTCGCCGAAGGGACCCCGGAAGAGGTGCTGCTGCCCGAGATCATCGAGTCGGCGTTCGGTGTCGAATCGGCCGTCTACCGCGACCCGGTCACCGGCTCGCTGGCGATAAGCGTGATTGGTCCAGCCGAAAGCAACGGATCTGCGACCGCCGCGCGCGCCAACGGCCAGAGTGGTCGCGAGGACCTCCAGGCCGACGCGGTCGCGTCGGCGGCGAAAGCCGGTCGGGCATGAGCGACCGCGATCCGCACACGCCGCCCGCCGCGGTCCCCAAGACTCGCCGCAAGCGGCACGGGCTGGTGATCGTCAACACCGGCGAGGGCAAGGGCAAGACGACCGCCGCCCTGGGAGTGATCTTTCGGGCCTGGGGCCGCGATTTCAAGATCC
Source organism: Chloroflexota bacterium (assembly GCA_028873795.1). Lineage (GTDB taxonomy): Bacteria > Chloroflexota > UBA11872 > UBA11872 > UBA11872 > JAJECS01. Next base: position 8,555 of record JAPPNP010000078.1, read on the forward strand.
GCATGTTTCAGTTCATCAAGCACACCGGCGCTACCTTCGGCGAACACCGCGCGGCCATGCGGCTCGACATCCCCATCGAGGCGCTTGGCGACGGATTCACCTGGCTCTCCAAGGACCTGGATCGCACGCAAGCGTTGGCCGTGGAGCAATGGGGAATTTGCAAGGAAGCCATCCTGGAGGGCGATGAAGACATCATCGTGCTCGATGAGTTCACCTATGCCATGCACTACGGCTGGGTGCCCGTGGCCGACGTCGTGGACACCCTCAAGCAGCGCCCGGCGCGCATGCACGTCATCATCACGGGCCGCTACGCACCGCAGGAGTTGATCGACTGCGCCGACCTTGTGACCGAAATGCGGATGATCAAGCATCCCTATCGCGAGCAGGGCATTCGCGCCCAGCAGGGGATTGAGTTCTAGACGTGACGCTCGACGACGTCGTCGCCGACATTCGTCCGGGCGACTCCCGGGCAATGCAGGCGGCGACGCAGCGTCAGCAGCGGCTCACCAAGCCCCCGGGCAGCCTGGGGCGGCTGGAGGATCTGTCCGTCCAGCTGGCGGGCATCTTCGGAACCGATCGACCAACCGCGCAGGGCGCCACGATCATCGTGGCGGCGGCGGACCACGGGGTGGTGGCGCAGGGCGTCACCGGCTATCCCCAGGCAGTCACCGCCCAGATGGTGCGCAACTTCCTGGCGGGCGGCGCGGCAATCAGCGTCATGGCGCGGACTTGTGGGGTGGGCCTGGTCATCGTTGACGCCGGCGTGGCCACGCCGCTGCCCGAGCATCCGGGACTTCGCGTCGTTGCGCCAGGCCGTGGCACCCGCGACATCACCGAGGGCCCGGCCATGACCTGCGCTCAAGCGGAAGCCTGCGTTCGGGCCGGCATCGATCTGGCCGCGGCAGCCGCCGAGCAAGGCGCAGCCGTCATCGGCACGGGCGACATGGGCATCGGCAACACCACGTCCGCCAGCGCCATCACGGCGGCCGTCACCGGTGCATCTCCCGCGCGAACGACGGGACGCGGCACGGGTCGCAGCGACCCCGAGCTCGCGCACAAGATTGCCTGTGTCGAGCGCGCGCTGGACGTGAATCAACCTGACCCGTCCGACGGATTGGACGTACTCGCCCGGGTCGGCGGCTTTGAAATCGGCGTGCTCGCCGGCGTGGCGCTGAGCGGGGCGCTGGCCCGGCGGGCGGTGGTGCTGGACGGCTTCGTCTCCGGCGCCGCCGGTCTAATTGCGCACAGCCTCTGCCCCACCGTGCGCGACTACCTCATCGCCGGCCACGTCTCGGCTGAGCCCGGCCACTCAATCGCCCTGGAGCACCTGAACCTCCAGCCGCTGCTCGATCTCAATATGCGGCTGGGAGAAGGCACCGGCGCGCTGCTGGCGGCGGAGTTGGTGGAGGTCGCCGCCGCCTGCCTGAGTGACATGGCCACATTCGACGAGGCTGGCGTGTCCGACCGCGAGCCGCTGGACTGACGCCGTGCGAAGCCTGCGGCTTGCCATCGGCTTCTTGACGGTGATTCCCGTCGCGTCGAGCCACACGGGACCCATGGGTCCGGCGCGTGCCTACTTTCCGCTCGTCGGGCTTGGGCTCGGCGGAATCCTGGCCGGCCTGGACCTCGCGGCCCGGCAGGCGCTGCCCATGCCTGCGGTGGGCGCGCTGCTGGTCGCGGCCCTGCTGGCCCTGACGCGAGCCATTCATACCGAGGGGTTTCTGGATACCTGCGACGGCGTGCTCGGCGGACGCGACCGCGAGGCGCGCTTGGAGATTCTGCGGGACTCCCGCGTCGGCGCGTTCGCCGTGGTTGGCGGCGCCTGCCTGGTGCTGCTCAAATGGACCCTGCTATTGGGCATTCCGGACGCGGAACGGACCAGCCTCCTGGTCCTCTTCCCCTGCCTGTCGCGCTGGGGCATGGTGGTCACCATGGGCGTCTTTCCCTATGCCCGAGCGCAAGGCCTCGGTACTGCCTTTCAGGCCGGTGCCAGCTGGCGTCAACTCGTGATCGCCCTCGGCACGGCCGTCCTGGCCGCTTGGTTGCTGCTTGGCAGCGCCGGGTTGGTCCTCTTCGGGGGCGCGACGGCGGCTGCGCTCGTGCTCGGCTGGTGGTTCAAGCGCTTGCTCGGCGGCATGACTGGCGACACCTACGGCGCAACCAACGAGGTGGGGGAAGTTGTTGTTCTGCTGCTGGGCCTCAGCGTGGCGCCGGTGCTGGTCGACGCCCCGTTCTGGTAAATGCCGCGGGCATCGATCGGCGCCCGCGGGCGTCTATAGGAGGGACGATGGGTCACTGGTATCTCGTGCGACACGGCGAAACCGACTGGAACCGCACCGAGCGGATTCAAGGCCAGGTGGACACGCCCCTCAACGCCACCGGAAGGCGCCAGGTGAGCCACTTGGCGCGGCGGCTCGAAGACATTCCCGTCGACGCGATCTACAGCAGCGATCTTGCCCGCACCCACGAGACTGCCAAACTCACTGCGGTGGGACGCGACATCGAGATCTCCACCGATCCCGACCTGCGCGAGTTTTCGTTCGGCGAGTGGGAAGGCCTCACGTCGGAGGAGATCGAGGCGCGACAACCGGGCGCAATGGCCGAGCGGATGAGCGCGGGAAATGAGGCGTTCGCCGCCCCCGGCGGTGAGAACACCTGGCAGGTGCTGGAGCGCGTGAGAGGCTTCTGTGATCGCACCGCCGAGCGCCACGACCCGTCGGACGACATTCTCGTCGTCGCCCACGGAGGATCGATCCGCGCCCTTGCCGTGGCCTTGCTGGATCTCACGGTTACCGACTTCTGGCGTTTTCGAATCCATTGCGCCAGCCTGGCCATCATCCGGAATCACTGCGACGGACGCACGCTCGTTCGGTGGAATGACATCAGTCACCTGCCCGCCCAGGACCGCGATTCTCCAATATGAGCAAACGCCTGACCCTGGTGCTGGGCGGCGTGCGCGCCGGCAAGAGCCGCTACGCGCAAACGCTGGCGCAGACCGGGCGACGGGTGCTCGTCGTCGCCACGGCGGAGGCCGGCGACCAGGAAATGGCCGCCCGCATCCAGGCGCACCGGGCGGAGCGGCCCGCGGACTGGGACACGCTGGAAGAGCCGCTCGCCCTGGCGACGGCCCTGGCCCCGCGCGTGCCCGACTACGACACCGTGCTGCTCGACTGCCTGACCCTCTGGGTCAGCAATCTGCTGCTCAGGAGGGCCGATGCAGGGCGCGCTACACCTGACATTGCCGCCGAGGCCGACGGTCTGCTCCGGCTCTACGAGCAGGGCAACGCCTCCTGGATCGTCGTCAGCAACGAAGTGGGCCTCGGCGTCATGCCGGCGAATGAACTAGCACGGACCTACGCCGACGAATTGGGACGGGTCAACCAGATCTTCGCCGCCGCGGCGGACGACGTGATTCTGATGGTGGCTGGGGTGCCGGTGAACATCAAGGGCCTGAGTGGAGACGGGAAGAGGCGCTAGTACGCTGCCAGGCAATCAGCCTCCGTGTTTGGCATTGCCGTCGCCGGTCGTCACACCGCCACCAACGACTCGGCAGTCGTGCACCGCGACGAGGTCCGAGAGTCGCGTCCACGCCTGCCGCTCGGCCCAGCCGATGCGGTCGCCGTCCTCGGCAAAGAGCAACCCCAGCACCGTGCCGCTGTGCGCGACGTTGACGCCAACCGCCCCGGCGGCCTCTGCCAGCTCAAGCACCGACGTGAGCTGCGGCTTGGGGAGCACCGCCTGGTTCGCCAGGCTGCTCAGCATCGCCCCCTGCCCAATGAGCCGCGCGTCGCCGTCCGCGAGTCCAGCCGTGATGAGATCGAGGGCCTCGCGAAACCGTGATGCAAGGGATCGAAGCTGGGCCCGACGGTCCACGACATTGAACGCTTCGGTATCGACCTGGTCGGAGAACTCCAGCGCCAGGACCCGCATCTCGGGCGGCTGTCCCAGCGACTGTGCGATGCGCCCGCCGCGATGATCGAAGAGCGCGATGCCGGGCAGCATCACGCCGTCGCTCGGCTCCACGGCCAGCGCCAGGTCGGCTTGCTGCCGCGCGTCGATGGTCGTGTCCAGCGCCGCCGCCGTCGCGCCGATGGCCGCCGCCACGTCGGCCGTGCTGCTGGCCATGCCCTTGGCCCGCGGCAGCGGGCTATCCAAGGTCAGGCGGGCGTCCAGGTCACGATGTCCCAGGAATTCCAGCGTCAGCGTCACAGCCTGGCGGGACTTTGGAGCATTTGCCGGGCCTTGCACGCGTCCCGTCCCATCCGACAGCTCAACCGTCGCCGTCGAGCCCATGTCGATGGGACACGTCACCATCGCAATCGTGCCGTCCAACTCGCCCTGGGCGAGTTCGCCGCATGTGCCCGGCGCCCACGCCGTACCGCGCGCGACGGCGACTTCGGCCGCCCCAACCCGAACCGGCGAGGTCATGGCTCGAGACCCATCAGTCCATAGATCAAACCCATGTCGAGGTGCTCGCGCACCAGCGACGCCAACTTGTCGTACTCGGCGTTTGGCTCGATGTCGTCGTGGCCGGTCGGCAGGCTGAGCCCGCGCCGCGCGCCGGCGTAGGCCAGAATCGAACGGCGCACGTCCCGGTTGTGAAACAGGCCGTGCAGATAGGTCCCAAGCGTCAGGCCCTCGGCGTCGATCGCGCCATCCCCATAGTCGACGCACTGCCCGGACTGCTCCTGCACCACGAAGGGACTCGAGCTACCAGCGGCCGACGTCACGCCCATGTGGATTTCGTAGGCGACGACCGGCGCGCCGCCGCACCGGCTCAATAGGCCCCGGCGCCCCGCGACTCTAGCTGTCACCTGATGCGTGGCCTTGTCCGCACGGAAGGTCGTCGTGGCCGGCAGCAGTCCCAGACCCGGCGTTTCCGCTGCCGGAGACTCAACCGCGTCCGGATCCAGGAGCCGCTCTCCGAGCATCTGGTACCCCGCGCAGATTCCGATCACCGGCGCCCCGCCGCGACGGGCACTCACGATGCGCTCGGCCAGGCCCCGCTCACGCAACCAGAGCAGATCGGCCACCGTGGTCTTGCTTCCGGGGATGACCACCAGGTCCGGCTCACCAAACTCGCTCGTCCGCGCCACATATCGCACCCGCACGCCCGGCTCGTGTCGCAGCGGGTCGAAGTCGTCGAAGTTGGCGATATGCGGCAGCCGCATCACGGCAACGTCGATTGCGGTCTCGTCGTCGGTCGCCGGATCAGCCGCGAGGCCGACCGAGTCCTCCTCGGGGATGTGGATGTCGGTAAAGTACGGCACCACGCCGACCACCGGCGCACCGGTGCGCTGGCGCAGGAACTCCAGGCCCGAGTCGAGCAGGGACGGGTCGCCGCGAAACTTGTTGATCACATGCCCGCCGACCAGCGCGCGCTCTTCCGGCTCCAACAGCTCCATCGTCCCAACCAACTGCGCGAATATCCCGCCGCGATCGATGTCACCCACCAGCAGCACCGGCGCCTGCGCGTGACGCGCCACCCGCATGTTGACGATGTCGTGCTGCTTCAGGTTGATCTCCGCGGGGCTCCCGGCGCCCTCGATCACCACGACGTCAAATCCGGCCCGCAGCCGATCGAGCGCCGCCGTCACCATCGCCCACATTTGGGGCTTCAGCTGCTGGTACTCGCGGGCCGAGGCCACCGCCTGCGGCCGGCCCAGCAGCACAACCTGGGAGCGACGGTCGCCCTCCGGTTTGAGCAGGATGGGATTCATGTCCACGCTCGGGGCCACGAGCGCCGCCGCGGCCTGCACCGCCTGCGACCGTCCAATCTCGCCGCCGTCGGGCGTGGCGTAGGAGTTCAAGGACATGTTCTGCGCCTTGAAGGGCGCGACCTGAAAGCCGTCCTGGGCGAATATGCGACAGAGGGCCGTCGCCAGGACGGACTTGCCGGCGTGCGACGAGGTGCCCTGCACCATCAGCACCTTGGCGCGGCGACTACCCATGCGCCAGCACGTCCCGCAGCGCCGCGATGAGCCGGGCGCACTCCTCCGGCGCCCGCGCCGCGATGCGAATGTGGTCGGGCAGTCCGAAGGACGTGCAGTCCCGCACCAGGATTCGCCGACGCAGCAGCGCGCGGCGCATCTTGGCGGCGTCGCCCACGCGGACCAGCATGAAGTTGCCAGCCGACGACGCCGCCGGCACGCCCAGCGCGGCGAGATGCGTCTGTAGGTAGGCCTTGGCTTCGGCGATGACCTCGCGGGCGGCGGTCACATGCGCCTGGTCCGCAAGCGCCGCCAGGCCCACCGCCTGCGCCACGGCGTTGACGCTCCATGACGGTTGGAGACGGTGAGCGGCCTCAACGACCGCCGGCGGCGCCGCCAGGTAGCCCAGCCGCACGCCGGCCAGCGCATGGTCCTTGGTCATTGATCGCAGCACCGCCACGTTGCCGCGTCGCAGCAGGGGCAACGCATCCCATGCACCGTCCGCCAGGGGCGCGTAGGACGCATCCAGCACCAGCAGCCCGCTCGCGCCCACCGCTGCGCTCAGCCGCTCGACGGATTCACGATCCAGGTAGACGCCGGTGGGATTGTTCGGATTGCAGAGAAACACCATCGCCGGGCGCATGGCATTGATGGTCTGCACCGCCGCATCCATGGGCCACCGAAATCCCTCCGCCGCGGCAGCCCACACATGCTCGATCTCCGCACCGGCGAGTGCCGCCGCCGCTTCGTACTCCCCAAAAGTCGGCGCGAATATCAGGCAGCGCGACTGGGCCCGCAGTAGTGCCCGGGCCAACAGGTGAATGAGCTCCGTCGATCCGTTGCCGATCATGAGCTGGTCGATTCCAACGCCGAGCTTCGCGGCCAGCGCCTCACGCAGGTCCAGGCACTCACGATCGGGATAGGCCGAGAGATCAGCCTCCGACGCGGCCTGCCGCACCCGCGGCGACGGTCCCAATGGATTGATGTTGGAGCTGAAGTCGAGCACCTGGTCCCGCGTCAGGTTTTCGGCGCGCAGCTCGGCGGTGTCGAATCCGCCGTGAACGGTTGTCATGTTGGGTGGTGGCGTCCGGTCAGCCGGTAATCGCGACGCGCCCAGCCAACACGGCGAGCGCTACGACGACGGCGAGCACCGCGGTGCGGTTGACGATACGCACCGCCCGGTCAATGTCGGCCGGTGCTGGCTCCCGCAACTCGCTGCCCAGCACATAGTGTCCCGGCTTCTCGAGGCGAACGCCCAGCAGCCCCGCCATCACGCTCATCGTCACTCCGGCATTTGGGCTGGCGGTCGCGCCGCGATCGCTCCGCATTGTGCGCCAGGCGCGGCCTGCCGGAAGACGCGCGAGCCATCCACTCGCGAGCAGCAGCAGCGCGCTCAATCGGGCCGGTATCAGGTTGACGGCGTCGTCCAGGCGTGCGGCGGCCTTGCCCAGGTATTCGGTGGCCCCGCGATAGCCCACCATGCTGTCCATGGTGTTCAGCGCCCGATAGGCGATAGCGCCCGGCACGCCGAATAACGCGAAGGCGAGCCAGGGCGCCACAAAGCTGTCGGTGGTGTTCTCGGCCACGGATTCAATCGCCGCGGCGGCCACCAGTGGCGGCGTGAGCGCGGCGGCATCGCGGCTGACGAGGCTGCGCAGGCTCACGCGTGCGTCACTCAGCCGACCCTCGGCCAGCGCTTGCCCGGTCCGGCGCGCCGCGGACGTCAGCCCGGTCACGGCGAATGCCGTCCGCAGCGCTACGGCGCCGCCTATCACGTAGGCGATCGGATGCAGCGATGCCAGCGCGCCCAGTCCAAACCACGCGGCGGCGCCCGCACCGCCCACGACCACGACGACCATGACGCAGCCGAAGGCAAAGGCGGCGACCGGCTGCCGCGGAGCCAGACGCCGCAGCGCCCCGGTGACCCTTCCTGTCCAGACCACGGGGTGCAGCGCATGGGGCGGTTCCGGCAGCAGCAGGTCCAGCAACACGGCAGCTAGAAGGACCGCCGCGTCCCAGATCAAGTTGTCCAGCCACGGTGAGAGCATCGTGCTCCGTCACTCTACGCGGACGCCCGGAGAAGCGGTTCGCGCAGCTCCTGCGACGTCTCGCGCGGCGCCCTCTACCATCCAGAAATCGCCGCGACCGAACGGTCGTGGATCGAAGGTGGATTGCGGTCCCCATGCTCGACGAACATCGAAACGCCAACCGGGCCAATTGGGACGCGCGCGTTCCCGCCCACCTGGCCTCGGCGTTCTACGGCGTGGAGGACTTCGTCGCCGGCGCACGGACCCTTACCCAGGCGGTGGACTTCGATCGCGCGCACCTGGGGGACGTTCGGGGACGTTCGTTGGTCCACCTGCAGTGCCACATCGGCCTCGACACGTTGTCGTGGGCGCGGCTGGGCGCCTGCGTCACCGGCATCGACTTTTCCGAGCGCTCGATCGAGGCGGCGCGCGACATCAGCCGCCGCAGCGGCGTTCCGGGTCGCTTCGTCCTGGCCGACGTCCACGAGGCGCCCGAGGTGCTCGCCGAGACCTTCGACATCGTCTATGCCAGCGAGGGCGTGCTCTGCTGGCTGCCGTCAGTGTCGGCCTGGGCGCGCGTGGTGCGACGGTTCACGCGTCCCGGCGGGACCCTGTACATCCGCGACGGACATCCCCTCGCACGCGCCCTCGACGACGAGCGCTCGGACGGGCAACTGGTGATCACGGAGCCGTACTTCGAGTCCGATGGCGTCCGCTACGACGAGCCGGGTACCTACACCGGCGACGATGCCGAGATTGGCCCCATCACGACCTACCAATGGAACCACAGCCTAGGCGAAGTCGTGAGCGCCGTCGCCGATCAAGGCTTCCGCATCGAGTCCCTGAAGGAGTATCCGTTCGCGGCCTACCAGTCGCTGCCCGAAATGATCCAGGGCGACGACGGCTGGTGGCGGTTGCCGGACCGCCCCGAGCGGCTGCCGTCGCTCGTGGGACTGAAGGCCACCTTGCCCGCCGACGCCGAGCCGGCGGAGTGACGGGGCGCCTTTTCCGTCATTCCGAGCACCCCTCTGTCATTCCGAGCGCAGCGAGGAACCTAAGGCGCGGAAAGAAGGCACAGTGTCAATAGATTCCTCACGACGCTGGGGCGTCCATGCCTGAACCACAGGATTCCCATTGACTGAACGCGCCGACCTTCTCGACCTTCACCTCGCCGCCCTGTTCACCCAGGACGAGCAGGGAAGCCTCATCGCCACCAACGATCCCGAAGCCGACCAGGTCGCCGCTCCGCGTTTTTACCTTGGCCGCAGCCTCGAACGCTCGGTTCTCCGATTCCGCAGCGGCATGGACGCTTCAACCCGCGCCGCCCTGCGCGACCTGGCCGCCCCGGATTTGACCCCGAACGACCCCAACCGCGAGCCGGTCAACCGCGCAGCGATGGTCGACCTGCTCGCCGCCGAGCAACCAATCCAGAGCATCTACTTCGGCCCAGCGTTCAGCTTTCCGGCTTCGGGAGTCATTGCGAAGCCCCTCCGTCATTCCGGCGAAGGCCGGAATCCAGATCCGAGCACCGCCGACGTCATCGCAATCTCCCCCTCCACCATCCAACTTCTCAGCCCCGAGTTCGCCTGGCTGGCCGACGAGTTGAAGGTCCGAAACCCGGTCATGGCCATCGTGGTCGACGGCATGGCCGTGTCCGTCTGCTTCAGCGCGCGCTCCACGCCCGCCGCCTCGGAGGCCGGCGTCGAGACCCTCCCCGAGCACCGCGGCCGCCGCTACGCTGGAGCCGTCACCGCGGCCTGGGCGGACGCGGTGCGCCGCCAGGGACGCATCCCCCTCTACAGCACGTCCTGGACCAACCACGCCTCCCGCCGCGTCGCCGCCCGCCTGCACCTCACCCAATACGCCACCGACTTCCACATCACCTAAGGGCGGTTCCGCCAGGATTCCTTCCCCCTTCGAGGGGGAAGGCGAGGATGGGGGTCGGAAAAAGGGCCAGAGCCTGCCCCGCACCCGATACGGGGATGGGAGTCTTCGAGCCGGCCGCCGCGCAACTCTCCGTCATTCCGGCGGAGGCCGGAATCCAGTCGGGGAATCGGGAGTGGGGTACGGACCTGGACCCCGGCCTTCGCCGGGGTGACGCGAAAGCGCCCGGACGATGCGAAACGACCTGGTTCGAGCTGCCAACCGTGGCCACCTCAACACCTCCGTCATTCCGGCGTCCGGCTCCCTCTCCCGAGGGAGAGGGCTGGGGTGAGGGGTTCCCCGCCGTCATTCCGGCAGACGCCGGAATCCAGGCCCGGAACCGTCATTCTGGGGTAAGGAGCCGCGCGGAATGCACCGACCCGAACGACCGCCGAACCTGGAAGCTGGGGGTTTTTATACACGTTCGGGCGTTAACTTCGACTCCGAAATACAAGTTCTGCGGCAGATTGAGTTACTTGGGTCCGTCGTTTGGGCTCGGAGCGTGCGGGCTGCGAACCTTGAACGTGCGCGCTTCGGAGTCGATTGAAGGAATTTGTTCGTGATCTCAGTGCTCGCCAAGCCCATTGACGAGATTGGCGTTGACGACGTCAAGGAGCTGATTGCTTCCAAGGTTCGGGAAGGCGAGCGGATCGAGTTCAAGCGAAGCCTCCGAACGAAAGGCGATGGCACGCCCGACGGATGGCTGAGTGACGCCCGCACGATTGGTCCAAGGGCGAAGAACAAGATTCTTGAAGAAGCCGTCGCGTTTGCGAATGCGTACGGCGGCGCACTGGTGCTAGGAGTCGCCGAGTCGAGAGCCAAGCCGCCGGAAGCTGCGCGAATCTCGCCAATCCCACGCTGCGAGGACTTGGCAGCGAGCTTGAATCAGGTGTTCAGAAACCGCGTCGAGCCAGAGATCCCTCGGATCGAGATATTCGCCGTGCCGACGGAAGCAGACGGCAGTGGTGTGGTTATTCTACGCACCAACCGCTCGCGGATGGCGCCTCACCGCGTCACAGAGACGCTCAAATGCCCAATCCGGCGCGCCGACCGCTGCGAGGAGATGACCATGCGCGAAATCCAGGACCTGACGCTGAATCTCTCGCGGGGAATTGAGCGATTGGAACGTCGGCTGAAGCAGCGATCCAAGCGTTTTGCAGAGGAATTCAAGCGCTTGGAGACTCCCGATTGTGCAGTTGGCTTTCGGATGACAGCTGCGCCGGCAGGAGAGGAGGTCCGACTCGACACTGTATACGGTGAAGACAAGCTTTATGAACCCTGGCATAGAGTTTCGTTGTCCATTGAAGACCGACACGTGAACCTCGAGTTTCCTTGGTGGGGTATGGCATGGCGGCCCATGTTGCGTGCTGCGCGCTGCGAATACTCTGGTCGCCCTTCCAAGTCAGACCTTGAGATTTATCGAGAGATTCACGGTGACGGTTTGGTTGAAATCGGTCTTGTTTATGGCCGAGTCCAAAGAAATGGAGGGAGGCAATGGTTAACACTCTACTCCGAATGGTTGATGACCGTATTTGCCAATTTGATTATTTGGGCTGATCGCGTCAGGAATGAAGCGACAATGCCAACCGTAGAATATGCAGTCGGGGTGGAGTTGAATATTCGAGGTGAAAACGTATCTGTTGCGGGTTATGGACGAGATGCACATTCTCAGCCCTTCGGAATTCGGGACTTCAGTCCTGGTTCAGTCAAGTACCCCGGAGAATTGCTGGGCGAACCGAGGTATTCGCTGGGTGAAGCGGGTGAAATCCCCGATCTGATAGAGCTCTTCGAGCGAGACTTCTGGAATTCAGTCGGACACGATGTTGGCCGTGGAAAACGTAGTTTCGTGACCGAGCATTGGCCTGGCTACTACTAGAGAGGTCTAATATGACGTGCCGAGACGAAGTGTTGGAAGCTGCAGCGGCGCTTGTGCGTCGGGGGATTGATCCGTTTACCCGTGCCGATGTCATAAGGGAGATGCGACGGCGCGGAAGCCGATACAAGGAAAAGACGATCTCCGTTCATGTCGGTTCGCGTATGTGCGCAAACTCACCCGACAATCATGCCGTGACATATGACGACTTCGTTCGCGTAGGTAGGGGTCTTTACACGTTCAGCGATCGCTAGGCAGTCATTCCCGAGACATTTGCAGATTCATCTCCAACAACTCCCGCAAGGCGTCTTCGTCTGAGATGTCGACGGGCCAGCCGTAGGCGGCGGCTACGGCGGCGTCTAGGTTGGCGTGGGCGTTGGCGAGCCATTGGAGACGCTGGTTGTAGAGGTTGGTGAGGGTGCGGCGCTTGAGCTGGTCCAAGTCGGCGTCGGCGGTGGGGACGGGGCGCTTGGGGTAGCCGGGGACGGGTTCGTCGATCCACTCGACCCACTCGGGCGGGTTGAGCCAGCGGTCGCGGAGCTCTACCAGGCGGCGGGCGGCCTCGGCGATGGCGACGGCGCGCGGGTCGTCGGCGTAGTCGGCGGCAGGGACATCGGGCGTGAGCCCCTCCGGAAACGGGAACGTGGCGAAAGTGGTGGTGGGCGTGTAGCGCGGGTCGTTGCCTACCCCTAGCCAAGTGCAGAGCCGGAGTGACCAAACTTCGTGGAATCGGCTGTGCAGGATGCCGAAGGTGGTGTCGTCGTCGCGGGCGATGGCGATCACCGCGCTATCCGGGCATACGCGGGCGTCGCGCCAGACGAACAGCCGGTGTTTGGAGACTCGCGGCGTCAGGATGAAGCGCGACAGGCCACCTAAGGCTTGCCACATGCTGGGTCGCGGACGCGTATGTCGCCACCAGAAAGCCTGTGCACTCTGGGCACGGTTCCGTTGCCGCACCGGTCTGACGTATTTCGCCACATAGGAGAACGGCTCCTCGTAGAGCGCGGCGTCGTCCTCACTCATTTCGGTGCCGAAATTGACGATCCACTTGCCCGCCGGGCGGCCGGCGAGATCCATGCCGTTGACCCAGGGTTTGAGCACATCGGAGTTTCGCCGCCCGTTCGGGTTGGCTGGCAACCGGAGCCACTCACGCGCCATTTCGCCTGCGATGTCGAAGGGGCCGCCCTTCGTGACGCCCATGAATGCGACGCTGGCGTCCGCGGGTAGCTGCTTCGCTTCGGTGAGATCGACGCCATCGCCACTGTTGCGTGCTGTTAGGTCGGCGTGGATGTGGTCGACCGGATTCCCGTCCCACCGTGCACTAGTCTCCAACGCGTCGTCGGTGCGCGAGAAGCACACCAGCGACACGCGCACGGCCGCGCCTTCGACCACCCACGGCTCGTCCGACCAGGCGTCGAATATCGCGCCCTGCTCAATGATGCGATCCAGCACGGGCCGGTTGCGTCCGCCGCGTATCGAGTTTGTGCCGACCAGACCGGCACGGACTAATCCTCCACCAGCGATCAGGCGCTGGGCCTTGTCGAACCAGTGGCACACGAGGTCGGCCTCACCGTGAATCCTTTCCCCATAGTTTCGCTGTAGCGCCTCTACGTATTCATCACCCAAAGTTCCGCGCAAGAGCTTGCCGCCCAAGAACGGCGGATTGCCGATCACCACATCCGCGTCCGGCCAATCCGGTTCCTTGCCGTCGGGGGTGAGGATGGCGTCGCGGCACTCGATGGTGTCGAGTGGTTGCAGGATGGGGTCGCGTGACTCGGCGAAACCGTTGCGCAGCATCCACTGGATTTCGCCGATCCAGACCGAGACGCGGGCCAGCTCGGCGGCATAGGGGTTGATCTCGATGCCCTTCACATTGGCCGGGCCGATGGCGGGGAACTGGCGCTCGAGCCCCAGCGCCGCGCTTTCCAGCAGTACCCGGTGCTCCAGGTCCTTGAGCGCCTGGAGGGCGAGGTAGAGGAAGTTGCCGGAGCCGCAGGCGGGATCGAGCACGGTGAACCCGCGCAGCCGCTCCAGGAAGTCTTGCAGCAGGCGTTCGGCGCGGTCGCGGCGCCGCGTCTCCTCGCGCTGCGACTCAGCGGAGCCTCTCTGCCGCGCAGTCTCGGCGTAGTCGAGCTCGGCGGCGATGAGGTCTTTGGCCGTCTGCCACTCGGCCAGCCAGGGGCGGACGATCACCGGCTCGACGATCAGCATGATCTTGTCGCGGTCGGTGTAGTGCGCGCCCATCTGGGCGCGCTTGCCAGGATCCAGCCCGCGCTCGAACAGCGTGCCCAGGATGGATGGGTCGACCTCGGACCAGTCCAGCGCGCCGGCGTTGCGCACGGTCTCGATCTCGGCGCGGGTTAGCGGCAGGGCGGAGTCGTCGTCGAAGAGCCCGCCGTCGAACCACGCCACCGCCTCGAAGCCGACGCGGCCGCCCACGTGCATCGCGCCGAACAGGTCGCTGGCCAGGTCGGGAAAGTCGGCGGGCCGGCGGATGGCGTGGTCCAGCATGCGCGTGAACAGGTTGTTGGGCAGCAGGCCCACGTCCTCGGCGAACATGCAGAAGACCAGCCGGTTGACGAAGTGCGCCACGGCCTGCGGGTCGTGGCCGCGGTCCCGCAGCGACTGGGCCAGCGTGGCGAAGCGCTGCGCCGCGCGCTCGGTGATGTCCTGCCGCGTCTCGCCGGGCCGCAGCCGCTCGGGGTCGGTCAGCGCCCACTTGAGCTTGTCGCGGGTGGCCGGGTCGCGCAGGTCCTCCAGCCCGAACTCGTGGGTCTCGCTGACGCTATTGGTCCAGTTGGTGCGGATGCGGAACCGCTGCAGGTCGCAGACGATCAGCAGCGGCGGGTTCTCCAGCGCCAGGGCGTATTGCCGCAGCTGCCGGAAGGCGGCGTCCAGGTTGGCGTGCGGACCCTTGTATTCCCAGCCGAAGTGGCCGCGCTTCCAGACGTCGGCCCAACCGCCTTCGCCCGAGTCCTTGCGCGCGCCGCGCTCGAAGCAGTAGCTCTCGCCGGTGGGGTCGGCTTCGATCGGGGTCGGCTCGCCGAGCATGCGGCAGAGGTCGTTGAAGTGGGACTGGGAGGCCTGGCTCTCCCTCAACTCGGAAGCCGACCACTTGGCGATGAATTCGTCCGGCGTCATGCGGTCATTGTGTCAGCCGTGGGATGGCTCGGTGGGAGCTCGTCGTGTCACTGGCCAGGCCGTTCCCCCTCACCCCAACCCTCTCCCACGGCGGGGAGAGGGAGTCCGAACCGGAATGTCGGAGGGGCGAGCGCCGCCAGGAGGCGACAGGCGTTGTGCTGACTTGCCGGCCCCTTAGATTCCTCGCTGCGCTCGGAGTATCTGTGTTCGGATGTCAAGGG
>JAPPNP010000022.1 GCA_028873795.1 Chloroflexota bacterium
ACCCGCCCCTTGTATGTTGCAAGTCCCCTCGGATCGTCCGTGGGGAAGCACCGGGCCGGGACAGACCGTCCGCCCCTGGGTCCCAAGAGACCGTTCGGTAGCGTGGTCGTCCCGGCCCGTGGCGCTGGTCCAGAGCCCGCACCGTTGCCAGGGCCGCCACGGCGAGCCCGCATCTTGCAAGGTTGGGCGGGAGGCCGGCGCCGCCTCGGAGGGTACCGAAATGGCCCAGTCCCTGTTTCTCGGCGTGGACGTCGCCCGCGATCATCTGGATGTCGCGTGCTACTCCACGCAGGACGCCTGGCGGATCCCCAACACCGCCGCCGGGCACGCCACGCTCGTGCGTCGGGCGCAGGCGCTGCAGCCCGCCCGGATCGTGTTGGAAGCCAGCGGCGGCTACGAGCGCGCCGTGGATGCGGCCCTGATCGCCGCCGGCCTGCCGGCGGTGGTGGTCAACCCGCGGCAGGTGCGGGACTTCGCCCGCAGCCGCAACATCTTGGCCAAGACCGACCGCCTCGACGCCTGGGTGCTGGCGCGCTTCGCCGCCGAGGTCCAGCCCGACGTGCGCCCGCGCCCCGATGCGGTCACCCAACACCTGCACGACCTGATCACCCGGCGGCGCCAACTGGTGACGATGCGGGTCGCCGAGCAGCAGCGGCGGCCGCAGATCGCCCCGGCCCTCCGCGCCGGCCTCGACGCCCACCTCGCCTGGCTGACCGCCGAGCTGACCGCCATCGACGCGGAGCTCGCCGCCACCATCCAGGCTGAGCCGCAGCTGCGGGCCCGCGCGGCCTGGCTGCAAAGCATCCCCGGCATCGGGCCCGGCACCTGCCACACGCTGCTCGCCGAGCTGCCCGAACTGGGCACCCTCAACCGCCACCAGATCGCCGCCCTCGTCGGCGTGGCGCCCTTCAACCGCGACAGCGGCGCCTGGCGCGGGCGCCGCTCCGTCTGGGGTGGGCGTGCCTCGGTGCGCGCCGCGCTCTACATGGCCGCCCTTACCGCCAGTCGGGCCAATCCCAGCTTGCGGGCCTTCTATGAGCGCCTCGTCGCCGCCGGCAAGCCCAAGCTCGTGGCCCTCACCGCCTGCCTGCGCAAGCTCCTCGTCCTCTGCAATTCCCTCTGCAAACAGCAGGCCATGTGGGACCCCACCGTGGGCTGATCCCTTGACGGTCAAACACCGTTGCTACCGAAATATGCCAAGCCGTCCGCCGGCCACAACGGGCGGCTTGTCCCGCCAACTGAGCCGTCAGCCGAAGCTCAGGTGATCCGCAGGCGATACCAGCGGATGTTGTAGACCGCGTCCTCTTCGCACCAGAACGCCACGTAGACATCCCCGTTGGAAAGCAGCGCGAGGCTCGGGAATCCGAACGGCAGATCGACGAGCTCCTGCCCGCTGCTCTCGGTCGTGCCGGTCATGCTGGACGTCGCGCCTTCCCAGAGCGGCGCTTCGGCCAAATTGACCCAGGCGTCGCCGTCCAGCCGCGAGAGATTGGCCCAC
The DNA here is from genome assembly GCA_028873795.1 of Chloroflexota bacterium. Classification (GTDB taxonomy): domain Bacteria; phylum Chloroflexota; class UBA11872; order UBA11872; family UBA11872; genus JAJECS01. Next base: position 1,499 of record JAPPNP010000022.1, read on the forward strand.
AGGCCCGGGAGCTGGTCGTGGCGGTAGACGAACAGGATGCGGTCGTCCGGCAGCACCAGCAGCTTGCCCGTCTGGCCGCGGATGCCGGTGGATCGCGGCGCCGAGAACGTGCGGCCGTCGGCTGAAATGGCATATGGATTGGGCTCGGTGCCGCCGGTGGCGGAGTCGAAGGCCCAGGCGGTTGCCAGCAGCCGGCCGTCGCTCAGCTGGCGTAGCGAGACCTCCCACGAGAAGACGCCGCGGTGGGTCTCGTCGATCAGCACCAGGTGCTCCGGCCAGGTCCGGCCGCGGTCATGCGACACGAAGGCCAGCGCCATGGCGCCGATCGGTTCCTCGCCGTCCCAGCCGCGCCAAGGGGCCATGGGCGCCAGCCAGCGACCGTCGGCCAGCTCCACGATGTGGTGGCACACCTCCCAGGCCGGACTCCGCACGGGAGGCTCGAGGACTTCGGGCGTGCTCCAGGTGTGGCCGCGGTCGGAGCTGCGCACCGTGATGAGGTCCATGGGCGCGTGACCCAGGTTCTCGCGATTGACGAGCTGGCCCCCGTGGACGTCCCGATAGGTGCGGCCTCCGATGCCGACCAGCGTGCCGTCGCGCAGCAGGCTCACGCGCGTCCCGCCGGTCGTGGGGCGTGGCGTGGGATGGTCGATCAGCAGCTCTGGCGCGGTCCAGGTCACGCCGCCGTCGGACGATCGGGCCTTGTAGGTCTGGTAGTCGAGCGCTTCCACGCCCGAGGCGAGATCGAAGCTGGCGAACATCTCGCCGTCGTCCAGGACGACGATCGAGGGGTGCCAGGCGTGAATGGCGCGACGCTCCGGCTCCGGGTTGCGATAGACGAGGCCGGTGCCCAGCACCTCAATCACGGCGATGCTCCGGCTGCCATAATCCGGGCTGATTCGCGGTCGGATCACCCGCCGCCGAATTCGATACCGCCCGACGGTGCATAGGGAGCATGCGATGCCTCCGGCCGAAGCCCTGGTGGATGCCCGCCGCAGCATAGAAGCCCGCTATCGGGCGCGCACGCCTGAATCGCGGGCGTTGCATGATCGGGCGTCGCGGACGCTGCCGGGAGGCGAGTCGCGCACGGCGACCTGGTTTGCGCCCTATCCGACCTACATCGCCTCGGGCCTGGGCTCGACCCTGACCGACGTTGACGGCAATGCGCTGGTGGACTTCACCTTCAATTCCACGTCGGTCATCCACGGGCATGCGCATCCCGAGATCGTGGCGGCCGTGCAGCGCCGCGTGGCCGAGGGCACCGCGTGGAACGCCCCGAACGCTGGGCAGGTGGAGCTGGCCGAGATCCTGTGCGCGCGGGTGCCGTCGCTCGACCAGGTGCGCTTCTGCGCCTCCGGCACGGAGGCCAACATGCAGGTGATCAAGGCCGCGCGCGCGTTCACCAACCGCGACCGGATCATCAAGATGGACCTGGCCTATCACGGCACCTATGAGGGCGTGGAAATCCACCAGGGGGCCGACGGCTGGGACGGCGCGGGCGCGCCGGTATCGCGGGGCGTCCCCAGCAACGCGATGGACAACGTGCTGATCGCGCCGTTCGACGACGCGGAAATCGTGGAGTGGCTGCTCGAGTCACATCCGGGGCAGGTGGCCGCCATCGTGGTCAATCCGGCGCAGACGCAGGGTGGCCTGCGGGCGCCGTCGCCGGGGTATCTGAAGGCCCTGCGCGACGCCGCGGATGCGCACGGCACGTTGCTGGTGTTCGACGAGGTGATCACGCTGCGGCTGGCGCGCGGCGGCGGTCAGGAGTTCTTCGGGGTGCTGCCGGACCTGACGGCGATGGGCAAGATCATCGGCGGCGGGCTGCCGGTCGGCGGCTTCGGCGGGCGCGCGAAGGTGATGGACATCTTTGCCGACCGGCAGCCGCCGGTCCTGCCGCACGCGGGCACCTTTAACGGCAACCCGGCCACCATGGCCGCCGGCATCGCGGCCATGCGGCTGCTCGACGCGGCGGCCTTCGAGCAACTGGCGGCGCTTGGCGAGGCGCTTGGCGATGGCCTGCGGGCGGCCTCGCGGCGGGCCGGCGTGGCGCTTGACGTGACCCAGATCGCGTCGGTGATCGGGGTCGAGGTCCCGCGGGGCGGTGCGTTCGCGGCGGAGATTCTGGACCTGATCGTTCTCGAGCTGCTGAACCGCGGGTTCAAGGCGGCTTCCATGATGACCGTGTCCACGGCAACCACCGCGGATGAAATCCGGGAGCTCGCAGACGCACTGACGGACGTGTTGCGCGAGTTGCGTCCGGCGATTGCCCAGGCCGCGCCGGCGGCAACGGAACCGGCGGCATCCACGAGCTAATCGGCGGTCGGCGACATCCCAACGGTCGCGTACCTCACTTGACCGGCATGGCGACGGCCGTCACGATAGGATGCTGATCCGGTCGGTTTGCAGCACGCGCGCGCCGACTTCGCCAACCGCTATATCAAGGGATAGGAGCCGCACACCGTGGCTGCCATTACAACCAACGTTCGCCGCTTGCCGGGTCCGATTCTGGCCCTTTTCGCATCCCTCATATTCGTTGCCCTGGTCCTGCTCGTTCTTCGAGTCACGCTCAACCCGACCGAAGAGGCGATGCGAGCCAGCGCAGAGGCGGCGCGACCGCAGCGCGAGGCGGTCCAGGTCCGCACGCGCGCGGCGACGACGGATACGGAGACGACGCCGGGGTCGACCGCTGACGGCGCCGCGGACAGCGGCCTGCCAGGCGTTGGTGACACCTTGGTGTCGAAAGACGATCTGGCGGTCACGCTGCTTGCGGTTGAAGATCTGTCGACGCTCCCGCAACTCGGGTTTGACCCGGTCAAGCCCCGCAAAGATTACTTCCGGATCATTACTATCGAATTCACGAACAACGGCTCCGACCCAACCACCGTGCAGAACACCAACATCTGGTTGGTGAAAGACGAGGGCGGACGCGTCGTCGTCGATGCGAACTCACTTGACAAGCTCATCTCCGCACCTCCGCTTGCCTTCGAAAGCCGGGCGCTGTTTCTGGCGGAATCGGTGGCGGTGGACAAGTCGATCGTGGTGTCGGTGACCTTTGATGTGTACGAAACCGATCAGATCACGAAGATCGACGTCGAGGGTCTGGAATTCGCTATGCCCGCGGTCAATATCGACGCGGGCGCCGTCGCGGAGGCGGAAGCCGAGGCGACGGCCGCGGCCACTGCCGAGGCCGCGCCGGAAGGCGACGTTCGCGACACGCGCGCCGGGAGCTCGCTGGACACCGCCGTGAACCGGGGCCGGGCGCGCATCGAAGCGGTTGAGCAAATCGCCGAGTCGCGCACCGGACTTCCCACGGTGGGCGACACGCAACTGGCCGGTGACGGGCTCGAGGTGACGCTGGAATCGGTGCAGCGGTTCGAACAGCTGACGCAGATTCACGGCTCGCCGTTTAGGCCCAAGAACGGCCTGTTTCAGCTCGTGACGATCACGTTCAACAACACGACCGAGGGCGACAACGTCGTCGTCTCCAAAGCGAACATCTACTTGATCGAACCGAACGGCAACGAAATCGCCGTGGACTCGCCGGGCGTCAACGCGCTGATCGGCATGGCCACGACGGTGACGGAAGGCCGGCCGCTGTTCCTGGTCGAGAGCGTGCCAAGCGGCAAGTCGGCGACGGTGGCCGTGGTGTTCGATGTCGATCCGGCACTCGTCGACCTGGAAATCGACATCGAGGGCTTTCGCTTCGAGGTTCCGAACCCCTAGGCTCCGCCGGGCAGCCGCCAGCAAGTGGGCGGGGTGACGAGGCCATCGGGCGGGCGCGGGTTTCCGCCCGTGGTCCGCACGCAGCGGCTCGCGCTGCGGCCGTTCAGGCTGTCGGACGTGGACGCCGTGTTTGGGTATGAATCGGACGCGGCCTACGGGAGATTCCTCGGCGTGTCCCAGCCATACCGCCGATCGGATGCCGAGCGCAGCGTCGCGTCGCGAATGCTCTGCGACTGGTCACGGTCCGCCATGTGGGCCGTGGACCTCGAGGGCGACGCTATTGGGCACGTGGGCATGACCCTGTACGCCGGTCACGGGCGCATCGATCTCTACTACGGTCTTGCGCCGGCGCATTGGGGCAAGGGCTACATGACGGAGGCCGTGCGCGCCGCCATCGATGCCGCCTTCGCGGCGCACCCGGGCGTCAACCGCATTCAGGCCGACGCCAATCCCGAGAATCCGGCCTCGCTGCGAGTGATGGAAAAGGCCGGGATGACCGCCGAGGGGGTGCTGCGCCAATACGTCGTTATGCACGGTGTGGCCACCGACCAGGTGATGTGCAGCATCCTGCGCCGCGAGTGGGAAGCTGCGCGCGAGGGCTAACGCTGCTCGATGCCGGCATGCGGCCGAACGGATTGCGCGTTGGTCTCGCGCCTACCGGTGCGAGACCCGTCCGCCGATCTGCTCCAGCACGCGCAGCGTGTCGGCCACCGCCCAGGTTTCGACGATGCGACCGTCCACGATGCGCCGAATGGCGATGACCTCACCGGAGACCGTTTGCCCCGTGGCCGGGATGCCCCGGTAGGTCCCCCGGTGGGTGCCGCGCCAGGTGGCGTGCGTGGTCACGAACTCGCCATCCTCCAGATGCCGCTCGATGGTCCAGCGAAGGTCCGGGAAGGCCTCCAAGCGGTCGCGATGCACGGCCTTGATCGCGGCCGGCGTCACGCTTGCGCCCGCCCGGTGGACGAGGCCCGCCGGGTCGTGCAGCTCGTCGAAGACGTCCCAGTTCCGCCCGTTGAAGGCCTCGTCGGCCAGGCGCCGCACGATGGCCGTGTTGCGGCCGGTCATGGGCTAGTCATCCTCGGGCATGAAGCCGGCGTTGATGAAGCCGCCGTCGATGGTGATGGCCGTGCCGCTGATATAGGTGGATCCATCGCCGCAGAGAAACACCGTAAGATCCGCGATCTCCTCCGGCACGGCCTCACGCTTCATGGGAAAGCGCCGAATGCGCTGGTCGCGAAGCTCGGGACGTTGCCGGTAGATCTCCTGCACCATCGGCGTTCGCGTCACGCCGGGACAGATGGCGTTGACGTTGATGTCGTAGGGCGCCCACTCGACAGAGAGCATCTGCGCCAGGGCAATCAACCCGGCCTTGGCGGGACTGTAGGCCCCGCGGTCGGGCACCGGCACCATGGCCCCAACCGACGAGATCAGCACCACCCGACCGCCTTCGCCCTGGCGCACGAGCTGGCGGCCGATGGCCTGGCAGAGCAGGAATCCACCGGTGAGATGGGTGTCGAGCACCGAGCGCCAGTCCTCCTCCGCCAGCTCGAGCAGCGGGGCGATGGCGGTGTTGCCTGCGCCGTGGACGAGGAAATCGCAGCGACCGAAGTGGTCGACGACCTTGTCGACTGCCTGCTGCACCGAGGCGCCCGAGGCGGAGTCGAGGTCCACGGGCAGCGCCCGGCCGCCGCCCTCGACGATCTCGTTGGTGAGCGCCTCGCTGCGGCCGCGGTCGATGTCGGCGATCGCCACGGCGGCGCCTTCGCGAACGAAGCCACGGCAGATCGCGGCGCCCAAGCCGCCAGCGCCGCCGCTCACAAATGCCACCTTGCCCGTCATCGTGGTGCCCTTTCTCGATTTGGCCGCTCGAGGTGCGAAGTGGCGCGCGGCCGGTCAGCCGGAGCGCTCAGGACCTACGTTGCGCCGCAGCCTATCGCCAAGCGGCGCGCCCGTGCGACATCTCGGCCGTCAGTGACCGAATCACGTGCGCTGCATGAAGTCGGCGATCAGCCGTGCGATTTCCCGTGGGCGCTCCAGCGGCAGCGAGTGCGAGGCGCCCGCCAGCCAGCGAAGCTCGATGTTGTCGCGCCGCGGGAGGTGCAGTTGCTCGTGCGTCGCCGGCTGGCGCCCGCGGTCGCCGTAGAGCTCGAGGATCGGCAGGTCGGTCTGCTGCAGGATGTCGTACCCGTCCCAGGTTCGCCAAATTGCGGCGAAGTGGGCCCGTTGCCGGTCGGTCCAGCGGTGCAGCACCTGCTGCCGCAGCCGCTCGCGTTCCGCCAACTGCTCGGCGGAGAGCGTGCTCATGGTGTCGTCGTGAAACGCGTCGTGCTGGGCGCGGTGGTTGGTCCAGCCCTCGATTGAGATCACGCCGCGCAGGGCCTCGGGGCGCACACGGGCGATCTCCAGGGCGATCATGCCGCCGATGCTGTGGCCGCCGACGAAGCAGCTGCTCAAATTGAGGGTGTCCAGGACGCGCAGCACGTCCCCGGCGAACAGCTCGATCGACCCGTCGACCGGCGGCGGCCAGCTACCGCCGTGGCCGGGGAGATCGACCACGACGACATGGAGCGCCGGGTCCAGATGATCGACGATGTCCTTGAGCGCACCGGCGGCGTTGAAGCTGCCGGGAATCAGGACCAGCGGCGGCGACCGACCCTCGCGAACGTGGTAGGCGATGGTGGCCCCGGGCGACTCGATCGCATGCTCGACGAATGCCGGTCTCAGGCCCGCACCGGAACCGAGTGCAGCCGATTTGGGCTTCACGTAGCCGCCGCCTGCCGCGGATGGCGCAGGCCGTCGAGATCGGCAAGCTGCACCCGCAGCACCTCCACCGTCTGCTTGCCGCCGGCGAAAGCGATGAACAGATGGCCCTCGTGCTCGATGACGTGCGGGTAGTCCACCCAGCGTCCGCCCACCAGATAGCCCATCGCGTGGAAGACCAGGCCATCATCACTGATGGAAATCGCCAGCGGGTCGCGCTTCTCGGGATTGGGATTCGACACCAGCACGTAACGACCGTCGGCCAGCCGCAGGCCGCTGAACTTGGAGGTTGCGTCGGGGAAGTTCGTTCGCACCGGGCGGCTCCAGGTGCGACCGCTATCCGTTGAAACCGAGCGATAGAGGTAGCCGCTGCGGCGACCATCCCGAAACATCGCCGCCAGCCGCCCGTCAGGCAAGACCCACCAATGCGGCTCCTCCGCTGACAGCTCGGTGCTGGAACCCAGCACAGGTACCGAAGTCCACCGATCGATGGCCTCCACGCCGCCGACCAGGAAGTCAACGCCGACATCGCGGTAGTCGTGGCGACGCCGGGACATCAACCATTGGCCGTCGGGCAGGCGCTCCGGGGGAAAGTTGTTGATGGCGTCGCGGCAGACGATGCCCAGGGGCGCCCACGATTCATCGGTCGGATCCAGCCGAAACGCGTGCAGCGCCAGGCTCGGACCAAAGAACCCGGCGGCCTCGTCGAGCGACGCCAGGGCCAACAGCTCGCCGTCGCGGCGCCAGAACCCGCGGGAGATGTAGCGCAGGCCTCGATCGCTGCGCTGGCCATAGAGCCCGGACGTTGGTCCCGAACCGGGAGGCTCGGGCGTGAGAAACTTGGGCGTCGACCAGCGGAGCCCGTCGGGGCTCTGGGCGAACTTCACCCGCTGGCCCACGCGGTCTTCGATGCCGGGTCCGTCGCTCCACATGAGCCAGTACCGCCCACCAAAGCGCGCCAGGTAGTTGTGCTGGTTAACCCCGCCGCGGTCGCGGTCGAGGTCGCTGCCGTAGCGCGACTCGGCGCGCACGTCGCTGACGACGACATGCCGCGACGGCACGCGCGGCAGCGAGGCGAAGTCGATCCGGTGCGAGTCGTCCGGCACCCACGGGCCGGCCAGCATGAGCCGGGATGTCGGATGCGGCACGCGCTCAGGCATCGGGCGCGGCGACGACCTGATCCTGGGCGGCCAGGAGTCGCTGCAACTCGCCCACGGGCACGTGCCGCGGCGAGACATCGTGTCGCAGGGCGAGGTGGGCCGCCGTGCCGGCCGCCTGGCCCAGCGCCATCCAGGTGGGTTCCATACGTATCGATGAGTAAGCCACGTGGGTGGTGGAGGCGGCTACGGGGACGATGAGGTTCTCGACTTCCAACGGAATCATAATGCGATAGGGAATCTCGTAGGGCCGCGTGAGCGCGTCCAGCATGCCCAAATAGCCTTCCAGCACCTGCGTGTCGCCCGGCTGACGCTTGCGGCAGGGAAAGCTGTCGATGGGGAATTCGCCCACCGCGATGGCGTCGTCGTGCCGTCGCGATCCCGTGGTCATGTCGTGCTCGGTGAGGGTGTACGCCCCGACGAGCCGGCGGCCCTCGCGTACATAGAGCTGGAAGGGAAAGTGCCCGTTGTCGGTGAACTCGTCGAGCGGAAGGTGATAACCGTTGGCGATGCGCCGGTGCTCGGCAGGTATCTGCTCGTCGTTTTGCAGGAACCACAGCAGTCCCAGCGTCAGGTCGCGGTGGCGGCGGCGGATGCGCTGTCGAGTCGCGTCGTCGCCCTCGATATAGCCCCGGTTCTCCTCCGGAAACGGGAACCCGAGCGGGCGCGGATTGATGTTGACGTCGGTTTTGCGGTTGGGAATGTCGGTCACCGAGAGCGCGCGCACGAGCGTGTCGAAGTGGGCGGGGTTGTAGCCGCGCCCGGGCTTGAGCGTCTTGGGCCCGCTGAGCCGTCCGGCGGCGAGATCGTCGAAATAGCCGACGTACTCGCTGCGATCGTAGCCGGCGGGCGGCTCGGTGAGGCGGCGGGCGTTGGCCGGATCCGTGGTCAGGCACAGCCGGTAGGTGTAGGCCGGCAGCCGGTCGTCGGCGGCGCCGGTCGTGTCCGGCAGAAACTCGCCCTCCTGGTAGTCGTAGTAGACGACGCCGGCGTGCGACTCATCGAAGGCGTCGCGCGACTCGCGTCCGAGTCGAAAGTCGGCGCCCGCGGCCGCATACAGATCGCCTTCGTAGGTGGCGTCGACGAATACGCGCCCACGGATCGTGGTTCGACGACCGCCGTCGCGATCGACGATCTTGACCGCCGTCACGGCCGGTCCCGAGTGCTCCACGGCCGTCAGCCGAGCGCCCCGGCGCACGCTGATGGCCGGCTGCTCGCCGACCATGGCCTCGAAAACTGCTTCGGCTATCGACGGCTCGTAGTAGTAGCCGTCGTCGCAGAGGCGCAGGTTGTCCGAGTCGGCCCCGTCACGGGCCAGGTAGGCCGCCAGCACGCGCTCGGTGAACTCGCGAAACAGGCCGCCGATGAGCTCCCGATGCTCGATGTCGCTCTTGCCCAGCCCGCTGGCCGCCATGCCGCCAATGTGCCGGTGGTATTCGATCAGCAGAACCGAATGCCCCTGGCGCGCGGCGGCCACGGCCGCCGCGATGCCGCCCGGCGTGGCTCCGAGCACGACGACGTCGGCTCGCGGTGGTGTGTCGGCCGGTCCGCGGCCGGCGCTGGTCGGATCGCGATCGGAGCGTGAGGGCATTGCCGGATGGCGGCGAGGCCGCGTGCTGCGGGTCGGCTTAGGGAAGGGTACGCGCTAGGCCACGGACGCGACGCGCGCGGCGTTGCGCCCAGACTCGGTCAGATAGAGGCGGTCCGCGTCGTGCGTGACCAGCCCGCGCTCGGCAGCCGATTGCACGACGCGTTGGGCGAAGTCGGGCTGCCAGCGCATGTGGCGCTGCATGTGGTCGATGCGGCTCTCGGCGGCGGCGGCGGGCGTGTCCTCGTGGGTCGCGAGGTGAATCAACAGCAGCTGTCGGGCAAACTCCCAGCGCTGGCGGCGGCGGCGACGGCCTGTCACCAGCAAGCCGCGCTCGGGCGCCAGCAACAATGCGACCACGAACGCCACACCGACGACCGTCGCCATGGAACCGGCGATGTTGGCGTCGAGCGCGCGCGCGAGCCAGTAGCCGCCGATGGCGCAGGCGGCCCCGATGACCACGCTGAGCCCCAGCATGCGCGGCAGTCGATCCGTCAGCAGGTGCGCGGCGGCGGGCGGTCCGATCATCAGCGCCACCACGAGGATGCTGCCCACGGCGTCGAACGCGCCCACCGCGGTCACCGACACCATGCCCATCAACCCGTAGTGGACCAACACCGGCGAGAACCCGAGGGCCGTCGCCAGCCCGGCGTCGAAGGTGGCGAGCTTGAGCTCCTTGTAGAACACCCCGCCGACGATCACGTTGATGAGCAAGATGCCGCCCATGACCCAAAGCGCCACCGGCCCGAGGTCGGCGCCAAACAGGGTGAAGCGGTTGAACGGGGCGAACGCCAGCTCGCCCAGCAGCACGGCGTCGGTATCCAGGTGGACGTCGCCGGCGGCTGCCGAGATGAGAATCACCGCGATGGAAAAGAGGGCGGGAAACACCAGCCCGATCGCCGTGTCCTCGCGAACCAGCCCGGTCCGGTTGACGACTTCCACCAGCGCGACCGTCACCAGGCCGACGGCGGCGGCGCCGGCGATGAGCAGCGGCGATCGCAGATCCGCGACGACGAAGAACGCCAGCACGATGCCCAACAGGACCGTGTGGCTGATGGCGTCGCTCATCATGGACATGCGCCGCAGCATCAGGAAGGCGCCCGGAATCGCGCACGCTGCGGCCACGACCACCGCGACGATCTGAACTTCGAGCTGCGCGGGCGTCACGACGCGCCTGCTTTGGCATCGTGCGGGCGTTCCGCTCGGGCGGCGCGGTCGCGACCGCGGTCGGTCAGGGTCCAGGTATCGCCGGCACCGGGGCGAGCGAGGCCCTGCGCGGCAAGCGCCGCCAGGGCGCGATCGACGATCGATCGGCCGCGCACCGCGTAGAGCGCGGCTACGTGATGGGCATGGTCGGGCTCATGCGCGTGTTGCGCCGAGAGCGCCGCCAGATCCGCCAGCACGGTCTCCAGGGCCAGCAACCGGCGACGGCGCCAGGCGCGAACGCGGGCCCAGGCGAGGCCGCGACGTGGGGCGAACAGCAGTGAGACCGCCACGATGCCGGTCGCGACCAGCACGATCGTAGGCCCGGTGGCGGTATGCGCGGTGGTGCTGATCACCGAGCCGGCCACGCCGGACGCCGCGCCAATCGCGGCCGAGAGGATCACCATGACGCCGAGCCGGTCGGTCCACTGGCGCGCGGCGGCGCCGGGGGCGACCACCATGGCGCTCATGAGCACCACGCCGACGGTCTTGAGGCCCACCACGATAGCGATGACCAGCAGACTCGTGAGCAGCACGTCCAGCCGACGCACGGGGAAACCGAGCGAGGCGGCGAAGTCGGGGTTGAAGCTCAGCAGCTTGAACTCCTTCCACAGCACCAGCAGGGCCAGCACCGCGACGGCGCCCACGGCCGCCATGGTGATCACGTCGACTTCCAGCAGGGCGGCCGCCTGACCGAAGAGGTAGCGATCCAGCCCGGCCTTGCCGGCCGCGGGCTGGCGTTGAATGAAGGTGAGGACGACCAGTCCGGCGCCGAAGAACACGCTGAGAATCAGGGCCATCGCGGCGTCGGCCTTGACCCGCGAGGCGCGAACGATGCCGAGGATGGCCAGCGCCGCCACCCACCCGGCCAACGCCGCGCCGATCATGAGCACCAGCGGCGTGCGGCTGCCGGTGATCAGGAAGGCGAGCGCAACGCCGGGCAGCGCGGCGTGCGACATGGCGTCGCCCAGCAGCGCCTGCCGTCGCAGCACGGCGAACGCGCCCACGGCGCCGCTGACGATGCCGAGCACCGCCGAGCCCAGTGCCACAGTCCGCAGTGTGTAGTCGAAGAGCAGGTCGCCGAGCACGTCCACGGCAGCGCCCGTCAGCTCGGTCGGTGCGGCTCGTTCACGAGGCCGATCCCGCCCTCACGCCGTTCGCGTGACCGCCGGCAATGCCGGAAATCCGCCCGCCGTAAGTCTGCCGCAGGTTCTCCTCGGTGAAGACGTCCGCGACCGGCCCGGCCGCAATCCGGCGGACGTTGAGCAGCGTCACCCAGTCGAAGTACTCCGTCACGGTCTGCAGGTCGTGATGCACCGCCACGACGGTCTTGCCCTGGGCGCGCAGGGTTCGCAGCAGGCTCACGATCGCCCGCTCGGTGGTGGCGTCCACGCCCTGGAAGGGTTCGTCCATCAGGTAGACCTCGGCGTCTTGCACCAGCGCGCGCGCCAGGAAAACGCGCTGCTGTTGCCCGCCGGAGAGCTGGCTGATCTGCCGGTCGGCGTAGGCCTCCATCCCGACCTGGCGCAGGGCGGCCTGCGATCGCTCGCGCTCGGCCGCGCCGGGGCGGCGCACCCAGCCCAGGCGCCCGTAGGTGCCCATGGCGACGACGTCGAGCGCCGTGGTGGGAAAGTCCCAGTCCACGCTGCTGCGCTGTGGCACATAGGCCACCAGCCGGCGGTGCTCGCGATAGGGGCGTCCCAGGATGCGCACGCGCCCGGCAGCCGGCCGCAGCAGACCGAGGATGGTTCGCAACAGGGTCGTCTTGCCCGCGCCGTTGGGGCCCACGATGGCCATGAGCACGCCCCGAGGGACCTCGAGATCCACGTCCCAGAGGGCCGGGCGCTGCTGATAGGCCAGCGTGATGTCGGTGGCCTCGACCGCAAGCGGCGCGTCCGCCTCGGTGTGGCCGGCAATGGGCCGGTCCGGCGCGGTGACGGTCATTCGCCGGTCAGCCCGCGGACGATGGTGTCGATGTTGTGCCGAATCATGCCCAGGTAGGCGCCTTCGGGCGTGCCCTCCTCGCCCATGGCATCGGAGAAGATCTCGCCGCCGACGACCACCGTGTGGCCGCGCGCGCCCGCCGCCTCGATGACGGCCTGCACGCCCTGGTCGGGCACCGAGGACTCGATGAAGACCGCGCGAATGCCGCGGTCGCTGATGAACCGGGCCAGGTCCTGCACGTCGGCGGTGCTGGCCTCGCTTTCGGTGCTGATGCCCTGCAGGCCGCGCACCTCGAAGCCGTAGCGCCGGGCGAAGTAGTTGAATGCGTCGTGGGCGGTGACAAGGGCGCGAATGTTCGCATCGAGCGTGTCGGCCTGCGCCTTGACATAAGTGTCAAGAGATTCGATTTCCTCGATGTAGGCCTCGGCGTTGGCGCGATAGGTCGCCGCTGCATCAGGGTCCATGTCGACCAAGGCGTCGCGGACGCTCGCCACCACGATCGTCCAAAGGTCGAGATCGAACCACACGTGGGGGTCGTAGGCGCCTTCGAACTCGGGCGGCGCCAGCAGGTGGGCGCGGTCGATGCCGTCGGTCACGCGCACCGAGCGCACGCCCAGGTCCTCCATGCGCTCCAGCACGCCGGTCATGCCCGCCTCGAGGTGCAGCCCATTCCAGAAGACGGCGTCGGCCGATTCGAGCCGCGTGATGTCGCTCTCACTGGCCCGGTAAAGGTGCGGATCGACGCCCGGGCCCATGAGCGCGTGAACCTCCACCGCGTCGCCGCCGACCCGGCGCACGGCGTCGGCAATCTGCCCAATCGTGGCCACGAGGCGCAGCGGACGGTTGTCATAGTCGTCAGTCGCTGGGGTGCTGGCGCCGTTGCACGCGGCCAGCAGCAGGAATGCTGCCGCGAGACCGGCCAACCATGCACGGCCTGTCAGCGCTTGAACAGCTCTGGACATCAGGTGAGGGGTCCCCGCGCACGACGATGGCGGCCAATGATTTCATGGGTTGAGTGATTAAGTCAACTATGACAATCCGAAAGTTGATCAGATCAACAATCACCGGTGGGCAGAGCACTCGCGACGGTCGAGTCGTCCCCGGACCGGCGTTGGCTAGGCCAAGGGCCGCCGATGGGACATCTTGACATCAAAGAATTAGAACATCATGATGTCAAGATGCGAACGACGCTGACGCTCGACGAGGACGTGGCCGCCTTTCTGCGCGAGCAAGCTCGTCTGCAGGACCGGCCGTTCAAGCAGGTGGTGAACGACACCTTGCGCCGGGGGATGTCGCCGGCAGTCCGCGAAGCGGGACCGGCATATCGCGTGAGACCCCACCGTGGTGGGTTCCGTCCCGGCGTGGACCCGCTCAGGCTCAATCAGCTCAACGATGAGTTGGAGACGCAGGATTTCATCGGCCGGGACGCCGAGTGATCGTCCCCGATCTGAACCTGCTGCTCTACGCCCACAACGACGGCGCGCCCTTCCACGACGCCGCCCGCCGGTGGTGGGAAGCGTCGGTGAACGGGTCCGAGCGCGTCGGCGTGCCCTGGGCGGTGGCCACCGGGTTCGTGCGGCTGATGACCCACCCAAGGGTGCTCGTGGATCCGGCGACGCCGGCTACGGCGGCAGCCTATGTGGAGGAGTGGTACCGCGCGCCCAACGTGAGTCCCTTGAACCCCGGCCGCGACCACCTCGCGCTCTTCCGGCGCTGCCTCGCCGCCGCCGGCGTGGGCGCCAACCTCGTCACCGACGCGCACCTGGCGGCCCTGGCCATGGAATACCAGGCGGAGCTGCACTCCAACGACACGGACTTCAGCCGCTTTCCCGGACTGCGCTGGCGCAATCCGCTCTGAGGAGGGATCGGAACAAAGGCTCGGTCATTCCCGCGAAGAGCCTGCCCCGTACTCGATACGGGGCGGGAATCCACCCCGTTCACGGTTCGACAGGCTCACCACGAACGGACAGACTCCCCCTCCGTCATTCCGGCGGAGGCCGGAATCCAGGCCCCTGGCGCGCCTTCGTGTACCGTCGCTGCATGTCGCGCACTAATGTCGACATTGACGACCGCGCCTGCGCCGAGGTGATGCGGCGCTTTGGACTCGCGACTAAAGGCGAGGCGATCAACTGCGCCTTGCGGACGCTGGCAGCCGAGCCGCCGCTTTCCCTAAATGAAGTCCGTGCACTTCAAGGGATCGGCTGGGAGGGTGATCTCGCCGCCATGCGCACTAACCGTTCGTCACATACCTATTCCGACACCTCGGGCTAGGTTTGTTGGCCCCGGTTGCGGGAGCGATCAGTCGGCTTCCGAGACTCTCTGGTCATCCTCATACTCGCGGAGGCAGCGAAGGATGACGTCATTCATTGCGGGGAATGCCGTCGACGCGAACTTTTCCACCCACTCCCTTAGCTTGGTGCGAGTTCTGTCTTCGTTCCATCCAGCCCCGAAGTCTGATTCACTTAAGATATAGTCCTTCTCTTCGTGCAAGAGAGTCCAGTCTTCGCTCAGTGATGTGGGTTTCAGCCTAAAGGGTGTCGGATTCTCCTTGATGGCCTCGAAGAGCATTTCCCTCAATCGATCGCTAGATCCGTTGCCACGAGCAAGCGTGAGCTTGAGCCAGGGGCGCCCGCTGGTAGGGATGGTGAATTCGAAGAGCAACAGGGTATTGGAATCCGGGGCCCAACCAGTCCCTGACCGAGTCGCTTCATACTGGTCCCAATCGGCCGAGCGAAATCCAACGAACGTGTCACTCTCAAGTTCCAACATCCACCCAGGTTGACGTTTGATCGCTTCCTTGAGCAGTGGCTTCATTTCATCTGACCTGGACGGCCGATTGGCGATAATTATCTCTATTGCTTCCCGGTGCTCTAGGTAGATCTGTCGGGCGAGTTGCGAAACGCTGGTGTCAGGCACGAGATTCCTCCTCAGCGTGGTTGCGTATTGACGCAAGAACGCGCGGACGTCGGCGTTCGGTGACTGGTCATTGCTATCGACTATCTGTTGCACCATTTCGCGAATCGTCGCGTACGTGAGCGGTTGCCAATATCCTCTTTCCTTATCGCGGTACGGCTCGGTCCCCCACGGTGTCAAGAACACGTGGTATCTGGTATACGTTCGGTAATCGAATTTCAGCGCATTTCGATACCGAGTCAGCTGCTCGTGATGTTCGGTGGAAAACGTCTTATTCTCGATGGCGCACAAGATCTGTGCAGATTCGTCAAGGATCAGAATGTCCAGGTAGCCCTGTTTACCGTGGACGACGTGTTCCCACTCCCGAATTACCTGCACCGCCGACCAGTCGACTGACCGTAATGTTTCTGGCACGCCGGCACGGCGCAATAGCTGCCGGAGGAAGCGATCCCCCAAGCCGTGGCTTGCCGTTGGTCGCAATAGCCAGGCTAAGAGATCGGAATGAAACTCCTCCGATGCCCAAAGCGATGCGCCGGATTTCAGCCTGAGCTGGCCGATGAAGTCGATCGCGTCAAACTCGTGTCGTTGCTCGTGCGCAAGCTTCTCCAGCCGCTGCAGACGCTCATCGGAGACCAGCGCGCGGAGGAGGGCCGCTTGTCCCATGCGATCTTCGCCAATCGCGCGCCCAAGACGCTCCAACGCGGGCAAGACATTGCGGAGGGTTGATGTCTGCGCGGCGGTGCTAGTCACCAGGAGTCATTGGAGCCGCTCAAGAGCGGGAATTGCGCCTTCCAGAACGGGCGTCTGGCCTGGTGTCATCCCATCATGTGCTGGCAAATTCACCGCCGCCGGCATTGTGCAATCCGCCTCACCGCGCATTGTAGAGGCATCTGGTGGCCCACGCTGCGCGCAGCGTGGGATTCGTCGAGTTTGCGGAGGCCCCTACTCGCCGCCGTCCGAAGGGTCTTCCGACGCCAAGGCCGTGCTCTCCGCGAAGACCTTGAACGATTCCATGATCTTGAGCGACTGGCGCTTGAACAGCGGCCGCATGAACCAGGCGGCGATGCGCATGAATCCGCCGAACTCGAAGACGTTGTGCGCGATCCACTGGGTGGCGTTGGGGCCGTCTTCGACGAACCAGTTCTCGATCTCGTTGCGCACGCCCTCGGTCTCGTAGGTGCCGCTGATCTCGTCCGGCAGGTTGTAGCGCGTGAGGGTTTCGATCATGTCGAACGTCTCACCGTTGTCCCGCGCGAAGGTCAGGCGCGACGTGGCGCCGGGCTCTCCGGGCGTGCCGCTGACGTGCTCGAAGCTCTGCAGGCCATCCATCCACTTGAGCATGTTTTCGGGATCGTCGAACAGCTCGACCATCCGGTCGCGGGGCAGATTGATGACGAGCTCGCAGGTGTACTTCACATAACATTCCAAGGTCGGCGACGGCCCATGCTACCGCGGGTCAGCGCTGCACGGTGAAGCGGATCGCACTCTTGGAAACGCGCAGCACGCCGCGGCGGTCGATCTCGCGCTGGATCAGATCGGTCATCGTCGCGGTGATCGCGGCGCGGTGGCTGTTGTCGGCGGGGCGGTCGGCTATGGAGTCAATGGGCCCGGTCGCGTAGTAGCGCAACGCGTCGTCCGCGGTCGGAAACAGGAATGCATCGTCCCAGGTGTCGAGCCGGCATTGCGCGAATTCGGCGGCGACGTGAGGCTCGTCCAGTTCGGTGAACCGCCGCGTGCGCCGTGGACGCGGCGTATATCCCGCCGCCCGCGCGGCCAAGTCGTGCAGCGCGATCAGCGCCGCCTGGCTGTCGGAGGCGTTGGTTGTGAGCACGGCTCGGCCCCCCGGCTTTAGCACGCGCCGAATCTCGCGCAGTGCCCGCGATAGGTCCAGCAGGTGGAAGAGCACGTAGTTGGCGAGGACCCGATCCATAGCGCCGTCGGCGATGGGAAGTTCCTGGAGATCACCGACGCCAATGCCCAAAGGAGACCCCGGGCCACCGGGACGCGGCGCCTTTCTCACCATCGCCGCCGAGCGGTCGATGCCGATCATCCGAGCGCCGCGACGCCGCAGCTCGTCGAAGCACGCCCCGTAGCCGCAACCCGCGTCGAGCACGAGGTTGCCGGATCCGACATCGAGGCCATCGATTACCCAGCCCAGGAACGACTCGGATCGCTCGGAGAAGCGCCGGTGGGTCTCGATGCGTGTCCTCAGGCGCGATGTGTCCGAGTACTGCTCGCGCAGCTGGGCGGCGTCGGGTGCCGGCCGGGCCGTCATGGGCTGGAAGCCGCAGGACCGGCAGGTGCCGGAATCAATCGACTGTGGTCAGCTGGGAAGCACGGCCGTCGGGCACGCCGGTCCCGGAGTCTACGCCCCAAAGCGTTGGCGCCGCGCCTCGAGTTCGAGCGCAGCGGCAACTGGACCATCCGATTTCAAGTCCTCGCGCCACCCTTCCGGCCCGAAGTTTGCAATTATGGCCGCAGCGCGGACGGAGGGAGTTAACCATGGCTGGGAATCCGCGGGTCGTCCTAGTTGGCGCCGGGCACAACGGCCTTGTCGCGGCCGGATATCTCGGCCGGGCTGGTCTGGACGTCCAAGTTCTGGAGCGCCGGGACGTCGTCGGCGGCGCGGCCGTGACCGAGGAGTGGTTTCCCGGCTTCAACATCTCCACCTGCTCCTACGTCTGCCACATCCTGCAGCAGAAGGTCATCGACGAGCTGGAGATGCGGCGGCACGGCTTCCACGTCTATCCCATCGATCCGTCGCGCGTGCATCCCCACCCCAACGGCACCGCTCTGACGCTGTGGCACGACGACGAACAGACGGCCGATGAGATCCGCAAGATATCGCCCGAGGACGCCGACGCCTGGATCGAGTGGGCCGAGTTTTGGCACCGTGCCGTCGGCATTTTGAGCGACTACTACCTGCGCACGCCGCCCTCGCTGGCCGAGCTTTCCGAGCGGTTTCGCCGCGAGGGGGAGGAGGAACTGCTCGAGACCCTGCTGACGGTCCCGTATCGAGAGCTGATCGAGCAATTCTTCGTCTCGGATCAGGTCAGGGCGGCGATGAGCACCAGCACCTGGGACATGGGCGACATCAGCGCGCCGGGCAGCGCCTACATCACCGCGCTCTACCGGTTTAGCGCCTTCCGGGAGGACACGGAGAACTACGGCATCGTCCGCGGCGGTATGGGCGGCATCACCCAGGCGCTCGCCCGCTCCGCCGAGGCAGCCGGCGTGTCGATCAGGACCGGCGCCGAGGTGCGGCGCGTGTTGGTGGAGCGGGGCCGGGCCGTGGGCGTTCAACTGCACGATGGCGAGGTGGTCGACGCCGACATCGTGCTGTCGAATGCGGATCCCAAGCGAACGTATCTCAAGCTGGTGGACGAGGCCGACCTCGATCCGGACTTCGTCGAGGCAGTCAGGGCGCTAAAGACCGAATCGGCCTCGGCCAAGTTCCTTTGTGCGCTGCGTGAGTTGCCCGACTTCTCCGGCTATCTCGGCTCTGACTACAACCCGGAGCACCTGGCGATGATCAACCTTTGTCCCTCGGTCGAGAACGCCGAGCGGAGTTGGAACGACGCCAAGCACGGCCGCCTGCCCACCACGCCGATCGTCCAGGTCCAGATCCCGACCGTGTACGACCCGACGATCGCCCCCGAAGGCCGCCACATCCTCTCGATGTGGGTGTTCTTCGTGCCGCCGCACATCCGGGACGGCTCGTGGTCCGAGATGCGGCAGCCCTTCGGCGAGTGGCTAATCGACGAGTTGACCGCCTACGCGCCGAACTTCCGAGACGCGATCATCGACTGGACCCTGCTGACGCCGGAGGACATTGAGGAGCGCATCGGCCTCACCGACGGCAACATCCGGCACATCGACCTCATCCCGCAGCAGATTCTGTCGCGCCGGCCGCTGCCGGGCTGGTCCGACTATCGGACGCCGATCGATGGCCTCTATCTATGCGGAGCGGGAACGCATCCCGGCGGCGAAGTGACCGGCGCGCCCGGGCACAATGCGGCGCACGTGGTGCTGGAGGAGTTAGGCCGCTGAGTCCGACTAGCGATCGACGGCGCACACGGCAATAGACCCAAAGTGTCGAAGTCCTTGAGCGAGGCTATGTCGGTGTTCGTCAGAAGCGGACCGGGGAGGCTCCACCGGACCCGATAGGCCAATGAGTCCCTGCTGCCGCCATTGGCCCAACGCTGGTCGGGGCGAGAGGATTTGAACCTCCGACCTCATCGTCCCGAACGATGCGCGCTACCTGGCTGCGCCACGCCCCGATGCCGCCAGTATAGGCGAGCGGGAGCGCCGGTCGGTTAGGCGAGGCGCCGTTCGGGGTCCAGGGCCGCACGGAGCGGCTGCCACGCGTCGGATCGTGGGGGCGTCTCGGCCGGCGGACGATCGACGACGGCACACCCGCCACGACGCTGGATCCCGGAAACAACGGCCTCCGCCGTGGCGCGGTTGGGACAGCCGATGAGAGCGCGGTGGCCGTCGGCGCTGACGACTCGCGGTAGCCCGGCTGCGATGGCTTCCCATTCAGGCTCATCCCATCCGGCGGGCAATTCGTCCGCGCGCACCTCATGCGGCGACGCGAGCACTTGCGCCAGGTGAGGACCCGCGTCGGCGACGGCCGAGTCCGCCGCGACGGCGTGGCGCACGCGCAGCGTCACTTCGGCCAGTGCGCCGAGCTGCCCGCCGGACCCCCACATGGCGTGCGTGAGGCCGTAACCGGCCGAAAACTTGACCGTGGCTCCTCCCACCTGAATGGCCTCGCCGGAGGCCAGCAGGACCGTGGCGCCGAGCATCCAGCGGCGCGCCGGCGCATCGGCCCCGCGAACCGCCGAGCCACGTCCGGAGGCGATCAACCCGCCCACGGTGCCGCCGGGCTCGAGTCGCTCGACCGGCCACACGAGGCCGTGCTCATCCAGGCGCCGTCGCAGCTCAGAGAGCCTCACGCCGGCCTCGACGCGCGCGATCAAGTCGAGCGGCTGGATTCGAAGATCAGTGAGCGCGGCGGTCGAGACCACCAGCGCGCCGGGCGGCGGCGGCGACGTGCGCGACGCCAGACTCTGCGTGCCGACAATGCGAACGCTGCGGGCCTCGGCCAGCGCGGCGCCCAGCGCGGCTATGGTGGGCGGCGTCAGATCGGCCGGCGGATGGCGCATGCGGGCAAAGGTAGCGCGGGGGGCATGCACGGCCCAGAATCGGGAGTGATGAGTTCGCGGAACAGGTGGCGGCGCGTGGCTGGGCTGGCGTGAGGCGACGGGTGCAACGCGCGGCGGCCACCGCCGCCGGGCGCGCCGCGGCGGCGATTTCGCGCTGGACGCGCCGGGGCGGGGGCACCGCCATCAGTGGGCTCGTGGCACAGACCGTCGCGCCCCAATACGTGCCCGATGCCCTGAATAGCCTTTCCAGCCTCGTGTTGGTCAGCGGCACCAACGGCAAGACCACGACCACGGCGCTGATCGCGGCGGCGCTGCGCGCCGCAGGCCACGACGTCTGGACCAATCCCACGGGTTCGAACCTCGAACGCGGCGTTGCGGCGGCGTTGATCCAGCGGTCCGCCTGGCATGGTGGACAGCGTCGCGAACGGTCGGCGGTGGGTGTGTTCGAGTTGGACGAATGGGCGCTCGCGTCGCTGCTGCCGCGCGTGCGGCCGACCCTCGTGGTGCTGTTGAATCTGTTTCGCGATCAGCTCGATCGCTACGGCGAGATCGACACGACGGCCCATGCCTGGCGCGAGGTCATTGCCGGACTCCCTGAGACGACGACGGTCCTCGCCAACGCCGACGATCCGCTGGTGACGTCCGTGGCGCAGATGCATGCCGGCCGCGTCGATTGGTTCGGCAGCGACGGTCCGGGCGAGGCGGCGGTCCTCGATCCCTGGGCCGACGTGCGCGGCTGTCCTCGTTGCGGCGAGCCGTTGGCCTACGACGCCGTGACCTTTGCCCACCTGGGCAACTGGCACTGTCCCGTGGGCGATCTCACGCGCCCCGCACCCGATGTCGCGATCACGGCCGTGCAAACCCGTGGGATCGATGGGTTGGAGCTGACGTTGGCGACCGACGGTCAGCATTTCCAAGTTGAGGCGCCGCTGCCGGGGCTCTACAGCGCCTACAACGTCGCCGCCGCCGTGGCCGCCGCGCGGGCGCTGGGCATTGAATCGGCCGGTGCGCTGGACGCGGTCATTGCCACCGGCCCGGCGTTCGGCCGGGCCGAGGTGATCGAGAGTCCGCAGGGTGAGGTGGTGATTCTCCTGACCAAGAATCCCACCAGCGCCAATCAGGTCCTGGACCTGCTGGCCGCCGAGCCGGAGCGACTGGATACGCTGGTGCTGCTCAACGACGGCGTCGCCGACGGCGAGGACGTCTCGTGGATTTGGGACGTCGAGTTCGAGCGGCTGCGGACGCGGCGGCTCACGCTCGGCGGTCGACGGGCCTTCGACCTGGAGGTGCGGGTGAAGTACGCCGGGGTTCGGCCCACCGAAGGGGACGTGGACGTCGTGCCGGGAATCGCCGAACCGTTGGATCGGGCACTGGGCCGTGCAGACGGCCGCCTGGCGGTCATCGCCACGTACACCGCGATGCTGGCCGTGCGCGACGTGTGCGTCGCACGCGGCTGGGCGACGCCCTACTGGACGAACGCGTGACTGACGGACCGTCGCTGAGTCTGGCCTACCTCTACCCCGACCTGATGAATCTCTACGCCGACCGCGGCAACGTGACCTGCCTGCAGCGGCGCTGCGCCTGGCGCGGGATCGAGCTGCGGGTCACCACCGTGGCGTGGGGCGATTCGCTCGACGAGCCGCAGGACATGTATGTGATCGGCGGCGGGCAGGACCGCCAGCAGCGCGCCGCCAGCGATGGGCTGCGACACCGGCATGCCGACTGCATTGGTCGCGATGTGGCCGACGGCGCCGCCATGCTTGCCGTGTGCGGCGGCTATCAGCTGATGGGTCGGTCCTACCGCGACGCGGACGGCACGGTGATGGATGGTCTCGGCATCTTCGACATGGAGACCGTGCACCCGGGCGCCGACGTGGCGCGCTGCATCGGCAACATCGCCTGCCGCTGGCAGGGCGCCCATCTGATCGGCTTCGAGAATCACGGCGGCCGCACGTTTCTGGGCGCCGGCGCGAGTCCATTGGCGGAGGTCGTGAAGGGGTTTGGCAACAACGGCAGGGACGGCGGCGAAGGCGCGGTGGCGGGCACCGCCGTCGGCACGTATCTGCATGGGTCGCTGCTGCCCAAGAACCCGCACCTGGCCGACCACCTGCTCACCATGGCGCTGCGGCGGGTGGCCCCGGAGTACTCGCTGGCGCCACTGGACGACGACGTCGAGTGGCGCGCCCATCGCGCCGCGCTGGGGATCGCGGGCGTGTCGGAGCGCCGCTAGCCGGCTGGCCCCGCCGAATCGACGTCGTCGATCGCGGACTGAATGATCCGCGCCACCAGCTCGGGTTCGTCGAGCTGGACGGAGTGGCCCGCGCCCGCAATCACCCGCAGCCGGCCCGAGGGCACGCGGTCCGCGACCTCGCGGCTCAGCTCGACGGACAGCGTGTGATCGCCGGCGCCCCAAAGGACCACGACGGGCGCGCGCACACCCGGCAGATGCCGGCGCAGGTCGTCGACCGGCGGTCGGATGTAGCCGTCGCGGATGCCCTCCAGAAAGCCGGGCGTCTGGGTCTGGCGGAACAGCTCGTCGATTCGGCCGCGCGGCAGTCGGTGGGGCCGGGTCATTTGCTGCCTCTGTCGCCACGCGAGCCAGCGCCGGCTGAACATGCTGCGCTCGAAGAGCCACACGACGAAGGGCCAGGTCCACGCGTCGCGCGCCGGGTATGGATCCGGCTCCCGGGCGAACGGCGCGATGAGCACCAGATTTCTTGCCCGTGCCGGATAGCGGTTGGCGAAGGCGAGGGTGGTCTGGCCACCCATCGAGGCGCCGACCAGCGTCACGGCGTCGAGGCGCAGGACGTCGAGCAGGGCGCGCAGCCACTCCGCGCGACCCCAGACGCCGGCGGGGACGGACGCGCCCTTGGCCGAGCGACCGAACCCCGGCAGGTCCACCGCGACGCTGCGATAGTCCGGGCCGAGTCGGTCGATCACCGGATCCCAGACGCCGGCCGTGCTCAGGAATCCATGCAGAAACACGATCGGCGGACCGTCGCCCACGATGCGGGCGTGATAGGCCGCGCCATCGACCTCGATGAATCCGGCCCCGTCGGCCGCGGGACCGGCCGGCGCCGGTTCGTTGGGCGGTCGCAGGCGTCGCCAGGCTGCAATCAACGCGGCGACTGCCGCCAGCGCCGCAGCCAGCACCACCTGGCGCATCGAGAGTCCGAGGTCAACCTCGCCCCGGCACGCTAGCACCTCGGGGCGGCTCACGGCGGGGCTGGCGAACGGCAGCGCCTACACTGGCGCTGCAGACAGTGGCCGTGACCGCCGCCCGGTCACGGTCCCGAGGGTCATGTGTGACACCGCCCCCCGATGACGACCCGGCCGCCATGCGTGATGCGCCCGCTGAGCGCCGTTCGCGCCGCTGGTGGTTGCGCCGGAGCTTCGTGCCGCCGTTGGTCGCGGCGCTGGGCGCGATCGGCATCGGCGCCGCCTGGAGACTGGCCTGGACGCCGGCTGCGAGGCGCTTCGGCGGCACGATTCGCGCCGGCCGACCGGCCGATTACCAGGTTGGTGAGACGCGTCATTGGCCCGAGGGACAGTTTCACCTGGTGCGGGTGCCCGATGGATTCCTGGCGCTCTATGAGCGCTGTCCGCATCTTGGCTGCCCGATTCCGCCGCCGCGCGATGGCGTGTTCGAGTGCCGCTGCCATTTCTCGCGCTTCGCCCTCAACGGCGAGCGGCTGACGGGACCGGCGGAGCGCCCGATGGATCTCTTTCCGGTGGGCTTGAGCGGCGAGGCGCTGGTGGTGCGCACCGGCCTGGGCGCCATCCGGCAGCGGGAGGCCTATGACCCCACTCAGGCGCTCCAGCCGTAGCGCCGTGGCATGATGCGGCGCGTGACGACCGGACCATCGTGCGAGGAGCGCCAGCGCTCATGAGACATCCCTCTTACGACTCCGCCTGCGACGTGTGCCACGCCAACGCCGGAGAGGCGCCGAGCCCAGGCGGCGTCATTTTCGCCAACGATCTGTGGTTCGTGCGCCACACGCCGCCTCCCGCGCCGCTGGCCGGCTGGATGATGCTGCATCCCCAGCGGCACGTGCAGGGACCGGCGCACTTTACCGACGAGGAGACCGAGAACTTCGGCCCGGTGCTGCGGCATCTCACGCGCACGCTCGAGAAGGTGACCGGCGCGCTGCGGATTTACGTCGTCGCGTTCGGCGAAAGCGTGCCCCACATGCACGCCCACCTGGCGCCCCGCTACGCGCAAATGCCGAACGACGCGGTGGCGTGGAGCCTCAGCGACACGTTTCGCCAGGTCGCCGGCGGCGAGCTGGCGGGCGCCGATCAGGCCGACGTGGACCGGATCATCGCGGACTACCGCGCGGCGTTGGAGGCCGATCCGCCGCCGCGGTAGCACCTCCGACCCAACGTCCAGTCCCTTCTCCCTCAAGTGGGAGGGCTTGGGTGAGGGGGGCTCGGTCCACCTTGTCCGTTCCACCTCCGTCATTCCGGCGAAAGCCGGAATCCAGGGACGCTCGGGGAGTAGCGGTGGGGCCGCGCGGGCCGCAGCGCCGGATCCGAATGTCCTAGAACCACGACGCCGCCACGAAGCGCCGGGCGGTGACCACGCCGCGCGGCGCTATGCCCACCTGCCGCAACGCCTCGTCCAGGCGCATGGTCGGCGTCTGGTCGGACCCGTCCAGCGCCGCTTGGAACTCGGCCAGCGGGTCAATCTCGCGATCGAGCGCCACCGCCAGCGTGACCGGCGTGCGACCGCCGTAGATGCCCAGCGCGGCCCGCGCATGTGGCACCAGCCGGTCGAGCTCGCCGGGCGCTCCGGCGATAAGCACCCCGTCCCGCGGCGGCGCGCTCTCCGGCAACACCATGAGCGGGTTCACGGACGCGGCGTGCACCGAGACCGGATTCAGGCGATCCAGCATGCGCTCGACCGACGCACGTCCGGGGCCGTCGACGCCGCCGACCACCGCCAGGCCATCGCCCGCGCCGGGAGTCAGCCAGAAGCGCGACTCCTCCGAGCCATAGGGCGTTTCCGGGGCGGCTCGGTGGAACGGCGGGCGCGCCTGCGTCAGGTCGTCCACGATCGCGTCGACCTCCTGCCGTATGCGCGCAAAGACGTCGGCCGGCAGCGACGGGCGGGCGCCCACCAGCTCCGGAATGTCGGCAATGTGATAGGCGCCGTCGGGGTAGGCCTCGACGTCCACGATCAGGTCGCGCCAGGTGACGACGGCGCCGCGCAGCTTCACCGGACGGATGACGTTCACGTACCAATGCCGGCCTGGCGTCGGCAGCTCCATGACCTGGCGCCAGGCGCCGTGTTGGTAGCGGTCTAGGCTGTGGTCTTGACCGGTCCACGAGGAGCCGTCCGCCATGCGGAAGGTCGTGCCGGCAGGGACCGAGAGCGTGAATCCGTCGGTCGAAACCTCGTGCACGCGCGCCTCGCACTCCCACTTGGGCGTGTCCGAGTTCCACGGCAGCTTGCGGACGGTGACGTGCTGGCCGGAATGCAGCGTACTCCGGGCGTCTGACGCCGCGATTGTCGACTCCCGTCGCTTGTGGTCCGCGGACCGTTCGACCGGCAGTCTATGCGCCCTCATGTCGCCGCTTATTCGGCGTGCCGTCAGGACGATCGGCTCGATCGATCCGGCGCGCGGTGTCGGCGTAGACATCCCGGCGTTCTTGAGCGCGACGCCGACCGACGGCGATCACCGTGACCGTCCGGCGCTCGTCGTCCACGGCGAAGATGATCCGCAGTTGGCCGGCGCGGACGCTGCGCAGACCGGCGAGGGCGCCGCGCAGCGCGGGGTGCCGATTGGGTTGGACGGACAGGGTCGCCATCTTGGCGCGGGCGCGAGTCCGGTCCCCGGCGTCGAGCGCCGGGAGATCCTGGCGCTGCACGTTTTCAGTGACGTAGACCGTGTAGGCGCCGCTCGAACTCACCCCTCGTCGCCGAGCTCATCGAGCGCGACTACGCGACCGTCGCGCATGGCGCCGAGCCCCGCGTGGACGGACGCCAGCAGCTGAGGATCGCTCAAGACTTCGAGCGTTTCGATCTCGCCGGCGAGGTCGGCGATCCGCGCACGGAGCGCCTCGGCCTCGCTGGCCATGGCGGCAAGGTCCGCGCGTTTCACGATGACCAGGTCGGCTTGATCGCCCTGCATGATCGTGACGGGGACGCCGTCGCGAACGCGGGTCAGCATCGCCGGCAGGTCCTTGCGGAGGTTGGTGACGCTGACGATGTCGTCGGAGAACGAGTGGTGCACGGTTCAGTTCTTCTTCGGCTAGCGATTTCGGATGAGGCTCACTATAGCATGCTGATATCAGTACAACAACACGTACGTGTATATGCACGCCATATGTCTTGGACGCCTGGTTGCGAGCAGGTCGACGTAGCCAAATGAAACCGTCGTCCAGGACAAATCGCCGAGAGTTGGTGGACGGTTCTCGCCGACAAGCCGGTTCGATGGCCGTCAACGATCGATGCCGCATGGCGTCACGGCCATACTGGAGCATGGATTGCGGCTTGTCCTACGCGCCGCCGGGCTACGACTGCCCGTTCTGCCGCATCGCGGGCGGGAGCTTTGGCGGGGCGGTGCTCGGCGGGGCCGAGGCCGACGTGCTGCGGACGCCGGACGTGACGGCGTTTGTCGGTTCGCACTGGTGGCCGAGGAACGAGGGGTCGGTGATCGTGATTCCCAATCCGCACTACGAATCGATCTTCGATTTGCCGGCCGAGGCCGCCGCCCAGATTCACGCGGTGGCGCGGCGTGTCGCCGTGGCCATGACCGGCGTCTATCGCTGCGAGGGCGTCTCGACACGTCAGCACAACGGTCCCGGGGGCGGCCAGGAGGTCTGGCACTACCACCTTCACGTGTTGCCGCGTTGGCGCGGAGATCGGCTGTACGAGCGAACGGCTGAGCGCTTTCGGGCGCCGCCGGACGAACGCGCCCGGCGGGCCGGCATGCTGCGGGCGGCGCTTGATTCCAACCTCGGCTGAGCGCGGCAGCGGTTGTAGGCTGTTGCCGGCGCCCGTCGCCATCGTTCACCTGTTCGGCCGATGCGCTCGACTCTGCGCCACAATGGCCGTCATCGACTTTCGAGGTCTCCCCATGCAGGAAATCGCCCGTATCCACATCGACGCCTCGCCCGACGACGTGTTTGCGCTGCTGGCCGACACCGACCGCCGCGGCGAGTGGCAGGAGGGTGTCGAGACGTTCGACTACGCGTCCGACTTCGACCCCGACGACGCCGTGGGCGCAACCTATACCCAGCGCATCCGCGAAGGCTGGCGGGTCACCGAGTACCAGGGCGAGATCACGACCTACGATCCCGGCGCCTGTTGGGGCTCGCGCACCGTCGGCGGTTCCTACGGGATGGTGGTCGAGTACCGGCTAACGCCGGTCGACGGCGGCACGACGGTGATGACGGTCGTGGACGTGGGGTCGAACTCGTGGGTCGTGCGCCTAATGGGCTTCCTGTTTGGGTGGCTCACGCGCTCGCTGGGCCGCAAGCACCTGCGCGCGCTCAAGG
Organism: Chloroflexota bacterium; assembly: GCA_028873795.1. Classification (GTDB taxonomy): domain Bacteria; phylum Chloroflexota; class UBA11872; order UBA11872; family UBA11872; genus JAJECS01. Next base: position 29,461 of record JAPPNP010000022.1, read on the forward strand.
AGCTGGTGGAAGCCTCCTGACGCGCCCGCGATGCCGCGCATTCGCCTGATTCACTGGAATGCCGCCGAGGCCGCGGAGCGGGCGGCGCGGCTGGCGCAGGGCGGTTGGGAGGTCGAGCACGCGCCCCTCGACCCGTCGGGGCTGCGGGCGCTGCGCGCCGATCCACCGGATGCCGTCGTGATCGATCTTAGCCGGCTGCCGTCGCATGGGCGCGACCTGGGCGCGGCGCTGCGGCAGACCAAGGCCACGAGGGGGATTCCCCTGGTGTTCGTGGATGGCGATCCGACGAAGGTCGCCCGCGTGCGCGAGCTGCTGCCGGACGCCACCTTTGCCGGCTGGCCGGGTTTGCACGAGGCGTTGGCGCTGGCGCTGGCGCATCCGCCGGCGGACCCGGTCGTTCCCGCCTCGAGCCTGGCGGGCTACTCGGGCACGCCGCTGCCGCGCAAGCTCGGCATCAAGGCCGGCTACGCGGTGGCGCTGCTGACCGCGCCGGACGATTTCGAGCAGACGCTGGGCGAGCTGCCGCCAGAGGTGACGCTGCGCCGCCGCGCGCAGGGGCGCTGCGACCTCATCGTGTGGTTCGTCGGCTCGCGTCGCGACTTGAAGCGGCGCGTTGCGCGCTACGGGGCCAGGGCCGGCGCGGGCGGGCTCTGGATCTGCTGGCCCAAGAAGGCCTCAGGCGTAGTGTCCGACCTGTCCGAGCGCGTGGTTCGGGAAACCGGATTGGCGCAAGGCCTGGTGGACTACAAGATCGCGTCCATCGACCGGACCTGGTCGGGCCTGCGCTTCACGCGCCGCAAGTCCCGCTGACGTCGCCGCGGCTAGTCGGGCCGCGGCCAGGGATGCTCGGCGATTGCCGCCTCGTCGAGGTCCGTGCCCCAGCCGGGCGCGTTCGGAATTTTCATGTGGCCGTCGGCGATCTCGGGCAGCGCGGTGACGATTTCGTCGCGCCAGGGCGCCGAGTCCACGTCGACCTCCATCATCGCCAGGTTGGACACGCAGGCGCTCCACTGCGCGGCGATGAAGGTCGCGAGGTGGCTGTAGTAGTTGTGGGGCGCCACATTGGTCTCGTAGGTCGCGGCGAGCGTGGCGATCTCCACCGACTGCGCCAGGCCGTTCCACGGCACGTCGATGATGGCGACGTCGACCGCGTGCGCCTCCAGGAACGGCAGGAAGTCACGCACGGTGTTGAGGCTCTCGAGTGAGGCCAGCGGCATGGGCGCGGCGTCGCGGATGTCGCGCAGCGCGGCCGGGTCGTACATGTCGATCTCGATCCAGCGCAGGTCGAACGGCTCGAGCGCCCGCACGAGCTTGATGCAGGCCTCGGGGCGAAAGCGGAAGTTCAGGTCGAGACAGATGTCGACGCGCGGGCCGACGGCCTCGCGCAGCGTGCCGATCAGCCGCACCGCCGTGTCGAGCGTGTCGCGGTCGAGGTTGGCGTCCCCCCGGGTCCAGAAGTTCGCCGGCTCGCCCGGCGCGAAGATGTTGGTCTTGAGCGCCGTGTAGCCGCGGCGCACCGCCTCGCGGCCCAGCTCGGCGACGTCGTCCCAGGTCCGCAGCGGCGGGGCGCCGAGAATCTCCGGGCTGCGGGCGCGGTAGCTGCCGAAGTGCGACCAATAGAGCCGCACCCGGTCGCGGGTGGGACCTCCGAGAAGCCGGTGCACGGGCACGCCCAGCGCCTTGCCCTGGATGTCCCACAGCGCCAGCTCGATGCCGGCGATGCTCTTGGTCAGCAGCCCGCCCAGGTTCTGCTGCGTGTGGCGGCTGAGGTCGCGCACGATGGCGCGGATGGCGCCAGGATCGCGCCCGACCACCAGCGGAGCCAGGTCGCGAATGCCGCCGGCCAGCGCGTGCGCCCCGCGCCAGTCGGTGCACTCGCCGTAGCCGGTGATGCCGGCGTCGGTGGTGACCTTGACGAAGGTCCAGGCCGTCCAGCCGGCGTCGCATTGCAGCGGCTCGACCGCGGTGACCCTCATTGGGGCTTCGTCCCCCGACTGCTGCAAAACGTGCCCTCGGCCACCGCTACCACTCCATCCCGTGCTCGCGCAGGCTCACGAAGTTGGGCGGGTCGGTCGGACCGCGGGCGATCACCAGGTGGTCCAAGACTTCGACGCCGAGGAGCTTGCCGGCCTCTGCAGCCGTGCGCGTGAGCTTGGCGTCGTCGTCAGACGGCGAGGGATCGCCCGACGGGTGGTTGTGCGCCAGGATCACCGCGGGACAGTCCCGCCGCACGGCGTCCCGAAACACGTCCGCCATGCTTGCGCCCACGGTGTTGACCCGGCCCTCGGCGATCGGCGCCACATCCATCATGCGATGCCGTCCGTCGAGCAGGACGACTTGCAGCGTCTCGCGCGGCAGCGCGGCCATGCGCGGCGCCAGGATGCGCGCGGCGTCCTCCGGGCTGCGGATTTCGGGGCGCTCGTCCAGGGGCTCGCGTTGGAGCCGACGCCCGAGCTGCAGCGCCGCCTTGATCTGCACCGCCTTCGCGCGGCCGATGCCGTGGTGCGTGCACAGCTCGGCCACGCTTGCATTCTCGAGCGCCGACAAACCGCCCATTTCAGAAAGCAGCGACTGGGCGAGCTCGACGGCGCTGCCGCGGTCGGACCCGACGCGCAAGATGATGGCCAGCAGCTCGGCCTCGCTCAGCGCCTCGGCGCCGTCCTGGGCCAGCCGTTCGCGCGGACGGCTGCCGGCGGCCATGTCGCGAATCCGAACGCTGTAGCCCGGTCGCTGGTCGTCGGGCCGGGCGTCCATCCGGCGGATCAGCCCGCCGCGGTGTCGTGACCGGCGTCGCGCTCGTCGGCCGCCAGCGCGCGATATTCGGCCGCCCGCTCGATGATCAGGTGCTCGACTTCCTCCGCGGTTACCTCGCGCATCGGCCGCGCGGGCACGCCGACGAGCAAGGAGCCCTCGGGGAACTCCTTGTTCTCCGGCACCAGCGCGGCGGCGCCGACGACCGAGTGGCGGCGCACGTGCGCCCCGCTGAGCACCGTCGACTGGATGCCGATGAGGCACTCGTCCTCGATGGTGCAGGCGTGCAGCACGGCCATGTGTCCCACGGTGACGTCGGCGCCGATGCGCAGCGCCACGCCGGGGTCGACGTGCAGCACACAGCCGTCCTGGATGTTCGAGCCCGCGCCGATGATGACCGGCGCAATGTCGGCGCGGATCACCGTGTTGAACCACACGCTGGCGCCGTCCCCGAGGCGAACGTCGCCGATGAGCTTGGCCCCGGGCGCGACGAAGGCGCCGCGGCCGATGGTGGGCGCCTTCCCGTTGATCGCCAGGAGGCTGGGGACGGTCTCCGCCGCGGGCGCCGGGGCCATGTCCCGCAGCAGCACTTCTTCTTGCAGCGCGCGCAGGTAGGCGTCGTCGAGGGATTCGCGGGGCCGCAGGATCAGATAGAGCACCGCGCCGAACGGCCCGAGCAGCAGCACCATCAGGGTGGCGAACATGCGGACGTAGAGGTCCTGGGTGCGCCGGCCGATGTCGTAGTGGGCCCAGATGGCGCCGGCAATCCACGCCGCCGCGGCGAAGGCGGCGGCCAGCGCCAGCGCCACGGTGATCCCGCGGCCGAGCGGCTCCACGCTAGGTTGTCCTGGGCCCGAGAGGCATGCCCGATTGTAGAGGCGGCCGGCTCATGCGGTCGGGGCGCGAATCTGGTGCAGCACGTCGCGCACGATCGTGGGGTCCACGTGGTGCCCCGGACTGGCCGCGCCAATGCGCTCGGCCAGCACCCACTGCACGCGTCCGCCGCGCACTTTCTTGTCCCGCTGCATCGCCCCCAGCAGCTCGTCGGGCGCGGCGGTGGCGTAGGTTTGCGGCAGGCCGACGCGCCGGAGCAGCGCGCGCTGCCGATCAGCGTCGGCCGGCGTCATGTTCCCCGCGCGGACGCTAATCGCCGCGGCCCCACGCATGCCGATGGCCACCGCCTCGCCGTGCCGGTAGGTCCCGTAGCCACCAACGGTTTCGAGGGCGTGGGCGATGGTGTGCCCATAGTTGAGCACGGCGCGGGCGCCGCGGTCGTGCGGGTCCTCGTCCACGACGCGCGCCTTCCACCGCACGCAGCGCGTCACCAGATCTTCCAGCAGCGCGGGATCGTCGATCGCGTCCGCGTGTCGCTCGATCAGCTCGAACATGTCGGCGTCCAAGATCACCGCCGTCTTGATCACTTCGGCGTAATCGGCCACGAGCTGCGCCCGCGGAAGGGTGGCCAGCAGGTCGGGGTCGATCACGCTCCGCCGCGCCGGGTAGAACGCGCCGACGAGGTTCTTGCCGGACGCCAAGTCCACCCCCACTTTGCCGCCGACGCTGCTGTCGATCTGCGCCAGCAGGGTCGTCGGCACCTGGATGAGTGGGACCCCGCGCAGGTAGGTGGCGGCCACGAATCCGGCGAGGTCGCCCACCACGCCGCCGCCCAGGGCGATGATGGGGTCGCCGCGCTCGGCGCCACGCTCCGCCAGCCAGCGCCACAGCTCGCCTGCCGCCGCGACGGACTTGCTGGGCTCGCCGGGGGCGACGGCTCGGCTCGTGACGGCCACGCCGTCCCGCGCCAGTCCCGCGACGATGCGCTCACCGTGCAGCCGCATCACGGTGCGGTCGGCGATCACCCACGCCCGCGGCGGCAAGCCTTCCTGGTCCAGCACCCGCGCCAGCCGGCCGCTGGCGCCGCGCTCGATTTGGATCTGCGCCATGGTGTCCATCAGGCCGGGCTCGAGGCCTTCGCCGCGCGCACCTCGGCGGCCAGCGCGTCGGCGACTTCGGCCACCGAGCGCCGGTCGGTGTCGAGGTGCACGTGGGCCTGCCGGTAGGCGGCCTCGCGCGCCGCGATCAGGTCGGCGAGTCGGCGACGCGGGTCGTCGCCGAGCATGGGCCGCGGCTCGTCGGCCAGCTTGGCTTGCAGGCGGTCGGCGGCGACGTCCGGGCTGACCTGCAGCCAGGCGACAAGCCCCCGGTCGAGCAGCCGCTCCCGGGTCAACGCGTCGGCCATGGCGCCGCCCCCCAGCGCCCCGACGGCGCAGGGCCGGTCGCTCAACGCGTCCACCACGTCACGCTCCAGGGCGCGGAAGGCCGGCTCCCCGTCTTGGGTGAAGATCTGCGGGATCGACCGGCCGTCGCGCGCCGTGATCTCCACATCGCTGTCCCAGGCGCTCCAGCCGAGTCGAGCCGCGGCGGCCGCCGCGACGGACGATTTGCCGGCGCCGCTCATGCCCACGAGGAACAGCCGATCCGCGGGGCGGCGGGTGCTCACGTGGCGGCAGGGGCCGCCCGGGAGGCCGCCCGCTGCGCGCGCACGGCCGCCGCGATGTCGGGCATGTTGTCCCCGCCGAACTTCTCGAGCAGCGCGTCGGCCAGCACCAGCGCCACCATGGCCTCGCCGATCACGCCGGCCGCGGGCACGACGCACACGTCCGAGCGTTCGAAATGGGCCTGGGTGCGCTTCAGGGTCTTGACGTCGACGGTCTGCAGCGGCGTGCGCATGGTCGAGATGGGCTTGAGGGCGCCGCGGACGATCAGCGGCTGCCCGTTGGTCATACCGCCCTCGGTGCCCCCGGCGCGATTGCTCAGGCGGGTCCAGCCGCGCGCCTGGGTGCGGTCGATCTCGTCGTGCACGTCGTGGCCGCGGCGCGCGGTGTTGTCGAAGGCGCTGCCGATCTCCACGCCCTTGACGGCATTGATGCTCAGGATGGCTTGCGCCAGGCGCCCGTCGAGCTTGCGGTCCCAGTGCACGTGACTGCCAAGCCCGATGGGCAAGCCCCAGGCCACGACCTCGAAGACGCCGCCGAGGGTCGAGCCGGCCTCCCGCGCAGCGTCGATGGCTTCGATCATGGCGTCGGCGCGCTCGGGGGTGACGGCGCGTACGGGCGAGGCCTCGACCTCCTCCCAGGGCCAGGACTCCGGCTGCAACGGGTCGAGGTCCGGCGTGTCGTCGACCGGACCGACGCGCGCCGCGCGGCTGCGGATCTCGACGCCGGCGGTGGCCAGCAGCCGCCGCGCCACGGCGCCGGCGGCGACCCGCGAGGTCGTCTCGCGTGCGCTGGAGCGCTCCAGGATATTGCGCAGGTCGTCGGTGCCGTATTTGACCATGCCCGCCAGGTCGGCGTGACCCGGCCGCGGCTTGGTGACCGGTGGGATCTCGCCGTCGATCGGCTCGACCGACATTTTTTCTTGCCAGTTGGCCCAGTCGCGGTTCTCGATGAGCAAGGCCACCGGGCTGCCCAGCGTGCGGCCGTGGCGCACGCCGCTGCGGATGGTGACCTGATCGCGCTCGATCTGCATGCGCCCGCCGCGACCGTAGCCGCCCTGCCGGCGCGCCAGATCGGGATTGATATCGCCTGCCGAAAGGGCAAGGCCGAACGGCAACCCCTCGACGATGACGGTCAGTCCGGGGCCGTGCGACTCGCCGGCGGTGAGAAAACGAAGGCGTCCCATGGTGTCAGGCCCCTGACGCGGCCAGCGCGTGGCGGGCAGCCTCCATCATAGTGCCCACGGGCGCGGGCCGACCCAGCCACCGCTCGAGGCTGGCGGCGCCCTGCACGACCAACATTTCCAGTCCACCGAGCACGCGGCAGCCGGTGGACCGCGCCTGCGCCAGCAGGGGCGTCTCCGCGGGGCGGTACACGATGTCGCAGACGAAGAGGCCGTCGTGCAGCCACGCGGGCGGCAGCGGCGAGGCCTGGGGGTCGGGTCCGCCGGCCATGCCGAGGCTGGTGGCGTTCACCAGCAAGGCGGCGCCGCGCAGCTCGCGCCGCAGGGCTGGATCGTCGAGGCCGCAACTGGCGATCCCCATGGGCTGGCCGTCCAAAGCGTCCGCCAACGCGTCGGCGCGGTCGCGGCGCCGGTTGGCCAGCGTAAGGTGCGCGACCCCGAGGTCGGCCAGCGCCCAGGCCACGGCGCGGCCGGCGCCGCCGGCGCCCAGCAGCACGGCGCGCGCGCCGGCCGGATCGAAGCCGCCGTGCTCGGTGAGCGCGCGCGCAAAGCCCTCCACATCGGTGTTGTCGCCGATGAGGCGGTCGTCGCGCGCGTCGACCGTGTTCACGGCCTCCAGACGTTCGGCCGCTGGCGTACGCACGTCGACCAGCTCGGCTACGCGCAGCTTGTGCGGGATGGTGACGTTGAGCCCGCGCCACTCGCCCCGGCGGGCGGCGCGCAGTCGATTTTCGAGGTCCTCGGGCGGCGTCGGGAGAGCCTCGTAGACCGCCGCGACGCCCAGGGCGTCCAGCGCCGCCTGCTGAAACACGGGCGATAAGGTATGCCCCAGGGGCCAGCCGATCACGCCGAAGCGGAGGGGGTGGCTCATTCGCTGAGGGCGGCCAGATCGTCCCAAAAGCCGGGATACGACACGGCGGCGCTGTCGGCGTCGTCGATGGTGACGGGCCCGTCGCCGGTCAAGGCGGCGGCGGCCGCCAACATGGCGATGCGGTGATCGCCGGCCGCGTCGACGCGGCCGGCGCCGACGCGTTGGCCCCCAGGGGTCACGAAGCCGTCGGGCTGCTCATCAACCTCGACGCCAAGCGCGGCGAGCGCGGCGGCCGTGGTGCGCAGCCGGTTCGATTCCTTGGCGGCCAGCTCGGCGGCGTCGCGGAGCCGGGACTCGCCGGCGGCGTGTGCCGCCAGCAGCGCCACGAGCGGCGCCTCGTCGATGAGCCGCGGAATGAGGTCGCCGCCGGCGTCGGCGGCGCGCAGGGGCGACGATCGGGCCACCACGGTTCCGACCGGCTCGGGCTCGCGACGCTCGATCTCGACCGTGACGTCGGCCCGCATGGCGCGCAGCACGTCCAGCAGGCCGGTTCGCAGCGGATTGAGGCCCACGTCGCGGATCGTGATGGCGGCGTCGGGATGCGCCACGGCCGCCGCGATCCAAAAGGCGGCCGCCGAGAAGTCCCCCGGAATGTCCAGATCGAGGGGCGCCAGCGGCCCGTTGGGGACACAGCGGACGGCGGCGCCGCAGGACGTGACGCCGGCGCCCTGCGCCCGCAGCATGCGCTCCGTGTGGTCGCGCGACGGCGCCGGCTGCTCGAGCGATGTCGGCCCCTCGGCTTGCTGTGCGGCGAGCAGCACGGCCGACTTCACCTGCGCGCTGGCCACCGGCGATTGCAGACGGGCTCCGCCCAAGTTGGCCGGCGCGAAGGCCATCGGGGCGCGGGTGTCGTCGGCGCGGGCGTGGATGTGGGCGCCCAAGGCGCGCAACGGCTCGATCACCCGCCGCATCGGGCGGCGGCGCAGCGAATCGTCGCCGGAAACGAATGAATGAAAGGACCGGCCCGCAAGAATGCCGCTGACCAGGCGCAGCGTGGTGCCGCTGTTGCCGCACCACAGCACGTCGGCCGGCTCGGACAGGCCCGAGAATCCGCGGCCGCGGACTACCAGCTCGTCACCGTGCACCCCGTGAGGCACGCCCAGGGCCGCGACGACGCCGGCCGTGGCCTGCGTGTCGGCGCCGATCCCCGGTCGGCGGAAGCGCGAATCCCCGTGTCCAATCGCCCCCAGCAGATAGGCCCGGTGGGTGATGGACTTGTCGCCCGGCACGCGCAGCTCGCCGCGCAGACGGCACGCCGGATGGACGACGCGGGTGCGCGCCGGCGGCATCAGGTCACCGCAGCGGCGGCAGCCGGCACCGGGCGGCCCAGCGCCTGCGCCATCGGCACGAGCTTGCCCATGAGCTGGGTGAAATGCTCCAGGCTGAGACTCTGCGCCCCGTCGATGAGGGCCGTGTCCGGCGAGGGGTGCACCTCGAGCAGCACACCGTCGGCGCCGGCGGCGACCGCGGCCAGGGTCATGGACTCCACCATGTGCCACTTGCCCGTGCCCTGCGACGGATCGACGACGATGGGCAGGTGGGTGGCGCGTCGCAGCAGCGGCACCGCGTTGAGATCGAGCGTGAAGCGCGACTCGGTTTCAAAGGTGCGGATGCCGCGCTCGCACAGCAGCACGTTCGGATTGCCCGCCGCCAGGATGTACTCGGCGCACATGATCCACTCTTCGATGGTGTTGCCCATGCCGCGCTTGAGCAGCACCGGCGTCTCCAGGCGGCCCACCTCGTTGAGCAGCGGGTAGTTCTGGGCGTTGCGGGTGCCGATTTGGAGGATGTCGGCGATGCCGGCGACTTCCTCGACCTGCCGCGGATCGAGAATCTCGGTGATGACGGGCAGGCCGGTGAGCGCCTTGGCTTCCTCGAGCAGCCGCAGGCCCTCGGCGCCCATCCCCTGGAAGCTGTAGGGCGAGCTGCGCGGTTTGAAGGCCCCGCCGCGCAGGATGTGCGCGCCCTGCGCCGCGACATGCCGGGCCGTGGTCAGCAGTTGCTCGCGGCTCTCGACCGTGCACGGGCCCGCCATGACGGCGACCGAGCCGTCGCCGATCGTCACGCCGCCGACGCTGATGCTGGTGCGCGCCTGCCCGTCGCGCTGCGCCGCCAGCTTGTAGGGCGCGCCGACCGGCATGGCGGTCTCGACCCCCGGCATGCGCTGGATCTGCTGCAGCAGCTCGGGCGGGCGGTGGCCGATCACCGCGATCACGGTCTTCTCGACGCCGTAGAGCATCCGCGTTTCCAAGCCCTCGGCGCGAATACGCCCGGCGACGGCTTCGATCTGGTCACCGGAGGCCTGTTTGGCCAAAACGACAATCATGGTCGGGTTCTCCTTCGCGGGAATTCGGGCAACAAAAAAGCAGAGGCGGTGACCTCTGCTGCCGGCGCGTTCTCGATCGGGGGAGCTACATGACGTGCGCACCCAGCCGCGCCGGCCGCGTAAACGCGAACGTATACCGCTCGACCCGACTGAAGCTTGGCATTGGCGAACCCACGCCGTCCCCGTGCCCCGCGAGTGTGCGCGCGAAACGTCGATTCGTCAACGGACAATCACAATAATCACGATCGGTCGGGCTCACGGCGCCCCGGGGCGCTCGATCGAGCGGCAGGGGCCGACACGCAGGACGATAGCCCGCGGCAACGCGTGGACGCCTCATGCGTATATCCTTGATTGCTTTGGCTGGCCCTGGGTGAATGGCGTAGTCCTGAACGGCGAAGGGCGACGGCCGGCCTCCGAGGCCGAGCTGGTGGCGGCGTGGTTGCGGCAGGCGACGCGGCGCGGGCCGTGGCGCGACAACGCCGGCCGGAGCGTCGCCGTCATCTATCCGGGGCGCTGGACCGGCCTGCCGGGCCCGGATTTACGCGACGCCATCGTGAGCATCGACGGCGGGCCGGCGCGGCGTCTCGATCTCGAGGTGCACCTCGACGCCGCCGATTGGCGGCGCCACGGCCACCACCGCGACCCGGCCTATGCCGGCGTCGGCCTGCATCTGGTTTGGGAAGCGGACGCCCGCGGACCCCATTCCGGGCCGCCTCAGCTTGCGCTGGCTCAGGCGCTTGCCGCGTCCGTCGCTCCGCTGGTCGCCGGTGCGTTGCCGGACAGCGCCCTGCTGCCCTGCGCGCGGCCCACTCCGCTCGATGCGGAGACCCGCCGTGTGATCGTGCAGGCCATCGAGGATCAGGGCCGGCTGCGCCACGCCGAGCAGGCGGCGGTGATGGAAGGCCAGATCGCCGCGCTGGGGCCGGATCAGGCCCTGCACCAGGCCATCTTGCGCGCGCTCGGGTATCGGCCGAACGCCGCGGCCTTCGAGGCCCTGGGCGGCTGGGTCACGAGCGCCCTGAGCGAGGCGCTGGCGAGCAACGGCGAGGTCGCCGGTGTCGGCGCGCTCGAGGCCGTGCTCATGGGCGCCGCCGGGTTGCTGCCGATGCAGCGCCCCGGGGCGCCGGCCGACGGCTACGCGCGCACGCTGCAGCGCATCTGGCAGTCCTATGGGAGCCTGGCCGGCCTGCGGGCGGCCGACTGGACGCTGCAGTCGGTGCGTCCGGCCAACCGGCCCACGCGGCGCATCGCCGCGGCGGCGCGGCTGCTGTCGCGCGCGCCGCATCCGGGATCGACCCTGGCGGAGACCGTGCTGGCGGAGGTGCGCCGGGCAGCCGCCGCATCGGACCCGCGCCGGCTCCAGGCCCGGTTTCAGGTGGCGGAGGTGCCGGACGCCTACTGGGCCCGGCACTACGACTTCGGGCGAGCCACGCGGCGCCCGGCCCCCACACTCGTCGGCGCCGATCGGGCGCGCGAAATCCTGGTCAACGCCGTGCTTCCCTTTGCCGCGGCCATGGGACATGTCCGGGGACAATCCGACCTGCCGCGGGCGAGTGCCGCGGTCCTCGCCGCGCTGCCGGGCGGCATGTGGAATCACGACTCGCGCTACATGGCGCAGACGCTGGGGATCGAGCGCCGCGGCCTGGGCGGGGCGAAAGCGCAGCAGGGGCTCTTGCGGCTCCACCGCCGCTGGTGCCGCGACAAGCGCTGCGCCGCGTGCCCCATGGCCCGGTGCGCCGGGGCGCTCGATGCGGATAGGGCCGCCGTGTCCGAGGCTGAGCGTGCGGGAGCTACCGCGTTGCACCAGGCGGGGGTGGCCTAGGGTCGTGCGACGGGTGGAGCGATCGCTCCGCCCCGTGCCGCGAGCCGACGGCCGCGCTAGCCGGTGGTGTCCAAGGCCAGCTGACGCGCGACGTCCTCGGCCGCGGCCAACGCCCCCTCGGCGGACTGCCGGCCGAAGATGGCGGCTTGCACCTGCGCTTGCAGCGCGTGCTCCCAGGTCAGAAACCAGCGTTCCCACACGCGCTCCACCGGGCGGGCGGCGGCGAGAATCGACATCAGGGCGCTTGGGTCGACCCAGGCGGCCAGGTCTGCGGTGATCTCCGGCCGCTCGAGGACCGGGCGGTAGGCGGGGATCAATCCCTCCTGCCGCAGCCAGAAGGCCGCCGAGGCATAGTCGCCGCCGGGGCCCGGCCCGCCGAGGTAGCTCACCAGGTCCACGGCGTCCGTCGGCCGGGGCGCGTTGGCGGCCACCGCGTAGAGGGGCGTCCAGGCGACGGTGCCCAGCGGCGCGGCGATCCCCGGAATCGGCGCCACGCCGAAGGCGCCGGGCAAGGCCTGATTGAGCCGGCGCAGCACGTGGGCGCCGACGACGCTGAAGATGTGCTGCTCGCGGGCCAGCGCGTCGTAGGTCGCCGAGCTGAAGTCCGGATCGACCACGTTCGACATCGCGGTGGCGTCGCGCAGCCACTCCAGCACCGCCACCGCGGCGGGATCCGGGCCGTCCGGTGCCGCCAAGCGCCCGCCCGACGCGTACACCAGTCCCCACCAGGGAAGGTTGGTGAACACTTTGGGCGCGAGGTTCAGCGAGATGCCGAACTCGCAGATCTGCCGCCGCGCCGCGTTGCGGCAAAGGTCGGTGAGCGCCTCCAGCGTGGCGGGCGGCGGCGCGCCCACGCGCTCCAGCAGCTGCCGGTTGTAGGCCAGCAGCATCACGTCGGCGTAGTACGGCAGGCCGACCACCTGCCCGCCGAGCGTCACGGCCTGGCGAGCATGGGGCCACATCGCATCCAGCACCACGCGCCAGGTGTCCTCGGCGCCCATGGTTTGCAGGGCGCGTCCCGACCACCAGGCGCCGACCAGGCCGTCGCGCGCCTGGACCACGTCGACCGACGGCTGGCGGGTCAGCGCTTCGAGGGCCCTGGCCGGGTAGTCCTGCTGGGCCTGCTCGTGCAGCACGCGAAGGTCGCCGCGGTATCGTTCGAAGTCGTCCAGCCGCTGCCGCACCAGATCGGGTCGAAACGGCCAGCCCAACAGGCGCAGCTGCGCGGGGGCCGGTGGAGCGCTGGGGGGCGCGGTTGGCATGGCGGTGGGGATGGCGGCTGGCGCCGGGGTCGCGACCGGCGCCGAGTCGCCGCAGGCCGCGAGCGTGAGGGCCGCTCCCAGGCCCATCCCCAAGAAATGACGGCGGGAGAAATGGCCGCGCCCGCGCCGGGTCGGGCGTTGGACGTTCCGCATATCGTGGGAGTGTAGCCCGGCACGGGCGCTGGGCCGCTGGCTGGCGCGCGACCGACCGACCGCGACAAAACATACAATGCAAGACTGAGAATTCTTGACACGACCAGACTCAATGTTTAGCATTGGCCCTGAGCGATCGAAGCTTGGAGTGATGCGTGCTGGGTGATCTGGCGGCGTCCGTCGACGAAGCGTCGGCCGGGACGACCGCGGCCGAGACGCGGTCGGAGCTGGCCGTCATGCCCGTCGTTCCCCTGCTCGACTGGGTCGCGTTTCCCGAAATGGCCATGCCGTTGCAGGCCAGTCGCGACGCGTCGCTGGCCGCCGTGGCGGCCGCCGAAACGCGTGGCGGGCGCGTGGTGCTCGTGGCCCAGCGCCGCGCCAGCTCCACCGTGCGCCCGTCCGACCTCTTCGAGGTCGGCACCATCGCCGAGGTGATTCGCAAGCTGCGCATGCCCGACGGCAGCCAGCAAGTCCTGCTGCAAGGCCGGCAGCGCGCCCGGCTGGAAGCCATCGAGGAGCATGAAGGGCATCTGGTGGCCCGCGTCGAGCCCGTGGAGGTCCCCCAGGAGACGTCGCTGGAGCTCGAGGCCTTGCGGCGCGTGGTGGTGGCCCAGGTCGAGGCGGTGGCCGAAGAGACCAACACCTTTCCGCCCGACGTCGTGGCCATGACGCGCCGCGTCTCCGATCCGAGCTGGCTGTGCGACTACATCTGCTTCTCCTCGGACATGCCGATGCGCGAGCGCCAGGACGTCCTGGAAGCGTTCGCGCCGGTGGAGCGGTTGCGGCGCGTGGCTCGCTACCTTGCGCGTCAGGCGGAAATCCTGGACATCCGCAACAAGATTCAAGGCGAAATCCAGGACGGCATCGAGAAGGTCCAACGCGACTTCTACCTGCGCGAGCAGCTGCGGGCGATTCAGCGTGAGCTGGGCATCTCCAACACACAGATCGACGACACCGACGAGCTCAGCCGCCGGGTGGAGGACGCCGAGCTGCCCGACGTGGTGCGCGAGAAGGCCGAGCACGAAATCAGCCGTTTGGAAGCGACGCCGCCTACCTCACCCGAGATCGGCGTGATCCGCGGTTACCTCGACTGGCTGCTCGGCTTGCCGTGGAACACGGAGACCACCGATCGACGCGAGCTGCGGCGGGCGCGGCGCGTGCTGGAGCGCGACCACTACGGCCTGGTGCACGTCAAGCAGCGCGTGCTGGAGTTTCTGGCGGTGCGCATGCTGTCGGACGCCTTCCGCACCCCGATCCTGTGCCTGGTCGGACCGCCCGGCGTGGGCAAGACCAGCCTGGGCCGCTCGGTCGCACGGGCGTTGGGGCGCGAGTTCGTGCGCATCTCGCTCGGCGGCGTGCGCGACGAGGCGGAGATTCGCGGGCATCGGCGGACCTACGTCGGGGCCTTGCCGGGCCGCATCGTGCAAGCCATGCGCCGCGCCGGATCCCGCAATCCGGTGCTGCTGCTCGACGAGGTGGACAAGATCGGGCGCGATTTCCGCGGCGATCCCTCGTCGGCCCTGCTCGAGGTGCTCGACCCGGAGCACAACCACAGCTTCACCGACCACTATCTCGAAGTGCCGCTGGACCTGTCGCGCGTGCTGTTCGTCACCACGGCCAACGACGCCGAGGCCATTCCGGCAGTGCTGCGCGATCGCATGGAGGTCATCGAGCTGCACGGCTATACCGAAGATGAAAAGGTGCGCATCGCCGACGGGCACCTGCTCCCGCGCCAGCTGAAGCAGCACGGCCTCGCCGGACGCGACCTTGAGTTCTCCGACCGGGCCATCCGCGAGGCGATTCGGCACTACACCCGCGAGGCGGGCGTGCGCAACCTCGAACGTGAGCTCGGCTCGGTGTGCCGCAAGCTGGCGCGCCGCGTGGCGGACCGGCGGCGCATCGCCCGCCGGGTCACGCCGCGCGTGGTGCGCTCGCTCCTCGGGGCCCCGCGCTTTCTGCCCGAAGACGATGACCGCTCGCCGTTGGTGGGCGTGGCGACCGGGTTGGCCGTCACCCCATTCGGCGGCGAGGTGCTCGACGTGGAGGCCGCGGCCGTGCCGGGCAGCGGCAAGCTGCGCCTCACCGGCCAGCTCGGCGACGTGATGCGCGAGTCGGCCCAGGCGGCGCTGTCCTATGTGCGCGCGCGGGGGGACGCTTTTGGCGCCGACCGCCCGGATTTCGGCCAGACGGACGTGCACGTGCACGTGCCGGCGGGCAGCGTGCCCAAGGACGGCCCGTCGGCGGGCATCACCATGAGCACCGCCATCATGTCGGCCGTCGCCGGCGTGCCCGTGCGGCGCCAGGTGGCGATGACCGGCGAGGTCACGCTGCGGGGCCGGATCCTGCCGATCGGCGGGCTCAAGGAGAAGGTGCTGGCGGCGCACCGCGCGGGCCTGCGCACGGTGGTGGCGCCCGCCGAGAATCGTTCCGACATCGACGACGTGCCCACCAAGGTCCGACGACAAATGCGGTTTGTGTGGGTGGACGACATGGACGCGGTCTTGACGACCGCTTTGATGACACCGGCGACCAGCCGGCCCGCGCCCCAGGGCGCGACGGCCTAGGAGGCAGAGCGAATGGCGACCAAGATCATCGGTATCGACCTCGGCACGACGAACTCCGTCGTAGCCGTCATGGAGGGCGGCGCGCCGACCGTCGTAACCAACAGCGAGGGCTCGCGCATCACGCCCAGCGTGGTGGCCTTCGCCAAGGACGGCCAGCGGCTGGTCGGCCAGCTGGCGCGACGCCAGGCCGTGATGAACCCCGAGAACACGATCTACTCCGCCAAACGCTTCATCGGCCGCCGGCTGGACGAGGTTGGCGACGAGCGCAGCGCGGTGACATTCGACGTGGTGCAGGGCAAGGCGGGCGAAGCACTCATCAAGATCCCCGAGCGCGGGCAGGAGATCACGCCGGAAGAGATCGCCTCGATGGTGCTGCAAAAGCTCAAGCAGGAGGCCGAGCGCTACCTGGGCGAATCGGTCACCGACGCCGTGATCACCACGCCGGCCTATTTCAACGACTCGCAGCGGCAGGCCACCCGCAACGCCGGCGAGGTGGCCGGTCTCAACGTCCGGCGCATCATCAACGAGCCAACCGCGGCGGCCCTGGCCTACGGCCTGGACAAGAAGGGCGCCGAGACGATCTTGGTGTGGGACCTGGGCGGCGGCACCTTTGACGTGTCGATCCTCGAGGCCGGCGACGGCGTGTTCGAGGTCAAGGCGACCAGCGGCGATACGCACCTGGGCGGCGACGACTACGACCGTCGCATCGTCGACCACGTGGCCGATGACTTCCAGCGCGAGCAGGGCATCGACCTGCGGCAGGACGCGCAGTCGCTCCAGCGCCTCGTCGAGGCCGCGGAGAAGGCCAAGCAGGAGCTGTCGACCGTGCCGCAGACGCAGATCAGCCTGCCGTTCATCACCGCCGACCAGCACGGCCCGAAGCATTTGGATCACACGCTGACCCGGGCCCAATTCGAGGACCTCACCGCCGACCTGACGGCGCGCTGCGTGCCGCCGTTCAAGCAGGCGCTGCGGGACGCCGGCATCGAGGCCAGCGCCATCGACGAAGTGGTGCTGGTCGGCGGCGCCACGCGCATGCCGGCGATCGTGGACCTGGTCACGCGCCTGAGCGGCAAGGAGCCCGACCAGAGCGTCAATCCCGACGAAGTGGTCGCGGTTGGCGCGGCCATTCAGGGCGGCGTCCTGGCCGGCGAGGTGGACGACGTGGTGCTGCTGGACGTGACGCCGCTGTCGCTGGGCGTCGAGACCCTCGGCGGCGTCATGACGAGCTTGATCGAGCGCAACACGACCATTCCCACCAGCAAGTCGGAGATCTTTTCCACCGCGGAAGACGGCCAGACCGCCGTCGACATTCACGTGCTGCAGGGCGAGCGCCCGATGGCGCGGGACAACACCACGCTCGGTCGATTCCGCCTGGAGGGCATTCCGGCGGCGCCGCGCGGCGTGCCGCAGGTTGAGGTGACCTTCGATCTCGACGCCAACGGCATCGTCAACGTGTCGGCCAAGGACCTGGCCACCGGCAAGGAGCAGCGGATCACCATATCGGCGAGCACCAACCTCTCCCGCGAGCAGGTTGACGCGCTGGTCCAGGAAGCCGAGGAGAACGCCGCGTCGGACCGCGAGGCCCTGGAGGCGATCGAGACGCGCAATGCCGCCGACAGCCTGGCCTATCAGACCGAACGGCTGATCAAGGACAACGGCGACAAGCTCAACGCGGACGACAGCGCCGCGGCCGAGCAGGCCATCGAGGAGGTGCGCGAGGCGCTGAAGGGCGAGGACCTGGACAAGATCCGCAGCACGGTGGCGGTGCTGCAAACGGCTTCGCAGAAGCTCGGCGAGCAGCTCTACGCCGCGCAGCAGGCCCAGGCCCAGGGCGACGGCGCGCCGCCGGAGGAGCCGCAACCATCGTCGGACGCCGACGACGTGGTCGACGCGGAGTTCAAGACGAGTGACGCGGACGCCGAGACCCAGCCGGCCGACGAGAAATAGCCCATGTGCGCCACCGAACCCCGTGAGTCCACGTCCCGCGTGAGCGACGACGCGATGGCCGAGCCACTCGAGCCGGAGGAGGAAATCGCCGCGCTCCGCGCGCAGGTCGAGGCCCTCAACGGCCAGCTGCTACGCGTCCGCGCCGATACCGACAACTACCGCAAGCGCCTGGAGCGGACCACCGAGGAGCTGGTGCGCGACGCCAAGCGCCGGCTGTTCATGGAGCTCCTGAGTCTCGCCGACGACCTCGAGCGGGCGCTGGCGGCGCCGCTGGGCGACGGCGCGGCGCTGGCGGAGGGCGTGGACCTGACGCTCACGCGGCTGCGCGATGCGCTGGCTGCCCACGGCGTACGCCGCATGGACGCCGGCGGCGCCTTCGACCCGAATCTGCACGAGGCCATGGCGACCGTGGAGTCGGGGGACGTCCCCGACGGCCACATCGTCGACGAGGTCGGCCCCGGCTACCTCTGGGGCGACATTGTGCTGCGCGCCGCCCGCGTGCGCGTGGCGGTGGCGCCGGCGGAGTAGCATCGCCGTGGAATTCCGGGACTATTACAAGACGCTGGGCGTCACCCGACAGGCTAACGACGAGGAGCTCAAGCGGGCCTATCGCCGCCTCGCGCGCCGCTTCCATCCCGACGTCAATCCCGGTGACCCGCAGGCCGACGCGCGCTTCAAGGAAATCAACGAGGCCTATCAGGTGCTCAGCGACCCGGACAAGCGCAAGCGTTACGACCGCTTCGGATCGAACTGGCGCCAGACCGGGTCGTTCGAAGAGGCGTTTCGACGCGCCGGCGCGCCGACCGGCGCCGCGCCCGGCGGCTTCGGCGGTGCGGGATTCAGCGACTTCTTCGAGTCGCTCTTCGGGAGCATGGGCTTCGGCGGCCAGCGTCCGGGCCCGCCGCCGAGCGCGGACGTCGAGGACCGGGTGGACATCACCCTGCGCGAAGTCGCCGAGGGCGGCCGGCGCTCGCTGATGCTGCGCATGCCGCAGGCCGACGGCCACGTGCGCCAGGAGCGCATCGACGTCACCATCCCCGAGGGCGTGCGCGACGGCCAGCGGCTGCGCGTGACCGGCAAGGGCAGCATCCGGCCGGACGGAACCCGCGGCGACCTGTATCTGCGCGTGGCGGTGACGCCCGACTCGCGATTCGAGCGCCACGAGGCGGACCTGCATACCACGGCGACGATCGGTCTTTCGGAAGCCATGCTCGGCGCCAACGTCAACGTCTCTACCCTCGGCGGGAGCACCTTGACGGTGCGAGTGCCGCCCGAGACGCGCGACGGTGCTCGACTGCGGCTGCGTGGCCAGGGGTTGCCGAAGGCCGGTTCAAACCAGCGCGGCGACATCCTGGTGCGCATTCGCGTGCAGTTTCCCCAGGATCTCTCACATCGCGAGCAAGCGCTGTTCCGCGAGCTCGCCGAGCTGCGCGGCGAACAGCCGTTGCCCCAACGAAGCTAAATGCGCTCCCCCGACGACTTCGACGACGTCACCGGCCAGGACACCGGCATGCGCGAGCGGCCCGCGGTCTTCATCGGCGTGGTGGCCGAGATCACCCGCGTGCACCCGCAGACGCTGCGGCACTACGAGCGCATCGGGCTGGTCACGCCGGGACGATCCCGCGGCAACGTGCGCCTCTATTCCCAGGAGGACATCGAGCGCGTGCGGCTGATCCAGCGCCTGACCCATGAGTTGGGCGTGAACCTGGCGGGCGTCGAGGTGATTCTCAACATGCGCGAGACCCACGAGCGGCAGCGGCAGGAGTCCGAACGCCGGGAGCAACGCTTGGGCGATCGCCATCAGCTGGAGATCGAGCGCCTGCAGGCGGAGATCGATCGACTGCGCGCCGCCCTGCGCCGCCTCGTCGGTTAGCGGGCGGACAAGGAGCCACGACCACGATGATGAACTTCGACCGATTCACCGAGAAGGCGCAAGAAACCGTCCAGCGCGCGCAGTCGATCATGCTGGAGCACGCCCACAATCAACTCGACGCCGAGCACATTCTGCTGGCGCTGATCGAGCCGCCGGACGGCGTGGCGGTGCGCATCGTCCAGCGGCTGCGCGTTTCGCCGGACCTGATCCGGGGCGAGCTGCGGCGGCTCCTGGCCGACAAACCCCGCGTGGCTGTCGAAGACGGCGGCGGGGGCACGGCCCAGGGGCAAATGTTCGTGACGCCCCAGACCTTGGAGCTGATGAACGCGGCCCGCGAGGAAGCCGAGCGCCTCAGCGACGAGTTCGTGGGCAACGAGCACCTGCTGCTGGCGGTGGCGCGCTCCCGCGACTCGGAGGCCGGGCACGCGCTGCGCCGCAGCGGCGTCGACACGGAGGGCATCTACGGCGCCCTGCGCGACGTGCGCGGGGCGCAGCGGTCCTCGAGCCCGTCGGCCGAGAGCCGCTACGAGGTGCTGGAGAAGTACAGCACCGACCTCACCGAAATCGCCCGGCACGACAAGCTCGACCCAGTCATCGGCCGCGAGCAGGAAATCAAGCGCGTGATCCAGGTCCTGGCGCGCCGCACCAAGAACAACCCGGCGCTCATCGGCGAGCCGGGCGTGGGCAAGACGGCCATTGTCGAGGGCCTGGCCCAGCGCATCGCCCAAAACGACGTGCCGCGCATCCTGCGCGACCGCCGCGTGCTGGCCATCGACATGGGCGCCATGGTCGCCGGCTCGAAATTCCGCGGCGAGTTCGAGGAACGGCTCAAGGCCGTGATCAACGAGGTCCGCGCGTCCGACGGCGAGATCATCCTGTTCTTCGACGAGCTGCACCAGGCCGTGGGCGCCGGCGCCGCCGAGGGCGCCATCGACGCGTCGAGCATGCTCAAGCCGGCCCTGGCCCGCGGCGAGCTGCAGGCGATCGGCGCCACCACGCTCGACGAGTTCCGCACCCACGTCGAACGCGACAAGGCGCTGGCGCGGCGGTTTCAGCCGGTCTTCGTGGAGGAGCCCTCGGTCGACGAAACCGTGGCGGTGCTGCAGGGGCTGCGGCCGCGCTACGAGCAGCACCACGACCTCAAGATCAACGACGAGGCCATCGACGCCGCCGCCCGGCTCTCCGACCGTTATCTCACCGAGCGCCACCTGCCGGACAAGGCCATCGACCTGATGGATGAGGCGGCGGCCAAGGTCCGGGTCGACATCTTCGACACGCCGCCCGAGCTGCGCGACGTCGAAAAGCGGATCGACGAGCTGCAGGAGGACGAGGAAAACGCCTGGCAGGCCCGCGACTACGAACGGGCCGCCAACGTCAAGTCGGACGTGCTGCAGCTTAGGTCCAAGCTCGAGGACTGGCGCAAGCGCTGGCTGGCCGAGCGTGACCTGGACGACGTGGTCAGCCGCGAGGACATCGCCGACGTGGTCTCCAACATCACCGGCATTCCCGTGGCGCGCATGTTCGAGGAGGAAGCCGCGCGCCTGCTCCACATGGAAGACGCGCTGCACAAACGCCTGGTGAACCAGAAAGAGGCCGTGACCGCGGTTTCCGACGCGATCCGGCGCTCGCGCGCCGGCATCGCCGACCCGCGCCGGCCGATCGGTTCATTCTTTTTCCTTGGACCCACCGGCGTCGGCAAGACCGAGCTGGCCCGCGCGCTGGCCGAGTTCATGTTCGACGACGAGTCGGCCATGCTGCGCATCGACATGTCGGAGTTCGGCGAGCGGCACTCGGTCAGCCGGCTCGTCGGGGCGCCGCCGGGCTACATCGGCTACGACGACGCGGCCCAACTCACGGAAAAGGTCCGGCGCCGGCCCTACCAGGTGGTGCTGTTCGACGAGGTCGAGAAGGCCCATCCGGAGATCTTCAACGTCCTGCTGCAAGTGCTCGACGACGGGCGGCTCACCGACGGCCACGGCCGCGTGGTGGACTTCAGCCACACCATCATCATCATGACGTCCAACGTGGGCGCGCAGCAGATTCGGCGCGAGAACTCCTTGGGATTCCGACAAAGCGATGCCTCAGACTCGGCCGCCAGCGACGACCGCGCCATGCGCACCCGGCTGCGGAACGAGCTGCGCAAGACGTTCCGGCCCGAGTTCCTCAACCGGGTGGACGAGATCATCATCTTCCACTCGCTGACCCAGCCGCAGCTGCGCGAGATCGTGGACCTCATGGCCGCCGACCTGGGCCGGCGCATGGCCGCGCAGGGCATCGGCGTCGAGCTCACCACCGCCGCCAAGGACCGCGTGCTCGAGCTCGGCTGGAATCCGGACTACGGCGCGCGGCCGCTGCGCCGCACCCTGCAGCGCGAGGTGGAAAACCACATCGCGCGGCTTCTGCTCGACCAGAGCTGCGACGACGGCTGCACCGTCCACGTGGACGTGGCCGACGACGAGTTCACGTTCGACGTGCAGCAGGTAGCGCCGGAATCGGCAAACGGGGCCACGGTCGCGGACGCCGCCGCCAAGCCAGCCGAACGGCCCGCTTAGGAAAGAGCTGAAGGCTGTGGGGGGTACTCCAATCCGTTCGTGGTGAGCTTGTCGAACCATGAACGGATTGGGGCGCGGTCTAGGAGTCTTTTCCGAACTTCCCTAGCAATTGGACACCGGTCGGGGAACGGCCCTCGCGGCCTCCCCAGCACGAGGGCCGCTCGTTGACCGGGATTGGCATTGTTCCGCGCCATGGGGCCCAAGGCAACGAAATTCCGCGGTTGCGGATGCGCGAGCTGCGGCGCCGGGAGGTGAGCGATGGAGCTCACCCAGGAGGAAAGCCGCCGCGCGTCAGCGGAAATTGGCAGCCCGGCAACCAAATCAGCGGTGAGATATCCGGGAGCTTGCGTTCGACGCGGTCCACGGTTCCGAGCGGTGCGCCCGCCCGGACGCACCCTCCCGGAAGCCACCAGGTGCCCTCCGTGTCCCAAGACCACAGCATCGTCGTGCCGGCCGCCGAGCTTTGGCGAACGAATGGCGCGGTCAGGAGCGCCATGAACGTCAGATGGACTCCGTCCCACTGCGTGGCCACGCTCGTCCAGTCCGGCACCAGCGTCCCGGCTCCCGCGGGGCTCTGAGGGTCCCGATTCGTGCGAGGGTGAGCGACGCAGAGCGCGTGCCAGTCGGCGGGGCCGACGATCTCGAGCACGCGCGCGGACTCGTCGATCTCGGCCTCGAATCGCGCGTAAGCCGAACTTGACACCCAGTCGCCAACACCCCGCGAGATCACGGCGTCGAGGCACGAATACCTTCCACGCTGCGTGGAGGTGATCCGCCATCCCACGGGACGCTCGGCGTAGTCCTCCCAATTCAAGCTCGACTCGGGTGACGCTGAGCGCGAGGAGACAGTCTTGAATTCGTCGCCGGTCACGAGGACCTGCGGGGTCCTATCGAAAGGAGCCGTCCACCAGTGGCTGCCTGGATGGGCCGCCACTTCGCGGGCCACGTGCTCCAGGCGTGAGCGCAGCGCGAACGCGGCGCGGACGTCGCGTTCGAACGATGGCGACCACGGATTGACGACATCCAGGGCTATCGCGGCGCGCACAAATGCTTGCGCCGGAGTGACCGCGAGATCGACGGGAATCTGATCCCGCTCGATCGTCAGCAAGAAACAGCACCCCACGGGGGAGCGCAGGATTCGGTCGGCCCAATGATCAGTCCAAGATTTCATCGACTTTGAGTCTAGGTTGTCCATGCCGCCAAACGTGCGCGTATTTCCGGAGTGCCGGACTCTTGCCGCGTCCGCTCGATATCCCGCGGTTGCGGGCGGGGACGCCGTGCCTCACCATTCGCGCACGGCATCGCCGTGAGAGGTGCGCGAATGGCCCACGTGGCGTTTGAACGGATGACACGCGATGAAATCGGCGCCCTGGCGCCCTCGGCGGTGGCGATCCTGCCCACCGCGGCCATCGAGCAGCACGGGCCGCACAACCCCGTGGGCCTCGACACCATGTGCTGCATGGCGGTGGCGCGCGCCGCGGCGGAGGCCGCGGGCCCCGATCTCAACGTGGTCGTGTGCCCGCCGCTGCACTTCGGCAGCTCGCTCCATCACCTGCCCTGGCCCGGCGTGCTCACGCTGACCAGTCACACCTTCGGCGTGGTGGTCTACGAGCTCCTCGACAGCCTGCGCATGATGGGATTCCGCCGGGTGTTCGTGCTCAACGGGCACGGCGGCAACGAGTTTCTGATCCAGCAGACCGCCCGCGACTTCGTCCTGGACTTTCGCGAGATGCACGTCGTCGCGGGCAGCTACTGGGACGTCGCCCGCGAGGCGCTGGAAGCCGTCCCGCGCGACGGGGGCTTTTCGATTCCCGGGCACGCGGGGTCGTTCGAAACGTCGTTGATGCTCCATCTCGACCCCGAGTTGGTGCGGACCGAACATATCCCGGTGACCGGCGACACGCCGCTGCCGGCCGGCCTCGCCAACGTGACCGAGGCCCGCGACGGCGATTTCCTGGGCGACCGGCCCACGGGCGTGAGTGACGACGCCTCGCACGGCACGGCCGAGCTTGGCCGCCAATACCTCAACGCGGCGGCGACCGTGGTGGCGGCGCAGATTCGGGAGATCGCGGCGGCGACGTAGCACCTGCGAACTTGCTTAAATAATGACGCTTGCGCACATGCGCAAGTAGTAGTATAAAAGCAACTATGCAGATTCCGCGTGAATCCATGGCCGTTCGCCAAGCGGCCGAGCGTCTTGCCGAAATCCTTGGCGTTTCTGACCTAGCCGACGCTGCCAGCATTGAGGTGCGCACCGAAGACGGTCGCGTCTGGGACGCCGTTTTCACCAATCGAGGCCATTCCTTCGTTCTGGAATGGAACCGGTCAGGCTCCCTTGGCCCTATCTCCAGCGCAATTCACCAGTTGAAGACGGTGCAAGGCAGCTTTCCCCATAAGGTGACTCCGGTCCTGGCAGTCCCTTATATGGGAGAAGCGGCGCAGGAGCGTTGCGCGCAGGCCGAACTTCCTTGGCTGGACCTCTCGGGAAACGCCCGGATCGTCGTGCCCGGCATCTTCTACCAGAACTTGGGGAAACCCAACCGGTTCCGCAGGGCCGGAAGGCCGGAGAGCGCATTCGGAGCTAAGGGCTCTCGAATAGCACGGCTGCTGCTCATGGAGCCTTCCAAGCCAGAAACGCAGCGCACGATTGCCGCCAAAGCCGGACTGGATGAGGGACACACAAGCCGGGTCGTCGCCAAGCTCGTTGCAGCCGGTCTCGTCGAGCGAAGAGCAGACGGCATCCGCGTCACCGACCGGGAAACGCTGCTCGATGCCTGGCGGGAAGACTACCGATTCGACCGGCATCACGTGACCCGAGGCCACATTGCATCTCGGGGAGGCGGGGCGCTGATCCGTTCCATCGCGGCAACCCTGGCTGAGGATGAAGTGCCCTACGCGGCAACAGGTCTCGCTGCCGCGTGGTTGTGGACGCGACACGCCGGATTCCGCCTTGCAACCGTGTACCTCTCAAGTCTCCCGTCGGCAGAGATCAAAAGCGCCCTCGGCTTCCGGGAAGAGCCTCGGGGGGCGAATACCTGGTTGGTCGTACCCAATGACGACGGCGTATTCGACGGAGCGGAACTAGTCGACGGCATTCGCAGCGTGCATCCGGTGCAGGCATATCTCGACCTCAAGGACCATCCCGAACGGTCGACGGAGGCCGCCGTTGAGCTCAGGCGGAGGTTCTTGCGAGGTGCCGATGGCATCTAAGCCTTCGAGCGGCGACGACTACGGCATCGAGCAGTTGGGCGTTGTCCGCCGGACCTGCCTTCACATCGCAACTAAGCTCGGCGACCTGCTAGATGAAATCGTGGTAGTCGGCGGATTGGTTCCGTACCTCCTTGTTGACCAAGACCACCTGCCATCAGGCGTCGAACCCCATGCGGGCACGATGGATCTAGACATGGGCCTCGCGTTGGCGATTCTGAATCGCGAGCGCTATCGGGAGTTGGGGATAAGGTTGCGGGACGCGGGACTCGAGCCGGACATCAATGTACAGGGCAATAGGCGATTGCAGACTTGGCGTGCGCGCTCGCCTCATCCTGCAACGGTAGATTTCCTAATTCCTGTCTCCGACGAATCTGGTGAAGGAGGCGCGCTCCTCCATCTCGAATCTGACCTAGCCGCAGTAGTTACTCCAGGTCTCGAATTGGCCTTCCAGGACCAGCGCCGGAAAGAGTTGTCCGACCAAACATTCTCCGGCGCATGGGCTACCAGGAGCGTTCCGGTATCCGGCCCAGGCGCCTTTACCGTCCTCAAGGCACTTGCCTTTGGAAACCGAGCCGAGAGAAAAGATGCCTATGACCTCTTCTATGTTTGGACCGGCGTTGGAGTGACTGAAGTTGCCGAGAGCCTGGCTTCCCTTCAAGCCAGCGCCTACGTAGACGATGCATTGCACATTATCGAGAGAGACTTCTGCAATCACGATGGGCTTGGCCCCGTTGAGACAGCGCACTTCATCAACCAAGGGCCTGACGACAACTTGCAAGCCGATGTCGTCGGCCACGCGTACGAGCTTCTTCGTTTGATGGGGCGACTGTGACGCCCCTGACCTCTCACTAATCTGGGGAGCGTTGCGCGCGATAGCCATGCGACGAGGCTAGCCTGACGTCGCCTGCCTAGCAGCTGGCTTAGTCGTTGGACGCCGCCTGGTCCGACGCCGGAAAGCCCATGGCGTCGCCAAACTGATCCTGGAAATCGGGCACGGCGGACAGCTCGACATAATGCACGTGGCCGGGCAGGTCAGTGGCGCGCACGCGCGACGTCAGCGACAGCAGGCACATGCGCGCGCCGTGGCCGGCGGCGTTGCCGATGGCCTCCACCGCCTCCTCCGGCACCGGCGGCAGCAGCCCGATGGCCAGGGCTTGCGCCGGGTCGATGTAGGCGCCGAAGGCGCCGGCCAGCAGGACGCGGTCGAGATCCGAAGGCTGCAGACCGGCCTCGCGCAAGAGGACGTTCGTGCCGCAGCGAATGCTGCCCTTGGCCAGCTGCAAGCGGCGGATGTCCTGCGCGTGCAGCGCGATGCTCTCCTCCGGCGACGCCGGATCGCCCGTGAGCACGAACTCGCCGCCGGTGTCGTCGGGCCGCACCCGGTCGGCTAGCCCCGGAAGCGCCTTTTCCATCTCATCCCCCGAGAGCAGCCGCCCGCTCGGCAGCACCGCGCCGACGCGCAGCAGCTCGGCCACCGCGTCCACCAGGCCCGAGCCGCAGATGCCCTCGGGCTCGCCGCCGCCGATCACGTCCACGCCCACCGAGTTCGAGGTGATGCGCACGCGCTCGATCGCTCCGGGCGCCGCGCGCATGCCGCGCGTGATCTCGGCGCCCTCGAACGCCGGCCCGGCCGGCGCCGCGGTGGCGAACAGCCGCCGCTGGTGCGCCAGCACGATCTCGCCGTTGGTGCCCACGTCGATGACCAGCGTCGTGCCGCGGCGGCGGCCCAGGTTGGTGCTGAGCATCACGCCCACGATGTCGCCGCCGACATAGCTGGCCACCGCGGGCGCCACCCACACCCAGGCCGACGGGAGCACGGGCAAGTCGAGCTCCGACGCCCGTAGCGACACCGGGTCCACGGTCGTCGGCGCAAACGGCGAATACGAGATTCGCGACGGATCGATGCCCAGCAGCAGATGCGTCATCACCGTGTTGCCGACGAACGTGGCCTCATAGACGCGGTCGGGTCTAACGTCGGCGGCCTCCAGGCAGCGCGTGGTGATGCCGCGCACGGTGTCCAGGATCGCCCGGTGCAGCCGCTCGACGAACTCCGGCCCGCGCATGGTGGCGCTCATGCGGCTGATCACGTCGCCTCCGTAAATGTGCTGGCCGTTGATGTCGGACGCCACGGCGACCTCTTGCCCGGTGGTCAAGTCCATCAACGCGCCGACTACGGTCGTGGTGCCGATGTCGAACGCCAGGCCGTAGGCTACGCCGGTGGTGTCACCGCGCTCGACCGAGATCACCCGGTTGCCCGCGATCACCACCGTGACACCCTGGCTGATCTCCTCGCCGATGGCCCCCAGGCGGCTCAGCGCATCGCGCGTCGGATCGAGATCGCCAGCGGCGGCGGCCAACTCGTCCTGCACCAGGCTCCAGTCGGCGCGCGGATCGTGGAGCGAGGGCGGCGATGGCTTGACATAAATCTTCTGGATGTTGGGATCGAGGCTGATGCGCCCCAGTCCGGCGCTTTCCACCACGCGCACCGCCCGAATGCCCAGCGGATGCGAGTAGACCGCGCCGGCGTCCACCGGATGCTGGCAGGCTAGCCGCCAGCCGCCGGCGAGCTGCGCGATGGCCAGCCGGCGCTTGTCGTGCGGCGTGGGCTCCGGGACCTCGGCATCGCGCACCAGCACCCGGCAGGTGCCGCAGGTTCCCTTGCCGGCGCACACCGTCTCCACGGGAATGTCATTGGCGTGGGCGGCGTCGAGGATCGTCGTGCCGACTTCGGCTTCGACGGCGCGGTCTTCGGGCAGGAAGCGACACGAAACGGTGCTGGGAGAACTGATGGGGCGGACCTCCGGGGTCGATCGGGCCATTGTGCGCGAATGCGCCCGTGAAGACGACGGCGCAACCGCTTACAATTGTCGAGGTTTGCGGGGACGACGCAAGCGGACGGAGGTCCGACCACCATGGCAAGCAGCGACGGCAACGGTTCATCCGGCGAGCGCCGCCACGACTTTGGGCTGGATCAGATCCCGCTTGGCGAGCAGCCGTGGGGTAAAGCGCCCATGGTCTACGGCGACGACACGATTCCGCTGCGCCAGCTGTCGGACCGCGTCGGCGTGCTCGACGCCATGACCACCACCGTGGACAAGCTCTTCTCCTGGGCCCAGTCCAACGCGCTGTGGGGCATGGGCTTCGGACTGGCCTGCTGCGCGATCGAGATGATGGCCAGCGCCGCGCCGCATTATGACCTCGACCGCTTCGGCACCATCTTCCGCGCCTCGCCGCGGCAGTCGGACGTCATGGTCGTCTCCGGCACCGTCACCAACAAGATGGCGCCCGTCGTCAAGCGTCTCTACGACCAGATGCCCGACCCCAAGTGGGTGATCGCCATGGGCGCGTGCGCCACCTGTGGCGGGCCCTTCCGCAGCTACAGCACGCTGCAGGGCGTGGACCGCGTGGTGCCCGTGGACGTTTACATCGCCGGATGCCCGCCGCGACCCGAAGCACTCATCGACGGCATCATGATGCTGCAGCGCAAGATCCAGCGCGACGGCATCATGGGCACGGGCCGGTTGAAGGCGCTGCGGGAGGAGCAGGCGGCCGAAGCCGGCTAGGTTTCGAGCCCAGGCGCGGCCCTCAGGCCAACCCCCGATGTCGACACCTGACGGCCGCATCCGCCTCGAGCTTCACGCGCATACGCACGCTTCCCCCGACTGCGCGCTGAGCCCCACCCGTCTGATCGAGCTGCTGCAAGACCGCGGCATTCAGGCGCTGGCGGTGACGGATCACAACACCATGGCCGGGGCGTTCGAGATGGCGCGGGTGTCGCCCATGCCCATCATCCTGGCCGAGGAGATCAAGAGCACCGCCGGCGACATCATCGGCCTCTTCTTGGAGGAAGAGATCCCGCGCGACATGTCGCCGCGGGACACCGTGGCGGCCATCAAGGACCAGAGCGGGCTGGTGCTGCTGCCGCACCCGTTCGACAGCCTGCGTCGATCGGCGCTGCGAGAGGCCACCGACAGCATTCGCGAGCACATCGACATCCTGGAGGTGTTCAACGGGCGCACCCTGCGCGAGCGCGACAACCGCACGGCGCAGGACTACGCGCGAGACCACGGCCTGGTGGCGTCGGTCGGCTCGGACTCGCATCTGGCCCGCGAGGTGGGTGTGAGCTGGCAGCTGCTCGAACCCTGGAGCGGGCCCGACGAGTTTCTCGACAACCTGCGCCACGCGGAGCTGCACATGGAGCTGGCCCCGGCCTGGGTGCACGCGGGCAGCTCGTTGCACGCCTACACGACCAAGTTTCGGAAGCGGCTGACCACCTGGCTTACGCGCTGACGAGACGTCCGTGACCGCGGCGGCGTCCGACGGCTGGGCGGCGTTCACGCGGCGCGGGCTGACGCTGTGGCTCCCGGCCTCGGTCAACCTGGGCATCGCCAGCCTGCTGGCCCCGGCGATGAATGCCCTGCTGGCGCGGGCCGACGACCCCGAAGCGTCGATCGCCGGGTTCTCCGTGGCGCTGGGAGTCATCACCATCGTGGCGCTGCCCCAGTTCCGCATTCAGCAGCTCACGCTGGTGTTCCTGCACGATCAGCGCGCGCTGCGCAGCCTGCGCCGCTTCGTCGTCATCACCGCCGCCGCCGTGGGGGCGATCAGCTGCGCGGCGGCGCTCACCCCGCTGGCCGAACTGATCCTCGAAGGCATCTTCGCCGCCACGGGCGACCTGCTGACCCAGGCGCGAGCCGCGCTGGTGGCGCTGTGCCCGCTGCCGGTGTTCATGGTGGCGCGCACGCACTTGCACGGTGCGGCGCTGCGGCTCGGGCAGGCGCGATTGGTGTGGCTGGGCACGGGGCTCGGTGCCGGCGGCGCGGTCGCCATTTCCGCCGGCCTCATCGCGGCGGGCATGCAGGGGGCGGCCGCGGCTGGCGTGGGCACCACGCTGGCCGCCGGCCTGGAAACCGTCGTGCTGATGGCGGCCACGCGCAGCCTGCTTCGGCAGGGGCTGCCCGCGCATTCACCGCGCAGCCTCGACCCCAGCCTGGGGGCCGTGGCGCGCTTCTTCGCCCCGCTGATCTTCGCTTCCCTGCTGCCATCCGCGACCACGCCGATCGTCAACGCGGCCCTGGCTCGCACGGCCGAGCCCGAGACTTCGCTGGCGGCCTTCGCCATCGCCATCGGCCTCTTCCAGTTTCTGACGATCCTGCTCTGGGGCGCCCAACCGTCGATTCTCGCGCTGCTGGCACGAGGCGAGCGCGTGCGCCGGATCACGGTGTTGACCAACGGCGTCGCCGTCGCCGTCCTGGTCGCGTCCATGGCGGCGGCGTTCGCCCCGCCGCTGAGCCAGCTCGTCATCGAGGACATCAGCGGCGCCCGGGACCGGCTGGCCGAGCTGTCGCTGCTGGGGCTGCGCATGCTGGCGCCCCTGCCGCTGATTCTGGTGCAGGAGCAGGTGTTCGCCTCGGCGCTGATGCAGGTCCGGCGCACCCGCCCGATTCTCTACGTGAATCTGTGGCGGCTCGCCGCGCTGCTCGTCTTCGTCGTGCTTGCGCTCAACGTCGGCGGCCTGCCCGGCGTCGCCGTGGGCGCCGGCGCCTGGGCGGCCAGCCTGATTGTCGAGGCCGTGGCGACCTATGCCTATGGCCGCGGCGCCTATCGCCAGGTCAAGGCCGACGAGGCGTTGACATTCGGCCGCTAGCGCCTACGATGCTTGTCAGCGCGACGACGTTCAGATTGCGATGGATCTTGATGGGCACGCATAGCCGATTCCGCCACGGCCATTCGCTGCCGATTTCGGGAGGAGTGTGCCCCGACCGCTGACGTCGTAACCGAACCTACGCACAACCGCGGACGCCGGGCACGGGCCCACCAAACGCTCCGCGGTTTTTTGTTGCTCCAAAACGCCGCGTCCCAACCGCAAGGATGAGAGATGACCACCGCCGTTGACATCGTCGAATTGGAGAAAGCCTTCGACCCGTCGGGTCTCGTGGGCGAGCTGCGCCGCGTCATTGGGCGGCCCGCGACGCGAGTCGCCGCCCTGCGCCGAGTCACGCTGCGCGTGGCGCGAGGAGAGATCTACGGCGTCGTCGGCTCGAACGGCTCCGGCAAGTCCACGCTGGCCCGGATCGTGGCCACGCTGCTGACCCCCGACGCCGGACGCGCGCGCGTCTTTGGCCACGACGTGGAGCGTGAGTCCGCGGAGGTACGGCGCTTACTGAATCGCGTGTCGGTCGACGCGTCGTTCTTCAAGAAGCTCAGTCCGCTGGAGAACCTCGTCTTCTCGGCGCGGCTCTACGACCTGTCGCCGCGCACCGCCGAGCCCCGCGTACGGCAAATCCTGCAACGGCTGGGCATCAGCGGTCCCAGCGTCACCCGACCGGTCGAGCAGATGTCGCGCGGCATGCAGCAGAAGGTGGCGGTGGCGCGAGCCTTCCTGACCTCGCCGGTGCTGCTGGTGCTCGACGAGCCGACCACCGGGCTCGACCCGGCGTCGAAGCGCGACGTGCAGGCGTTCATCCAAGAGGTGCGTGACAGTCACGACGCCACGGTGCTCCTGATGTCGCACGACATGGACGAGATTGACCGGCTGTGCGATCGGATGGCCGTGCTCGACGACGGACGGATCGTGGCCCAGGGAACGCCCGCATCGCTGGCCGAGCCGGGCGAGACATTGGAGGACGCCTTCATTCGCCTGACGGGACACGCCCTGGGCGACACCACGAACGAACGCCGCGAGCGGGGCGAGCCCGCCGGCGTCGAGGAGACGAGACCATGATTGCCGCCCGGCGCGATTGGCGCGCGTCCTACGCCTTCGTGGAGCTGAATTTCCGCGCCATCAGGCGTTACTGGGGGTGGGAAGCCGTCTGGCTGGTCTTCGCCGTCGTCAACGCGCTGACGGTGGCCTATATCGCGCCCGGCGGACGGGAAGTCGCGGGCGAGGCCTTTGCCACCGACCGGCTGGTGCTCTTTCTGGTCATCGGCACGGTCGTCTGGGCCTATCTGCAGCAGGTGTTCGACTCCGTCGGCTTCATGATCGCCTGGCAGCGCTGGGAAGGGACGATCGAAAGCACCTTCATGGCGCCGGCCCGGCGACTCGCCATGGTGGCCGGCACCAGCGCTTTCGCGATTGCCTACGCCTTCATCCGCGCCCTGCTGGTGCTGGGCGCCGTGTCGCTGTTCTTCGACCTGGACCTGCTGCAGGCCAACTGGCTGACGGCGCTGGCCGTGATCTGCGTCGGCAGCGTGGGATTCCTGGGGCTGGCGGTCATGGTGGCCGCCCTGCCGCTGCTGTTCCTGGAACGCGGCGAGCAGATGGTGATGATCACCCTCGCGGCGCTGCTGCTCGTGTCGGGGGTGTTCTACCCGATCGAGGTGCTGCCGGGCTGGCTGCAGGTGGTGGGGCGTCTCTCGCCGGCCACCTACGTGCTGGAGGGCATGCGCGCAGCGGTGCTTGACGGAGCATCGGTGGGTGACGTGGCCGAGATCTTCCCGCCGCTGCTCGCCATCGCGGCGGTCGTGCTGCCGCTCGGCATTCTGGTGTTCCGCACCGCCGAGCGCTATGCGCTGCGCAGCGGGCGACTGAAGCGACACGGATGATGCGTCAACGATCAGGAACCGATGGCAGGAGCCGCGCCCGTGTCGCGGCTGCCGCCACACTCAAACCGCCACGCGCAGCGTCGAATGCGCGACAATCAGCCGGGGCGCCCAGGCGGCGCGCGTTTATGTGGGAGCGCACATCAGGTATGGATCCGGTGCAGCTGGGAATTCCCAAGGGAAGTTTGCAGGACGCGACCATTGAGTTGCTCCGCCGCGCAGGCTGGAGCGTCTCGGTGTCGTCGCGCAACTACGTGCCGGGGATCGACGACCATCATGTGCGCTGCAAGCTCGTCCGGGCCCAGGAAATCTCGCGCTACGTCGATGACGGCAGCCTCGACGCGGGCATCACCGGGCTGGACTGGACGCTCGAAAACGCATCGGACGTGCGCGTCGTGGCGGACCTGGTGTATTCCAAGGCCAGCTTTCAGCCGACCCGCTGGGTGCTGGCGGTGCCCAACGACTCGCCGGCCCAGTGCGCGGAGGACCTGCGGGGCGGCAAAATCGCCACGGAGCTGGTCAACTTCTCCACGAAGTACTTCAACGATCGCGGCATCGACGTCTCCGTGGAGTTCTCCTGGGGCGCCACCGAGCTCAAGGCGGCCGAGGGGCTGGCCGACGCTATCGTCGAGGTCACGGAAACCGAGACCACGATTCGCGCCCACGGGCTGCGCGTCATCGAGACGCTCACGACCTCCAATCCGCAGCTGATCGCCAATCACGATGCCTACGCCGATCCGGACAAGCGGCGCAAGATCGATCAGATCGCACTGTTGCTGAAGGGCGCGTTGGAAGCGGAGTCGCGGGTGGGCCTCAAGATGAACGTGCCGCGGGCGAAAGTGGAGGACATCGTCGAGGTGTTGCCGAGCATCACCGCGCCCACGGTCGCCAATCTCTTCGGCACCGACTGGCTGTCCATCGAGATCGTCGTGTCGGAGCATGAGGTGCGGGAGCTGATCCCGGAGCTTCGCGCCAAGGGCGCCGAGGGCATCATCGAGTACCCGCTCAACAAGATCGTCTGATCAGCGGCGCTCGAGACGTCGAGCCAGCCGCGTCAGGGCACTCGGGTCGGTGCAGGGGCTGTAATGCCCGGGAAGCACCACGCGCGCGCCGCTCGCCGCCAGGCGGCGGGCGGAGGCGCGCTGCTCGGCGCGGCTGGTGGCCAGCCAGGGCACGTTTTCGTGCAAGCGGCCGCGGCTATAGATGAGGGCGTCGCCCGCCACGAGGGTGTCGCCGCGCAACAGCGACATGCTGCCGGGCGTGTGGCCTGGCGTGTGCAGCACCGCCCAGTCGTCGATCGCGTCGCCCTCCCGCACCGTGGTGACGTCGGTCGGGAGTCGCCAGCGCATGATCCAGGGGACGAGGGGCCAGTAGAGCAGCCCGCGCAGGCCGGGGCACGTCTCGGGCGCCGCGAGAAACCGCACGTCGGCCTCGTGCATCAGAATTGGTGCCCCGGTGCGCCGCTGCAACTCCACGGCGCTGCCGGTGTGGTCGATGTCGAAATGCGTGAGCACGATGCGGTCGATGTCGGAGGGCTCGACGCCGATCTGGCGCGCCGCGCGCAGGATCGGGCCCGCCCGTCCCGGCATGCCGGTGTCGATCAGCAGCGTCTCGGCTCCGGTGAGCACGTAGCACCACGAACTGAGAAAGCGGTCCACGGCGAAGCAGCCTGGCGCCAATTCGAACGGCGGCTGGCGCCCGCGCATCCCCCGCCAGTCAGGCCAGGCGGCCATCGAGGTTACCCCCCGTAGCTCATCCCCGTGGCGGACAGAAGCTGCGGCTCGCCGCCGCGTTCGGACCCGCCCACGACCTCGCCGAAGTACACCACGTGATCGCCCGGCTGGCTGCTGCCCACGACGCGGCACTCGAACCAGGCCACGGCCCCATCGAGGACCGGTGTGCCGGTGTCGTAACTGGTCACCGGCTCGCCCTCGAGTCGACCTTCGCCGCTGGTGGACTTGGCCGTGAACTTGAGCGAGAGGTCCTTGGATCCGTCCGGCAGGACCGAAATCGAAAAGACGCCGGTCGCGTCGATGTTCTGGCGGGTGTGCGCCCCGTCCTGGATCGCCACCGCGACCACGCGCGGATCGAACGACACCTGGGTCAGCCAGTTCGCCGTCATGCCGTTCGGTTCGCCGTCCGCCGACTTTGTGCCGACCACCACCAGACCGTAGACAAGGGCATTGAGCGCGTCGGATACCGGGTCGCTGTCAGACATGAGAGATCCCATCTAGAGGCATGGCATTGGCTCCTTGCAATTATCCGCGGCCCGTCGCGCCCACGGCAACGCCGTGCGGCACTTCGCGCCGCGGTTCGGCGGCGAATTCGGCCGGCTACGCTACGATGCCTCGCCGCTTGGACAGTCACCTGGGAGCCCACGTGTCACGCGTCAATCGTTGCATCGAGCTGCTGGAGCAGGGGCAGCCCGTCTACTACGACCGGGTCGACCCGCTCGAGCTCAGCTATGACCTGGGCCGCGAGCTCAGCGACACCTGGGCCGACTACCTGCGAATCGAGTTCGAGCATCAAGGACTGGACGCGGTGGCGCTGTCGCGCTTCATGCGCGGCATGGTCGATGCCGGACCAACGCGCAGCGGGCATCGCACGCCGACGGTGATGTGCACCCTGCCCGCCACCGGCATGAGCGCCGACGAGGTCCGGCTCAACGCTTGGCAAATCCGGCACATCCTCTCCGCCGGCGTTCACGGGTTATACCTGGCGCACGTGCGTGACCCGGAAGCCGTGCGGGTGTTTGTGGAGGCCTGCCGCTTTCCGCATCAGACCGTGGGCATGGGCGACGACCTCGGCATCGGCACCCGCGGCCACGGGGCCGAGGGATACCCGGCGGACATTTGGGGACTGGACGTGTCGGACTACGTGCGCGTCGCCGACCCCTGGCCGCTCAATCCGGCGGGAGAGCTGGCCCTGGGCATCAAGGTGGAAGACCGCTTCGGCCTGCCGCACGCCGGGGCCTGCATGGCCGTGCCGGGCGTGGCGTTCGGCGAGTGGGGTCCCGGCGACATGGGACTGTTCTTCGGCCATCCGGAGTGGAAGAACGCCCCCTACAGCCCGCAAATGGAGGCCGCCTGGCGGCAGGTGAAGGCCGCCTGCGACCGCGCGGGCATTCTCTTTCTCTGCGCGTGGGACGACCCGGGCCTCACGCCCGAGCAACGCGCCGACCTGCTGATCAACGAGATCGGCGCCAAGCTCATCGCGGCGGGCGACGGACCGATCCTGGCCGCCGCCGGCCGGGCGCTCACCGGCCGCACCATGCCGGTGTGACCACACGATTCAGGGGCTGGTGAGAGTCAGGCTATTCGCGCCGCGGCTGCAGCTTCAGACACACGGGCGCCGGCACGGCGGCCTCATGCCCCGAGAACTCGAGCCCGCCTGAAGCCGCGTCGATCCGAAACGTGACGATGGTGCCCGAGTTCTGATTGGCCGCGAGCAGGAAGCGGCCGTCGGGCGTGATGAGGAAATTTCGCGGGGTCTCGCCGCGGGTCGGGGTCTGGCCAAGCGCCGTGAGCCGCCCGGTGCCGGACTCGACCGCGAAGGCCGCAATCGAGTGGTGTCCCCGGTTCGAGGCGTACACGAAGCGGCCGTCGCGCGAGACATGAATGTCGGCGCAGGTGTTGTCGCCGTTCCACGTCGTGGGAAGCGTTGAGATCCGTTGCTTGGCCGTCAGCGCTCCCGACTGCGCGTCGTAGTCGTAGGCGGAGACCGTCGAGCTCAGCTCGTTCACGGCATAGGCGTGGGCGGCGGACGGATGGAACGTGAAATGCCGCGGCCCATCGCCCGGCTCGGCGCGCACCGTCAGGTCCGGTTGCTCGATCAGCCGCCCGGTCGCGTGATCGATGCGATAGACCACGATGGCGTCCATGCCCAGATCGCACGCATAGACCAGCGTGTTGGCGCCGTCGATCACGACGCAATGCGCGTGGGCCTGTTGCTGGCGCTGCGGGTCAATCGACGAACCGTGATGCTGGATGAAATCGGTGCGCGCCCCCAGTGACCCATTCGCCCGGATCGGCAGGAGGCTCACGCTGCCGCCAAAGTAGTTCGCCACGACTGCGTAGGAGTCGGTGCGATCCACCTGCACGTGACACGGCCCGGCGCCGCCGGTCCGCTCCGAGTTCAGCAACGTGAGCGAGCCCCGCCGTTCGATGGCGTAGGCGTTGATCACGCCATTGCCGGTCGTGGCCTCGGACACGGCGTACAGATGCTCGCCGCTCGGGTCGACGGCCAGAAACGTCGGATTCGCGATGCCCGGTTGGACGTCAACGCATTTGACCGCGCCGGTCGCGGCGTTCATGCGGCAGATGTAGACGCCTTCCGCGCCGAGATCGGTGTAGGTGCCCACGAACAGGGTGAGATCGTCGTCCACTTCGAAGCCCTCCATTACGCGCCGCAGCCGGTGAGGTGGGCGGACCATAGCACCGGACCCGGCGCGGATTCGTTGATTCGCCGTCCGCAGGCACAATGCGGTCGGGGTTGAGATTGGGACCGCCGCCGATGCACGCCCATCACCGCGAGTCACAAGGCTCGTCGCCGACGGGACGAACCGTCGTGCGCGCGGGCAAGCTCTTCGACGGGGAGAACCGAACGCTCACCGACGACGCCGTGGTTGTGGTCGTGGGCGGGCAGGTGGTCGCTGCGGGACCTGCAGGCGACATCCATACCGACCCGGACGACCTGGTGATCGATCTCCGGCCGTGCACGGTGCTGCCGGGGCTGATCGACGCGCACGTGCACCTCATGGGCCAGAATCCGGCGCACGCGCATCCGGGACCGATCGAATACCGCGCCATTCGGTCGGCGGCGCAAGCCAAGGCGCTGCTCGAGGCGGGATTCACCACGCTGCGAGACGTCGGGTCGCAGACGTCCGTGGCGCTCAAGCAAGCCATCGACGACGGCGCCGTGCCGGGTCCGCGGATGATTGCCGCGGGCTATGCCATCGCCCGCACCGGCGGTCCCTGGTTCGGCATGGAGCCGTCGTGGCGCTGGGTGCGGCCCGCCGAGGGCGTCGACGCCTGCCGCCAGGCCGTGCATCGCAGCATCCGCGAAGGATCCAGCGTCATCAAGATCGGAACCTCCACCGGGCGCGACGACGCGGCCTGGGGCGAGATTCCGACCTACACCGTGGCCGAGGTGCAAGCCGTGGTGGAGGAGGCGCACGCCTGGGGCCTGCGCGTGGCGGCGCACGCCATGGGCAACGAGGGCGTGCGCCGGGCGGTGCTTGGCGGCGTCGACACCGTGGAGCACGGCTACAACATCACCGAGGACACCCTGGGCTTGATCATCGAGCGCGGCGTGTATCTGGTTCCGACCCTACGCGCGCGGGCCTTTTCCACCGATGACGACGGCCGGCGGACCTACGCCGACCAGGTTCGATCGCTGCGGCGGGCCTATGCGGCCGGCGCGCGGCTGGCGCTCGGCACCGACACGACGGGTGGCGCCGAGATGCCGCACGGCCACGAGAACGCCGTCGAGTTCAGACTGATGGCCGAGACCATGGAACCCATCGACGCACTGCTGTCGGGCACGCGGGTCGCGGCGCAGGCGCTTGGGCTGCATCCACATGTCGGCAGCCTTCGGCCCGGTGCGGCCGCCGACCTCGTCGCCCTGCGCGAAAATCCGTTGCGCGATCTCGACACCCTGCAACGGGTCGAATTCGTCATGCAGGGCGGGCGCGTTGTGGTGGCGCCGTAGGCCGCGCACCGCGTGCGCGGCAAGCGACCCTAGTCGGTCGTCGAGCTCTGGACGGAGTCGGTGATGGCGTCGTGCATCTCGCTGCTGAGCTGCGGGAGCGCCGTGCCGCGCCGGTCGAAGTCGTCCGCGAGGTGGCACGCCACCAAGTGACCGTCACCGTAGTCGCGCAGGGGCGGTTCTTCGTTGAAGCACACGTCGTGGGCCACGGCGCAGCGCGTGTTGAACCGGCACCCCTGGGGCGGGTTGGTCGGACTCGGCAGCTCGCCGGGGATGATCAGCCGTTCCCGCTGCTCTGACGGATCGGGTACCGGAATCGCGTCCATGAGCGCGCGGGTGTAGGGGTGAATGGCGTTACCGAAGAGCTCCGGCGTATTGGCCTGTTCCACGATCTTGCCCAGATACATCACGGCCACGCGGTCGCAGACGTAGCGCACCACGGCCAGGTTGTGGGCAATGAACAAGTACGTGAGGCCGAACTCGCCCTGGAGATCGCGCAAGAGGTTGAGAATCTGCGACTGAATCGATACGTCGAGGGCTGAAACCGGCTCATCGCAGACCAGGAATTGCGGGCGCAGCACCAGCGCACGCGCGATGCCGATCCGTTGGCGCTGACCGCCGGAGAATTCGTGCGGGTATCGCTGCGCGTAGTGGCTGCTGATGCCGACGATATCCATGATCTCGCGGATTTGTTCGTTGCGCTCCTCGGGCGAACCCATTCCGTGGACCTCGAGACCCTCGCCGATGATGCCGCCGACGGTGATTCGCGGGTCCAGCGATCCATAGGGATCCTGGAAGATGATCTGCATGTTGCGGGCGAGCACCTTGCGGTCGAGTTTCGACACGTCCTCGCCGCCGAACAAGATTTGGCCGCTGGTCGGCGGATAAATGCGGAGGATGGTCCGGCCGACGGTGGTCTTGCCGCAGCCGCTCTCGCCCACCAGGCCGAACGTTTCGCCGCGCTTGATATCGAATGAGACCTCGTCCGCGGCGTGGACGTGGGCGATGGTGCGCAGCAGGATGCCGCCGCGCACCGGGAAGTGCTTGGTGAGACTCTGGACCGATAGGAGGACGTCGTCGGGCGCGCCGTTGCCCGAGCCGGCGGCTTCCGTGGCCATCAGCTCGCCACCGATCCCGCGGTCGCGCGAGCCTGCGGCAGCGGCTCGCCGTCGTGCCCGGAGGGTCGCTGGGGATACAGGTGGCAGCGCACCGTACGCCCATCGTCGAGCCGCTGAAGCTGCGGCCGGTTGTCTCGGCAAATGTTCATCGCCTCCGGACAGCGCGACTGAAACAGGCACCCGAGCGGCAGCCGCATCATGTGCGGCACCGAGCCTCGGATGGTCGAGAGGCGTTCGCTGCGGTCGGTTACCAGGCTGGGAATGCTGGTCATCAAACCGCGGGTGTATGGGTGTTTCGGCGCGGCGAATAGGGACTTGACGTCGGCGTATTCAACCACCTCGCCGGTGTACATCACCGCCACGTCGTCGGCCATTTCCGCAATCACGCCGAGGTCGTGCGTGATCAGCAGCAGCGCCATACCGGTTCGGGCCCGGATTTCGCGGATCAGTTCGAGAATCTGGGCCTGAATCGTGACGTCGAGGGCCGTCGTGGGCTCGTCGGCCAGGAGCAGTTGGGGTTCGCACGCCAGCGCCATGGCAATCATCACCCGCTGGCGCATACCGCCCGACAGCTCGTGGGGATACGCCTTGATCCGCTGCTCGGGCTGCGGAATACCAACGAGTCGCAGCACCTCGATGATGCGTTCGTAGCGCTGTTTGCGGGTGAAGTCGCGGTGCTCGCGCAGGACTTCGCCGATCTGATTGCCGGTGTTGAAGACGGGATTCAGCGCCGTCATGGGCTCTTGGAAAATCATGGAAATCTCGTCGCCGCGTACGCTGCGCATCTGGCGGTCGCTGAGCTGGCGCAGGTCGCGGTCCTGCCACACGACCTCGCCGTCGACAATGTCGCCGGGCGGACGAATCAGGCGCATCACGCTGAGCGCGCTGACGCTCTTGCCGCAGCCGGACTCACCGACCAGCCCGAGCGTCTTGCCGCGCTCGATGGCGTAGGACACGCCGTCGACGGCCCGAACGATGCCGTCGCGAACTCGGAAATGGGTGCGCAGGTTGCGCACGGACAACAGCAGGTCGCCCTTTTCGACGCGTTCCGGAAGCTGCATGCGCGGTTCGGGCACGCCGTTTTCCTCGCTCATCGGCGTTGCGGGTCGTGGCTCGCGCCGCCAGCCGCCGTCGGCCGGACGCTCGGACGATGCACTGCGAACATTGGTTGGATCGCTACTCCATACGTCGTGGCCCGGTGCCCGCCCGTGGTCGACGCAGGAATCGTCCACGAGCGACCGTTTAGCCGCGGGGACGAGTTTAGGCGCGGTCGCCCAGGGGCGTCAACGTCCGGCGTCATGACAACGCGCGAAGTTCGATTCCGGTGTAGTAGTGCGTGAGAATTTCGTCGTAGCTGTGCCCCGCCAGCGCCATTCCCTGCGCGCCCCATTGGCTCATGCCGAGGCCGTGGCCAAAACCGCGGCCGGTGAGGATCAGCGACGGCGGGCGCTCGAAGACGGCCACGTGCACCGCCCCGTTCACCAACTCGATGTCGGGAGGCGCCGTTGCGAAGGCGATGCTGCGGCGCACCGAGGTGATGCGGTGGCCGTCTTGCAGCAGCGCGCCGAAGCGGCGCGGCGCGGCGCCAATGAGCTCCACGGACGTCACCGGCGCAAGCTCCAGGTCGACGAACGCGCTCGGCAGGCCAAGCGCGGTGCGGACTTGGTCGCCGTAGAGTTCCACCTCGCCCGCGGTTCCAACCACCAGCACCCGCAGCGGACGTCCCGCCGGCGTGTGCTCCAGGACTCGCAGGTCGACAATCGCGCCCACGCCTCCGTTGCGGAAGGCGCGATACTCGGCCAGCTCCGGCAGCGGGATCGTGCGCGTCCAGCGATAGCCCTCGGCGCCCCACGACACGCTCATCGCGGCGGCGTCGCCGGGTGACGGCA
Organism: Chloroflexota bacterium; assembly: GCA_028873795.1. Lineage (GTDB taxonomy): Bacteria > Chloroflexota > UBA11872 > UBA11872 > UBA11872 > JAJECS01. Next base: position 70,728 of record JAPPNP010000022.1, read on the forward strand.
CGCTCCGGAGATAGGGCACGGCCGTTCCCCACACGTGCTCGGAGCTTTCCGTGACGTCGCCGGCGTTGGCGGAGTAGAGCGCGTCGATCGGCGCACCGTCGAACACGGCGACGATGCCGGCCGTGGCGGCCACGGCCGCATGCGTGCGCTCGGACTCGCTGCGCACGCCGCCATACGCCTGGCAGTTCTGGTTGTCGCAGAGGTCGTAGATCTCGTTCGGTTGCAGGTGCTGGATGGCATAGGTGCGCGCCGCGACCGCCTGCGCCTTGAGCGCCTCGATTTCCCAGTTGCGGGGCATCTCCGCGCCCACGACCGACGCCAGATAGTCCGCCAGGGCAACGTGATTCACGACGAGAAAGCCCGTCTCCCCGCGGCGGATGTCGAATCCTCCGCGGTAGGGCTTGCCGTTCAGCCACATGGCGGCGTGCGGCTGGTCCGGCTGGACGTTGAGGCTCCGTGGAAGCTCGAACGTGGCCCAGTCGCCGACCGCCAGGGTCGGGCGCGGCGGGAGGACGCGCGCGGCCACGCCGGCCTCGACGCGAAGCAGCCGGCGGTGGCGCTCCAGCATTGCGAAGTCCACGTAAGGCCCGAGATGCACGAGCCCCGGCTCGGTTTCCCCGGCCGGACCGTCCACGCCAATCCGCCGCGTCCACGGGGCTGCACTTTCCGCGGTGAACGCCAGGAATCGCGACGAACTCCCGAACACGATCTGCTGTCCCGGAGCCACGTCCCGCGGGCGGCCATCGATGACGGCCGTCGACGGCGCGTGGGGAACCAGCGTGAGCGTGTGGCCGGCGTCGCTCAGCAAGACCCGAACGACCTCGGGCAAGGTCAGATCGCGCTGCTGGGCGCCTGCGTCGGTCGCGGCGAGCAGCGCGAGCAGCAGCGCGACGCCACAGGCAGCGGCAATCACCACTGCTGGCAGTCGCGCGGCTGGGCCACCCATCGCGGCGGGACGCCCACGCGCACCCGCCATGCGCGTCGCGAACATCAAGAACTCAAGCTCCACCGCCGCAGGCCAGATTCGCCCGCGGCACGGTGGCGAGCGGTCGGATTAGGCCTCGGGCTTCTTTTCGGCGGGAGCCTCGGCTGCGGCGTCGGTGCTGGCCATGGTGCTGGCAGGGGCCTCGGCTGATTCCGCGGTCTTCGCCTCGTCGTCGCCTTCGCCCTCTTCGCCTTCTTCCTCGTCTTCCAGACCGGCGCGCGCCTCGCTGCGGAACTCGCGCACGCTTTTGCCCAGCGCCTGCCCCACGCCGGCGATGCGGCCGGCGCCAAACAGGGCGATCACGATAAGCAAAATGATGAGCAACTCAAGCGGTCCAAGTGATGTGAACACGGCTAATGTCTCCCTCGCTGCGGCAGCGCGAGCGCTGCCCCTAGTGGACTAGTCCTCATTGTCGGCGAATTTCCGACGATCGCGAGTGCGACCGTTCAACGCGTCGCCGCCAACACGTTTCCAACCACGGGTGTTCGATACACCGTACGCCACTTTACCTTCTCTCGGTCCCCTGGGACGCGAAACGGCGGCCGATGTCGTCGCCACGGCCTAATCCTAGCCCTGCGCGTTCAGCAACTGGAACCCGAAGTCCAGGAGCACGCCCGCGTCTCGCTCGCGTTGGCTGCTGCCCAGAATCACGACCATGAGCCGCCGGCCGTCACGTTCGGCCGCCGCAATGATGTTGCCGCCGGCGTCTTGCGTGCGTCCCGTCTTCACGCCGAGGGCGCCCTGGTAGGACCACAGCAAGCCGTTGAGGCTCGTGGCGGTGTAGCTGCCGTGCGCCGGCCCGGCGGGAATCACGTAGGCGCGCGTGGAGACGATTCGCGCAAGGAGCGGAAATCGCTCGATGGCGTCGGCGGCGAGCACGGCCATCTCGAAGGCCGTGCTCCGGTGGTCGGGCGCGTCATAGCCGACGGCGTTGACGAAGGTGGTGTGGCTGAGCCCGAGCCGCCGCGCCAGATCGTTCATCTGCGCCACCGTGTACGCCTCGCCGCCAATGCCGTCGGCGACGGTCACCGCGGCGTCGTTGGCCGACGGCAACAACATGGCGAACAGCAGATCTTGCAGCGTCAGCACCTCGCCGGGGACCAGGCCGACGACGTTGGGCGGCTGCTCGGCCGCCGCCGGCGGCACTTGGATCCGGGTGTCGGGCGGCGCCTGTTCCAGGGCCACGACGGCGGTCGCCAGCTTGGCCAGACTCGCCGGCGCATGCGGCTCATGGACGTCGCGTCCAAATAGGATCGTGCGTTGCCCAAGGTCGACGATCATCGCCGAGGCGGCTGTGATGGGCGGAGCCTCGACCGGTTGGATGAACGGGTCATCGATGAAGGCGGCGTTGCCCGCGCGAGCGAGAGTTGGCGCGTTGGCTTGCGGGCGCTGCACGTCGCGGTCGAGAAGGTTTACCACCCGGCCCATATCCGGCGGCGGCGCTTCCACCGACGAGAAGATCCGCGTGAGCAGCAGGACGCCGGCAACCGCCGCCAGCGCGACGAGCAACAGCTCCGCGCCGCGCCGAAATCGCAGGGCCTGCACCCGGCGCACCCGCGGCGCCTTCGGTGGATGCCGCAACTGGGCGTGATAGATCGGCGGCGGCACCGCGACGCCGGTTGCGTTGGCGTCCAGCATCTCCTCTTGTCGCCAACCGTCCAGCGCCCGGCGCGTCCGGCGACCGCGGTTTCTTGCCGGCATGGCCTGCTACACCACCTGATGCCGCGCGATGTAATCGAGGCTGCGGCGGTAGTCCGCCTCCCGGATCAGCTGCTCGCTCATGTAGTAGTTGAGCATGGTGCGCAGCGACAGGATCGGCAGCAGGTGCAAGCCGTGCTGCTGGAGACGGCGCGCTGCCCCCAGATCGCGATCGATGAGCACGATCACGTCGCGCACCACGAGGCCCTGCTCGCGCATGGCGTTGGCCGTGGCAATCACCGAGCCGCCCGTGGTGATCAGATCGTCGACCAGTAGCGCCTGCTGGCCGGGGAGAAAGCGCCCTTCGAGCAGAAGGCCGCCGGATGATGGCTGCGGCGACAGATACACCAGCGGGATGTCCGTGGCCAGGGAGTAGGCGGTCGCCAGGTGCAAGCCGCCCATGGGGACGCCCGCCACCAGCTCGCAGGGCTCGGCCGGGTGGTGGAGGCGCGCCACGGCAAGCTCGGCCGTTTGGCGCACCAACTCGGCGGCGGTGCGAAGGGCGGCCGGGACGGCGATGAGCCGCTTTGGGTTTACATAAACCGGCGAATCGACGGTCGAGCGCCCGAGCGTGAAGCTCCCAAACTCGATCCCGCCCAACTCGTAGATTTGGCGAGCCAGGCCCAGCGTGGTGTTGTCGTCGGCCGTCACGCGCGCCTCGCGCAAGCTGCGACGCGCCGCGCCCGCCGCTGCGGCCTCCCAGGCGGACCCTGCGTCACCGCAATTATTGAGGCCACGTCACGCCCGGTCAAGATTCCTATCGCCCGCGGGCGCGTGCGGGACCTGGGAGCGATTCCGCGCGTCGGTCGTCGCTACACGCGTGTCGCCGTGCCCACCGGCAACACGCCTACAATGCGTCCGAATTCGGCTTGTTGACAGGCGAACCCGTGGACCGCGACTCCGTTCAAGCTCCCGCCATTCCCGGTATGGAGGGCCCCTACGACGCCTCGCGCGTGGAGACCCACTGGTACGACCGCTGGGAGGACGCGGGACTCTTCGCCCCGTCCGACGACACGGACCGCGAGCCGTTTGTGATCGCCATTCCCCCGCCGAACATCACCGGCGCGCTGCACAACGGGCACGTGATGTTCGTGGCCTACCAGGACCTGATGATCCGCTGGCACCGCATGCGGGGACGCGCGGCGCTTTGGATTCCGGGCACGGACCACGCGGCCATCGCCACGCAAGCGGTGATCGAGCGCGAGCTGCGGCGCGAGGGCACGTCGCGGCATGAGATCGGTCGGGATGAGTTCGAGCGCCGCTTTTGGCAGTGGCGCGACACCTTCGGCTCGCGCATTACCCAGCAGCTCCGCCGCCTGGGCACCTCCGCGGACTGGACGCGTGAGCGCTTCACGATGGACGAGCAGCTCTCGCGGGCGGTGCGCGAGGCGTTCGTGCGCCTGTACGAAAAGGGCCTCGTCTATCGCGGGGAATACCTGGTGAACTGGTGCTGCGAAGACCGCTCGGCCATCAGCGACCTCGAGGTCGAGCACGAGACCCTCGACGGGCACCTCTGGCACATCCGCTACCCGCTCAAGGACGGCGGCCACATTGTGGTTGCCACCACCCGCCCCGAAACGATGCTCGGGGACACCGCCGTGGCGGTGCATCCGGACGACGAGCGATATCGCGATCTGGTCGGCGGCACGGCCGTCGTGCCCGGCATCGGGCGTGAAATCCCCGTCATCGCCGATCCCGAGGTGGACCGCGAGTTTGGCACCGGCGCCGTAAAGATCACGCCCGGTCACGACCCCAACGACTGGCGCATGGGCCAGCGCCACGGGCTCCCAGTCGTCAGCATCCTCAACGACGACGGCTCATTGAACGACGCGGCGGGCCAGTGGGCCGGCATGGACCGCTTCGACGGGCGCCGCGCGTACGTGGCGTATCTCGAAGCCGAGGGCTTGCTCGAGCGCGTGGAGCCGCACACGCACTCCCTCGGCCACTGCCAGCGCGACGGTTCGGTCGTCGAGCCGCGAATCTCCGAGCAATGGTTCGTCAACACGCGCCCGCTGGCCGACCGCGCCGCGCAGGCCGTCCACGACGGCACGCTCAGGTTCTATCCGCAGCGCGCGGCCGCCGAGTTTCTGCGCTGGATGGAGATGATCCAGCCGTGGTGCATCTCGCGTCAGCTTTGGCTGGGGCACCGCATTCCGGTGTGGTACTGCCGCGCCTGCGGCGAAACGATGGTCGCTCGCACCGATCCGGACTGTTGCTCGGCCTGCGGCAGCGAAGATCTGACTCAGGATCCAGACGTGCTCGACACCTGGTTCAGTTCCGGGCTGTGGCCCTTCTCGACGCTGGGCTGGCCGGACGAGACGCCCGATTTCCAGCGGTTCTATCCCACCGACGTCCTGGAAACCGGCAGCGACATCATCTTCTTCTGGGTCGCGCGCATGGTCATGCTCGGGCTCGAGCTCACCGACCGGCTGCCGTTCCACACCGTCTATCTGCACGGCATGGCGCGGCATGCCGACGGGTCGAAAGTCGAGAAGTCGAACTATCAGCCCGGCGACGATCCGGCGGAGATCATCGAGCCCTACGGCGCCGACGCCTTCCGCTTCATGATCGTGACGTCAACGTCCGAAGGCGCCGATCTTCGGATCAACCTCAAGCGCATCGAGGCCTCGGCCCACTTTGCCAACAAGCTGTGGAACGGGGCGAAGTTCGTGATCGGCGCCATGGAACGCGCGGACGACGAGACCGAGGCAATGGCCGCGCCGACGATCGTCGACGACTGGATCACGGCACAGTTCGCCGCGCTGCACGCGGATGTCGTGCGCCTGGTGGAGAGCTTTCAATTCGGCGAGGCCGGCCGCCGGCTGCACGAGTTTCTGTGGTCGGAGTTCTTCGATTGGTACGTCGAGGCGGCTAAGATTCGGCTCTACTCGGGCGCCGCGGGTGAGGCGCGGCGGGCGGCCGCGACGCTGGCGCACGTGCTCGAGGGCAGCCTCCGCCTGCTGCATCCGTTCATGCCGTCCCTGACTGAAGAGATCTGGCACCACTTCCGGGACGCCGGCGGCGCGCCGGATGCCCCGGAATGGCTCATGGCGACGCCCATTGCCGAGCCCCCGCTGTCCGGCGATGCGGAGGCGGTGGGGCAGGTGCGAGACCTCATCGCAATCGTCCAGGGCATTCGCAATGCGCGGCATGAGTCGAATGTCGAGCCGGGCCGAATGATCGAGGCGCGCATCATCCTCAACGGCGCGGCCGAGTTCATCGAGCGGGAACGGGCCTTCGTGGAGCGACTGGCGCGGGTGGAGCCGCTGTCGTTCCATCCCCATGGAACCCAGTTCGACGACCCCGCGGTGACGGTGCGAACGGCGGGCGTCGAGGTGAACCTGCCGCTCGCGGGGATGATTGACCTCGCCGTGGAGCACGAGCGGTTGGCGCGTGAGCGCGAGGAGCGGTTGGCGGATCTCAAACGCGCGGAAACCCTCCTGAGCAACGAGGCCTTCACGCAGCGGGCGCCCGCCAAGGTGGTTGACAACGAACGGCAAAAGGCCGCCGCGGCGCGTTCGGCGCTCGACCAAATCGAGGAACGGCTCCAGGCGCTGCCGCCTCGGTCCTAGCGCGAGACCCCCGTCTCGCCGTTGGCCGCGCGCACGTAGAGCTGACGCAGCGTGGTGGCGCCACGCACGGCGGTTCCGCTGATGCCGCGCGCCCTGGCCGCGCTCACGTCTTCGAGCGCCGGCCGAACCTGCGATGAGAGCTGGTCGATGAAGTGCAGGGCGACGGCCTCGGGAATCATGGGCTCCACCACCGCTGCGAACTCGCGCGTGCCCTGGTGGCTGAGCACCAGGTGCCGCAGGAGCATGGCGGTCTCCGAATCACACTCGACCTCGCCAAGGGCGGCGTCGAGCAGTTGCACGCCGTGCACCATGTGGCCTTCCAGGTTTCCGGCCGCCGTATAGGAGAACTCGCTGGTAACGTCGAGCTCCAACACCTTGCCCAGGTCGTGCAGAATCACCCCGGCCACCACGAGGTCTCGGTCCAGGTCGGGGAAGGTTTCGGCGACCCGTTCCGCCAGCTGCAACATTTCGACCATGTGCTCGGCCAGACCGCCCACCCAGGCATGGTGGCGTCCCTTGGCCGCGGGCCAGGTCATGAGCCGCTCGTCAACCTCGGGCCGGGCCAGCACGGCCTTGACCACGGCGCGCACCGGGGCGCTGCGAATCGACGCCGCGGCGCCGTCGATCGACGCACGCAGCGCCGCGGGGTCACGCTCGCTCTGCGGCAGGAGCGCCGTGGCGTCCCACTGCTCCGCGGAGCGCTCCATCCGCGCGAGCTTGATGTTCACCCGCCCGCGAAACTCCTCCGCGCGGCCCTCGACGGTGTAGGTCTGGCCCGCGTCGACGGCGGCCGCAAGCTCCGGCGGCACCGAGAAGTACAGCGCGTCGATCGAATCGCGCTCCTGGTCCCGCAGCGTCACCCGGAGATAGGGGTCGCCGGCGCGACTCGTCCGCACCTCGGGCGCGGCGATCACGAAGGTCCCGGACACCATCTGGCCGGGACGAATGTCGGCAATCCTCACGGGCAGCTTTCCGGAGACGGGATGGCCCATCCTACCCAGGCTGGTTGTAGGGGCACTCCGCGGGGCGTGGTCGGACGCCTAATTGCGGGAGTTGCGTTCAGCGCTTGAGAGAACCTATCGACGGCGGCGGAACCAGGACCGAATCCGGTCGCCGACCGTCGGCGCCGGGCGGTGATCGTTGAGGTCGATGACCTGCCCTCGCCACATCTGCGGACTGGACGGTCGGGCGGGGCCGGCCCCGGTTCCGGTCCCGGATCGGCGCTCGATGATGCCGCGGCCAATGGCCAGCACGAAGGTGATGCCTCCCGCCAACGCGAAGATGGCGGCCACGGGCCGGAGCGGCGTGGCGTACAGCAGGAGTCCCAACACGACGAGGCTGGCGGCCGTCACCAGCATCTCGTTGGTGGTGGCGAAGCGGCGACGCAACCAGCCGCCGAAGGCGTCCAGCCAGGGGCCCCGGGGTTGGTCCGGCTCGGGATCCGACCGGGGCGACTCCCCGCTCGCGGGCGAGTCGAATTGGTTCTCCTCGAGGATGTCCCGAACTTCCTCGCGCCAGTCCTTGGTCACGCGTTCTCGCCGCTGCAGCGCTGCCTAGCGCAAGTATACCCCCGACCCTTCGATTCCCCGCACGTTCGCTGTATCCGACGGTGCGGCTTCGATATGCTCCAGGCATCGTGGCTGCCGTGGCATTCGAGCTCGAAGTCTTCCGCCATCTCTTCGCGTCGGTTGCCGAAGAGATGGGCGTGACCGTTCAGCGCAGCGCGCACTCTCCGAATATCAAGGAGCGGCGCGACCATTCCTGCGCCGTGTTCGACCACCAGGGACAAATGGTGGCGCAGGCGGCCCACGTGCCGGTGCACCTGGGCGCCATGCCCATGGCCGTGCAGGCGGCCATCGACTTCTACGACGAGCGCAAGCCCACCCCGGGCGACTTGATCATCGTCAACGATCCGTACCTCGGAGGCACGCACCTGCCCGACATCACCACGGTTTCGCCGGTATTCGTTGGCGAGCCGCTCGAGATGTGGGGCTGGGTGGCCACCCGCGCGCACCACGCCGACGTGGGCGGGCTGACTCCCGGCTCGATGCCCATGTCCACCGAGCTCTTCCACGAAGGCATCGTCATCCCGCCGCTCAAGCTCGTGGACGCGGGAACGGTCGACGAGCAGTTGGTCGAGCTGATATGCCGCAACGTGCGCACGCCCGATGAACGACGCGGCGACCTGGCGGCGCAGCTAGCCTCGCACCAGGTTGGCGAAACGCGGCTGCAAGCGTTCGCGCGCCGCTACGGACCGGGCGAGCTGAGTCGCATGGCGCGGGAACTCCTGGCCTACACCGAGCAACTGGTGGTGGCGCGACTGCGCCGCGTGCCGAATGGGGAGTACGCGTTCGAGGACTTCCTCGATGACGATGGGCGGGGCGGCCTATCAACGCCGCTTCGGGTCACGATCACCGTGCGCGACGGTCGCTTCATCGTCGACTTTGCGGGCACGGCGCCGGCGGTTCCGGGATCGCTGAATGCACCGTCGGCCATCACCCACTCCGCCGCGCTCTACATCGTGCGTTGCTTGGCGGGCGCCGACGTGCCGGCCAACGACGGCGCGCGGGCGGTGCTGGACGTGCGAGTGCCCCTGGGTTCGGTGCTGAATCCCCAACCCCCCCACGCCGTGGCGGCGGGCAACGTCGAGACGTCGCAGCGGATCGTGGACGTGCTCTGGGGCGCCCTGGCCCAGGCGCTCCCGGACGAGGTGCCGGCCGCCAGTCAGGGGACCATGAACAACCTCGTGATCGGCGGAACCGATCCGCGATCGGGCGGCGCCTACACCTACTACGAGACCATTGCCGGAGGCTCGGGCGCGGGACCCAGGCGACCGGGGACGAGCGGCATCCACGTCGCCATGACCAACACCTTGAACACGCCAATCGAGGCGCTCGAGCTTGCCTATCCAATGCGCGCGCGGCGATACGCCCTGCGTCCGGGTTCGGGAGGCGCCGGAGCGCATCGGGGCGGCAACGGCGTGGTGCGCGAGGTCGAAATGCTGGCCCCGGCGTCGGTGACCATCGTGGCCGAGCGGCGCCGGATCGGCCCCTGGGGACTGCGTGGGGGCGGCTCGGGACGGCGCGGGCGTGATCGGATCCGCCGCCGCGGCGGGCGATGGCGTGACGTGCCGGGCAAGGGCACCCATCGTCTGGAGGCAGGCGATCTGGTGCGGGTCGCCACGCCCGGCGGCGGCGGCTGGGGCGCTAGCGCCGCCGATTGAACAGGCGGAAGCCGCGCTCAGTCTCCGCGGCCGGCGGAGCGTCCGGGTCGAAGTCGACTTCCAACACCTCGCGGTAGACCGCGCCGGCCGGTGAAAGGTCGCTCTCGAACAGGGCGACGGCGCCGACCGTATGGGTGCCGAGCGCCCCCAGATTCGCGGCCTCGAAGCGACGCGCCACGCCCATTCGCGTGGACGGCGTGGCCTGTCGCCCAATGCGCGCGAGGGTGACGTGCGGGCTGAACGGACGGGACCCCATGCGCAAGCCGATGCCCTGCATCTCGCGCGTGACGGCGGCCTGGAGATCGCGCACCGCGTCTAGGTCACCGGTCACGCCTACCCACGCCACGCGCGGCTCGCCGCCCGTGGGAAAGGTGCCGCCGCCGCCAAACCGCAGCACGAAGGGCGAGCGCCCACGCGTCGCGGCCTCCAGGCCCGACCGGATGCTGTCCGTGGAATGGGCCGGTACTTCGCCCAGAAACGCCAGGGTCAGATGCAGGCTCTCGGCCGACATGCAGCGCACGTCGCGCACGTTGCCGACCAACGCGCGCGCGCGCTTGGCGAGCTCGACCCGCAGCTCCTGCGGATAGGAAATGGCGACAAACGCTCGCATAGGCTGCGAGTATAATTTCACGCCTCGGGTGGGCTGATCGTTGGCTGTGCCCGCTGCAAGGCTCGGGGCATTCCCACGCACGAGGTTCAAGCATGGCTGCGGCCGAAGGCGTCCTCATCAGCGACCGAGCGGCGCCGCTGGACACCGCGCGCCGCGAAGCGCTGGGCGAGCAGCTCCGCGACCGCATACGCCGGGCTGAATCCGGGGCATCCGCGGCCGCCCTGGCCGCCGCCGACCTGGCCGTGGCGATCCACACCACGGTCCCCAATCCGGCGAGCACGGTGTTCTGGGACGGCGGCGGGCACGCCGAGGCCTATCGGCATCTGCTGGGCCTCGAACCGTCGCCTTCGGCCCCGCCGGCGCCTGGGCGCGCCGTCTCCGAGGCGGTGGGCGCGGCGGTGGCGCGCACGTTGCAGCACGACGCAACGTCAATCGTCGCGGTCATCGACGGACAGGGCCTGAGCGCCGGACTGGCGTTCGAGGCGGTCAATCACGCGGGGCACCTGCAGCTCCCGCTGGTGTTGGTGCTGGTCGACGCCCCGAGCACTCGCGCCCGCAGCGTCGGCGCCGTCTCGCGTCACCTCACCCGACTGCGCGGTCACCCGCGCTACGCCGAGGCCAAGGCCCTGATCGAGCAGGCGTTGAGCCGGATGCCGGCGGGCGGCCAGGCCGTCGAGGTGGCACGGCGGCTCAAGAACTCCATGCGCGAGCTGCTCATTCCGACCGAAATTTGGGAGGAATTGCTCGGCTTCACCTATCTGGGACCCGTCGACGGGGCCAGCGCCGACGCCCTGGCGGAATCGCTGGCGCTGGCGCTGGAGGTGCGTCGGCCGGTGCTGCTGCATGTGGCGGCCCCCGCGGGCGCGGCCGTGCGGCGCCCGGCATTGGATGCCGACCGCAACGGGGATGCGGTGGCGCGCGAGGCCTGGTTGCGAGCGGCGGCGGCCGCCCTCGCCGATCTCGCGGAGGCCGACGAGCTGTGCGTGACCGTGAGCGCGGGCAGCACGGCACGCGCGGCGTTGCACACCGTCGCCGAACGCGTGCCGGAGCGGTTCCTGGACGTCGAGTTGGGCGAATCGCACGGCATGTCGCTGGCGGCGAGCCTGGCCCGGCACGGGCTGCGTCCGGTGGTCGTCCTCGCCGCATCTCGCACGCTGGCGACCATCGCGCCCCTGCTCACCGACGCCCGCCAGTCAGCGTCGCCCCTGACGATCCTGGCCTATGCCGATGCGGCCGACGATGCGGGGGCGCAGGGGCCGCCGCTGGGAGCGATTCCCGGTCTCGACGTGATCACGCCCACGACGCCCGACCAGCTACGCGACGCTCTCGCGGCGGCGCTGGCCGGGAGGTGCTGGACCCTGATTCAATTGCCCGCGCGCGCTACGCCGGAGTAGCCGTCCGCCACCGATCCGATGCACGGCGATCCGTCCCCAATCATCGACGCCCACACCCACGTGGTGCCGCCGGAGGTGGCGGCCGATCGAGAGCGGTTTCTCGAAGCGGATCTCTGGTTTCGCCGTCTCTACGCCAATCCCCGCCGCACCCTCGCCACGGCCGACGACGCGGCGCTCGAAATGGCTCGCTCGGGCGTAAACACCACCGTGGCCTTTGGCTTCGCGTGGCGGGATCCGAGCCTCTGCGTCCTCAACAACGACTACATCCTGGAGCAAGCCGCGGCGCATCCCGAGTCGCTGGTCCCCTATTGCGTGGTGTCGCCGTCCGATCTCGAGTTCAGCATCGTGGAGATGGAGCGGTGCCGCAGACGGGGGGCGGTCGGCGTGGGCGAGCTGTTTCCGGAAGGCCAGGGATGGAACCTGCACGACCGCGGCGCGCTGCGGGAGTTCATCGGCGCGGTTCGCGGGCTTGGACTGGTGCTCAACCTGCACGTGAGCGAGCCGGCCGGCCACGACTATCCCGGCAAGGACTCGACCACGCCGGCGGCCATCTGGCCACTCATCGAAATGGCGGGCGGCGAGGTGCCCATCGTGCTCTCGCACTGGGGCGGCGGCGCCGCGTTCTACGAGCTGATGCCCGAGGTTCGCGATCTGACGCGCCAGATCTACTACGACTCCGCGGCCAGCCACCTGCTGTATTTGCCCCACGTCTTCGACGTGATGGCGCGGCTGGCCCCGGGCCGGATCCTATTCGGTAGCGACTTCCCGCTCATGACCCAGCGACGCGCGCTGCGTCACGTGCGTGCGGCGGGCCTCGATGCGACGGTGATGGCGGCGTTGCTGGGCGGCAACGCCCGCACGCTGGGTCTGGGTGGCGCCCCTAGATTGACATAACGGCCTACGTGCAGGTCCGCTAGCGCGCCAGCTCTCGTTCGATTTCCGCCGAAAGGCGCGCCAGGTGCGATGGGTCGTAGCCCACCCCGGCCGCCTGCTCCACGAGCCGGCGTGTTTGCTCGAGTCCGTCGCGGTGCTGGTCCGATCCCGGCTCCTCGCGCACGGCCACCTGCAGCGCGTCGCGTGCTTGGAGGTAGAGCTGGCGCCCCTGCTCCTCCGGCGATTCCTCCGCCACGCCGACGCCCAGCAGGCGCTTTGTCAGCGTGACGGCGGAGGCCGCGTCGGGCGCGTAGCCGTCGGCGTTGATCTCGTCGGCGTAGCGCTGGGTCACCGGCGCCCCGCCGATGATGCACTGCACCTGGTCGTCAAGCCCGGCCGCCTCGACGGCTTCGATGGTGCTGCGCATGTTGGTCATCGTGGTCGTCAGCAGCGCCGACATGCCCACAATGTGCGCGCCCTGGCTCAGCGCTTCCTGGACGTACTCGTCGGGGTGGGTGTCGATGCCGGTGTCGGTGACGTCGAAGCCGGCGCCCTCAAGCATCATGGCCACCAGGTTCTTGCCGATGTCGTGCAGGTCGCCCCGCACCGTGCCGATCACCACCCGGCCCAGCGGCTCGATCCCGGATTCGGTCAGCAGCGGACGCAGAATCGCCATGCCCGTCTTCATGGCTCTGGCGGAGATCAGCACTTCCGGCACGTAGTACTGGTTGGTGCGGAACAGCTCGCCGACGACATCCATCCCCGGAATCATGCCGTCGTTGATGATCGCTCCGGGTGACACCTCGGCCTCGAGGCACGCCTTGACCAGGCGATCCACGCCCGGAGCGTCGCCCTTGATGATGCTGTCGCTTAATTCCTGGAACGCCGCGTCGATGTCGATGTCCGCCATTGCACGTCCTGGGTTACCGGGGGATTCCTGTCGGGCCGACCGCCGGCCTCTCTAGTCTCTTGCCGCGGGCGGACCCAATCCAGCCGCGAGCGTACCATCACCACGCCCCGCGCGACCCGCCGGCAGGCCACTCACAGGAGCTGGCGGCGTCGTGACACGATTGGCAACCTGACTGCCACGAGAGAGCGCCCTGAGCTTCGCCCAAGCGTCCTCAGTCGTGCTTGCCAGCACCAGTCCGCACAAGCTGGCCGAGTTCCGGCAGTTGTTCCGTGGTTCGCGGGTGCGAATCGTGCCGCCAGCCGACGTTGCCTACCCACCACAGGTTGACGAAACGGGCGCCACGTTCCTGCAAAACGCTCGCATCAAGGCCGTGGTCTACGCCCTGACGTGCCGGGCATGGTGCCTGGCCGATGACTCGGGACTGGAAGTCGACTACCTGGGCGGCGCGCCGGGGGTGCGCTCGGCGCGCTATGCCGGACCGGCCGCCAGCGACGACATGCGCAATCGGAAACTGCTCAAGGCCCTGGCTGAAGTGCCGGAGGCGCGGCGCACGGCGCGATTCCGATGCGCGGTGGCGCTGGCCGCGCCGGACGGGTCGATCGTCTACACGGCTGTGCGCAGCTGCGAGGGCCGCATCGCCCACGAGCCGCGGGGTGAGCACGGGTTCGGCTACGACCCGCTGTTCATGGTGGGCGCGGGCGACCGGACGATGGCCGAGTTGACGACCGACGAGAAGAACGACGCGAGCCATCGTGGGCAGGCGGCCCGCGCGGCGCGGCGGTTCCTGGAGCACTGCCTCGCGCAAATGCCATCCGGTTGAGCGACGCTTCGTCCGGCGGTCCCTCTGCTACGCTCCGCCGCGGCAGCGATCCCCCAGCCTCACGTGCCACCCGACGCCCGCGCCGTCCTCGTCACCGCCGCCGGATCACTCGCCGCGCAGGCAATCGGACGCCGCCTGGCGCTCGACGGGGCATCCGTCGCGTTTGCCGACGCGGATCGCGGCTTGGCATGCGCGGCTGCTGAAGCCGTCCGCGCCGCCGGCGGGAATGCGGCGGGGTTCGCCATGGATCACCGTGACTGGACATCGACGCAGCGCGCGGTGCGGGCCGCGCACGATGGCTGGTCGGGGCTCGACCTGCTGGTCAATGTCGCCGACAACCCACCGGCGGCGCCGTTCCTGGCGCTGGCCGAGGACGATCTCGCCGACGCTTTCGACGCGCCGCTCGCCGGTCTCATGCACGGCGTGCGGGCGGCGACGGAGCACATGCGCGCCGCAGGCGCGGGGTGCATTGTCAACGTGTTCCCGCTCAGCGGCGACGGCGACGTGCTCGGCGGCGCAGTGGCCGGCGGGGCGGAGATGCTGACCCGCGCCGCCGGCGTTGAGCTTGCCGCGGTCGGAATCCGGGTGGCCGGCGTCGCCGCGGTCAGCGTTCGCGACAACCCGGCGGCCATCGCCGACGCCGTCGCGTTCGCGGCCTCGACTGACGCCAGCTACGTCACCGGGTCGACCTTGGTGGTCGCAGAAAGGCATACCCAGCAGTGGACCGCCCGGTAGCCATCGTCACCGGCGCCGCCCACGGCATCGGGCGGGCCTGCGCCGCGCGCCTGGCGAGCGACGGATACATCGTCGTGGCTACGGATATCGACGACGCGGTGCACGCGCAGGCCGTGGCGGGCCGGATCGAGACCCATGAACTCGACGCCGCCGATATCCCCGCCGGCCGCTGCTTGGTCCAGGACGTCGCCGGCCGCCATGGCGGCGTTGACGCGCTGGTCAACAACGCCGGATTCACGGAGCGCCGGGCTGTCGAGCAGCTGGAGACCGACGAATGGCGTCGCATGCTCGACGTGCACGTGCGCGGACCGCTGTTTCTGATTCAGGCCGTGGCCCGCGACCTGATTCGGCGCGGCGCATCCGGCGCCATGGTGAACATGACGTCCATCCGCGCCATCGTGGCGGAACCGGGCCAGCTCCACTACTGCGCCGCCAAGGGCGCGCTCCATGCGCTGGCGCCGGCGTTGGCCCCGGAGTTGGGGCGACACAACGTGCGCATCAACAACGTCGCGCCGGGATTGGTCGCCACGCGCATGACGGCCTCGGTGCGCGCCGATCCGGAGTCGCTCTCGCTGCGCCTGCCCCGGCTGCCCATGGGTCGCTATGCGGAACCGTCCGAAGTCGCCGCCTGCGTGGCGCATCTGCTTTCGGACGAGGCCCGCGCCATCTCCGGGCAGACGCTGGCAGCCGACGGCGGATACCTGGCCGGCTAGATCGAGTTCGGACACGACCGCGCCCATGCTCGATACTTGAGTATGCGTGTCTCCGATCGGCCCGCGTTTCGTCCCTCGCGGCGGCGCGGCCAAAATTTCCTGGTGGATCGCGGCATTCAGCGACGCATCGCCCAGGCGGCGCAGCTGCCGCCCGATGCGGTCGTACTCGAGATCGGCGCAGGTACCGGTTTGCTCACCGAAGCGCTCCGGCCCTTGGCATCTCGGGTTATCGCGGTTGAAGTCGAGCGTGAGCTGGCCGAGCAGTTGCGCGAGCGCTTCGCCGAGGACGATTCGATCACCGTGGTGAACGCCGACGCCGTGGCGTTGGACATTGCCGCTTTGGGCGTCTCCGACTATCACGTCGTCGCGAACTTGCCCTTCAGCGTCGGCACCCGGCTGCTCATCGACCTACTGCAATCCTCGTCGCCTCCGCAAAGCCTGACGGTGCTGCTGCAACGCGACGTGGTCGACCGCGCGTGCGCGTCCCCGGGAGAGATGCGGCTGCTGAGCGTGATCGTGCAGTCACTGGCGCGGCCGCAGCGGCTGTTCGACATCCCGCCTGGCGCGTTTCGGCCTCGGCCCAAGGTCATATCGACGCTGGTTCGCCTGCGACCGAGGTCACTGGACGCCGAGGATTGCGCCCGAACGTCCCGCCGGATCGCTGCCGCCCGCCGGGCGTTCCAACAGCCGCGCAAGCAGCTGGCCAACGCGCTGGGCGCGCCGGCCGGAATTGACGCGGCGCTGGAGGCGCGGGGCATCGATCCCAAGCGGCGCCCCGAGACGCTGTCGCTGGAGGAGTGGGACGACGTGGCCGATGCGCTTGCCGCCGAGGCCACCGTCGCCGCGTCCGGGTCGCCGGCCACGTGAGCTGGCTCCGGCGCTTTCGGCGCGGCTCCGAAGAGCCGGGGGCGACGTATCTGATCGTTGGCCTGGGCAATCCGGGTCCCGAGTACGCCGGCACGCGCCACAACGCGGGCTTCGAGGTATGCAACCGGCTGGCCCATCGGCGGCGGGACTGGCGCCGCACGCGGCATGCGCGCACCTGGCAGGGCGAGGTGGCCGGCGTGACGGTGACGCTGCTCAAGCCGAGGACGTATGTCAACGCCTCGGGGCCGGCGGTGGCCCGCGCGCTGAGTTCCGCCGGACTCTCCGCCGACCGTCTCATCGTGGTGCAGGACGATCTCGACCTGGCATTCGCGCGCGTGCGCGTGCGCGACGGCGGCTCGTGGGGCGGACATCGCGGCATCGAGTCCATCCTGCACGCGGTGGGCGGGGCAGACTTCCTGCGCGTGAAGGTCGGGATCGGCCGCCCGCCGCCGGACATGGACCCGGCGCACTACGTGCTGGAGCGCTTTTCCGCGTCCGAGCGCGAAGCCATCGATGACGCATTCACTCGTGCGGCGGATGCCGTGCGGGCGCTGCTGACGCGGCCGGCGGCCGACGTGATGCAAGAGGTGAACCAACAGCATGCGGCTGTCCGACCTCGCGACTGAGTTCGCCGCCGAGCCGACGCTGGCCGCGGCATTGGCGGCTGCCGAAGGCCATGGCGATCCGCAGACCGTGGAGCTACGCGACGCCCTCAAGCCGCTCTACGTCGCGATGCTGGTCGAACGCCTCCGGCGACCGCTCATCGTGGTGACCGCCGACGAGGCGCGAGCCGGCGAGCTGGCGCATGACATTGGCATGTGGGCCGGCGACGTTCCCGTCCTCCACTTCCCCGACGTGGATCAACCGGCCTTCGCCATGCTGGCCATCAACCACGACCTGCTCGCGCGGCGCGTGGCGGTGATGGGGCGCCTGGCTCATGCGCAGGTGGGCGACGCCATCGTGGTGGTCGCGTCCGCGCGGGCGCTGATGCGGCGCCTGATGCCGGTGAACGAATTCACGGACAACTATCTGACGCTGGCGCCGGGCGCCGTCGCCGACCTGGACGCCCTGACCCGACGCCTCGTCAGTTTGGGATACGAATCAACCCCGCTGGTCGAACGGCCGGGCGAGTTCGCCCACCGCGGCGGCATCGTGGATATCTTTGCCCCCGGCGCCCCGTTGCCCGTCCGCGTCGATTTCTTCGGCAACGAAATCGAGTCCGTGCGCACCTTCGACCCCGAGTCGCAGCGCTCTCTGCGCCCAGCGCCCGAGTTGATCATCACTCCCGCAACCGAGGTGCCGATCTGGATGGGGAATCGGGTCGCCGGGCGCCTGCGCGAGCTGCCGCTTGCCGACCTGCGGCCCGAGGACCGGCAGACGTGGAACAGCCACCTCGAGCGGCTCGAAGGCGGCGAATACTTTGACGACGCCGCGTTCTATACCACCAGCCTGCTGCCCGACGCCGTCTCGCTGCTCGACTATGCGTCGCACGGCGTGTGCGTCGTCGACGAGCTCGATCAACTGCGGCTGGCCGTCCGCGATGCGGAGCGCACCGCGACCGAAAACCGGGAGCGACTGGCGTCAAATGGCGAGCTCCCCGCCGACTTCGCGTCGCCGCTGTTTCCCGCGTCCATCATGGTCGAACGCGTGGAAGACGCGCCGGTGCGCCTGACCTACGTCCCGAGCCTGCCCGGCGCCGCGGAGGGCCGGCGCTCGGTCGTCGAGCAATTCGGCCCCGTGCCGTCCTACGCGGGCCGGCTGCGCCGCCTTTCGGACGACCTGGAGGCGATGCGCCGCGACGGTCGCCGCGTGGTGATCGTGAGCTACCAGGGACGCCGGCTGCAGCGGCTGCTCCTGGACCAGCGCCTGCCAACCACGGCGCTGGAAGAACTGGAGCACCTGGACGCCTCGGGGTCGCTCAGCGTGCTTGGGGGCACGCTCAGCGAGGGGCTGCGTCACGACGGGCTACGGCTCACCGTGGTCACGGACGCCGAGGTATTCGGCCGCCGCCGGGTGCGTCGCGGACGCCGATCACGGCGCGGCGCCGAGCGGACTTTCCTCGCCGATCTCCAGCCGGGAGACTACGTGGTCCACGTCGACCACGGCGTGGCGCGCTTCAGCGGCATCGTGCAGCTCGAGGACACCGGCGGCGCACGCGAGTATCTGCTGCTGCAGTACACCGGCGACGATCGCCTCTACGTACCGGTGGACCAGGTCGCCCGGGTGCAGAAATTCGTCGGCATGAGCGACGCCGAGCCCAAGCTCAGCCGGCTCAACACCGCCGATTGGCAACGGGCGAAGCGGCGCGCGCGGAAGTCAGCCGAGTCGATCGCGGGGGAGCTGCTCGAAATCTACGCCGCGCGCGAGCTCGCCACCGGCATGGCCTTCGGTCCCGACTCCACGGCGCAGCGGGACTTCGAGGAGGCCTTCGCCTTTATCGAAACTCCCGACCAGCTCAAGGCCATTGCCGACGCCAAGACCGACATGGAACGCGAGCGCCCCATGGATCGCCTGGTGGCCGGCGACGTGGGCTACGGCAAGACCGAGGTGGCGTTGCGGGCGGCGTTCAAGGCCGCCATGGACGGGCGGCAGGTGGCGGTGCTGGTCCCGACCACGATCCTGGCGCAGCAGCACTTCGACACGTTCGTCTCGCGCCTCGCCGACTTTCCGGTCAAGGTCGAGCTGCTGAGCCGGTTCCGCAGCCGCCGCGAGCAACTCGACGTGCTGGCGGGGCTGGCTTCTGGCGACATCGACATCGTGATCGGAACCCATCGACTCCTGCAGAGCGACGTGACCTTCACGGACCTGGGATTGATCGTCGTCGATGAAGAGCAACGCTTCGGCGTGGCGCACAAGGAACGGCTCAAGGCGCTGCGCAAGAACGTGGACGTGCTCACGCTCACGGCCACCCCGATTCCCCGCACGTTGCACATGGCGCTGGCCAGCCTGCGTGAGATCAGCGTGATCGAGTCGCCGCCCGAGCAGCGCCTCGCCGTCAAGACCTACGTGACGACCTACGACGACGGGATCGTGCGCGACGCCGTCCGCTCCGAGTTGAGTCGCGGCGGCCAGGTCTATTTCCTCCACAACCGCGTGCAGACGATCTATACCTGGCAGCGGCGATTGCAGGAGTTGCTGCCGGACGTCGAGATGCTGGTGGCCCACGGCCAAATGCCGCCGGCGGAGCTCGAGGAAGTGATGTACCGCTTTGCCCGGGGCGACGCCCAGGTGCTGGTGGCGACGGCCATCATCGAAAACGGGCTCGACATTCCCAACGTCAATACCATCATCGTCAACGACGCCTGGCAGTTCGGCCTGGCGCAGCTCTATCAGCTGCGGGGGCGCGTGGGCCGGGCCGCGGCGCAGGCCTACGCCTACTTCATGTATCAGAAGGGCCACACCCTCACCGAGCAGGCCCAGAAGCGCCTGCAGACGATCCTGGAAGCGTCGGACCTTGGCGCCGGTTTCCGCATCGCCATGCGCGACCTCGAGATCCGCGGCGCGGGGAATCTGCTGGGAGCCGAACAGCACGGCCACATGAGCGCCGTGGGTTTCGATCTCTATTCGCGCATGCTGGCGGAGGCCGTGGACCGGCTTCGGGGCGTGGCGCCCGAGCCCGAGCTGCCGTCCGCGGTCGTGGACCTGCCGCTCGACGCGTTTCTCCCCGACGACTACATGGGAAGCTATGCCACCAAGGTGCGTGAATACCAGCGGCTGGCGCGGCTGCGGGGAATCGATGAAGTCGAGGCGGCGATCTCGGACATCCGGGATCGGTTTGGGGCACTGCCCGAGCCCGTGGACAATCTGGCGTATCTGCTCCGGATCAAGGCGCGGGCGCAAGCGTTAGGCTTCGCAGCCGTCACAACGTACGGGCGAGAGCTCATCATCAAGTCGCCGCCGGAATTCGCGCCGAGCCCCACGGTGATGCTCAAAGCTGGCGGTTGGGGCGTCAAGCGCGGACAGACCGGCCTCGTGTGGCCGGATTTCGCGCGCGATGCAGAATGGCAAGCCAAATTGATGCGCTTGCTAGACGACCTCGTACGCTGGGACGCGCTCGCGCCGGCGTCGCGCTAGAGACGTCGAGCGAACCAGAACCTCGAAAGACAAGGACAACCGACACGACCATGGCCGCACGCAAACGCGCCGCTACCAAGGCGGCGGGGACCCGAGGGGCTAAGAACCTCGTCATCGTGGAGTCGGGACCCAAGGCCGCCACCCTCCAGCGCTTTCTGGGATCGCAATATAAGGTGGTGGCGTCGGTGGGCCATGTGCGCGACCTCCCGGCCAGCGCCGCCCAGGTTCCCAAGAACCTCAAGGGCAAGAGCTGGGCGACGCTGGCGGTCAACGTGGACGAGGGCTTCCGTCCGGTGTACGTCATCCCTGCCGACCGGAAGCGCGTCGTCGCCACGCTGCGCCGCGAGCTGAAGACCGCCGGTGAGCTGCTGATCGCGACGGACGAGGACCGCGAGGGCGAGGCGATTGCCTGGCACCTGGTGGAGGTCCTGAAGCCGAGTCAGCCCATCCGGCGCATGGTGTTCCATGAGATCACCCGCTCGGCCGTCGAGGAAGCGCTGGGGCGGACACGCGATATCGACGAGCACCTGGTGCACGCCCAGGAAGCGCGCCGCGTGCTGGATCGCCTGATCGGCTATCTGGTGTCGCCGGTCCTCTGGAAGAAAGTGCAGAGCGGTCTCTCCGCCGGTCGCGTGCAGACGCCAGCGCTGCGACTCATCGTCGAACGCGAACGCGAACGCATGGCGTTTGTCCACGCGGCCTATTGGGGCCTGGCGGCTACGCTGGCGCCGGTCGACCGCCCCGACGCCGAGTTTCCGGCGCGGCTCGTCAGCCTCGACGGCAAGGACATTGCGACCGGCGACGACTTCGACCCGGCCACCGGCGATCTGCTGGCCGGGCGCTCGGTTCGACATCTCGGCGCGGACGGCGCGGGGCGCTTGGCGGCGGCCCTTGCCGATGCGGCGTTCCAGGTGGCCGATGTCGACAAGCGTCCCGTGACGCGCCGCCCGGCGCCGCCCTTCATCACGTCGACGCTGCAGCAGGCGGCCTCGGGCCGGCTGCGCTTCAGCGCCCGCCAAACGATGCGAGTGGCCCAGCGGCTCTATGAGAGCGGCTATATCACCTATATGCGCACGGACTCGCCCACGCTGTCCCAGCAGGCGATCGCCGCGGCGCGGGCCGAGGTTCGGAAGCAGGCCGGCGGGGAGTATCTCCCCGACAAGCCGCGCCGATACCGCGCGCGAACGGCACGCGCGCAGGAGGCCCACGAGGCCATCCGGCCCGCCGGCGAGCGCTTCCGGCACCCCAATAATCTGGGCGACGACGTGGACGCCGACGGGCGGCGGCTCTACACGCTGATCTGGCAACGCACGCTGGCCTCGCAGATGCGTGACGCTCACTTCGAGCGCACCCGGGTCCGGATCGAGGCCGCCGCGGGCGCCGACGGGACCGCCGTGTTCCAGGCCAACGGCCAGGTAGCGGTGTTCGACGGCTTCCTGCGAATCTATGGCTCCGGAGACGGCGACGACGATCGGGTGCTTCCGGACGTGTCGCGCGGCGCCGCCTTGGACGCGCGCGCCGTCGAACCCACCGAGCACGCGACTAGACCGCCCGACCGCTGGACCGAGGCCAGCCTAATCCGCGAGCTGGAGCGGCTGGACATCGGGCGCCCATCCACCTACGCCACCATTCTGGAGACGATTCAAGACAAATACGTGGCGCGGAAAGGGGCGGCCCTGGTTCCTCGCTGGCACGCGTTCGCCGTGATCCAGCTGATGGCCACGCACTTTCCCGAGCTCGCCGACTCCGGCTTCACCGCGCGCATGGAGGACGGGCTGGACCGGGTCGCCGCGGGTGAACTCGACCCGTTGCCCTGGCTTTCGGCGTTCTACTTCGGCACCGACGGCGCGTCGGCCAACGGCAAGGAGGCCATGCTGCGAGACGGGCTGCACCACCGCATCGACTCGAGCTGGGACGCCATTGACGCACGCGCGGTCTGCACGATCCCCCTGGCCGATGCGAACGGCGCGCGCCTGGCGGTCCGAATTGGACGCTATGGCCCCTACATCGAATCGTCGGAGGGCGAGCAGCGAGCGCGGGTGCCGGAGGATTTGGAACCCGACCAGTTGACCGCCGACGCCGCCGCCGAGCTGCTGGCGCAGGCGACGCGAGGGGATCAGCCGCTCGGCGCCGATCCCGAGTCGGGGCTGCCCATCTATCTCAAGCAGGGCCGCCGAGGCGCGTATTTGCAGCGCGGCGATGGTCAGACCGGGCGCGGGGCCGGCGGCCGCAAGCGCCCGCAAACCACCAGCGTGTGGCCCACGATCGACCCCGAGTCGATCACCCTCGACCAGGCGCTCGAGCTCCTCGCGTATCCGAAGCGGCTGGGCGCACACCCCGATACCGGCGACGACGTGACCGTGCAGGACGGGCCGTACGGCCCCTACGTGAGGTGTGGCGACGAGTCTCGCAGTCTGCCGGGACGCGGCAATGCCCGCTACGAGAAGCTGGCGTCCGTCGAGCTGGCTGAGGCCCTGGAATTGCTGCGCACGCCGCGCCAGACTCGCCGTCGGGGGGAGCCGCCCCCGGCGCTAGCCGAGCTGGGTGCGCACCCAGCCACACAAGCGTCGATCACCGTGCGCGACGGTCGCTACGGCCCCTACGTCACCGACGGCACGCTGAACGCGAGCCTGCCCAAGGACCGCGAACCGTCCTCGATCACCCTGGACGAGGCGGTGGAGTTGCTGGCGGCGCGCGCCGAGCGGGTGGCTGCCCAGGGAGGTCGTCGCCGCGGGCGTTCGGGGAGGCGGCGGCGCACTTAACCGGGACGGCGGGCTCGGGTCTGAAGTATCGACCGCCTGCGATATGCTTGGCGCACGCCCGCGCTGTGCGGGCGAATACACACGCCGTCTGATCTGCTGCGCCCTGCCGCGCAAGCGGTTGGCAGTAGGGACGACGACGGCGGATGAGCCAAGGGCGAACGAAAGGACGATGCAGCATGGCGGTTGCGACCATGCGCGATCTGCTGGAAGCCGGGGTCCACTTCGGGCACCGCACGCCGCGATGGAACCCGAAGATGCGTCCATTCATCTTTGGGGCGCGCGGCGGAATTCACATCGTGGACCTGCAGCACACCGTGCGCGGCCTGATGGCGGCGCAAGCGTTTATTCGATCATTGGCGGCCGAGGGCGGTGAGCTCATCTTCGTGGGCACCAAGCAGCAAGCGCAGGAGGTAGTGCGCGAGGAGGCCGAACGTTGTGGGCAGCACTACGTGGTGCACCGCTGGCTCGGCGGCACGCTGACCAACTTCGACACACTGCGCACGCGCGTGCAGCGCCTGCGTGAACTGCAGGCGCGGCAGCAGGCGGGTGACTTTGAGCGCCTCTCGAAGAAAGCCGCGCACGCCCACGCCATCGAGACGGCCCGGCTCGAGAAGCGCATGGGGGGCATTCGCAACCTGTCGCGGCTGCCCACCGCGCTGTTCATCATCGATCCGAAGCGCGAGGCAATCGCCGTCAAGGAGGCGCGCCGGTTGAGCATCCCGATCATCGCGCTCACCGACACGAACTGCGATCCCGACGACGTGGACTACGTGATCCCCGGCAACGACGATTCGATTCGCGCGGTCCGGGCCATTGCCGAGCAGATCGCCAACGCGGTTTTGGGTGGCCGTGAAGAGCACGAGCGGCGCCAAGCCGAGCGCGCGATGCAAGCCGCGCGGGAAGCCGAAGCCGCCATGGCCGCCGCCGCACGCGCCGAGCAACAGGGCGCGTCCACGGCCGACATGGAAGCCGCCATGCTCGAAGCGGCCGGGGAGGCAACAGCGGCCTCGCCGTCCGCCGAGTCTCCGGAAACCGCCGAGCCGGCGGCTCCACCCGCGGCGAAGCCTGAAGGGGCCGAAGCTGCATCGCGTCCCGCCCGGGCCCGACGCCGGCCCGCGGCACGATCCGGGGCCGCTCCGCGCGGCCGCCGTAAGCCGCGCGCCGCAACTTCGCCGCCGGCTTCGACGCCACCCCCGCAGGACGGTTCCAATGCCTAAAGTCTCCATCGAGGATATTCGCGCCTTGCGCGCCGAGACCGGTGCCGGCGTGATGGACGTCAAGCGGGCCCTCGAGGACGCCGACGGTTCAATCGACGACGCGCGAGCGCTGCTGCGCGAGCGCGGGCTCGAGCTCTCGGCGAAGCGCGCCGACCGCGAAACCGGCGAAGGCATCATCGAGGCCTACGTGCATCCGGGTCGTCCGCTCGGCGCGCTGCTCGAGCTTCGCTGCGAGACCGACTTCGTCGCGCGCACGCCAGAGTTCACGGCCCTGGCGCACGACCTCGTGATGCACATTGCGGCCATGGCGCCTGAGCGGGTTGCCGAGGACGAGACGGGCGATGGGCAATCCTTGCTCGACCAGCCCTGGTTTCGCGACACGTCGCGCAAGGTGCGCGAGGTGGTGCAGGACGTCGAGGCCCGCGTCGGGGAACGTATTCAGATCGCGCGGTTTAGTCGGTACGAGATCTAAGCACCGGTAGGGGGGAGAGCGGTGCGAGCCCAAACCTATCAGCGCGTGCTCCTGAAAATCGGGGGCGAATCGCTGGCCGGTGAGGATGGATTCAGCATCGGGCCCACCCGCGCGCGGGCCGTGGCCGATCGGATCGTCGAGGCCCGCGCGCTGAACGTCGAGATCGCCATCGTCATCGGCGGCGGCAACTTCTGGCGCGGCGGCGAGATGCCGACGATGGCCCGCTCGACGGCCGACTACATCGGCATGCTCGGCACGGTGATGAACGCCCTCGCATTGCAGGAGGCCCTGGAAAGCGTGGGAGTTCCCACCCGCGTCCAAACGGCCATCGAGATGCGCGAGGTGGCGGAGCCTTACATCCGGCGCAAAGCCATGGCCCACCTGGAACAGGGGCGCGTGGTGATCTTCGCCGCCGGCACGGGGAACCCGTTCTTCACTACGGACACGGCCGGCGCCCTGCGCGCCATGGAGATCAATGCCGAAGCCCTGCTCAAGGCAACCAAGGTCGACGGGGCGTATACGGACGATCCCGAGGTGAATCCCAACGCAACCCGGCTCGACGAGATCACCTATCTCGAAGCGCTCAACCGCGGACTGCGGATCATGGACGCGACGGCATTCAGCCTCTGCATGGACAACGATCTGCCAATCGTCGTGTTTCGACTCGAGGATCCGGGCAGCCTGCAGCGCGTGCTGACGGGCGAACGCGTCGGTACAGTGATTGCGGCATGAGCGAACTCATCGACGAATTCCTGGACGACGCGGCCCACCGCATGCAGCAGGCCGTGGCGCACCTCGAGCACGAGTTGCTGGCCACGCGCACCGGCCGCGCCTCCCCGGCGTTGGTGGAAAACCTCAGCGTCGACTACTACGGCCAGCCGACGTCCCTCAAGCAAATTGCCGGCATCTCCGTGCCGGAAGTGCGCCTGCTGGTGATTCAACCGTGGGACAAATCGGCCATCCCGGATATCGAGCGCGCGATCCTCAAGTCCGATCTCGGCATCACGCCGTCCAACGACGGCACGGTGATTCACCTGCCGATCCCACCGCTCAGTGAGGACCGCCGACGCGACCTGGTGAAGATCGTGCGCAGCCGGGTCGAGGCGGCGCGCGTGGCGGTGCGCAACGTTCGGCGCGACGTGCAAGACGATCTGCGCGATTTGTCGCGCCAGAAGGAAGCCTCGGAGGACGAGGTGCGCCGGGGCACGCAGCAGCTGCAGGAGCTGACCGACCGCCACATCGCGGCGGTCGACGCCGCGGGCGAACGTAAGGAAACCGAGGTGATGACCGTCTGAACGCCAGCGCGGACGCGACGGGATCCGACACGGCGACGCCCGACCACGTGGCCATCATCATGGACGGCAACGGCCGCTGGGCGCGCAGCCGCCACCTGCCTCGCACCGAGGGGCATCGCGAAGGCGCCCTGCGGGTGCGGGGGATCGCCGAGGCGTGCATCGACGTCGGCATTTCCACCCTGACGGTCTTTGCCTTCTCCACCGAAAACTGGGATCGCCCGCACGACGAGGTGGACGTGCTGATGGCCCTGATCCCGGAGCGCCTCGCCGCCGAACGCGCCACCATCTTCAACAACGACGTGCGGATTCGCGTGCTGGGCGAGATCGAGTCGCTGCCGCTGGCAGACCGGGTGGCCGTCAGGACGATCGTCCGCCAAACCGTGAAACACCAGGCCCTGACGCTCAACATCGCGTTCAACTACGGCGGGCGCTCCGAGATTCTGCGCGCCGTGCGCAACCTCATGCGCGACGGCATCGCCCCGGAAGACGTGAGCGAGGACCTGTTCGCGTCCTACCTCTACACCGGCGACATCCCCGACCCCGACCTCGTCATTCGCACGGCCGGGGAGCAGCGCTTGAGCAACTTCCTCATCTGGCAGGCGGCGTACGCCGAGCTTTACTCCACGCCCACGCTCTGGCCCGACTTCACCCGCGACGAGTTCGACAAGGCCCTGGCCACTTTCCGGCAACGCGAACGCAAGTTCGGGCGCGTGGCGGACCAGCCGCGCGTGGTCAGCGACCTGATCTCCGGATAGCGTTCGCTGCGCGCGCGCGTTCTCAGCGGGGCCGTCCTCATTCCGGCCGTGGTGGCGGTCGTGTGGTGGCATCCGGCGGCGCTGGCGGTGCTCGTCATGGTCGGGGCGGCTCTGACCGCGCGCGAGCTGGCGCACCTGCTGCTGCAGTCTCCGCGCCACCACCTGCGGGCGCTCGCGCCGGCGTTGGCGGCATTGGTCGTGGCGCTGGCGGCGGTGCCCGAGGGTGAGCGGGTCTGGCTGGGGGCGCTCACCGCCGCCCTGCTGGCCTCCGGGCTGATTGCCCAACTAGCGACGACGGACCCGCACCGCTTCGCCAACTGGGCGCTCGCCGCAGCCGCCGGCGGCTACGCCGGGGCGCTGCTGGGGCTGGCCGCGGTGCTCCGCGCCTTGCCCGACGGATTCGCCTGGACCTTGCTGGCGCTGGTCGCCACCTGGGCTTACGACTCGTTGGCGTTTCTCACCGGACGGAGCATCGGGCGCCACGGATTCATGACGCACATCTCGCCGCGCAAGACCTGGGAGGGCGTCGCTGGA
Organism: Chloroflexota bacterium; assembly: GCA_028873795.1. Taxonomy (GTDB): domain Bacteria; phylum Chloroflexota; class UBA11872; order UBA11872; family UBA11872; genus JAJECS01. The sequence continues at coordinate 98,237 of JAPPNP010000022.1, forward strand.
GGCGCCGCCGCCAGCATCGCGGCCACGGCGGCCTTCATGCCATTTCTGCCGATCGAGGGGTGGCAAATCGTCCCGCTGGGTCTGGCGTGGGCCGCCGCTGCCCAGACCGGCGACCTGGTCGCCTCGATGGTCAAGCGGGACGCCGGCGCGAAGGACAGCGGCCATTTGATCCCCGGCCACGGTGGTATGTTGGATCGCGTTGACGGCCTGCTGTTCGTGGTGCCCGCCGTGTTCGCCGCCGCCCACTTCATCGGCTAGCGATCCCGAGGCGCGGGCACCCCGCCCCACCAATCCGGAGCACGCGATGACGACCGCACCCAAGCGAATCGTGATCCTCGGTGCGACCGGATCCATTGGCACCCAGACGCTCGACGTCGTGCGGGCGCACCCAGACCATTTCGAGGTCGTCGGGGTGACCTGCAGTTCGAGCGCCGATCTGCTGGTGCGGCAAATCACGGAGTTCGACGTACCGGCGGCTTGTATTCGCGATGCCTCGGCGGCAACCGTGGATTGGCCGGCGAGTTGCGAGCGCCTGCCCTATCCGGAAGGCATGGAACAGCTCGCCGCGCGCGACGACGTGGACATCGTCGTGGTGGCGACGATCGGCGGCGACGTCGGCTTTCGCCCCACCGATGCCGCGCTCCGCGCGGGCAACACGGTCGCCCTGGCAAGCAAGGAGCTGCTGGTGATGGGCGGCCGGATGTTCCGCGACCTCGCGGACAGCACGGGCGCGCAAATCCTGCCCATCGACAGCGAGCACAGCGCCCTGTGGCAGTGCCTGACGGGCGAAGACCCAGGCTCGATTCGTCGGTTGATTCTCACGGCATCCGGTGGGCCATTCCGCGAGGCCGCCGCCGCCGCCATTCGCGACGCAACCGCCGAGGAGGCCCTCAAGCATCCCAACTGGGACATGGGGCCGAAGATCACCACCGACTCTGCCAGCTTGATGAACAAGGGCCTCGAGGTCATCGAGGCGCACTGGCTGTTCGATCTTTCCTACGACCGCATCGAGGTGATCATTCATCCTGAATCCATCGTGCATTCCATGGTTGAATTCCACGACGGCTCCATCAAGGCCCAGCTGGGAACCCCGGATATGCGCCACCCCATCCAATATGCGTTGGCCTACCCCGAGCGGCTCAACGCGGCCCACTCCAGTCTGGCGCTCGACGAGCTGCGGCAGTTGCGGTTCGAGACGCCGGACCTGGAGCGCTTTCCGCTCCTGCGCGCGGCCATGGACGCCGGGCGGGCGGGCGGCACGGCGCCGGCCACGCTGTGCGGGGCCGACGACGCCGCGGTCGAGATCTTCCTGCGCGGCGACCTGAGGTTTGGCGAGATGGTGGACGCCGTACTTGACGCCATGGCGGCAACTCCTGTGCGGCCCCTGGACTCGCTCGACATGGCCCTCGACGCCCATCGGCGGGGCGTCGAGCACGTTCGACGGAGCCTCGCGGCCGCGTCGTGAACCCCATCCAGGCCCTGCTGGATTCCGACGCCAGCATGGTGGTCGTGATCCCGCTGTTCCTGGCGCTGCTTTCGCTGATCGTGTTCGTGCACGAGCTGGGGCACTACGCCTTCGCGCGCCGCTTTGGCGTCGCGGTCCACACCTTCGCGATCGGGCTTCCGCCGCGCTTGTGGTCGCGGCTGCGCGGCGACGACGCCATCCCGGCCGAGCCGCTGGCGCAGGATGCGGCGTCGCCGGTCGACGGCGCGGTGCGTCTCGTGGGTGCCGCCGACCCGGACGATTCCGGCCTGCGGAACCGAATTCTGCTGTACCACGACGTCGAACCGCCCACACGCGCCGAGTTGCGCGCGGCGCAGGCGGAAGGCGCGGTGGGCGCCATCCTGGCCGTGCCGCCGGAGCTGACGGTGCACCTGTCGGGCGCCGAATCCCTGGCGATTCCGGTGGTCCGCGTCGACCCCGAGACTGGAACGGCCATCGCCGCCCGGTTGCGCCAGGGCGAGCTGCAGGCGGAGCTGCGCCGGGGCCCGCAGGCGGCCTTCGACATCGCCGAGGCGTCCATTCACCTCGGCGGAACCAGGTTCGCGATCAATGCCCTGCCGCTGGGCGGCTACGTGCGCCTGGCCGGTGAATCCGGCGACTTCGAGTCGCCGCAGGGCTTCGCACGGCGCACGCCCTGGCAGCGCGCGGTGATCCTGGTGGCCGGCCCGCTGATGAACTTTCTGCTCGCACCGATTCTCTTTATGGCGGGATCGCTGATCGCCGACGAGGTGGGCGCGCGCATCGTGGAGGTCGCCGAAGGCTCACCGGCTCAAAGCGCGGGCCTGCTGGCCGACGACCGAATCATGGCGGTTGACGGCACCGCGATCTCCAGCGTGAGCGAGCTGATACGAGCCCTAGACGGCTCGGGCGGGCAGCCGGTCACGTTCGAGATTCAGCGCGGCGCAGCCACCGTCACCGTGCGCGCCGTGCCGCGTGCCGAGCCGCCGCCCGGCGAAGGCCCCTTGGGAATTCGCATCGGGCAGGTGCGCGAGTCCGCCCCGCTGCCCATCGCGGCGGCGCGTGGCGTCACGCGCACCGTCGAGTCGCTGGCTTTGGTGCCGCTGGCCATCGGCGAATGGATCGGCGGCGGTCCGGTCCAGGTCGCCGGACCTGTGGGCATTGCCTCGGTGGTCGACCAGGCGGCGCGCCTCGGGCTCGACCGCGTGCTTTTCCTGGGGGCGATCCTCTCGGCGCAGATCGGGCTCATCAACCTCTTGCCCTGGCCCGGTCTGGACGGCGGCCGGCTGGTGTTCGTGGGCTTCGAGTGGCTGACGGGCCGGCGGCTGAATCCGAAACGCGAGGCCGCCTTCCACTTTGTGGGCATCATGCTGCTGATGGCGCTGGCGGTCGTCGTCACGGTGAGCGACGTGCAGCGCCTGGCGGGATTCTAGTCCGCGGATTGCTGGAGTCTGACCCGATAAACGGCTACGCTCGGAGCGACCCAGGTTCGTGACCGCCCAAATGCATCGCGAGGTGAAGCTGCGGTGATTCGACGCCGAGGGTCATTCCCCATCAAGGTTCGCGACGTGGAAATTGGCGGCGGGGCGCCGATCAGCGTCCAGTCGATGACGATCACCGACACGAAAGACGTCGTCGCCACGCTCGCCCAGATCCATGCGCTCGTCGAGGCCGGCTGCGACATCGTGCGCATCGCCGTGCCTGACAAATACGCCGCCGAGGCGCTGCCCGAGATTCGTGCGGGCACCGACGCACCGCTCGTGGCCGACATTCACTTCGACCACCGGCTGGCGCTCATGGCCGCCAAGGCCGGCATGGACTGCCTGCGCATCAATCCCGGCAACATCGGTGGGCGCGAGAAAGTCGAGGCCGTGGTTCGCGCCTGCAAGGAGCGCGAAATCCCGATTCGCATCGGCGTGAACGCCGGGTCGATCCAGGAGGCCTGGTCCAAGAAGATCGACCGGCGTCCGGAGGGCCAGGAGCTCGTCGAAGCCATGGTCGAGGACGCGCTCGAGCACGTGAAGATTCTCGAAGACCTCAACTTCGACCAGATCAAGATCTCGCTCAAGTCGTTCGAGGTCGAGGTGACCATCGAGGCCTACAAGGCCATCGCCCAGCGCACCATGTACCCCTTCCACATCGGGATCACGGAGTCCGGGCCGCCGCGAACCGGCATTATCCGCTCGGCCGTGGGGCTGGGAAGCCTGCTCTACGACGGCTACGGCGACACCATGCGCGTGTCGCTGACGACCGACCCCGTGGAGGAAGTCTTTGTCGCCAACGAGATTCTCAAGGTGCTGGGCCTCAAGGAGGTCGGCCCCACGATGGTCTCGTGTCCGTCTTGCGGACGCTGCGAGATCGACTTGTTCGGCTTGTCGGACTCGGTCGAAGAGGTGATGGGCACCATCAAGGAACCGCTCAAGGTCGCCGTGATGGGCTGCGTGGTCAACGGTCCCGGGGAGGCGATGGACGCCGACATCGGCATCGCCGGCGGCAAGGGGCGCGGCGTGATCTTCCGCAAGGGCGAGATCCTGCGCACCGTGGACGAGTCGGACATGCTGCCCGTGCTCACCGATGAGATTCGCAAGCTGGAGGCCGAGTTCGCCGCCAACGGCGATTCGTCCGACTAGAGCCCCGAGCAAGCCAGGGTAGGGCCTGTATGACGTCGATGCTTGCCGTGCGCAAGGCCGCGCCCACCCGCGGCGTTGAGCTGGCCGAGATGCCGCGGCCGCAGCCGGCCGCCGACGAGCTGCTGATCAAGGTGCGGCGCAGCGGCATTTGCGGCTCGGACAAGCATCTGTATCTCTGGGACGAGTGGGCGGCCGGCAACTACCCCACCCCCTTCACCCTGGGCCACGAGCTGGTTGGGGAAGTCGCGGACCTGGGAGCGCAGGTGCGGGGCATTTCGGCGGGCGACATCGTGGCCATCGAGAGCCACATCTTCTGCGGCGTCTGTCGCCCCTGCCGCACCGGCAATGCGCACGTGTGCGAGAGCCTGCGCATTCTTGGCATCGACGTGTCCGGCGGCTTCGCCGAATTCGCCGTCGTGCCGAGTCGGCTCGCGTGGCGCGTGCCGCCCACGATTCCCCTGGAGCGGGCGGTCCTCTTCGAGCCGCTGGGCAATGCCGTGCACGCCACCATGCGCTACGACGTCTCCGGACAGCCCGTGGCCGTCTATGGCTGCGGGCCCATGGGCCTGATGGCCATCGCCGTGGCCTACACCGCCGGGGCCTATCCCATCGTCGCCACCGACGTCTCGGCCTATCGCCGCACGTTGGCGGAGCAAGTCGGCGCGCACTCGACGGTCGATGCCGCCAGTTCCACCGTGGAGCAGGACATCGTGGACGCCCTCGGCGAGCGCCCCACCGTCAGCTTGGAGATGTCGGGGCATCCCACGGCGCTGCGGCAGGCCCTGCGCGTATCGGCCAACGCCGGCAAGATCGTGTTCCTGGGCATTCCGCCCACGCCGATCACCATCGATCTGGCCGAGGAGTTCATGTTCAAGGGTCTGGAGGCCTACGGCGTCACCGGACGCTTGATCTGGGATACCTGGTACCGCACGGAGGCCTTTCTGCAGATCCATGGGGACCTGCTCGAGCCGCTGGTCACCCACACGTTTGCGCTGCGCGACTTCGAGGACGCGATGCAGCTCGTGCTCTCGGGCGACTGCGGCAAGGTGCTGCTCGACGTCGACGGCTAGCCGATCGTCAGCATCGCCACGCCGGCCGCGCTGATCAGCACGCCGACAATGGCGTAGCGTCCGGGTCGCTCCCGCAAGAGGGCGCTGCTGAGTAGAAGCACGAACACGGGCGCCGTGGCGGTGAGCGCGCCGCCGCGTGCCGCGCCGATCGCCTGAATGCCCGAAAGAAACATGTAGCCGCCCACCGTGAGGGCCAGCAGTCCGCTGGCCAGCGCGATCAGACTGTCGCGGCGTCCCAGGGTGACGGGCGCCCAGCGGCCGCCGGACGCCAGTGCGGCCACATTCAATCCCAGCGCCGCCAGCGGCATCCGCACGGCGTTGACGATCTCCGGCGGCAGACCCTCGAGGGCGAGCCTGAGGGCATTCAGGTCGACCGCGAACAGCACCGACGCGAGCAATGCCAGCAGGGCGCCCACCGAGGTGCGCAAACGCCACGGTCCCGGCGCCGCCGCGCCGGACCTTGCCGCCGGCTCGATGGCGAGGAGCAGCCCGCCGGCCACGATGAGCACCCCACCCACGCCGTCCATTACGGTGAGCGTCTCTCCGAGCAGCGTGACGGCGATCAGAGCGGTGAACAGCGGATAGGTCGAGGCCAGCGCGTACGCGCGCGACACCCCAACCCGCGGTACGGCGCGCACGAGGAGCACCTCGCCGCCGCCGATTCCAACCACCACCGCCGCCAGGATGGCCAGCAGGTTCACCAGGGGCATGGACACCGCCTCGCCCCAGCGACCGCCGATGGTGACGATGAGCGCAAATGCCACCGCCGGCGCGATGGCGCGCACGGCGGTGATGGGCAGCGCGCCATGCCGCGCGGTGAGTGGACGCAGGGCCACGATGCTCACCGCCCACGAGAGCGCGGCGCCCAGCACAAACAGCTCCGCCACAGATCTCTCCCGGTGGCAGGTCGCAGGGCAATTCCCAGCGACGCCACGCGCAGCCTACGCCGCCGCGGGACCGAGGACACAGCCTTTCGGGCGTGGGTAGTACCATCACGTCACAGTTCGGCTTTTGTACGGCCTGAATCGACGCGATCGCGGGGGAGGCTGGGGCGTGGCGGCGTGAGCACGACGACGCTGACACCGCTGCGGCGCCAATACCTTGACATAAAACGCCAGCATCCCGAGTCCCTGCTGTTCTTTCGCCTGGGCGACTTCTACGAGCTGTTCGACCGCGACGCCGAGGTCGCCGCCGAAGAGCTGCAGATCGTGCTGACCTCGCGCGAATTCGGTCGCAGCGGCCGCTCGCCCATGTGCGGCGTGCCCCATCACGCCGTGGCCGGGTACATCGCCAAGCTGGTCGAGGCCGGGCATCGGGTCGCGGTGTGCGATCAGGTGACAGCCGCCGGCAATGGATTGGTGGATCGCGCGGTCACCCGCGTGATCACGCCGGGCACCGTGGTCGACGAGGACATGCTGCGACCGCAGGCGAACAACTACCTCGCGGCCGTCGTGCCCGCGGACAACCTCGTGGGATTCGCTTACGCCGACGTAACCACCGGCGAGTTTTCCGCCACCGAGGTGCGCCACGACCAGCTGGGGCCGGAGCTGAGCCGGGTGTCGCCGCGCGAGACGCTAGCCTTCGGCGACATCGACCTGCCGGGCGCGGTAACCGGCGCCGACTGGATGGCCGATCCCGGCACGGCGGAGGAGGCGCTGCGGCGACAATTCACGGTGCAGGACCTGGACGGCCTGGGACTCGCCGACCGCCCGCAGGCGTCGCGCGCCGCCGGCGCGCTGTTGGCCTACGTCGCCGAGACGGACGCAAACGCGCTGCACGTGCTCGCCGGCCTGCATGTCTACCGCGTGTCGACCTATATGGAGCTCGACCCCGCCACGCGAGCGAACCTGGAGCTCGAATCCGGCGGCCGCGCCTCCCGTCGCGACCACAGCGTGCTCGGCGTGCTCGATCACACGCGCACGCCAATGGGCGCCCGGCGCCTGCGACGGCACCTGGCGCGTCCCTCGCTCGAGCGCGACGTCATCGAGCGGCGCTTGGATCTGGTGGAGGCGCTGGTCGACGCCTCCGACCGCCGGGCGGAGCTGCATGACGTCCTGAAATCCGTCGGCGACCTGGAGCGGCTGGCCAACCGCGTGCTGCGGCGCACCGCCGCCGTCAACGACGTTCGCCGTGTCGCGACCGCGCTCGAGGGTCTCGCCCTGGTTCGCCGGACGCTCGACGGAGCCACCGGGGCGCTCGCCGGCCCCCGCGACCGCATCGACACCTGCGAAGAGGCCCAGGATCTGATCGCGCGAGCCATCGACGACGGCGACCGCACCATCCGCGCCGGCTACAGCGACGAGCTGGACCGGTTGGTCGCCGGCGCCGGCTCGGCCAAGGCCTGGATCGCCGCGCTGGAAACCCAAGAGCGCGAGCGCCTGGGCATCAAGTCGCTCAAGGTTCGATTCAATCGCGTGTTCGGCTACTACATCGAGCTCGGCCGTGCCTACGCGGACCGCGTGCCGGACCACTACGAGCGCCGGCAGACGCTCGCCAATGCCGAGCGCTATGTGATTCCGGAGTTGAAGGAGCGCGAGGCGGAGGTCCTCAACGCCCAGGAGCAAATCGAGGCCCTGGAAACCCTGCTATTCGAGGAGGTCGTGGAGCGTCTCGCGGCCTGGGCGCCCGCCATGCTCGGATCGTCGGCGGCGATCGCCGCGCTGGACGTCGCCGCGTCACTGGCCGAGGTGGCCGTGCTCCAGGGCTACGTGCGACCACTGCTCACCAATGAAGGCCGCATCGAAATCGAGGCCGGTCGGCATCCGGTCGTCGAGGCCAGCCAGACCGAACCGTTCGTGCCGAACGACACGCGGCTCGATCCCGATGATCGGCAGATCCTGGTGCTCACCGGGCCCAACATGGCCGGCAAGTCCACCTATTTGCGCCAAACGGCGCTGATCGTGCTGCTGGCGCAGATCGGCAGCTACGTGCCCGCCGAACGCGCCGAGATCAGCCTGGTGGACCGCATCTTCACGCGCGCCGGCGCCCGCGACGATCTCGCGGCCGGCGCCAGCACCTTCATGGTGGAGATGCTGGAGCTGGCCGCCATCCTGGCCCAGGCGACGCCCCGCAGCCTGCTGATCCTGGACGAAATCGGTCGCGGGACGAGCACCTACGACGGAATCTCCGTCGCTCAGGCGGTCGTCGAGCACCTGCACCATCACCCGCGGCTGCGTGCCAAGACGATCTTCGCCACGCACTACCACGAGCTGACCGCGGTTGCCGAGATGCTGCCCCGCGTGCACAACGCCAACGTGGCCGTCGCCGAGCAGGGCGAGCGCGTCCTGTTCTTGCGTCGCATCGTGGACGGGCCGGCGGACCGCAGCTACGGCGTGCAGGTGGCCCAGCTGGCGGGCTTGCCGCCTCCGGTGATCCGGCGCGCGCGCGAAATCCTGGTCGAGCTCGAGCGGCTGGCGGCCGGCGGCAAGGCGGCCCCAAGCGTCCAGCTCACGCTGCTGACGCCCGAAGAGCATCCCGTCGTCAAGCGGTTGCGCGAGTTGGACCCCGAGCAGCTGAGCCCGCTGGACGCGCTGAGCCTGCTCTACGAGCTGCGCAACGAGGCCGACGCATGAGCATTCGCCGCCTGTCACCCGAAATCGCGAGCAAGATCGCCGCCGGCGAGGTGATAGAGCGTCCCGCGTCGGTGGTGAAGGAGCTGGTCGAGAACGCCATCGACGCCGGCGCCCGCCGGGTAACGGTGGAAGTGAGTGAGGGCGGACTGAGCTTGATCCAGGTCACCGACGACGGCCACGGCATCGCGCCGGACCAACTGGAGCTCGCGGTGCAACGTCACAGCACCAGCAAGCTGCGCACGGTGGACGACCTGGCGCGCATTCGCACGCTGGGATTCCGCGGTGAAGCGCTCGCCAGCATCGCCGCCATGGCCGAGTTGACCATCGCCTCGGTGACTGACGCCGGAACTCCCGGGCACCGGGTGACGGCCCGCGACGATGCGATCGTCGACTCGACGCCTCACGCCGGGCCGGTCGGGACGCAGGTCACGGTGCGGGCGTTGTTCCGGTCGATTCCGGCGCGGCGCCAATTCTTGAAAGCCGAGCGCACGGAGCTGGGCCACGTGATGGACGCGGTGACGCACGCCGCCATTGGGCACCCGTCCGTCGCCTTTCGCTTGCTCGACGGCGAACGCGAGCGGCTGCGCACGCCGGGTACCGGCGACCTGCGCGCCACGCTGGTGGCAGTCCATGGCCAAGCCGTGGTCACGGAGCTGATCAAGCTGCCGCCAGGCGAGACGCTCGGCATCGACGGATTCGTCTCGCAGCCGCACGTCCAGCGCAGCAACCGCCGCGACATCTCGCTTTTCGTTAACGGCCGCTGGGTGGGCGACCGGCTGCTGGCCGGCGCCATCAGCGATGCCTATCAAGGGTTGCTGCCGAGTCGGCGCTACCCAGTCGTGGTTCTCCGCCTGGAGATTCCGCCGGAGGACGTGGACGTCAACGTGCACCCGGCCAAGGCCGAGGTGCGGTTCCGCCGGGGCGGCGAGGTCTTTAGCCGCGTTTCCGCTACGGTGCGCCGCGCCTTGACCGCCGGCGGCGCGGTGACGCCCGCGCGGGTAGACGAGCCGATCTTGGACCAGTTCTATCTCCCGACCAGCGCCATGCCCTGGGATGGACAGTCGCCGCCGGCGCCGCAAAGTCTGCCTGGCGAGCCGGCCGCGCCAGCGCCGCCCGAATCGGAACCCAACGGTGGCGGACAGCTTCGTTCGCCGGTCCCACGGGCGCTGGGGCAAATCGATCAGATGTACATCGTGGCCGTCGGCCCCTCCGGCATTTACCTGATCGACCAGCACGCCGCCCACGAGCGCATCCTCTACAACCAGTTGGGTGAAAGCGGCAACGGCGCCAGCCAGGCCTTGCTCGACCCGGCGCCGGTCACCCTGTCGGCTGCGGCGTCGGAGTGGGTCGGCGATCACCTGCCGGACCTGGCGGCGCTGGGCGTCGAGGTGGAGCCGTTCGGCGCGAACGCGTGGCTGGTGCGCCGCGTGCCGGCGACTGGCCGCCCAATCGATGCGGCGGCCTACCTCTCGGCCGTGGTCGACGAGACGCGCGAGGCGCCCACCGGCCGACGCGTCGTCACCGAGCAGCTGCGCTGGACCGCGGCCTGCCACGCGGCGGTGAAGGCCGGCGACCAGCTCACCCTCGACGAGATGCAGGCGGTCGTCGAGGGATTGGAGCGCTGCGACCTCGGCCTCACCTGCCCGCACGGCCGTCCCACCATGATCCTGCTCACGCGGGACCTGCTCGATCGGCAGTTCGGACGGGGCTAGCCCGCACCACGGCACGCACTGGTCGCGTAGCATCGTCGTCAGACCCCGAAAGACAACCAGCGTGGGAGTTCGACATGCGACTAGCCGACAAGGTGGCAATCGTGACCGGCGGCGCCAAGGGCATCGGACGAGGCATCGCGACGACGCTTGCCGGCGAGGGCTGCCGCGTGGTCATTGCCGACATTGACGCGGACACCGCCGGGCAAACTGTGTCCGAAATCGAGGCGGCCGGCGGGTTGGCGGAGTTCCAAGCCACCGACGTGCGCGTGCCCGCCGACATCGAGCGGACCGTCGAGCGCACCGTCGCGGCGCATGGCCGGCTGGACGTGATGGTCAACAACGCCGGCTGGCACCCGCCGGCCACGTCGATCGACGAGACCTCCCTCGAGCTTTTCGAGTCGCAGCTGACGCTCAACCTCACCAGCACCTATCTCGGCAGCAAGTTCGCCGTGCCGCATCTACGCCGGACCAAGGGCAACATCATCAACACGGCGTCGTTGGCCGGGGTCGTGGGGCAGACGCTGGCGGCGGCCTACGCGGCGTCCAAGGCCGGCCAGGTCGGCTTCACCAAGGCCTTGGCGGTCGAGCTCGCGCCGCAAGGGGTGCGGGTGAACTGCATCTGCCCCGCCGGCGTCGACACGCCGCTGCTGTGGGAATGGGCCAACACCCTCGACGATCCGGCGGCGGCAGCGCAGACCGTGGACGCGCTGCACCCGCTGGGCCGCATGGCGCGAGCCGAAGAGATTGGACGCGCGGCGCTCTTTCTCGCCAGCGAGGACGCGTCGTTCGTCACCGGCCACGCGCTGGTCGTGGACGGCGGCGCCACGCTGGACTATTCGCCGGCCCAGTACGCCGCGGAATGAGGCCGCGGGTGTGACCAGCACTCCGGCGGCCACTCCGAGCCCCTCTCCTGTCATTCCGAGCGCAGCGAGGAATCTAAGGAGCAGGGGAGGAGTCACAACGCCTTTGGATTCCTCACCTCCGTTCGGAATGACACGAAGGTAGCGCCAGAGACCAGAGTCCTCAGTCCGGAGCCGAGACCACAAGACTCGCTAGATCCACGCCGGACGACTCCCGCCTAAAACCGCTCCGTCCGAACGCCGAGCTGCGACCGCGACACATAGGGCGTGCATCCCGGCTGCCCGTGGAACTCGGCGAAGTGTGCCGGGATCTGGCCGCCGGCGTCCTCGATCGCCAATCCGATCAGTCGCTCCACGACGTCCGGGTGCTGCTCCGCCAGGTTGGTGGTGAGGTCCGGATCGTCCTGCACCCGATACAGCAGCGGCTCCTCGCCCCAAATCGTGGCGTTGCACCACCAGGTGTCGTCGATCACGGTCACCAGCGGACCCCAGGCAACCGTCGCATGGCTCCGCGAGGACGACCCGTTGCCCGAGAGCAAGGGCCCCAGGTCCGCTCCGTCAACCTCGGGCTCCAGACCGCCGGCGGCCAGGATCGTCGCCGCCACATCCGTATTCATCACGAGGTCGTCGCGGGTCGCGCCGCGCCCCGTGCCATCCGGCGACCGAATGAGCAGCGCCAGGTCGGCCACGGCGCGGGTCAGGGGGTGTCCCTGCTTGCTGACCAGCCCCTTGTCGCCGGGATCGAACCCCAGGTTGTGCCCGTGATCGGAAACCACAATCACCAGCGTGTCGTCCAGGCGTCCGCTCAGCGTCAGCGCCTCGAAGAAGTGCCCGAACCACCGGTCGCACAGGGTCACTTCCCCGGCGTAGTTCGCCTGACAGCGTTCCAACTCGCGGGCCGTATACACGCCGTCGTGCGGCGCATAGAGCGACTGGATGATGTCCGCGGTGTCGTCGTCGACCGGGTCGTACATGCGCCGGTAGTGCACCGGCGGCTCCCACGGCTCGTGCGGGTCGAATGAGTCCACCACCAGGAAGAAACGCTCGGCGTCCTGGTTCTCGTAGATCCAGCGGCTGGCGCTGCGGAAGAGTCGCGCCGGGTAGTAGTCGGCTTCGTCCTGGCGAAACTGGTTGTTCAGCAAGTACTGCCGGAAGAACTCGGTGCGCTGGTGCACCGGCGGGAACCGCTCGGGGACGTGATGCCGGATGGCGCCCGGCGGAAGCGCCGGCCCGGAGCGAAATCGGTCGGTTTCCTGCCCGCGAACCCAGTCCCACTCGTCGAACCCGCGGTGAAAGTTCTTGGACGGCTTGAACTGGTGATAGCAATCGGTGAGCAGCGCCGTGCGATAGCCCACCTCGCGCAGCCGCTCGGCCACCGTGTCCTGTTCCTCCGGAATGGGTCCCCAGCCAGGCGCGCCGGTGAAGTCGCCCTTCAAGTTGCGGTGCCCGTGAAATGGATAGGTTCGCAGGCCCGTGTGCACGGCGCGGCGAAACGGCAGCGTCGGCAGCGACTCCGGGTAGGCCCGCGTGAATCGCACCGACTCGCGGGCAAAGGCGTCCAGGTGCGGCGTGGAGATCCACTCGTTGCCATAGGCGCCGAGGTGGTCCTTGCGCAGCGTGTCGAAGATCACCAGCACGATGTTCATGAGCGGTTCGAGCCTTGCCCTTATGTCCCGCGCGCACGGGAAGCTGACCTGCGGATCGTAGCCCAGTCGTTCACGAGACCCTCGGCCAGTGCTTGGCTACCCGCCCTGGGCCTCCCGGGCCAGGTGGAGCAGGTTTTCCAGCAGGCAGTAGACGGTGAGCGGCCCGACGCCGCCGGGGACGGGCGAATAGGCCGAGGCGACTTCGGCCACACCATCCGCGTCCACGTCGCCCTGCAGACCGGCGGCCGTGTACGTGGCGCCCACGTCGATGACCACGGCGCCCGGCTTCACGTGGTCGCGCGTGATCAGCCCGGGATGTCCCACGCATGAGACCAGCACGTCCGCTTGCGAGGTGACGGCGGCCAGGTCTCGGGTGCGCGAGTGGCAGAGGGTCACGGTCGCGTCGCGTTCCACCAGCATCAAGGCCACCGGTTTTCCGACACCGCGGCTGCGGCCCACCACCGCCACCGGACGCCCGGCCAGCGGGACCTTGTAGTAGTCCAACAGACGCAGCACCGCCGTCGCCACGCCCGGCGCCAGCTTGGATGCGCCCGCCAGCACCGCGCCGATCGCGGCGCGAGTGATTCGGTCCACGTCCTTCGAGGGCGGAACCGCGGCGACGACGGACGCGGTGTCCACTGGCGACGGCAGGGGCAGCGCCACGATGATTCCCTCGACCTGCTCATCCGCCGCGAGCCGCTCGACCAGCCCGATGGCCTCTGCGGTCGTCGATGCCTCGTCGAGCAGCTGTTCGGCGACTGGCACGCCAACTCGGCGAGCGCCCCGCGAGACTTGTCGGGCATAGGCGGCCCCGGCTGGATGGCTCGCGCACCGAACGAAGGTCAGAGCGGGAATCTTGGCGAACTGCGTGAGCTCCGCGGCAAGCGACGCCCGCAGCGCCCGGGCCGGCTCCCGGCCCGTCAGCGACGTCACGACCGCAGCTCCGCCAGGACGCCGTCGGCGGCCGCGTCGGCTCGCGCCAGTCCGTCGCGAAAGCGTTCGCAGTTGTGCTCCAGCTTGATGCGCGCCCCAGCGTCGGCGACCGAGCCGATATTTGCGGCGATGTTCATCTCACAGATGCGCAGGGCGCCGCGCGCCAATGCCGCACCCGCCGCGGCGTCGCTTCGCACGTGAGGATTGGCCTTGGTTACCGCAGTGTGGGCCAAGTCGATCACTTCTAGCGCCAGGTCGCCCACAAGTGCGGGGACACGGCTTGCGGCCAAGGCGGCCGCACTGATCGCCTCGGCTCGCGCGGCGCCTGGCGCCCGTGGTAGTCGGTAGGCCGCCAGCAATTCGGCGTAGACCTCCGCGTCCGCCTCGATGAGCGCCAGTGCCTCGGAACGAATGGCGTCCGCCCGAGCCACGATCTGCCGCATCTCGGCATGGACGGACCGATAGCGCTTTCGAGCTAGCGTGAGCCGGCCGCTCATGGCCACGAGCGCCGCGCCCAGCGCCACGGCCGCCGCCGCCGCGCTGCCGCCGCCGGGCGTGGGCGAGTCGGAGGCCAGCGCCGCGGCGAATTCCTCGATCGTCGCGCCTGCGCCGCCTTCCGCCACGCTATGCCGTGGCGCCGGCCGCGCTTGCCGCGACGGTAGGGGCGAGCGCGGGCACGGGCGTCGGACGGGGCAACTCGAGGCCGGCGGCCTTGACGATGCGGGGCACGGCCTTCTCCCAGTCGATGGCCATCACGTGCACGCCGTGCACGCCCTCGATCTCACGCACTTGCTCGATGATTTCGAGGCAGATGCGGATGCCTTCGGTGCGCGGCTTGCGGGCGCCCCGCATGCGCTGCATCACGGCGTCCGGCACTTCCATCCCCGCGACTTTGAATTTCATGAACTCGGCCATGCGGGCCGACTTTAGCGGCCCGACGCCGGCAAGTATGTGAACTTGTTCATGAATGCCCTCGTCACGTACGTGTGACATCCACTCCGCGAAGCGTTCGACGTTGAAGATCATCTGGGTCAGCGCGAACTGCTGTCCCGCGGCGGCCTTCTTGACCATGCGCAGCGGGCGGAATCCATAGGGGGGCGCGAAGGGATTGGCCGCGCCCCCGATGAAGAGGCGGAAGTCGCCCTCGATCGGGTCGCCCGCGGCATTGCGGTTCTCGTCACGGAGGCGTTGCAGCAGGCGCACGAGCTGGACGCCCTGCAGATCGAAGACCGGCTTGGCCATAGGATGATCGCCGAGGACCAACGAGTCCCCGCTGATTGACATAAAATTCCGAATGCCAAACGCCTGTGCCGCAATGACATCCGATTGAATGCCCAGCCGGTTCCGATCGCGACATGAGAGCTGCATGATCGGTTCCACGCCACCCTCGCGGCAGAGCAGCGCCGCGCCCCAGTGCGACATCTTGAGCGCCGCGCCCTGGTTGTCGGTGCAGCTGGCGGCGTCCACGAATCCACGCAGGATCTCCGCCTTGGCCCGGACGTCCGCCGCATCCGGTCCCTTGGGCGGCCCAAGCTCGCAGGTGACCGCAAAGTGGCCGGCATCGAGCACGGCCTGCAGATGGCTGTATGGCGGCCCCGGCGCGGGGCCGTCGACGGTTGGCGAATCAGACACCGGAGGCGGTTGTCCCAGCGGCCGGCAGAGGTGCGTCATGCATGGTAACGCGGGGGCCCGACGAGCCGGGCTATGCGAAAGGTGACCGAGTTGCTGGTGGTGCTGACGGGACCGACGGCGTCGGGCAAGACGGAGGCGGCTCTGGCGCTGGTTGACGACCTGCCGATCGAGGTCATCTCGGCGGACTCGCGCCAGGTCTATCGCGGCATGGATGTCGGCACGGCCAAGCCCACGGCAGCCGAGCGCGCTCGGCTGCCGCACCACCTGATTGACATCATGGATCCGCACGAGACCTATAGCGCCCACCGATTCGTGCAGGACGCGCGTCGCGCACTCGACGACATCCGCCGCCGCGGGCGTCTGCCCCTGGTCGTCGGCGGCACGGGCTTCTACATCAAGGCGCTCGTCGAGGCCGCCTTGCTGGCGGAAGTGCCGCCGGACGCCACGTTGCGACGGGACCTCGAAGCGTTACAGGACCGCGAAGGCGTGGCCGGCCTGGCGGCGCGATTGGAGCGCGCGGATCCCAAGCGTGCCGCCTCCGTCGACCGCGCCAACCCGCGCCGTCTGATCCGGGCGATCGAAGTCGCCGAAGGCGGCGGGTCGGCGGAAGATTCGCGGCCGGTGCCGTCCAGCGCGATTTTCGCCATCGACGTCCCAGCGGACGTCCTGGCCACCCGCATCGAACGTCGCGTGCGCGACATGTATGCCGGCGGTCTGCTCGAGGAGACGCGAGCCCTGCTGGACCGCGGCCTGCCGCCCGAGTCGCCGGCGCTCACGGGCGTGGGCTACGGGGAAGCGGCCGCGGTGCTCGCCGGAAGCCTCACGCTCGACGAGGCGCAACGGCGCACCGTCAGCCGCACGCGCCAATATGCGCGCCGCCAGCGCACCTGGTTCCGGCATCAGCTTTCCGTACACTGGCGTTCTTCAGCGACAATCGTGGAGTCGCTGGCCGCGCAGTTGCGCGGCATGCATTGAACGGGATAGCCCTGACGTGAGTCTGGCATTCACCAAGATGCACGGAGCCGGCAACGACTTCGTGCTGCTCGACGGTCGCGAGGCGCTGCCCGCGGACCTTGGTCCGTTGGCTGCCGAGCTTGCCGATCGGCGCTTCGGCGTGGGCTGCGACCAGGTGCTCGTCGTTCGCCACGGCCAGGATTCTCGCTTCGCCATGGAAATCTGGAACGCGGACGGCTCGCGTGCCGAAATGTGCGGCAACGGCATCCGCTGCTTCGCCAAGTGGCTCTACGAGCGCGGCGAGTTGGGCAATCAGCGTGAAGTCATCGAGACGCTCGGCGGTCCGCGTTGGGTCGAGGCCGCGGAAGCGAACGGCCGGCTCCGCGTCACCACCGGTATGGGCGTGCCGTCATTCGACCCGGCCTCGCTGCCGATGGCGCCCGGCGACTCCACGCCAAACATGACGACGTTGCACGTCAACGGACACGCCATCGAGATCACGGGCGTCTCGGTGGGCAATCCGCACGCCGTGGCCTTTATCGACGACGACGTGGACGCGTTTCCCCTCGCCACCATCGGCCCGCTGGTCGAGCACCACCCCACGTTTCCGGAGCGGACGAATTTCGAGATCGTCGACGTGACGGCCCCAGGTGAGCTGCGGGTCAGGGTCTGGGAGCGTGGCGCCGGCCTCACCCTCGCCTGTGGCACCGGCGCGGCCGCAACGGCCGCCGCAGCAATTGCCGCGGGGCGCGTGGCGCCCGGCAACGTCGCCCTCGACATGCCCGGCGGACGGCTGCACGTGACCTGGGACGGCGACGGCAATGAAGTGACCATGCAGGGCCCCGCGGCGACGGTGTTCACCGGCGAGTGGCCCGCATAATGGCGCCGCTTCCCACGCCGTTGGGTGACGCCTAGTGTCCGCATCACAGATTCAATTCGCCGACCGCATCTCGGCCCTGCCGCCGTATCTCTTCGCGGAGCTCGACAAGCTGCGCGACGCCAAGCGCGCCGAGGGCGTGGACGTCATCAGCCTCGGCATTGGCGACCCGGACCTGCCGACGCCGTCGCCGATCGTGGCGGAGCTCGAGCGAGCGGTGCGCGACCCGGCCAATCACCGCTATCCCGAGTACTACGGCCTGGACGAGCTCCGCGCCGCCATCGCGGATTGGTACGCGCGCCGGTTCGACGTCAGCCTCGACCCCGCCACCGAGGTCGTGCCGCTGATCGGATCCAAGGAGGGCATCGCGCACCTGCCGCTGGCGCTGATCAACCCCGGCGACACGGTGCTGATGACCGATCCCGGCTACCCGGTCTACGCCATCGGCACGATGCTGGCCGGCGGACGCTCGCACATGGTCCCGCTCACCGCCGAAAACGGCTGGTTGCCCGACCTCGAAGCCATCCCGTCGGACGCGTTGGAGGCGGCCCAGCTGATGTGGCTGTGCTATCCCAGCAATCCCACGGCGGCCATCGCGCCCTTCGAGTTCTTCGAGGAGGCGGTGGCCTTCGCCCGCCGCCACGGGCTGGTTCTGGCCCAGGACGCGGCGTACTCCGAGGTCACCTACGACGGCACGCGCTGCCGCAGCATTCTCGAAGTGCCGGGCGCGAGCGACGTGGCGGTCGAGTTCCACTCACTCTCGAAGACCTACAACATGACCGGCTGGCGCATCGGCTGGATGGTCGGCAACGCCGAGGTGGTCGAAGCGCTGGGGCGGGTCAAGACGAATGTGGATTCGGGCATCTTCCAGGCGGTCCAGCTGGCGGGAATCGCCGCGCTGGACGTCTCGCAGCGCTGGATCGACAGCCGTAATGCACACCTGCAACGCCGGCGGGACCTCGTGCTCGACGCCCTGCGCGCCTCGGGGCTCCAGCCCGAGACGCCCAAGGCGAGTCTGTATCTCTGGTCGCCGGTGCCCGAGGGCATGACGTCGGTCGACTTCGCGCACCAGCTCATTGAATCGGCCGGGGTCATCGTCACGCCGGGCGTTGGATTCGGCGCCGGCGGGGAGGGCTATTTCCGCATCTCCCTCACCACGCCCGACGACCGCCTGCAGGAGGCTCTGGATCGAATCGCCGCGCTCAGCTTCTGAGAACGGCCCGCTCCAGGCTCGCGAGCGGGCCTTCCTCGTCGGCATTGACGGACTGGCGTCACTAGGCGACTGGCCGGCCGAATCTTCGATTGATGAGCTGGCCCGACTGGTGGACACGGCAGGCGCAACGGTTGCCGGACGCCGCTGCGTCAGAATCCGCGAGCCCAATCCCGCCACGCTGATTGGTCAAGGCCAGCTCCGGGAGTCCATCGACGCCAGCCGCGCCGCCGGAGCGAATGTGCTGGTGATCGACGCCGAGCTACTGCCGCGCCAGCAGCGAAACATCGAGCGCGCCTTCGAGGGCAAAGTGCTCGACCGCACCGGCGTGATCCTCGACATCTTCGCCGCCCGCGCACAGACCGCCGAAGGCCGGCTGCAAGTGGAGCGGGCGCAGCTCGAATACTTGCTGCCCCGCTTGTCGGAGCTATGGGTCGAATTCTCCCGGCAGCGGGGTGGAATCGGGCCCTTCCGCGGTCCGGGCGAGACGCAAATCGAGACCGACCGGCGGCTCTATCGCGACCACATCCGCGATATCGACGCCCGGCTGAAGCGCGTGCGCGAGCAGCGCGGCAGCCGCCGTCGCCGACGCCGTGACGCCGGCCTCGAAGTCGCCGCCCTGGTGGGCTACACCAATGCCGGCAAGAGCTCGCTGCTGAATGCGCTCACCCATGCCTCGGTGCTAACCGAAAACCGGCTCTTCGCCACGCTCGATCCGACCACCCGGCGACTGGACCTGCCGCAGGGCGGGGAACTCTTGCTCACGGATACCGTCGGCTTCATTCAGCGTCTGCCGCCGCGGCTCGTGGATGCCTTTCGCGCCACGCTGGAAGAGGTGCTCGAAGCCGAGTTTCTGGTGCACGTGGTGGACGCGGCGGCGCCCGACATGCCGCGCCAGGTGCGCGAGGTGGAACGCACGCTCAGCGAAATCGGCGTGCGCGCGCGTCCGGTTATCACCGCCCTCAACAAGAGCGACCTGGCCCCCGACGTGGACGCGGCAGACTTTCCGAACGCCGTGCGCGTGTCCGCCCTCACCGGGCAGGGATTGGATGAGCTGCGGGATCGACTCGGCGAGGCGGCGCGCGCGTCGAGCGTCAACGTGACGGTGCGCATTCCCTACGCCGAGAGCGAGCTGGTGAGCCTGTTTCATCGTCGCGGCGCGGTGTTGCGCGAGGCCCATGAGCCAGACGGGACGCGGATTGAAGGCACGCTGCCGGCGGCCTTGGCGGGTCGCTACGACCGCTACCGCGTCGAAGCCGAGCGCCCATGACCGCGGCCGGCGGAATCCGGATCGGCGTCGCCGGCGGCGATATCACGCCGCCGGCGGGCGTTGACCTTTCCGGCTTCAGTCCGCGCATGGGGTCGTCGCTTGGGGTGCAGGACTCGCTCGAATTGCATGCGTTGGCGGCCACCGACGGCAATGCGACCGTGCTGCTGGCGGCCTTCGACCTAGTCGGGCTCACGCCGGCGTGGATCGAGCGGACTCGCGCTCGTGTCAGCGCGGCGACGGGCATTCCGGCCGATCACCAGATGTACGCCTGCACCCACGGGCACGGGGGACCGGAAACCGGTGTGCTGCCGACCATGGGCGATCCGGACGAGAACTATCTCGGCGAGTTGGCGTCGAGAACCGTGGAGGTCGCTCAGGCCGCCACGGAGCGGCAATCGCCCGCGGAGATTGTCGTTGGATTCGGAACCTCGTTCGCGGGGATCAATCGCCGCTCGCGGGCCGTGGCCCCGGATGGTCCGTGCGATGGAGAACCCGACGATATCGACCCCACTCTCATTGCCGCGCAGGCGCGCGATGGCGACGGTCGGCCCGTGGTCACCCTGGTGAACTACGGGTGCCACCCGACGAGCAGTCGTGAGCGCGTCTTCTCCGCCGACTATCCCGGGCACCTGCGGCGGCGCGTGCGGCTGGTCACCGGCGCGCCGTGCCTCTTCATCAACGGGGCCGGAGCCAATGCGAACCTGCGCTTCACGGACCCACGCGCGCGCGGCTACGGGGAGGCTCGCGGCCACGGCAACGCGCTTGCGCTGACGGCGGTGCGGGCCCTCCAGACGGCACGGCCTTCGATTTCCACCGAGGTGGCGGCCGCCAGCCGTACTGCCGCGCTCGCTCACGCCGATTTGCCGAGCCGGGCGGAGGCCCGTGCGCTCCGAGCCGCTGGCGAGGCGAACGTCGCAGCCGCCGACAGCGACGCGATGCGCCGACACTACGAGGTCTACGAGGTCGAGCACGCCGACCGCGTGCTGGCGGCGCATCGCGATCCGGCGTGGACCGGACGGCAAGAGGTCGAACTCCAGGCGCTCAGGATTGGCGATCTGGCCATGGTCGCCACGCCGGTGGAGCTGTTCGCCGCGGACGGGCAGGCCATCCGGGCCGGATCACCGGCGCCGGCAACCATCGTGGCCGGCTGGAGCAACGGCAACTGGGGCTATCTGCCCACCCGTCGAGTGGCGGCGTACGGCGGATATGAGGCCAAAACGGCCCATCCCTGGTACCAGCAGCCGGCGGCCTGGACGCCGCAGAGCGGCGACGCGCTGCGTGCGGCGGCGCTGGCGTCGTTGGCCGAGGTCTTTAGCGAGTAAGTTCCTCGGGCGACCGGCGCCGGCGGCGGGCGCGTGCCGAGGCCTCGTCCACGGGCGCGCTGAACCGATCGAAGACCTCGCGCAGATGCGCCGTCTCGTAGTGGGCGTAGATGCGCTTGGTCGTGTCCGGCGAGGCGTGCCCCAGGATGTCCTGCACGTGCGAGAGATTGGCGCCGCGGTTGAGCAGCGAGGTGGCCTTGAGGTGCCGGAAGCCGTGGGTTGTGGCGGTGACGCCAACCGCGGTCGCGTAGCGCTTCACGATCTTCCACACCGACTGCGGCGATAGCCGGAGCCGTTCACCGCCGCGCCCGGGATCGCGCGGCGCGCCGCGGTGTCGAATGAAGAGCGGCACGTAGGCGTCGCGCCGCAAGTCCAGATACGCGCGCAGCGCCTCGCGGGCGTCGTCGTCGAAGAAGACTACGCGCTCGCGCCGACCCTTGCCGGTGATCAGGGCTTGCTGGGCGTGGCCGTCGTCGACGTCGCGGCGATCGAGCCGCGCCACCTCGGCGCGGCGCATGCCCGTGCCGTAGAGCACCTGCAGCAGGGCGCGATCTCGGGCGAAGCGCAGCCGCGTCTCCTCGCCGGCGTCGGCGGGAATGAGGGCCGGTAGCTCGTTCTTGACATAATCAACAATGATCGCCAGCGCGTCGTCCACCCGCGGCGTGCGATAGCGCGGCGCCGACCGCACGCCGTGGAGTCGCTCCACGGCCCGCTCGATGGAGAGCGTGGTCAGCGACCCTTCACGCAGGCAGTGGCGCAGGAACGCGCGGGCAGCGGCGACGTACGTCGCGATAGTGGCCTCGCGCTCGGGTCCAAGCTCATCGGCCAGCGCCAGATAGAAGCCCTCGAGCGCGCCGTCGTCCAGCCGGTCGAGCGTGATTTCGTCCGCTCCGGCGTCCTCGCGCGCCCAGGAGGTGAAGCGGCGCAGACCGGTGGCATAGGTGCTCCGCGTGCGCGGGGACTTGGCCCGCAAGCTGTCGAGGAAGCGCTCGGAGGCGGCGTGCAACGTTCGATCCATGGCGTTGACTTTACATAACACCATCACTCATGTCAAGCCGATGTTACTGCCGGCGGTGGGTCACGCTGAATCCGTCGTTCCGGCGAATGCCGGAATCCAGTCCGGTGGCTCCGGTGCAGCTGGCAAGTGCCGGATCCTGGACCCGGCTTTCGCCGGGGTGACGAATGAGGGCCGGCGTTTACGCGTCCTCGAGCAGTCCCCCGGCTTCGGCCGCGCGCCAGAAGGCGTAGTCCGCGTGGTGGACGATGGTGTTTTCGAGGCTGCGCTCGACAAGCTCGCCCTCGCCGGAATGGGCGCCCGCCATGTGTGCCACCTCTTCCGGCAGGCCCACCGTCAGGCAGATGTGCACGCCGTAGGCCGGGTGGCGGATCGAGGGGCGGCCGGATTTCCGGGGTGACGACTGCCAGCGCGCCTGGTTCTTGGGGTCGTACTCCCACGGCTTACCCACGTCGTGGCACAGCGCGCCGGCGATCAGCAGGTCGCGATCGACATGAAGCTCGGGAAACTGCCGCTGCAGCTCGTCCCCGATCAATATGGCCAGTTGGGTCACGCCGCGAATGTGGTCGGCCTGGGTGCCGTTGATGAGCGTCGGCATGCCCGGGTTGCCGGACGCCGGAATGTCGGCGATGGCGTCGAAGCTGCTGCGGTCCAGCGCCACGGCCCACGCCTCGACGACTTTCTCGCGCAAATCCGCGTCGACGATCTCGGCGACTTGCGGCAACTCGTGCCTGACGTGCTCGCGCTGCGCGTCCGTTATCGACATGGCGTCTCCTCCCGCGGCGGCGACGGTTCCAGTGTGCCCCAGGCGAAAGCCGCTGCGCGAGCGTCCGGGCTTGCGGCCGCCCTAATGGGACTCGACCAGTAACCCGGCGTCATCCGGGACACTGGTCCC